>NZ_JBIRUZ010000006.1:0-206817 GCF_044386545.1 Streptomyces sp. NPDC020489
CCACCGAAGTGGTTCATCGTTCGACTTGCATGTGTTAAGCACGCCGCCAGCGTTCGTCCTGAGCCAGGATCAAACTCTCCGTGAATGTTTACCCGTGATCGGGTGCACACATCACGAGAGCGGAACAACCACCGGAATAAGATGATCGTTCTCAGCGTCCTCGCTGTGTTTTTTCAAAGGAACCTCGTCCCAGCCAAGTGGCTGGAGACGGGGTATCAACTAAATCTGGCGTTGATTTTTGGCACGCTGTTGAGTTCTCAAGGAACGGACGCTTCCTTTGTACTCACCCTCTCGGGCTTTCCTCCGGGCTTTTCCCTTCGGTCTTGCGTTTCCGACTCTATCAGACCGTTTCCGGTTCCGATTTCCTCGGTGCTTTCCAGGTTCCCGCTCTCGCGTTTCCCTTTCCGGCGACTCCGACTTTATCAGAAGTTCCGGACCGGACTGACCGGCCACTCATTTCCGATTTCATCGGGAGGGGCTTCTTCGAAATCGACGTTTCGAGAAGCAGACAGACACTCACACTCGCCGACCGGATCAGATCCAGTTCCAGGCAACTGTTCGAATCTACCTCCCCGCTGGCACCGTGTCAACGGCTCCTGTGGGGCGAAGAGGACAGTAGCAGCTCAGCAGCCCCGGATGCACATCAGGCGGCCATGGGGACAGCCGCGCTGCGTTCGGCTGCCTCCAGGTCGCCCGTGTGCCCGGCGCGAACCGCTCGTCCACCGAGGACGTAGACGTAGGTGAGGAAGGCGAGTTCGGCGACGACTCCGATGGTGATGCGGGCCCAGGTGGGCAGGCCGGAAGGGGTGACGAAGCCTTCGATCGCGCCGGACACGAAGAGGACCAGGGCGAGGCCGATCGCCATGCCTATCGCCGCTCGGCCTTCCTCCGCGAGGGCGGCTCGTCGCGTGCGTGGCCCCGGGTCTATGACCGTCCAGCCAAGGCGCATGCCGGTTCCCGCGGCCACGAACACCGCGGTCAGCTCCAGCAGACCGTGGGGCAGGACGAGGCCCAGGAAGGTGTCGAGGCGGCCGGCCGAGGACATCAGACCGAAGCCGACGCCGAGGTTGAGCATGTTCTGGAAGAGGATCCAGAGCACCGGGAGCCCCAGGAAGACGCCGAGGATCAGGCACTGCGCGGCGGCCCAGGCGTTGTTCGTCCAGACCTGCGCGGCGAAGGAGGCCGCGGGATGGCTCGAGTAGTACGACTCGTACTGACCGCCGGGGCGCGTGAGCTCGCGCAGCTCGCTGGGGGCGGCGATCGTGGCCTGTACCTCCGGATGAGTCCCGATCCACCAGCCCAGGGCGACTGCCACCGCCGTGGAGAGAAGGGCGGTGGGGACCCACCAGTGGCGCGCTCGGTAGACCGCCGCGGGGAAGCCGTGTGCGAGGAAGTGGGTGACGTCGCGCCAAGAGGGGCGGCGGGTGCCTGTCACGGCACTACGCGCGCGTGCCACGAGCTGGCTGAGCCGGCCCGTGAGCTGAGGGTCGGGGGCGCTGGACTGGATCAGTGAGAGGTGGGTGGCCGTACGTTGATAGAGAGCGACGAGTTCGTCGGCCTCGGCACCGGTGAGCCTTCGCTGGCGTCGGATCAGGGCGTCGAGGCGATCCCACTCCGCGCGGTGAGCGGAGACGAAGACGTCGAGGTCCATCGGTTCGGCTGCTCCTCGGCTGTTCGTCGGCGACTCGTCGTGGTGGTCAGCTTGTCGTACTGCGACGCGATGCGTCCTCAGCTTGGCAGACTGGCCCATCTCAGGGCGGGTCAGGGGAAGGGCGGCGGGCGTGAGTGAGCTGGTGACGGGCGAGGCGGTGGCGCTGGAACTGCGTCCGGCGCGGCTGCCGAGCAGGGCGCTGGCCGTGCTGCTCGATCTGCTGGTGGGTGTGATCGTCTATGTGCTCGTGACCATCGCGCTGGTGGCTTCCACCGCCTCTCTGGACGAGGCGGCGCAGTTCGCGGTGTCTCTGGCGGCGTTCGTGCTGGTCCTGGTGGGTGGTCCCATCGCGGTCGAGACGCTCAGCCACGGTCGATCGCTCGGCAAGATGGCGTGCGGGCTGCGTGTGGTGCGGGACGACGGCGGGCCCATCCGGTTCCGGCACGCCCTGGTGCGGGGCGGGATCGGTGTCATCGAGATCCTGCTGACCTTCGGGGTCGTCGCCTGTATCGCGTCCCTTGTGTCGGCGCGAGGGCGGCGGCTCGGGGACGTGTTCGCGGGGACTCTGGTCGTACGGGAACGGGTGCCGGTCTCGCACGCCGGGTTCCTGCCTCCGCCGCCGCCTTGGCTGGCCGGGCGTTTCTCCGCGCTGGACCTGTCGGCCGTTCCGGATGGTCTGTGGCTCGCCATCCGGCAGTACCTCGGGCGTATGCAGCAGCTCGACCCGCAGGTCGGCGGGGCGATGGCCGAGCGGCTCGCCTCTGATCTGTCGGCGCGTACCGGCACCCCGGCGCCGCAGGGTGTGCCGGCGGCGGCGTATTTGGCGGCGGTGGTGCAGGAGCGCCAGGTCCGAGAGGCTCGGCGGTCCTTCAGCGGTGGCTCGGCGGGTGCGGGCGGGACGACTGCCGCGGTGGAGCCTGGGGTCGGTGCGGCGGGGGTCTATGGAGCACGGCCCTCTCAGCCGGTTCCGCCGGTTCCGCCGGTTCCGCCGGTCACGGCTCCGACCGCTCAGGCCGGCGTCCACGGCTCAAACCCCGTGTCCCAGGGGCCCTCTCCCGACGCCAGACCGGCGCCCGCCTCGTCCCGGGGTCTGCCTTCGTCCGAGCGTCCTGGCACCGGATTCGCGCCCCCCGCCTAGCCGTAGGGCGGCCGGGCCTTCTCCTCCTCCGCTACGCGAACGCGGACGGTGGTGATTCGAGGTCCTCCAGCTCGATGCCGGGGGCGGAGAGGACCACGTCCCCGGCGATGTGCACGATGTGCTGCTCGCCCGTGTCCAGGGCTGTGACCTGGTATTCGTCCACGGTCAGGGGGCCGTTGTCAGTGGCGTGTGCTTCGCTTTTCACCAGTGCCCAGGACTGGTCCACGGTGCGCGGGGCGAGGACCGGGTCGGTGAAGGCGACGAGTCGTACGCGGGTGGCGGACGCGGAAGGGGTGAGGCGTAGGAGACGGGCGGTGGCGATGAGGAAGGCGGGGGATGTGCCGGTGAAGGCGTGGGCGCGGACGTTGCCTTCCGTGGCGTGAGTCCCGGTGGGATCCGTGCGGACCCAGGTGACCCCGTCGAGGGCTGCTCCGCGTACCTGCCAGCTCGTGGCGTGCAGTTCGAGGCGGATGGGTCGGCCGAGTTCGTCGAGGGCGAGGTCGACGGAGCCGGAGTGGTCGCCCGCGGGGGTGGTCAGCTGGGCGACGTAGCGCCAGCCGGAAGGTCCGGGGGCGCAGTGGAAGTGCTCTTCTGCGAGGGGGGTGTGATCGTGCGGATCGTGGAGCGAATAACGGCCGCGGGGCATGGGGGTCCTGGGTCTTGACGGGGCTGGTCCGGGTGTGACGGCGCGGACTGGTCGGGTCGCGGCGGCCAAAGGGGCAGGCCCCCGGCACGGGGGTGCGGGGGCCTGCCTCGGAGGACCTGCTGGTGATGAGCGCGTCAGCGCACCGGCGCGCTCATCACGGGATCACTGCTCAGCGGGATCGGTACTCAGCGGGTGCTGAGCCGACTGCTCAGTAGCGGTAGTGGTCCGGCTTGTACGGGCCGTCGACGTCGACACCGATGTACGAGGCCTGCTCGGGACGCAGTGTCGTGAGCTTCACGCCGAGCGCGTCGAGGTGGAGCCGGGCGACCTTCTCGTCGAGGTGCTTGGGCAGCGTGTAGACGCCGATCGGGTACTCGGCCTGCTTGGTGAACAGCTCGATCTGGGCCAGCGTCTGGTCCGCGAAGGAGTTGGACATCACGAACGACGGGTGGCCGGTGGCGTTGCCCAGGTTCAGCAGACGCCCCTCCGACAGCACGATGATCACCTTGCCGTCGGGGAAGGTCCACGTGTGGACCTGCGGCTTGACCTCGTCCTTGACGATCCCGGGGATCTGCGCGAGGCCGGCCATGTCGATCTCGTTGTCGAAGTGACCGATGTTCCCGACGATCGCCTGGTGCTTCATCCTGGCCATGTCCGAGGCCATGATGATGTCCTTGTTGCCGGTCGTCGTGATGAAGATGTCGGCCTTGTCGACGACCTCGTCCAGGGTCGTGACCTGGTAGCCGTCCATCGCGGCCTGGAGGGCGCAGATCGGGTCGATCTCGGTGACGATGACCCGGGCACCCTGGCCCCGCAGCGACTCCGCACAGCCCTTGCCGACGTCGCCGTAACCGCAGACGACCGCGGTCTTGCCGCCGATGAGGACGTCGGTGGCGCGGTTGATGCCGTCGATCAGGGAGTGCCGGCAGCCGTACTTGTTGTCGAACTTCGACTTGGTCACGGCGTCGTTCACGTTGATCGCCGGGAACAGCAGGAGGCCGTCGCGCTGCATCTCGTAGAGGCGGTGGACGCCGGTCGTGGTCTCCTCGGTCACGCCGCGGATCTCCGAGGCGAGCTGGGTCCACTTCTGCGAGCCGTTGGTGATGGTGCGGTTGAGGAGCTCGAGGATGACGCGGTGCTCCTCGTTCTCCGCGGTGTCGACCGAGGGGACCTTGCCGTCCTTCTCGTACTCGACGCCCTTGTGGACGAGGAGGGTGGCGTCACCGCCGTCGTCGAGGATCATGTTCGGGCCGCCGGTGGGGGTGTTCGGCCAGGTCAGCGCCTGCTCCGTGCACCACCAGTACTCCTCCAGGGTCTCGCCCTTCCAGGCGAAGACCGGGACGCCCTGGGGGTTGTCGGGCGTGCCGTTCGGGCCGACGGCGATGGCGGCGGCCGCGTGGTCCTGGGTGGAGAAGATGTTGCAGGAGGCCCAGCGGACCTCGGCGCCCAGGGCGACCAGGGTCTCGATGAGGACGGCGGTCTGCACCGTCATGTGCAGGGAGCCGGTGACGCGGGCGCCGGCGAGCGGCTGCGCCTCCGCGTACTCCTTGCGGATCGCCATCAGGCCGGGCATCTCGTGCTCGGCGAGGGTGATCTCCTTGCGGCCGAACTCGGCCAGGGAGAGATCGGCGACCTTGAAGTCCTGTCGGTTGTCGACAGTCGTCATGGGGAGCTGCTCCTCCGGGTTGGGGCGAGTGGGTAGGGCTGGTCTGCGCGGCGACGGACACAGGGGTGCCCGAGAAGAGGGCACAGCATGCCCGCGTGCGCGCAGCGCAGTCCGTCGGAGGCCCTCTCTCCCTCGGCCGGTCCGCATCGGGACCGCCCGACCGCCATCAGCAGCGACGTCTGGCTCCGTCCCAAGCTACACCGGTACGCCCGGGCGCCCCCAGTCCACCGTCGAACCCGTCGAGCGGAGCACGAGGCGGTCACGAGAGGAGGACGTTGTGAGCATGACATCGATAACAGGACACCCACGATCGCCGGCCCAGGAGCCAACAGGTCATGACAATCCGGGAGGTTCGAGCCTTTGAGCACGGCAACGCGTGCTGCAGGATGCAGGGGATCGGCGCCGTGAATCGGCACCATCTGATCGGTCTTGCGGGGCGTCCGGGACGGCGTTCCGCGCGAACAACGGCGTTAGGAGATCGACGTGACCAGTTCGGCCGACCCTCCCCCCACGGGCGACGGCAGTGACGAGCAGCGGCGGTTGAAGCTGCTCGCGGTGACCGCCTGCCCCACCGGCATCGCGCACACGTACATGGCGGCGGAGAAACTCGCGCAGGCCGCCGAGAGCCGCGGCATCGACATGAAGGTGGAGACGCAGGGCTCCATCGGGGCCGAAAACATCCTCGATGACAACGATGTCAGCACCGCTGACGGCATCATCGTCGCGGCCGACAAGGATGTGGACCTGAGCCGTTTCGTGGGCAAGCGGGTCCTGACCGTCGGGGTGGCGGAGGGGATCCACCATCCCGAGCAGCTGATCGAGCGGGTGCGGTCGGCGCCCGTGCACGTGTCCGGCGGGGCCCCGAGGCCGTCGGCCGGCACCGGCAAGGAACGCGGCGTCACCTACAAGGCGCTGATGAACGGCGTCAGTTACATGATCCCGTTCGTGGTGGTCGGCGGGTTGCTGATCGCGATCTCGCTCTCGCTCGGCGGGCACACGGACCCCTCCGGCGGTCTGGTCATCCCGAAGGACTCCTTCTGGATGGATGTGAACAACATCGGCGTCATCGGCTTCACGCTGATGGTGCCGATCCTGTCCGGATACATCGCGTACGCCATCGGAGACCGCCCCGCCCTCGTGCCCGGCATGATCGGTGGCTGGATAGCCAATACCGGCTCGCTGTACGACTCCGAGGCGGGCGCGGGCTTCATCGGCGCCATCGTGACCGGGTTCCTCGCCGGGTACCTGGTGTTGTGGATCAAGAAGGTCAGGGTCCCGAGGTTCGTACAGCCGATCATGCCGATCATCGTGATCCCGATCGTGGCGACCACGGCGCTGGGACTGTTCTTCATCTACGTCATCGGCAGGCCCATCTCCTGGGTGTTCGAGCACCTGACCGACTGGCTGAGCGGGATGACCGGCACCAGCGCGATCCTGCTCGGCGCGATCCTGGGACTGATGATCGCGTTCGACATGGGCGGGCCGGTCAACAAGACGGCGTTCCTGTTCGGGGCCGGTCTCATCGCGACCGGCAACCAGACGGTCATGGGCATGTGCGCGGCCGCGATCCCGGTCATGCCGCTGGGTCAGGGCCTCGCCACGCTGGTGCGGAAGCGGCTGTACACCGAGCAGGAACGCGAGACCGGGCTCGCCTCGCTCTTCATGGGCTGCTTCGGCATCTCCGAGGGCGCGATCCCGTTCGCGGCGGCGCGCCCCGCGCAGGTCATCCCCGCCAACATGCTGGGCGGTGCGGTGGCCGGCGCGATCGCCGGGGTCGCCGGGGTCGAGGACGCGGTCCCGCACGGCGGACCGATCGTGGCGGTGCTGGGCGCGGTGAGCGGCGTGCCGATGTTCTTCGTGGCCGTGGTGATCGGTTCGCTGGTGACCGCGCTGACGACGGTCGCCCTCGTCGACCTCGCCGAGCGGAAGCGACGCGGGGAGACGGTCACCGGCGTGCCGTCGGCCGGGCCTGAGCCGGTGCCGGCCGGGACGGGCGCGGGCGCGGTGCCGACCGGGGCGGGCGCGGTGCCGGGTACGGGTACCGGCGTCGCCGTCGCGCAGAAGGTCGTACGAGAGCCTGCGGCAGTGGCCGTCGAAGGTGCGGCGCCCCGCGGCGAGGACGACCCGACTGAGGTCCTCTCCGGTTATCTGACCGAGGAGACCGTGAAGGTCGAGCTTGACGCGCGGGACAAGGAGGCCGCCGTCCGGGAGATGGCCGGGCTGCTGGCGCGCAGCGGCAAGGTCGCGGATGTGGACGAGCTGGTGGCGACCGCGCTGCGGCGTGAGGCGCAGGGGACGACCGGGCTCGGTGAGGAGATCGCGATCCCGCACGCCAAGACGGACGCGGTGACCGCGCCGGTCGTGGGGTTCGCGCGGTCCGCCGAGGGCATCGAGTGGGGCTCGCTGGACGGCACCCGGGCCAGGCTGGTGTTCATGATCGCCGTACCGGAGGCGGCCGCGGGTGACGAGCACCTGCGGATCCTGGCGCTGCTGTCGCGGAAGTTGATGGACGCCGGGTTCCGGGAGCGGCTGACGGCGGCCTCGGACGAGCGGGCGGTCCTGGAGGTGCTGGGCGAGATCCGGTAGGCCGACGGGACCCTGCGGGGCGTGTCCTTCGGGGCACGGCCCGCGGGGGCCGGTACCCGCGGGGGCCGGTACGCGCGGGGCCCGACACCCCGGGGGTCCGACGCCCGCAGGGCGGTACCCGCAGGGCCGGTATCCGCAGGGGTCGACGCCCGCAAGGGCCGGTACCCGCATGGGTCGACGCCCGCAGGGGCCAACACCTCCAGGGTCCGAGGCCCGCAGCGATCGGTATCCGCAGGACCCGACACCCCAGGGTCTGGGGCACCCCCAGGCTCTGGCACCCCAGCTCCGACGCCCCCAGGGCCCGACACCCGCACCGTCCGTTCACACCCCGCCGCTACTCTCTCCGCCGCAGGTGGTCCGCGTGGCGAAGGAGTGGTGATGGGCAAGGCTCGGGGGCTGGGGATCGCGGCTGTCGTGGTGGGGCTGGTGGGTCTGCTGTCGGTGCTGGGCGGGATCGGGTACGGGCGGTACGCGTTCGGCGGGACGGTCGTGTCGAGCGAGAGCATGACGCCGACGTACGGGCCGGGCGACCGGATCGTGTACGAGCGGATCGACGCGGGCGAGGTGCGGCGCGGCGACGTGGTGGTGTTCTCGGATCCCGAGCGGTACGGCTCCGAGGGGCTGGTGATGGAGCGGGTCGTCGGTGTCGCCGGCGACCGCGTCGTGTGCTGCACGGGGGAGGGCTCCGGCTCCCGGCTGTCCCTGAACGGGAAGCCGCTGCGGGAGCCGTACGTGCAGGACGGGGACGCCCACGGCGGTTACCCGGACTCCTACGACGTGCGGGTCCCCGAGGGGCGGCTGTTCGTGCTGGGCGACCACCGTGCCAACGCTCGTGACTCGCGGGCCTTCCCCGAGGACCACGGCGGCACGCTTCCGGCGTCCGCGGTCCGGGGCCGGGTGCTCGACGACCACACGGTGCCGACGGCGCTCGGGGCGGCGATGATGATCGGCGTGGTGCTGGTGCTGGTCGCCGCCGGGCTCGGGATCGCCGCCCTGGTCGTACGGCGGAAGGCGCGGGCCGCGGTGCCGCCTCCGCCGCCCTGGGCCTTGCAGGGCTGAACGACGCGGCAGAGCCCCGGGACGAGGACGCGTGTCGTACGGCGAAGGGGCCCGCCGGGATTCCGGCGGGCCCCTTTCGTGGCTGGCGGTGGTGTGCGGATCAGTGTCCGGCGGTGTCGTGCTGTGCCGGTCCCCCGGGCGTGGCCTCGCGGTCCGGGCCCTTGGCGGCCTCGGCGCGGCTGTAGATGTCGGGCTCGAGGTAGATGACGCGGGCGATCGGGACGGCCTCGCGGATGCGTGCCTCGGCGGCGTTGATGGCGTTCGCGACCTCGCTCGCGGTGTCGTCGTGCTCGACGGCGATCTTGGCGGCGACCAGCAGTTCCTCGGGGCCGAGGTGGAGCGTGCGCATGTGGATGACGCCGGTGACGGTGTCGCCGTCGACGATCGCGGCCTCGATCTTCCGGACCGCCTCCAGACCCGCGGCCTCGCCCAGCAGCAGGGACTTGGTCTCCGCGGCCAGGACGATCGCGATGACGATGAGCAGGACGCCGATGCAGAGGGTGCCGATGCCGTCCCAGACGCCGTCGCCGGTGGCGAGGGCGATGCCGACGCCGCCGAGGGCGAGGACCAGACCGACCAGCGCGCCGAAGTCCTCCAGCAGCACCACGGGCAGCTCGGGCGCCTTGGCGTGGCGGATGAAGTCCCTCCAGGACTGCTTGCCGCGCAGGCCGTTGGACTCCTTGATGGCCGTCCGGAAAGAGAAGCTCTCGGCGATGATGGCGAACACGAGGACGCCGACCGGCCAGTACCAGTGCTCGATCGCGTGCGGGTGCTTGATCTTCTCGTAGCCCTCGTAGATCGCGAACATGCCGCCGACCGAGAAGAGCACGATGGAGACGAGGAAGGCGTAGATGTAGCGCTCGCGGCCGTACCCGAACGGGTGTTGCGGGGTGGCCTCTCGCTGGGCCTTCTTGCCGCCGATCAGGAGCAGGCCCTGGTTGCCGGAGTCGGCGAGCGAGTGGACGGACTCGGCGAGCATCGACGACGAGCCGCTGAAGAGGAACGCCACGAACTTGGATGCCGCGATCGCGAGATTGGCGGCCAGTGCCGCCACGATCGCCTTGGTTCCGCCTGACGCGCTCATGAGTTCGCGTTGTCCCTTCCCTACGCTGTCCCGGGTGCCCCTCGTGGGCTTTGCCCGGCCTTTGCCGGGGGGCCATTGTTGCAGCCCTGGCCGCATCCGCCGCGTCAGCTGTCCACAAGTGCGGTCATACGATCACGCCGGCGCGGAAGACCGTACCGGTACCCGTCACCTCCGCCTTTTCACCTGCGGGAACGAAGACCGACTGACCGGGGCCGAGCCGGTGTTCGCCGGCCCGGACGGAACCGGCCGTGCAGAGCAGGATCTGCGGGGTCGGGCGGGTCAGGTCGTGGGCGGCTCCGCCCTCGGGCAGGACGTACCGCGACAGCCGGAACTCGTCGATGGGGGTCTCGTAGACCTCCTCGCCGTCCGGGGACGCCTCGGGGCGCAGCACCCCCGGGTCGGCGGCCTCGAAGCGGACGACGCGCAGGAGTTCGGGCACGTCGACGTGCTTGGGGGTCAGACCGCAGCGCAGGACGTTGTCGGAGTTGGCCATGATCTCGACGCCGAGGCCGCTGAGGTAGGCGTGCGGGATGCCGGCGCCGAGGAACAGGGCCTCGCCGGGCTGGAGTCGGACGTGGTTGAGGAGCATCGCGGCGATGACGCCGGGGTCGCCCGGGTAGTGGTGGGCGATGTCGGCGTACGGGGCGTACGCGCCGCCGAGGCGGGCACAGGCGGCCGCGGTCTCGCCGACCGTACGGGCCATCTCCTCGCGGTCCGCGCCGAGTACGGCCGTCAGGACCTCGCGCAGCGCCGCGTCCTCGGGGTGGGCGTGCAGCAGATCGACGTACGGCTTGAGGGAGTCGACGCCGAGGCCGGCGAGCAGGTCGGCGGTCTGGTCCGGGGCGCGGAAGCCGCACAGGCCGTCGAACTCGGTGAGCGCGCAGATGAGTTCGGGCTTGTGGTTGGCGTCCTTGTAGTTGCGGTGCCCGGCGTCGATCGGGATCCCGCGGCGCTCCTCGTCCGCGTATCCCTCCTTCGCCTGGGCGAGGTCGGGGTGGACCTGGAGGGAGAGGGGAGCCCCGGCGGCGAGGACCTTGAGGAGGAAGGGCAGGCGGGGGCCGAACCTGGCCACGGTCCGCGCGCCCAACTCCCCTTCCGGATCGGCCTCGATGACCTCGACGAGCGTCCCGCGCGCGGTGCGCGAGGGGGCGCCGGGATGGGCGCCCATCCACATCTCCGCCTGCGGCTCACCGCTCGGGGCGACGCCGAGCAGCTCGGGGATGGCCGTGGTGGAACCCCAGGCGTAGGGGCGGATCGTGTTGTCGAGGCGGTCCATGGGGTTCTTTCTGTACGGCGGTCAGAGCGTCCCGAGCATGATCAGGCGCCGGAGGCGAGCGCCAGGTAAACAGCGGCGAAATCCGTGACGGCGATCAGTTCCGCGAGGGTCTCCAGTTCGCCGCCCTCCTCCGGTTCCAGCTCGCTGATGGGGGTGTCGTGGCTCAGGGCCAGGTCACGGGCGGCGGGGGCGGCGCTGAGGCCGCCGAGGGGGCGGTCGCGCAGCAGCACCACGCGCGCGTGCAGCGCGGGTGCCTCCTCCACGCGGTCGCGGAAGAAGTCGTCGGGATCGGCGCTGGCGGCCAGCGGTCCGGCGAGCAGGGCGCTGTGCGCGGCGAGCGCCTCGGGCAGCTCGGCGACGAGCGCGGGGCGGCCGGCGAGCTCGGCGAGGGCGGCGGCGAAACGACGGCCCGCGGGTCCCGCCGAGACGCCCTCCGTCCAGACCACCGGGAGCGCGTCGGCGAGTTCGGCGGCCAGGGTCTTGGCGGGGTTGCTGTAGGTGGCGATGGCCGGCCCGCAGCGTTCGGCGATGTGGTCCAGGCGGTCGGCGACCTTCTCCAGGGCGTCCGGCGGCGCGGTCAGCAGACCGGTGCGGTCGAGGATCGCGAGCAGCGGGGTGAGCAGCGCCCACAGCACGCCGGGGGCGGACGCGGCGAGGGCTTCCCGCTGCTCGTACGGGGCCGTCGCCAGCGGTACGAAGAGGCCGTGGGCGCCTTGGACGGCCTCGCTGAGCGGGGTCCCGGCGGGGGCCACGGCGACGACCGCGCAGCCGCGCCGGTAGGCCTGGTCGGCGAGCAGGGACAGACCGGGTTCGGTGCCGTCGGGGGTGGCGATCAGGAGCAGGTCGACCGAGCCGGTCCAGCCCGGCAGCTCCCAGCGCAGGGCGCCGGCCGCGGGGGCGACGCCGGTGGGCGCCAGGCGGGTCACGGGGCTGCCGGCGCCGGCGAGGGTGCCGAGGAGGGCGGCGACGTGGGTGGCGGCGGCGCCGGGGCCCGCGATGAGGACCGCGCGCGGGCGGCCGTCGGGCTTGAGGTCGTTGACGCCGGCCTCGGCGGCGTGCCGGAGCGCGGTGCGGACGCGGGCGCCCGCCTCGGCGGCGCCGCGGAGCAGGCCTCGGCGGTCGGCCTCCGCGAGCGCCTCGGGGGTGTCGAGCAGCGATTCGTCGAGCATGGGCGGAAGCCTCCTGGGTTCGACGGGGTCGTCGGTACGCGGGTCTCGCGGTCGCCGGGGCGCGGTGGTGCCGGTTCGGCGGTGCCGTGGCGTCGGGTCGTGCGTAGCCGGGTCGCCGGTGCCGCTTACGCGGGGCGGCGGGCCTCGTCGACGAGGAGGACGGGGATGCCGTCGCGGACGGGGTAGGCCAGGCCGCAGTCCGTGCTGGTGCAGATCAGCTCGGTGTCCTGCTCCTTGAGCGGGGCGTGACAGGCCGGGCAGGCGAGGATCTCCAGGAGGCCGGCTTCGAGCGGCATGGGGTGTCCCTTCGGGGGCGGTGCGGATGCCTGTGCGTGCGTGTGCGGATGTGCCTGGTCAGGGTACCGCCGGTGAGGGGGTGGGCGCGGGGGGTCGGGGGGCGTGGGGAGTTGGTCGGGGCGCGGTGGGGCGGAGCGGGGCGCGGTGGGGTGTGCGGGCGCGGTGGGGCGAGGGCGCACGCCGGTCGCATCAGGCCCTGATGATCCCCAGCACCTCGTCCCGTACCTTCGCCATCGTCGCCTCGTCCCGCGCCTCCGCGTTCAGGCGCAGCAGGGGCTCCGTGTTGGACGGACGGACGTTGAACCACCAGTCGGTGGCGGAGACGGTCAGGCCGTCCAGTTCGTCGAGGGTGACGTCCTGCCGGCCCTCGTACGCGGAGCGGATCGCCGCCAGGCGGCCCTTCTGGTCCGCGACCGTGGAGTTGATCTCGCCGGAGCCGGTGTAGCGGTCGTACTCGGCGACGAGGGCGGACAACGGCCCCTCCTGGCCACCGAGGGCGGCGAGGACGTGGAGGGCGGCGAGCATGCCGGTGTCGGCGTTCCAGAAGTCCTTGAAGTAGTAGTGCGCGGAGTGCTCGCCGCCGAAGATCGCGCCGGTCCTGGCCATCTCGGCCTTGATGAAGGAGTGGCCCACACGCGTGCGCACGGGTGTGCCGCCCTTCTCGCGGACGACCTCTGGGACGGACCAGGAGGTGATCAGGTTGTGGATGATCACGCCTTCGCCGCCGTGCCGGGCGAGCTCGCGCGCGGCGACGAGCGCGGTGATCGCGGACGGGGAGACCGGGTCGCCCTGCGCGTCGACGACGAAGCAGCGGTCGGCGTCGCCGTCGAAGGCGATGCCGAGGTCGGCGCCCTCCTCGCGGACGCGCTTCTGGAGGTCCACGAGGTTGGCGGGGTCGAGGGGGTTGGCCTCGTGGTTGGGGAAGGTGCCGTCCAGTTCGAAGTACATCGGCACGACGTCCAGGGGCAGGCCCGCGAGGACCGTGGGGACGGTGTGGCCGCCCATGCCGTTGCCCGCGTCGACGACGACCTTCAGGGGGCGGATGGCGGTGAGGTCGACCAGGGAGCGCAGGTGGGCCGCGTAGTCGTCCAGGGTGTCCCGCCGGGTGATCGTGCCCCGCGTCGCCGCCGGGGCCGGGCCGCCCGACTCGCTCCAGCCCTCCGCCAGCTCGCGGATCTGGGCGAGGCCGGTGTCCTGGCCGACCGGGGCGGCGCCCGCGCGGCACATCTTGATGCCGTTGTACTGGGCCGGGTTGTGCGAGGCCGTGAACATCGCGCCGGGCAGGTCCAGGGCGCCGGAGGCGTAGTACAGCTGGTCGGTGGAGCACAGGCCGATCTCGGTGACGTCGACGCCCTGGGCGGCCGCCCCGCGCGCGAAGGCCCGCGACAGACCCGGGGACGAGGGCCGCATGTCGTGGCCGACCACGATCGCGCTCGCGCCGGTCACCTGGACGAAGGCGACCCCGAAGAGCTCGGCCAGCGTCTCGTCCCACTGGTCGGGTACGACACCGCGCACGTCGTACGCCTTCACGAGCTGTGACAGATCAGCGGCCACGGCCTAACCCTTCTCAACGTCCTGTCGGTCGCCCCAAACTACCCGCCCCCGCCGGCGGTCCGTGCCGGGCGCCCGGCGCTCGGCACCTGGGCAGGTCAGCACCCTGGCATGCGTAAGAACACAGGAAGTCGAAGAGGCCCGGCGAACCCGGTCGTTCGATGCCGCTCGGTCGGTCCGGCTCAGTTGTCCGGTGAGCGCAGCACCCGCAGATGGCCGCGGCGCGCGACCTCCATCGGGTCCGCCGAGCGGCGACCGCCGGCCTGGGCGGCGCGCTCCTGCGGGCGGGCCGCCTCGCGGACCGCGTTGGCCAGCGCCTCGAGGTCGTCGCCGCTGGGACGGGCGGGGGCCGAGCTGTCGAGCAGGCGGACGACCTCCCAGCCGCGCGGGGCGGTGAGGCGCTCGGAGTGCTCGGCGCACAGGTCGTAGCAGTGGGGTTCGGCGTAGGTGGCGAGCGGGCCGAGGACCGCGGTCGAGTCGGCGTAGACGTACGTCAGCGTCGCGACGGCGGGGCGGCCGCAAGCGGTGCGCGAACAGCGACGTACAGGGCTCACGACGTTGGACGGTACCGCACTCTTGAGCGGGCCGCGACGACTCTCTCTCAGGTCACTCCACTGTGTCGTGGCGTGAAACGTCCCACTCGCCCCCTTGGGCACACCTTGCTGACCTGCATGGACACCGCGTTCCGCGGTCTCGGGCGGCCTCCGGTCCGATCACCAGTCGGTACAAACAAGGTCAATTGACGGGAGATCGACGGTCTCGGAGAGATATGGAATCGAGTTCAACCTTGGCTGGAATGGTCATCCTGCGACATGCCGTGCGCGGTGGCCGAAGACCGCCCGCACCCCGCGTGGACCCGGGCACCCGGCCCCGCCGGGGACTACGCTTCACCGGTGATGGACAACCCCGTACCGCCCCGTGCCGCCGGCCCCGGGCCCCGCCGACGTGATCGCCACGGCCGGGGCATGCGCGGCCCGATCGCGCCACCCCAGGTCCCGCTCGCGGCGAGCCGTGCCGAGGCGTTCGCGGACCTGGTGCAGGACTCCGTGGAACGCCTGGAACGACGGTGGCCGCAGCTCGCCGACATCGATTTCCTGGTCCTGGAGGTCCCGCACCTGGGCAGCCCCGACGGCCGGACCTGGAACGACGAGGCGGTCCCGCTGGGCGGCGCCGTCGCCGCGCGCGAGGGCCGCCCCGCGCGCGTGGTCGTCTACCGCCGTCCCGTGGAGATCCGCACCAAGGGCCGCGAGGAACGCGCGGCCCTGGTGCACGAGGTGGTCGTCGAGCAGGTCGCCGAGTTGCTGGGGCTGACCCCGGAGACGGTCGACCCGCGCTACGGCGAGGACTGAGCGGCTACTTCAGCAGCACCGACAGGTCCTGGTCCGCCTCCGGCACCCGGACCATGCCGCGGTCGTCCGGCAGGGTCTGCACCGTGAAGCCGGGGGCGCCGTCCTCGGTGGCCGCCAGGGTCCGTGCCGCGTGGACGGGACCGCCCGACACCGGCTCGACGGTCAGCGCGAACGTGCCCTTCAGCCCGCTCGGGACCGGCAGTTCGACGTCCTGTGTGGTGCCGCCCTTGATCGTGTACGTCCTGGAGACCGCCTTGCCGCCGTCGCTGCCCGCCGACGCCGTCACCTTGACCTGTGCGGAGCGGCCGGGGGCGACGAGGGAGAGCGTGGCGCCCTTGGCGCTGTTGTCGGCGGCCGTGGCGCGCCGGCCGATCGCGTGCGTGGCGGGGATGAACGCGGTCTCCTGCTTGTCGCCCTTGCCGCGGGTGACCCGGACCGCGGCGACGACCGGCACGGACTGGTCGGTCGGCGTCAGCACCAGCGAGCCGGCCTCCCCGCGCATGACGTCACCCAGGTCGACGGCGGTCGTCATGCCCGCCTTGACGTGCAGCGTCTCGTTCCCGGCCGGCGTGATCAGACCGGAGGGGGAGGCGAGCCGCACCTTCAGGTCGGCGTCCGCGTCCCCGGGCGTGAAGGCGACCAGGCGTACGTCGGTCGCGTCCTTGGGGATGCCCGGCAGGACCAGGCTGGGCGCCGGGTCCGTGGCCGCGGCCAGCCAGTCGCCGCCGATCTTGTCGTCGAGCGCCTGGACGGCGGCCCCGACCCGTCCGCTGCGCACGTTGACGTGCACGGTGAGGTTGGTCTGCCGGTCGCTGACGAGCGTGGACAGCAGGATCGGCTCGCTGGAGTGCGGCGGGACGGTGATGTCCTCGCCGGCCGGGGCCGCCAGGGCGCCCTCCTTGCCGTACAGCTCGACGTCGACGACGGCCGCCGAGTCGTCGGGGTTGGTCAGGTGGACGTAGTCGGTGCGGTCCGCGTCGGTGCTGGCGCCGGGGAACCAGAACTCCGTGTCGGCCGGGGCGCAGGCGACGCCCTGGAGGCCGCGTCCGGTGCCCGCGGCGACCTCGGTGGTCTCCTGCACGGTCCAGCCGGGGGCGAGACTTCCCGTGGCGGTGCCGACGAGCGCGGGCGCGTCACCGCCGGAGGTGTCACCGGTGACGGGGGTGCCGGGCTTCTCGGGCGTGAGGACCGGCTTGGCGGTCTTCTTGCCGCCCTTGCCGCCCTTCTCGCCCTTGTCGTCCTTGTCCTTCGCGTCCCCGCCGTCCCCGGAGTCCTGTGCCGCGGCGGCGAGTTCGGCCTTGCCGGCGTTGCCCGCGCCCCGGGTGACGGGTGTGAAGGACGTGTACGAGGTCTCGGCGAGGTCGGAGATGCTCGGGCTCGGGCAGAGCAGGCTCGTGCGCTCCACGGGCAGCTCGGCTGCCGCCTTGGCGGTGTCCGGGCCGGACGCCTCGGGCGCGGTGAGCGTGGCGAACCCGGTGACGGCGGCGAGAGCGGTCGCGCAGGCGATCAGGGACACGGTGGTGCGGTTCACTGCTGGCTCCCGTCGGGACGCTCGCCGTGCTGCTGCGGCTGCGCCGGGTCGTACGTGGCGTCGTAACCCTGCTCGTACGGCTGCCCGTACTGGTCGTACGACGGCTGCTGTCCCTGGCCGCCGTAGGCGTAGGGGTCGTACTGGCCGCCCTGGTACGGGTCCGCGTAGCCCTGCTGGTCGTAGCCGCCCGCCGGGTACTGCTGGGCGGGCTGGTACGGGTCGCCGGCGTAGGAGGTGTACTCGGCGTTCGTGTGGCTCGCCTGCTCCCAGTCGCCGTAGGACTGCTGCTGCGGGACCGGCACCGGGGTCTCCCGCGCGTCGGGAGCGTCGGGCCGGTCGCCCTGGGGGGCCTCGTCGGCCTCCGCCTGGGCGCGCAGGCGGCGGGCGCGGCGGCCCTCGCCCTCCGTCGCCTGGGCGGGGATCGCCCGCTCCTCCTCGGGGAGGTCGTCGTCGATGTCGCGGCGGCGGCCCGGCAGGGCGAGGACCACGAGGACGAGGGCGAGGAAGCCCTGGGCCCACAGCCAGGCGGTGTGGGTGATCGGGTCGTCGTAGGTGACGTCCAGGGTGCCGCCGGAGGCGGGGAGTTCGAAGCCCTGGGCCCAGCCGTCGACGGTGGTCGGGGTGAGGGGCTTGCCGTCCAGGGTGGCCGTCCAGCCCTCGGCCGCGCTGTCGGCGAGGCGCAGGGTGCGGCCGTCGGCGCCGGCCGGGATCGTGGTGTGGATGTCGACGGGGCCCGCGGCGACCGGTGTCGGGGTGCCGGAGCCGGAGACGATGGTGGCGCGGGCGACGTCCTGGTCGACGCGCCACAGCGCGCTGCCGTGCCGCTGGCTGAGCCGGGTCAGGCCCGGGGTGGCGTCCAGGACGCGGGTCACCTCGCGCGGGGCGCCCTTGTGGATCAGCACGTACCGCACCGCGAACTTGCCGAGCTCGTCGGACTGGTCGGCGCCGGAGCCGGCGACCAGGTTGGCGACGACCTTGTCCAGGCGGCCGTTCTCCCCGTCGGAGGCGGCGAGTTCGGCGTCGCCGAGGCGGACGCCGGAACCGCGGACCAGGGTGTAGCCGACGTGGGCGGCGGAGTCGCTGTCGAGGACGAGGGTGCGGGCCCGGTCGCTGTTGCCCGCGTCCTCGGCGACGAACGCGGGCACCTGCACCGGGTCGCGCCGCTCCAGGGGGCCGTCGGCGCCGCGCAGCATCCAGCCGGCGGCGATGAGCAGCGGGCCCGCGGCGGCGGCGAAGGCGATCAGCGCGGCGACCGGCTGGCGCCAGCCGAAGCTCTGCTCGGCGACCCGCGCGCGTGCCCCGTCCGCGCCCAGGACGGCGGCGGCCAGCAGGGCGAGGCCGTAGACGAGGGTCGCCGGGCCTGCCCAGGTCGAGCCGTTGGACAGGACCGCGAAGACCAGGCCGACCAGGGCGACCGCCCAGGCCGCCCAGATGCCGGGCTGCCGCTCGGAGCGCAGCAGGGCGGCCAGCGCGGCCAGGACGACGCCGATCAGCATCAGGCCGCTGACCGTGCCGGGGCCGCCGGGGCTCGCGCCGAGCAGGTCGGTCGCGGAGGCCGCCGACGAGCCGTACTCCAGGCCCGCCTCGTCGAAGAAGCCGAACGGCAGCAGTGTCAGCGACCAGGGCGCGAGGATCAGCAGGGGCGTGCCGAGCTGGGCCAGGAAGCGCGGGCCGTAGGCGGCGATGTCGGCGCGGCGCACGGCCAGGACGCCGAGGGCGAGGATCAGCGCGATGGGCCACACGATCGGCGTGAACGCGGTGGTGATCGTCAGCAGCAGGGCGTAGGCCCAGGTGGCGCGCCAACTGCCGCGCGTGTCGGGCGACTTCGTGAGGCCGGCGGCCGCGACGCCCGCGCGGGCGATGAGCGGCAGCAGGATCGCGAGGACGGCGGTGCCGAGGCGGCCGCCGGCCAGCGCGCCGGTGGCGGCGGGCAGGAAGGCGTACACGACGGCCGCCCACGCGCGCAGGAGCCGGGACTCGACGAGCGGGCGGGAGGCGAAGTAGGCGGTGACGCCGGCCAGGGGGACCGAGCAGACGAGGAGGACGGTGATCGCGACGCCCGTCGAGCCGAACAGCACGGAGGCGAGCATCGCGACGAGCGCCAGGTACGGCGGGGCGGGGGTGGTGCCTCCGGTGCCCACCGCGTGCCAGGAGTCCAGGTAGCGCGACCACAGCTCGCCGGAGTCGGCCGGGGCGGGCAGCAGGGCGCCGCCCGCGAGCGCGCCGCCGCCGAGGAGCGCGCGGCAGGCGGCCAGCGAGACGAGCAGCAGCACCAGGAAGAGCACCGGTCCCGGCTTGCGGGCGATGCGCTTGACGCGTGCGAACTGCTCGATCTCCAGGAAGTCGGCGTCGTCGCCGCCGGGTCCCGACTCGACCGCGCCGCCGTGCCGCCCCGCGCCCGAGGTGGCCTCGGGGTCGGAGCTGCCGAACAGGTCGCCCGCGACCTGTTCGACGGTGGCCCGCACGGTCGCGCCGGGCGGCGGGAACAGCGGCCGCAGCTCGTCCTTGTCGACGACCGGCGTACCGCGGCTGCGGCGTCCGGCGATGATCCGCTCGGGCCGCAGCAGGGTGCCGAGCAGACCGCGGATCTCGTCGAGGGCCTGTCCGGGGACCTTGCCGACGAGGTAGGCGACCGTCCTGAGCACGGTGCCGACGACGAGCCGCACCAGGATCCAGGGCAGCAGGGCGGTACGGCTGTTGACGAGCAGGGTGTAGGCGGCGCCCGCCTTGTCGACCTTGTGCGGGGAGGCGGCGGTGCGGCCGACGCAGTCGACGGCGCGGCGCTCGCGGGAGGCCGCCTCGGCGTGCCGGACGACGGCCTCGGGGGCGACGAGGACGCGGTGGCCGGCGGACTGGGCGCGCCAGCACAGGTCGACGTCGTCCCGCATCAGGGGCAGCCGTCGGTCGAAGCCGCCGAGTTCCTCGAAGACGTCGCGGCGCACGAGCATGCCGGCGGTGGAGACGGAGAGCACGGGCCGTACCTGGTCGTGCTGGCCCTGGTCCTGTTCGCGGCGGTCCAGGCCGGTCCAGCGGCGGCCGGAGTGGGCGATGGTGACGCCGACCTCCAGGAGCTGCCGCTTGTCGTACCAGCCGCGGAGCTTGGGGCCGACGACGGCGACGTCGTCCCGGCCGAGCTCCAGCTCGTTGTCCACGACCCGCAGCAGCTGGGCCAGGGCGTCGGGTTCGGGGGCGCTGTCGTCGTGCAGCAGCCACAGCCACTGCACCGGCTCTCCGTGCGGGAGTTCCGGCAGGTCGTAGGCGTCGTCGCGCCACGTGCGCGTGACGGGGTCCCAGCCGCTGGGCCGCTTCAGATAGGGCAGCTCCTCCGGGGTCAGGAGGGGCGCGCTGCGGTTGGCCTCCTCGACGGCCTGGCCGAAGCCGGTGCGGCGGGCGAGGTGGAGGACGCGGTCGGGGCCGAGGGCCTCGGTGACCAGCCGCGCGGAGTCGTCGGCGCTGCCGGTGTCGGCGGCCACGGCGAACTGGACGGGGCGCTCCTGGCCGAGCAGCCCGGCGAGCGCCTCGGGGAGCCAGCGGGCGCCGTCGTGGGAGACGAGGACCGCGGTCACCACATGACGCGGGAACTCAGGAGTGGCAGCGTCGTGGGCTGCCGTGTGGCTGTGCACGGACATCGAGGTACGGGCCCCGGTTCGGTGGACTGCGGTGGACACCTGTGCCGTGTGGGGGCGGGGTGTCTCGGACGAGCGACCACACTATCGGCTGCCCATGACGACGGCCCGCCGCCTGTGGACAACCCACCCGCGACGGGCCGTAAGTCCCGTATGTGCGTGCGACGCCTTGCCGCGCTTCCCGCGCGACGTCCTGACGGCGTGCGCGTGCCGTCGGTCTCAGACGGCGGCCTTCTTCAGGCGGCGGCGCTCCCGCTCCGACAGACCGCCCCAGATGCCGAACCGCTCGTCGTTGGCGAGGGCGTACTCGAGGCACTCGGAGCGGACCTCGCACGACAGGCAGACCTTCTTGGCCTCGCGGGTGGAGCCGCCCTTCTCGGGAAAGAAGGACTCGGGGTCGGTCTGGGCGCACAGCGCGCGCTCCTGCCAGCCGAGTTCCTCGTCCGCGTCGTCGACCAGCAGTTGCTGCACCGTCTCGGTCATGTGCGCCCCTCGTCTGTTTCGCGTCCCCGTGCGGTGGCCGTTACCGATTTCGGCTGAACGACACGAGTGAAATTACAAGTGTGCTGCTCCGGGCGAGTCAAGCCGAGATCTGCTATTGGGCCCCTTATTCACTCTGCGGAACCAAGGCCTAGCGGAAAGTGTTCAAATCGCCATAAACCTTGACAAGCAGACGGGGCCCGGGAGGGCTGTCGCCCCCGCAGGACCTGTACCAAGGAGGACGCCCAGGACTTCGTTCCCGTTCCGCGCGCCCGGTGAAGCGCCTTGTGTCCCCGAACCCTTCTGAACAAACCTTTCACCTCTCAGATGAACCGGATGAGGTGAAACCGGTCCCACCTACCGGTGTCGAGTTGACAGTGCCGGTGTGAACCGCTGTCCTTGTGGGCATGCTCGCGAACTTGGCACTCACCTCGACCCGCACCGCCGGGTCCCACGGTGCTGCCCGCGCTCGCTGTAGCTGTTGCTGTCGCTGTTCCAGCTGTTGAGCCCCACCCGCTCCGGCTGAAGGCCGCGTCACCGCGCGTGACCCGGCTCCTCGTTCCCTCTGACCTTCTTTCACTGAGGAACCACGCACCCATGAACAGCGACAACGACCTCCAGATCGCCGGTGACCTCCTCGAGGTCCAGCACCTCCTTCAGCCGCCGCGCGAGCACCCGGCCACCGTCGCCGAGTTCGTCGGCCTGGCCCGCGCGATCGCCGCCGACCGCTCGGAGTGGGAGCACCTGGTCCGCTACGACGCCACCACGCGCTGGTACCACCGGCTGCGCACCGGCCCCGGCTACGAGGTCTGGCTGCTGACCTGGGTCCCCGGTCAGGGCAGCGGGCCGCACGACCACGGCCGCTCCTTCGGTGTGCTGACCGTCCTGGACGGCGAGCTGACCGAGCGCACCGAACGGGGCACGCGCACGTTGGCGGCCGGCGCCCAGCGGGTCTTCGCACCCGGCTATGTGCACGAGGTCGTCAACGACACCCTGGAGCCGGCCATAAGCCTGCACGTCTACTACCCGGGCCTCACCGAGATGCCGATGCACACCGCCCCGCACTGCGAGGCGCGCACCGAGCCGCGTCCGGTGACCGCCTGACGCGTTGTCGTACCCGCCTGCGAGACTTGAGCCATGCGAATCGTGGTTCTGGCAGGCGGCATCGGCGGTGCCCGTTTCCTGCGCGGTCTGAAGCGGGCCGTGCCGGACGCGGACATCACGGTCATCGGCAACACCGGGGACGACATCCACCTGTTCGGGCTGAAGGTCTGCCCGGACCTCGACACGGTGATGTACACGCTCGGCGGCGGCATCAACGAGGAGCAGGGCTGGGGCCGCGCCGACGAGACCTTCCACGTCAAGGAGGAGCTCGCGGCGTACGGCGTGGGCCCGGAGTGGTTCGGGCTCGGTGACCGGGACTTCGCCACGCACATCGTGCGCACCCAGATGCTCGGCGCCGGCTATCCGCTGAGCGCGGTCACCGAGGCGCTCTGCGACCGCTGGCAGCCGGGCGTCCGGCTGATCCCGATGTCCGACGACCGCGTGGAGACCCATGTGGCCGTCGAGGTCGACGGCGAGCGCAAGGCGGTCCACTTCCAGGAGTACTGGGTGCGGCTGCGGGCCTCGGTCCCGGCGGAGGCGATCGTGCCGGTGGGCGCGGAGCAGGCGAAGCCGGCCCCCGGCGTCCTGGAGGCGATCGCCGAGGCCGACGTGATCCTCTTCCCGCCGTCCAACCCCGTCGTCTCGGTCGGCACCATCCTCGCCGTGCCCGGCATCCGCGAGGCGATCGCCGAGGCCGGGGTGCCGGTGGTGGGCCTGTCCCCCATCGTCGGGGGCGCGCCGGTGCGCGGCATGGCCGACAAGGTGCTCGCCGCGGTGGGCGTGGAGTCCACGGCGGCGGCGGTGGCCGAGCACTACGGGTCGGGACTGCTGGACGGCTGGCTCGTCGACATGGTCGACGCGGGCTCCGTGGAGCGGATCGAGTCGGCGGGGATCCGCTGCCGGGCCGTACCGCTGATGATGAGCGACCTCGACGCGACCGCCGAGATGGCCCGGGCGGCACTCGCGCTGGCCGAGGAGGTGCGGGTCTCGTGAGCACGGACGGCTTCCGCGCGTGGGCCGTGCCCGGCCTGCCCGAGGTGGCGGCGGGCGACGACCTCGCCAAGCTGATCGCCGCGGCCGAGCCGGGGCTCGCCGACGGTGACGTCCTGCTCGTCACCTCGAAGATCGTCTCCAAGGCGGAGGGCCGGATCGTCCGGGCCGCCGACCGGGAGGCGGCCATCGACGCCGAGACCGTCCGGGTGGTGGCCAGGCGCGGCGCCCTGCGTATCGTCGAGAACCGGCAGGGCCTGATCATGGCCGCGGCCGGCGTCGACGCCTCCAACACCCCGGCCGGCACGGTGCTGTTGCTGCCCGAGGACCCCGACGCCTCCGCCCGGACGATCCGTGAGGGGCTGCGCGAGCTGCTCGGCGTCGACGTCGGCGTCCTCGTCACCGACACCTTCGGGCGCCCCTGGCGCGCGGGACTCACCGACGTCGCGATCGGCGCCGCCGGTGTGCACGTCCTGGACGACCTGCGCGGCGGCACGGACGCGTACGGCAATCCGCTCAGCGCGACGGTCGTCGCCACCGCCGACGAACTCGCCGCGGCCGGTGACCTGGTGAAGGGGAAGGCCGCCGGGCTGCCCGTGGCGGTGGTGCGCGGGCTGGCGCACGTGGTCGCCGAGGAGCACGGCGAGGGGGCGGGCGCCCTGGTGCGCGGCGCGCGCGACGACATGTTCCGGCTCGGCACCTCCGAGGCGATCCGCCAGGCGGTGACCCAGCGCCGTACCGTGCGGGCCTTCACGGACGAGCCGGTCGACCCCGGTGCGGTGCGCCGCGCGGTCGCCGCCGCCGTGACCGCGCCGGCGCCGCACCACACCACACCGTGGCGTTTCGTACTGCTGGAGTCCGAGGAGTCGCGGACGCGGCTGCTGGACGCGATGCGGGACGCCTGGGTCGCGGACCTGCGGCGCGACGGCAAGACCGAGGAGTCGATCGCCAAGCGGGTCAGGCGCGGGGACGTGCTGCGCAACGCGCCGTACCTGGTGGTGCCGTGTCTCGTGATGGACGGCTCGCACCACTACGGCGATCCGCGTCGCGACGGGGCCGAGCGGGAGATGTTCGTCGTCGCGACCGGGGCCGGGGTGCAGAACTTCCTCGTCGCGCTGGCCGCCGAGCGGCTGGGGTCGGCGTGGGTGTCCTCGACGATGTTCTGCCGGGACGTGGTGCGCGAGGTGCTCGAACTGCCGCAGGACTGGGACCCGATGGGGGCGGTGGCCGTCGGCCATCCCGCCGAGGAGCCACGGCCGCGGCCGGACCGGGACGCGGGGATGTTCATCGAGGTGCGGTGAGAGCGGCACATCCGCACCCCTGGTGCCTCTACGCTCGTAGGACTCTCACCGGGCCCTCACAGGCCCGCTCCGCCTCACCCGGGACTTCCATCGTGGCAGGACGCTTCACCCCCCGGCCCACGCGTACGACCGTGCGCGGCGGGCATGTCGGGGTGCCGTCCGGGGTGCCGCGGCCGGTGCCGGCCCCGGGCCGGACGCGCACGTACGTGCCGGACGGGCCCCTGGATCTCGGGCTGGTGCTCGGTCCGCTGCGGCGGGGACCCGCCGACCCCACCTTCCGGGCGATGCCGGACGGGTCGGTGTGGCGGGCCAGTCTCACGCCCGCCGGTCCGGGGACGCTGCGGGTGTCCGCGGTCGGCGGCGAGGTGCGTGGGGAGGCGTGGGGGCCGGGGGCGGAGTGGCTGCTCGACGGGCTGCCCCGGCTGCTGGGCGCGGGCGACGACCCGTCCGCGTTCGCGCCGCGGCACCGGCTGCTGGCCCTGGCGCAGCACCGGCGGCCCGGGCTGCGGCTGACGCGCACGGGGCTGGTCCTGGAGTCGCTGATCCCGTCGGTCCTGGAGCAGAAGGTGACGACCGACGAGGCGTACCGGGCCTGGCGGCTGCTGGTACGCAAGTTCGGCGAGCCGGCGCCGGGGCCCGCGGCCGGGGGGCGCCTGTGGGTGATGCCGGCCCCGCGGACCTGGGCGCTGATCCCGTCCTGGGAGTGGCATCGCGCCGGCGTCGACAACAAGCGCGCGTCGACGATCCTGCGGGCGGTGCGGGTCGCCGCGCGCCTGGAGCAGGCGGTCGGGATGGCTCCGGCCGAGGCGCAGGCCCGGCTGGAGGTCGTGCCGGGGATCGGGCCCTGGACGTCCGCGGAGGTGGTGCAGCGCAGCCACGGGGCGGCGGACGCGGTGACCGTGGGGGATCTGCATCTGCCGGGGATCGTCGGCTGGGCGCTGGCCGGGGACCGGGACGCGGACGACGCCGTGATGCTGTCGCTGCTGGAGCCGTACGCCGGGCAGCGGCATCGGGCGGCGCGGTTGATCCTGCTGAGCGGGCGGACGCCGGGGCGGCGGGCGCCGAAGATGCCGCGGGTGGACATCGGGCGGTGGTGAGGGCGGGGTGCGCGCCGGCTGTCCCTGGGTGTTCTCGCCCCCGCCGCCCCTGCCCGTCCCGACCCTGGGGGCTGCCGCCCCCAGACCCCCGCTTCGGCCCTGGACGGGCCTCGTCCTCAAACGCCGGACGGGCTGGAATCACTGGTCCGAGGAGAACCGCACCGCCCCCGCCGGGATCCGCGCGTCGCACCACACCCGCGCGCCCTCGCGCAGTTCGTTGTCGGCGCCGATGACCGCGCCGTCGCCGATGACCGTCCCGGTCAGGACCGAGCGCTCGCCGACGCGGGCCCGGGTGCCGATCAGGGAGTCCGTGATCACCGCGCCCGGCTCGATGACCGCGCCCGGCAGGATCGTGCTGCCGAAGACCCGGGCGCCCTCGGCGACGAAGGCGCCCTCGCCGACGACCGTGCCGCCGGTCAGCTTGGCGTCGGGGGCGACGGTGGCCGTGGGCAGGACGAGACGGTCGCCGCAGCGGCCGGGGACGGCCGGGGAGGGGGCGCGGCCCAGGACCAGGTCCGCGGAGCCCCGTACGAAGGCCGCGGGGGTGCCCAGGTCGAGCCAGTACGTGGAGTCGACCATGCCCTGGAGGTGGGCTCCGGCCGACAGCAGGTCGGGGAACGTCTCGCGCTCGACCGAGACCGGGCGGCCCGCCGGGATCGTGTCGATCAGGGAGCGGCGGAAGACGTAGGCACCGGCGTTGATCTGGTCGGTGACGATCTCCTCGGGGGTCTGCGGCTTCTCCAGGAAGGCGAGGACCCGGCCGGTGGCGTCCGTGGGGACCAGGCCGTACGCCCGGGGGTCGGTGACCTTCGTCAGGTGCAGGGAGACGTCCGCGCCCGTCGACTCGTGGGTGGCCACCAGGGCGCGGATGTCGAGGCCGGTGAGGATGTCCCCGTTGAACACCAGGATCGGGTCGTCGGGCGCGGAGTGCAGACGGGAGGCCACGTTGCGGATGGCGCCGCCGGTGCCGAGCGGCTCCTCCTCGGTGACGTACTCGATGTGCAGGCCGAGCGCTGAGCCGTCGCCGAAGTACGGCTCGAAGACCTCCGCCAGGTAGGAGGTGGCGAGGACGATGTGGTCCACGCCCGCCGCTCTCGCCCGGGCCAGCTGGTGGGTGAGGAAGGGGACACCGGCCGCGCGGACCATGGGTTTGGGCGTGTGGACCGTGAGCGGGCGCAGTCGCGTGCCCTTGCCGCCGACCAGGAGGATCGCTTCTGTCACCTGTGTCTCCGCTTCCTGCCGGTGACCGGCCGAACTGTCTTTCGGCCGGTCAGTGTATGCAGACCGTGGTGCGGCGCCTTCGACGGCGGTGCGGTGCGTCCGCCGCGTGCCCCCGGACGGCGGTGGAGGTGCCTGGGCGTGGCCCCGCGGTTCGTCAACGTCCCTGGTAGCGGGCCGCGGTCGAGCGGGCGGTGCCGAGTTTGCGGTAGAGCTCCCAGCCGGGGCACGCGGTGGAGAAGCCGTCCCGGTGGCCGGAGATCACGTTCAGTCGTACTTTCTTACCCTTTCGGTAGAGATTGCCACCGCCCGACTTCAGGTACGTCTTGCCGCGCGGGTTGGCGCCGAAGAGACCGAGCTTCCAGGCGGTGAGCCGGGCGACCGCCTTCACGGACGCGGCGGACGGGCGGCTCGCGCCGAAGGTGCCGAGGACGGCGATCCCCATGCTGTTGGTGTTGAAACCGAGAGTGTGTGCGCCCAGGACCGGCTTCGCCACGCCACCGGCCCGACCCTCGTAGATCTTCCCGCACTTGTCGACGACGAAGTTGTAGCCGATGTCGCGCCAGCCCATGCTCCTGACGTGGTAGCGGTAGATACCGCGGATGACGGAGGGCGCCTGCGAACACCGGTAGCCGTTGCCGGTGGCGGTGTGGTGCACGAAGGCCGCCTTGACCTTCGTGGTGTAGACGAACTTCTTCTCGCGCAGCTTCTCGTCCGCGCCCCAGCCGCGCCGGGTGACGATACTCGGGCGCGGCCCGATGAACGGCTTGGCCCTCTGCTGCTCCGTCAGTGCGGCGCCCCGCAGGGCCAGGAGCTCCCGTTCGGTCCGCGCGCGGTCGAGCGCGGGGATCTCCAGGGCGCCGAGGGGGGCGAGCCCGGCGTTGGCGGCGGAGGCGGCGTTCACGGCGGAGGCGGCGGTGGACTCGCCGCCGAGGGGGCCACCGACGGCGCGTGTGCCGCCCGCCGGCGCGTGTCGTTCGGGCGCGGCCCGGCCGGGGTCCACGAGTTCCAGGCGCAGCCCGGACGGCAGGGCGGCGGCGCCCGCGGCGCGCGACTCCCCGCGCGCCTCCTCACCGGCTCCCTCCACCGCCCCCTCCTGCGGGTGCGCGACGGCACGCACGCGTACCTCCACGCCGTCCGACTCCCCCACCCACAGCGGTGCCGTCGCCCCCCGCACCCGGCCCGAGGCGCGCTCGGCCGCGTCGGGGTCGGCGCCGTCCTCGCCGTAGTGCGTCTCGACGTCCTGCCAGCCGGACCAGGTGCCGGACGCGAGCGCGCGTGTGCGTACCTGGACGCGGCCGTGCAGGGCGGTGTCCGGGTTGTCCCAGACGACGCCGACCAGCGAGAAGGGGTGCACCGCGCGGGCCGGCAGGCCCTGTTCGGCGGCGGAGCCGAGGACGCGGTCGGCGGCGAGCGGGGTGAGGGGCAGGGACTGGGTGCTGCCGGGGACGGACAGGGAGCGGGCACCGCCGGCGACGGGCGCCTCCGCGTTCGGCACCGGCCGCGCGACGGTCGCGGCGGCGGGTGAGGTCAGCGGAAGGGCGAGGGCGGTCGCGCACGTGACACCGATCGAGGAAGCAAGAAATCCACGCATGCCAACGATCCTGGACAGGACGGGACATTTCCGCCATCGGGGAACTGACGGGTCGTCGGCTGACGTTGGGCCGAACCGGCGACCCGGACCCTCGCTGCGCGACGCCGCCCCCGCGTACCCTTGCACGGGTGACGACCACCGACCGCACCCCTGCCGACCTGCTGCGTTCCGCGCTCGCCGCGGACGCCGGACGCCCCCTGGTGACCTTCTACGACGACGCCACGGGCGAGCGCGTCGAACTCTCCGTGGCGACCTTCGCCAATTGGGTGGCCAAGACCGCCAACCTGCTCCAGGGCGAGCTGTCCGCGGAGCCCGGCGACCGGGTGGCCCTGCTGCTGCCCGCGCACTGGCAGACCGCGGTGTGGCTGCTGGCCTGTTCCTCGGTGGGCGTGGTCGCGGACATGGGCGGCGACCCGAAGGCCGCGGACCTCGTGGTGAGCGGGCCCGACACACTGGACGCGGCCCGCGCCTGCTCCGGTTCGCGGATCGCCCTCGCGCTGCGCCCGCTGGGGGGCCGCTTCCCGCAGACCCCGGACGGCTTCGCCGACTACGCCGTCGAGGTACCGGGCCAGGGCGACCGGTTCGCCCCGTTCGCGCCCGTCGACCCCGACGAGCCCGCGCTGATCGTGGCGGGGCGGGAGTTCAGCGGGGCGGAGGTCGTCGAGCGGGCCACCGCGGAGGCCGCCGGGCTGGGGCTGACGGGCCCGGGGGCACGGCTGCTGTCGGGACTGCCGTACGACACCTGGGAGGGGCTGCGCGCCGGGTTGTACGCGCCGCTGGCCACGGGCGGGTCCGTGGTGCTGTGCCGGCACCTGGAGCGGCTGGGTGAGCAGTCGCTGGCGCAGCGGGTCGAGAGCGAGCGGGTGACCGCCACGGCTCGGTGAGGGCCGGGGGTGCCGTCCGGCCATGAGGGGTGCCCGCGGTTCCGTGGGGCGTCCGGTGCCTCCCCTCCCCCGTTCGGCCCCTCACCGCTCCCCTCGGAGCCGGCATCCGCGCCATGGTCGTAGGAGCAGCCGCACCACACGCTCGTACGCCATGAGGGGTGGATTCCGCCGTGACCGACACCGCAGGTACGCCCTCCCCAGGCACCCTCGGTCCGGGGACGGGGGCGTCCGCGTCGGGGCGAGGGCTGACGCGGCGGCGGCGCAGGCGGTGGCTGCGGTACGGGGCGGTCGGGGCGGGGCTGGTCCTGGTGGCCTCCGTGGGGGCCGGGTGGGCGGTGTACGCCAAGCTCGACGGGAACATCAGGGCGGACGACGCGGCGGCCGCGGAGCTCGCCCGGTACGAGAAGGAGCGGCCCACCGCCCTCGTCAAGGACGCCCAGAACATCCTGCTGATCGGGTCCGACTCGCGCTCCGGCGACGGCAACGCGCGCTACGGGCGGGACTCGGGGACCGAGCGGTCGGACACCACCATCCTGCTGCACCTGTCGGCCGGCCGGCGCAGTGCCACCGCCGTCTCGCTGCCGCGCGACCTGATGGTGGACGTGCCGGGCTGCCGGCGCCCGGACGGCAGCCGGACCGAGCCGATGTTCACCATGTTCAACCACGCCTTCCAGGCGGGCGGTTCGGCCTGCACGATCCGGACCGTGGAGAGGCTGACCGGGGTGCGCGTCGACCACCACGTGGTCATCGACTTCCACGGCTTCAAGGACATGGTCGACGCGGTCGACGGCGTCCGGATCTGCCTGGCCGAGCCCATCCGCGACCAGGCCGCCCGGCTGCGGCTGCCCGCGGGCAGGGTGACGCTCGACGGTGAGCAGGCGCTCGGCTATGTGCGGGCCCGCAAGTCGCTCGGCGACGGCAGCGACACCGACCGGATGGACCGGCAGCAGCGGTTCCTCGCGGCGCTCGTCAACAAGGTGCAGAGCAATCACGTCCTGCTCAATCCGGTGAAGCTCTATCCGGTGCTGGACGCGGCGACCTCCTCGCTGACCACCGACCCCGATCTGGCGAACCTGCGCGGCCTGTACGACCTCGCGCGCGGGCTGCGGGACATCCCCACCCGCCGCGTGCAGTTCCTGACCGTCCCCCGGGAGCCGTACGTCCACGACGCCAACCGCGACCAACTCGTGCGGGCCGAGGCGGTGACGCTGTTCGAGCGGCTGCGCACGGACGCGCCGGTGGTGGTCGGCGAGGAGACTCCGCGGGATTCCGCGACGAAAAGCCCCAATTCGAGCGACGTTTCGCAAGAAGAAGCGGATGCCCCCGCCGAGTCGTCCGACGACGACCACGAAGAGGACCGCGACTACGAGGAGTACTTCGACAGTTACTACGACGACCACGGCCGTTACTACGACGGAAAGCCGGGCGCCAAGCGGCCCGACGAGCCCGTGGCGGCCGTCTCGCCCGCGCCGACTTTCCGCGGGAACACCGCCGCCGAGGACACCTGCGAGTAAAGCGCTGACCAAGCCGACGCACAGGTGTCCAAGGAAATGGGGCGGATTGACCAGTTGTAGGGACGTGGAATTTGTCACCGTCGTCGCTTGACGCTGAACTGGGCGGATAGTGTGAGCGATCCTGTGCATCCGACTGCGAGGGCTTCCTCGGGTCGGGCACTGTGTGACCGAGACCCGAGCGCCTTTGAGGGGGAAGGCGCCGCGTGGCCCCGACGGAGGACTCAGACAACCGTGGACGCGCAAGGCCGTGGGCGGGCGGACGACATCGACCCCGCAGACCAGTGGGTACTCAATCCGCGCACTGGCGAATACGAACTGCGACTGACTCCTTCCGCACCGCAGTCAGCGGTGCCGGGACCCCGCAGAGCCGCACCCCGCTCCCGGGGCGCGGACGCCCCCGCCAAGGCCGCCCGTGGCCGGTCGGCGGCACCGGGACGTACGGCGCCCGCCGAGGCGCCGGGCCGGGACGTGCCGCCACCGCGCAGACGCCGTGGCGCGCCGCCCGAGGAGCCGCTGCCGGGGCGCCGCAACCGGCGGCCGGTCAAGAAGAAGGCCAGGGCGAAGAAGGCCGTGCTGTGGACCGGGGGCGTCATGGCCTTCGTCCTGGTCGGCACCGCCGGGGCCGCCTATCTGTACCTCAAGCACCTTGAGGGGAACGTCACCACCGAGGACGTCGGCAACGTGGCGGACGACGGCTTCAGCAAGGACGAGGCCTTCAACATCCTGATCATCGGCACCGACAAGCGGACCGGGTCGGGCAACGAGGGCTACGGCGACAAGGGCAGCGTCGGGCACGCCGACACCAACATCCTGCTGCACGTCTCCAAGGACCGTACGAACGCGACCGCGATGAGCATCCCCCGGGACCTCATCGTCGACGTGCCGGACTGCGAGGGCGAGGACGGGGTCATCGCCGGCACGCAGAACGTCCGCTTCAACACCAGTCTCGGGCAGGACGGCCGCAACCCCGGCTGCACCATGAAGACGGTCGAGGAGCTCACGGGCATCGACGTCAACCACTTCGCGATGGCCGACTTCAACGCGGTGAAGACGCTGACGACCGCCGTGGGCGGCGTGGAGGTCTGCCTCGCCAAGGACGTCGACGACCCCGACTCGCATCTCAAGCTCTCCGCGGGCAAGCACACCATCGAGGGCGAGCAGGCGCTCGCCTTCGTCCGCACCCGGCACAGCTTCGGCAACCAGGGCGACCTGGACCGCATCAAGGTGCAGCAGCAGTTCATGAGTTCGCTGATGCGCAAGATGACCTCCGGCGACACCCTCACCAGCCCGACCAAGCTGATCAAGCTGGCCAACGCCGCCACCAAGGCGCTCACCGTCGACACCGGCATCGGCAAGGCCAGCACGCTCAAGGACGTGGCGCTGGAGCTGAAGAAGGTGCCGATGAAGAACCTCACCTTCACCACCGTCCCGGTCAAGGACAACCCGGCCGAGGTGGTCAAGGCGACCGTCGTCGTCGACGACGCGAAGGCCCCGAAGGTCTTCAACATGATCAAGAACGACATCTCCTTCACCGCGGTCAAGGCCAAGGAGAAGAAGGAGAAAGCCGCGGTCGCCGCCCGCCTGAAGGGCACCAAGTCGGACGCCTCCGAGGTGCGGGTGCGCATCCTCAACGGCGGCGCCCCGGGCGGCAGCGCCCAGGAGGAGCTCACCTACCTCCAGACCGAAGAGGGCGTGACCAAGTCGGAGAACGCGGGCAACGCCGACAAGGGGCAGGCGAGGACGACCCTGGAGTACGCCCCCGACCAGGCGGACCAGGCGCGCAGGCTGGCCGCGATCATGGGGCTGTCGGGGTCGGCGCTGAAGCCGGGCGAGAGCGTCACCAACTCCCAGGGTCTGCCGACGATGACGCTGACGCTGGGCGAGGACTTCAAGGGGGCCGGGGTGAAGTTGAACTCCTCCTCGGCGGAGACCCCGGACGTCCAGAAGACCACGGCCAACGAGGTCAAGTGCGCGAGCTGAGGTGAGCGCGGACAGAGGTCACGTGCGCGCCGAGTCGAGCGCGGACGAGGTCACCTGCGCCGGCTGAGTTGAGCGCGTGTTGACCATGTGAAGTGTGACCTGGCAGGCCTGTCGTACGTCTAACAGGGCGTACGGCAGGCCTGTTCAGTGCTGCGAGGGTGGGGAGGGGACGGAAAGATGACCCAGAACAGTGTGCAGGGGGAAGCAGCGCGACGGGGTGTTCCGCAGGCTCGGGCGGGGTCCGGGGAGGGCGGCGGGGACAGACCTGGCAGACGCCGGGCACGGCCGCGTCGCAGGCACCGCGTGCTGAGATGGTCCGCGACGACACTGGCGGTGCTGATACTCGGCACCGCCGGCGCCGGGTACCTGTACTACCAGCACCTGAACGGCAACATCGACAAGGGCGAGCGCAGCAGCGGCGACTCCAAGGCGAGGAAGAGCGCGCCCAACTCCGCCGGGCAGACCCCGCTGAACATCCTGCTGATCGGCTCCGACAGCCGCGCCTCCGACGAGAACGTGAAGCTCGGCGGGAGCAAGGACACCCGCTCCAACCCGCCGCTGGGCGACGTGCAGATGCTGATCCACCTGGCCGCGGACCGCAGGAGTGCCGCGGTGGTGAGCATCCCGCGGGACACCCGCGTCGAGATCCCCAAGTGCACGGACCCCGAGACGGGTGAGACCTATCCGGCGACCAACGACATCATCAACCGGTCGCTGGCGCGCGGCGGTGCCGGCTGCACCCTGGCCACCTGGCAGAACCTCACCGGGGTCTACATCGACCACTGGATGACCATCGACTTCGCGGGCGTGGTGAGCATGGCGGACGCCGTCGGCGGCGTCGAGGTCTGTGTGAACCAGAACGTCCACGACCGCCCGCTGCCCGGGGTGCCCGGCGGCTCCGGTCTGCGGATGGAGGCCGGCCGCAAGGAGATCAAGGGCAAGCAGGCGTTGCAGTGGCTGCGCACCCGCCACGCCTTCTACAGCGACCTGGGCCGCGCCAAGGCGCAGCACATGTACATGAACTCCATGATCCGCACGTTGAAGAGCCAGAACGTGTTCACCGACAGCGGGCGTCTGATGGATCTCGCCGAGGCGGCCACGACCTCCCTGAAGGTCTCCGAGGAGATCGGCTCCGTGAAGAAGCTGTACGACCTGGGCAAGCAGCTCAAGTCGGTGCCGACGGACCGGATCACCATGACGACGATGCCGAGCGTCGAGGACACGGCGGACCGCAACCACCTGCTCCCGGCGCCCGGCGGCGCCGAGAAGATGTGGCAGATGCTCCGCGACGACGTGCCCTTCGACGACAACGGCACGGGCAAGAAGCAGAAGAAGGCCAAGGAGAAGCTCTCCGAGGACCCGGCGGCCGCCGACGACGAGATCGGTGTCGTGGTACAGAACGCCACCAGGTCCAGCACCCTCGCCCCGGTCTCCGGCCGCGCGCGGACGATCAGCGGGCTGCTCCAGGAGAAGGGCTTCGCCCGGGCGTCGGCGGACACCTCGGCGACGCTCGCCGAGGACCGGACCGTGGTGCGCTATCCGAGCGCGGACCTGGAGGGCGACGCCCAGCGCATCGCCAAGTCCCTCGGGATTCCGCTGAGTTCGGTGAAGAAGTCGACCGAGGTCTCCGGCGTCACCCTCCTGGTGGGCGCCGACTGGCGCGAGGGCACGACCTATCCGAAGGAGTCCGCCCCGAAGGCCGGGGACCTCCCGAAGGACGCCGACGAGATCAACGGCGCGGACAGCGGTCAGTGCATGGACGTGTACAAGCCGTATCGCTGGTGATCTTCCGAGGGTGGCCCGGGCTCCCCACAGCCAACTCCTAAGTGTGCGCGGAAGGATGAGGCCTCCTCACGTCCCCGGCATCGGACAGCGCCTCGACAGCGCATTCGACAACGGTTCTCGCGTACGCTTCCGACGAGGCGGACCAGGCACACAGCCGGCCGCCGGGCTTGGGGAGGCTCGGCAGTCCGTCCGGCGCAGGGTGGGGAGGCAAGGAGTTGGCGCAGAGCGTGCGCGGAGAGGTGCCCGCGGTCGAGGACACGATGTCCCTCACACCGCGGGAACCCAAGCCGCCGGCCGCACACGGCAAAGGAAGCCGCGGCAAAGGACGCCGGGGGCGGCGGGTGTTGCGCTGGACGGCGATCGTGCTGGCGGTGGTCGTACTCGGCACCGCGGGCGCCGGGTACCTGTACTACCGGCACCTCAACGACAACCTCAGGAAGGACGACCTGAACCTCGGTGACGAGGAGAACAGGGCGGCCAGGACAGAGGCGAACGCCGCCGGGCAGACCCCGCTGAACATCCTGCTGATCGGCTCGGACGCGCGGGACAACGAGGAGAACCAGAAACTCGGCGGCGCCAAGGACACGTACAACACCGCGCCGCGCGCGGACGTCCAGATGCTGCTGCACCTCTCGGCCGACCGCAGCAACATGTCGGTGGTCAGCATGCCGCGCGACACCCTGGTCGACATCCCGGAGTGCACCGACCCCGACGACGACAAGGTCTACTCGGCGCTCACCTCGGCGATGACCAACGACTCGCTCGGCCGCGGCGGCCCCGGCTGCACGGTGGCGACCTGGGAGAAGCTCACCGACATCCACATCGACCACTTCATCATGGTCGACTTCGCGGGCGTGGTGTCGATGGCGGACGCGATCGGCGGCGTACCGGTGTGCGTGGACGCCAACATCCACTCCCACACCTCCAACGGCCACGGCTCCGGCCTGAAGCTGAAGAAGGGCACCACCCCCATCAAGGGCGAGCAGGCCCTTCAGTGGCTGCGCACGCGGTACGGCTTCGAGGACAACACGGACATCGCGCGGGCCAAGGCCCAGCACCAGTACATGAACTCGATGGTCCGCCAGCTGCGCGAGAACGCGACCCTGAGCAGCCCGAACAAGCTGCGCAAGCTCGCCGAGACGGCCACCGAGGCGCTCACGGTGGACGAGGGGCTGGGCAGCGTCACCAAGCTGTACGACCTGAGCAACGAGCTGCGCAAGGTCCCCACCGAGCGCATCACCATGACGACCATGCCGTGGCAGTACGCCTCGGACGGCAACCGGGTGGTGCCCAAGCCGGAGGAGGCCAAGAAGGTCTTCCGGCTGGTCCGTGAGGACATCGCGCTCGACGGCAAGGACAAGAAGAAGGACGAGACCTCCGACGACCCGGCCGCCGCCGACGGGGAGATCGCCGTGCAGGTCCAGAACGGCACCCGCACCAGCACGCAGGCGGCGGTGCCGGGACGGGCGAGCGACGTGACCGAGCTCCTCGTCGGCAAGGGCTTCGGCGCGGCCACCTCGGACTCCTCGGTGGCACCCAGCCGGGCCACCACCATCGTCCGCTACCCGAGCGCCGACCTGGAGGGCGACGCCCAGCGCATCGCCAAGTCCCTCGGGATTCCGCTGAGTTCGGTGAAGAAGTCGACGGACGTCTCCGGGGTCACCCTGGTCGTCGGCGCGGACTGGCGCTCGGGGACGACGTACAAGGCGGCGAAGAAGGACGACTCGCTGCCCGAGTCGGAGGACACCTTCAACGGCGCGGACACCAAGGCCTGTATGCACGTCAACCCCGACTACACCTGGTAGCGGCCGAGCCGTACATCGTCGGCGCCGGGCATGTCCTGGCCGCCGACCCGCGGCTGAGCCGCACCGGCCGTCAGTCATGGCGAAGGCCCCTTCCCCGGTGTCCGGGGAAGGGGCCTTCGGTCGTCCTCGGCCGCTACGCCTCCGTCAGCACCGCCGGCCGTCGCGAGGCGATGACCTTGCGGGCCAGGGACCTCGGGCTGGTCAGAAAGCCCCAGCCCCACGACATGTGCATGGTGGCGAGGGCCACCGGGATCTGGAGCCGCGCCTTCAGCGGCAGGCCCTTGCCGGCCGGGAGGGAGCCGAGCACGATCCCCGCGAGATAGCCGCCGGGGATCACGAATCCGAGCGGGGTCAGGGTCGCGCCCACCACCAGGCCCGCCGCGATCGCGCACACCGCGGCCGGCGGGGCGAGGTAGCGCAGGTTGATGGAACCGGCGTGGTAGCGGGCGACGACGTGCCGCCAGCGGCCGTAGTCCTTGTACTGCTTGGCCAGCGCCCGCACCGACGGCCGCGGTCGGTAGGACACCTTCAGCTCCGGCGAGAACCAGATCAGCCCGCCGGCCTCCCTGATCCGGAAGTTCAGCTCCCAGTCCTGGGCGCGGATGAACTCCTCGTTGTAGCCGCCCTGTTGCTCCAGGGCCTGGCGGCGGAAGACACCCAGGTAGACCGTCTCGGCGGGGGCGGCCGCGCCACCGGTGTGGAAGGCCGCGTTGCCGACGCCGATCTTCGAGGTCATCGCGGCGGCGACCGCCTGCTCCCAGGCGTTCTCGCCCTCGGCGTGCATGATGCCGCCGACGTTCTGCGCGCCGGTCTCCTCCAGGAGCCGTACGGCGGTGGCGATGTAGTTCGGCGACAGCATGCCGTGGCCGTCGACCCGGACGACGATCGGATGGCGGGAGGCCTTGATCGCGGCGTTCAGGGCGGCGGGCGTGCGGCCGGTCGGATTGGGGACGGTGTGGACGCGCGGGTCCTCCCGGACGAGCTCGGCGGCGATGTCGTCCGTACGGTCCGTGGACGGACCGAGGGCGATCACGACCTCCATCTCGCCGGCGTACTCCTGCGCGAGGATCGCTTGGACGGCTCCGCGCAGATGCCGCTCCTCGTTGAGGACCGGCATGATCACAGACACGGCGGGGAGCTGCACGTCGGGCTTGGCGTTCATAGGGGGCTCACGTTACCGCGAACGGGGGACACCGATGCGCCCCGCCCGGGGCGGTGCCGGTGGTCGCAGATCGTATGGGCCTACGGTGCTGAAGATCCCACGTACGGCCCCAGCGGAGGTGCCCCCCATGTCCACGCCGCCCCGCCGCTCCCCCGCCGCCACCCGGCCCAGGCGCCCGCCCGTACGACGGCGGAAGCCGCGTTGGGCCGCCCGCGCGATCACCACCCTCTCCGTGGTGATCCTCGCCTCGGCCGGGATCGGACACGGGGTGCTCTCCAGCCTGGACGACGACATCGCGCGCGTGGACCCCTTCAAGGACATGAAGAACCGGCCCCGCGCCGGCCACGGCATGAACGTCCTGCTCGTCGGCACCGACGGCCGGGACAAGATCACCGAGGCCGAGCGGCAGAAGTACCGGCTCGGCGGCGCCCCCTGCCACTGCACCGACACGATCATGATCGTGCACATCTCGGAGGACCGGGAGCGGGCCAGCGTGGTGAGCCTGCCGCGCGACTCGTACGCCATGACGCCCCCGCACACCGACCAGACCACCGGCGAGGAGCACCACGGCCACCCCATCAAGATCAACGCGGCGTACGCCGAGGGCGGCCCGAACCTCACCGTGCGCACCGTCGAGAACATGACCCACGTGAAGATCGACCACTACCTTGAGGTCGACTTCACCAGCTTCATGAAGACCGTCGACGTCGTCGGCGGCGTGAAGATCTGCACCGCGGAGCCGCTCAAGGACTCCTACACCGGCCTGGACCTCCCCGCGGGCACCCACACCCTCATGGGCGGCGAGGCCCTCCAGTACGTCCGCTCCCGGCACATCGACGGCGCCGCCGACCTCGGCCGGATGAAGCGCCAGCAGCGGTTCATGGCCGCGCTGATCGACCGGGCCACCTCCTCCGGGATCCTGCTCAACCCGATGAAGTTCCGGGACATCACCCGGGCCGTGCTGGGCTCGGTCCGCGCCGACAAGGGCTTCGGCACCGACGAACTGCTGGACCTGGGCCGGGCGATGCGCAGCTTCTCCCCCTCCTCCTCGGAGTTCACCACGGTCCCCATCGGGCAGATGGGCTACGCCGTGCAGGGCGTCGGCTCCACCCTGAAATGGGACCCGAAGAAGTCCGGCCGCCTCTTCGAGGCCCTGCGCGAGGACCGGCCGCTGGCCGCGCACAGGCCGAAGAGCGAGGCCGTACGCGTGGCGGTCGCCCCGCAGCAGATCCGGGTGCAGGTCGAGAACGGCACCGCCACCGGCGGCCTCGGCCGACGCGTGGACGCGGAACTGGCCGCGACCGGCTTCCGCACCACCCGCCAGCCCGTGAACGCCGCCGACCGCACCCTCGCGCGCACGGTCGTCGCCTACGACCCCCGCTGGGACCGCTCCGCCAAGTCCCTCGCCGCCGCCCTCCCGGGCAGCGAACTGCGCCCGGTGAAGGGACAGGGGCCGGTACTGAAGGTGGTCGCCGGGGCCGACTTCCAGAAGGTGCGCAAGGTACGGGCGGACGATCCGTACCAGGGAGAGTTCGGGGTGGTGACGGGGGACGAGGTGGGGTGCCTGTAAGCACGCACCGACCTTCCCGCCCCTTCCTTCCGAAATGGCCTGGTCCGCGCGGGTGCGCCGGTTACGTCGCGGATTGGTGCCGTCCGCCCGATGGCGCCCGGCGCCCGGCAGGCGTAGGACGGAAGGCGACGGGGCCCGCCCCGGGCTCCCTCACCCCCGAGGAGAAGCCATGACCCAGCCCGGAACGACCGCGATGAGCAAGGCGATGCAGGACTGCGTCGAGGCGTGCATGTCCTGCCACAGCGTGTGCGAGGAGACCATGAGCTCCTGCCTGCAGATGGGCGGCCAGGCCCAGATGCAGATCATGCGCGCGCTGATGGACTGCTCCGAGATGACCCGGATGTGCGCGGACATGATGATGCGCCGCTCACCGATGTCGGCCGAGATGTGCGCGATGTGCGCCAGGGCCTGCGAGATGTGCGCGGAGGCGTGTATGGCCATGCCGGACGACGAGCAGATGATGCGCTGCGCCGAGGCGTGTCGCCGCTGCGCGGAGATGTGCCGGACGATGGCGGGCGCCACCATGTGACACCGGTCCCGAGTCCGCTCCAGGGGCACCCTGCGGGGTGCCCCTGAACCGTGGTGGGGCAGGCTGCTCCTCATGACCGCCTTGCCCGTGTTCCGCTACCACCCCGACCCCCTCGCCACCGGCTCGGTGGTCCCCTCCGACGCGGTGTGCGACTGCTGCGGGCAGCGGCGCGGCTTCGCGTACGCCGGGCCGGTGTTCGCGGTCACCGATCCCGCCGGCGCCCTGTGCCCGTGGTGCCTGGCGGACGGGAGCGCGGCCGAACGGTACGAGGCGCAGTTCACGGAGGCCGAGGGGCCGGTGCCGATGGCCGTACGGCTGGAGGTCGACCGGCGCACCCCCGGCTTCCACGGCTGGCAGCAGGAGCGGTGGCTCACGCACTGCCAGGACGCGGCGGCGTTCCTGGGCCGGGCGGGCGCGGCGGAGGTACGGCGGCACCCGGACGCCCTGGCGGACCTGGTGGCGGAGTTCGGCGAGGAGTTCTGCGCCGCGCTGGACGCCGACGGGCAGCCCACGGCGTACCTCTTCGCCTGCCTGCACTGCGACCGGCGTCTGGCGTACGCGGACTTCACGTGACCGGCCCGTGGCCGCCGTACGAAAGGCCTGGCGGTGCGCTCGGCACCGCCAGGCCTTCGCTCCCGGGACGGTTCAGTTGCCCGAGACGGTGACCTTCTCGTCGTTCTTCAGTTCCTGAACCAGCTGCTTGACCTTCGCCTTGTCCCAGACGAGGTTGCCGCCCGAGGTGCCCGCGATCGGCATGTTCATGGACTTGCCGTCGCCGCTGTTGACGCTCTTCATGGCCCAGAACATCTCGGCGAGGTCGAACAGGCCCATGTCCTTGTCGACGATCAGGGAGTCGAGGCCGGCACCCATGGTCGGGTAGAGCTTGAACGGGTTCAGGATCGTGCCCGGGGTGGCGACCTGGTTGGCGAGGGCGGCGAGGAACTTCTGCTGGTTCTTCGTGCGGTCCAGGTCGGAGGCCTTCAGGGCGTACCGGGTACGGACGAAGGCCAGGGCCTCCTCGCCGTTCAGGGTCTGCTTGCCCGCCTCGAAGTCGGCACCGGACTTGGTGTCCTTCATGCCGCCCTTCGGGATGGTGATCTCGACGCCGCCGACCGCGTCCACGATGTTCGCGAAGCCCGCGAAGCCGATCTCGACGTAGTGGTCGATGCGCAGACCGGTGTTGAACTCGACCGTGCGGACCAGCAGCTCGGGCCCGTCCTCGGCGTACGCCGCGTTGAGCTTGGTGTGCCGGCCCGTGCCCTTGTACGTCTTGCCGGACTCGGAGCCGACGAACGACGGGATCTCCACGTCCGAGTCACGCGGCAGGGAGATCAACGTGTCGCCGTTGCTGCCGGTGTGCAGGATCATCATCGAGTCCGTGCGCTTGCCCTCGGCGGACCCGGTGTGCAGCTTCTTCTTCTCCTCGGCGGACATGCCGGCGCGGCTGTCGGAACCGACGATCAGGTAGTTCGTGCCCTCGCCCCCGTCGGGCCGGTCGATGACCTTGGAGAGGTCGACCTCGCGGTTGAGCTTGGAGTCGGCCCAGAAGTACGTGCCGATCGTCGTCACCACCACGACGGTCACGACGGTGATCGCCGTCCACTTGATCCGGCGACGCCAGTTCGGCGCGGCGCCCGGCTCACGCGTGCGGCCCGGACCGCCGGGTCCACCGCCGCCGTAGACCTGGCCGGTGTTGTATCCGCTGTCGTAGCCGCCCGCGGGCTCCTCGCTGTAGCCGCCGTTGACGTACGACGGCTGCTGCGGCACCCCGCCCGCGTGCGGCGGCGCGGACTGGCCGGGACCGCCCCCGTACGCGCCCGAGGCGGACCGGCGGACCTGGCGCATCGCGCGTGCGCCTTCCGGCTGTGCGCTCGCGCTGCCGCGTCCGTACCGGTTGCCGCGGTTCTCGTCGGACCTTGCCTCGGGCCAATCACTCATGGGGCCCAGTGTGCAGGGAACGGCTGTGCCCTTTACAAGGGTCGTAGGAAAATCAGGGCACTGCTGTTGCGAACCCAACACAAAAGTCGCTGATGTGACCTCGGCATAAGGTGGAGGCCATGACAGACCAGGCCTCCTCCACGGACTCCGACCTCCCCGGCAAGCCCACCTCGGCGTCCCGCACCACGCTCAGCCACATCATGACCCACAACGACACCAACCTGCTGGGGACGGTGCACGGCGGCGTGATCATGAAGCTGGTCGACGACGCGGCGGGCGCGGTCGCCGGGCGCCACTCCGGCGGGCCCGCCGTCACCGCGTCCATGGACGAGATGGTCTTCCTGGAGCCGGTCCGCGTCGGCGACCTCGTCCATGTGAAGGCCCAGGTCAACTGGACCGGGCGGACCTCGATGGAGGTCGGGGTCCGAGTGCTCGCCGAGCGCTGGAACGAGTCCGACCCGGCCACCCAGGTCGGCTCCGCCTACCTCGTCTTCGCCGCGGTGGACGCCGACGGCAAGCCCCGCACGGTGCCGCCGGTCCTGCCGGAGACCGAGCGCGACAAGCGCCGCTACCAGGAGGCCCAGATCCGCCGCACGCACCGCCTGGCCCGACGCCGCGCGATCAAGGAACTGCGGGAGAAGCGGGCGGCGGAGGGGTTCGAGGACTGAGCGCCCTGACAGGGGAAAGGGCGCCCGCGGAGGTCCGTGGGCGCCCTTGTCGCGTGGGCCGTTACGGCAGGTTGCGCGCCATGACGATGCGCTGGACCTGGTTCGTGCCCTCGTAGATCTGTGTGATCTTGGCGTCGCGCATCATGCGCTCCACCGGGTAGTCCCGCGTGTATCCGTACCCGCCCAGGAGCTGGACCGCGTCCGTGGTGACCTCCATGGCCACGTCCGAGGCGAAGCACTTGGCGGCGGCGCCCTGGAAGGTGAGGTCGGAGTCGCCGCGCTCGGAGGCGGCCGCGGCCTGGTAGGTCAGGGCGCGGGCGGCGGCGATCTTCATGGCCATGTCGGCGAGCATGAACTGGATGCCCTGGAAGTCGGCGATCGCCTTGCCGAACTGCTTGCGCTCCTGGACATAGCCCTTGGCGTAGTCGAGGGCGCCCTGGGCGACACCGAGGGCCTGGGCGGCGATGGTGATGCGGGTGTGGTCCAGGGTCCTCATCGCCGTGGCGAAGCCCGTGCCCTCCTCGCCGATCATGCGGTCGGCGGGGATGCGGACGTTGTCGAGGTAGACCTCGCGGGTCGGGGAGCCCTTGATGCCGAGCTTCTTCTCGGGGGCGCCGAAGGAGACGCCCTCGTCGGACTTCTCCACGACGAAGGCGGAGATGCCCTTCGAGCGCTTGGAGGGGTCCGTCACGGCCATCACCGTGTAGTACTCGGACTCGCCCGCGTTGGTGATCCAGCGCTTCACGCCGTTGAGGATCCAGTGGTCGCCGTCGCGGACCGCCCTGGTCTTCATGCCGGCCGCGTCGGAGCCCGCGTCGGGCTCGGACAGGCAGTAGGAGAACATGCCGTCGCCCTTGGCGAGCGGGGTCATGTACTTCTTCTTCAGCTCCTCGGAGCCGGACAGGATCACCGGCAGCGAGCCCAGCTTGTTCACCGCGGGGATGAGGGAGGAGCTCACGCAGACGCGCGCGACCTCCTCGATCACGATCACCGTGGCGAGGGCGTCCGCGCCCGCGCCGCCGTACTCCTCGGGTACGTGCACGGCGTGCAGGTCGTTCGCGACCAGCGCCTCGAGGGCCTCGCGCGGGAAGCGGGCCTCCTCGTCCACCGCGGCGGCGTACGGCGCGATCTTCGCCTCGGCCAGCGATCGGATGGCGTCGCGGAGCATGTCGTGCTCCTCGGACGGGCGGTACAGGTCGAAGTCAGCCGATCCGGCCAAGGTGTCTCACGCTCCAAATGCGCTGCGGTTCCGACGCTAATTACCGTTAAGTAACTCAAATTTTAGGGGTCCGCTCACGGGAGTGATACGTGAGCTTGGCGACAGGGGAAGAGTTGCCCGGGAAAACCCGCCCGCACGCCCCGACTATGCTCGGTCAGCGCATCGAACGACGCAGACCCCCTGGAGCATCCATGGCCCTCAAGATCACCGTGATCGGCACCGGCTATCTCGGCGCGACCCACGCCGCGGCCATGGCCGAGCTCGGTTTCGAGGTGCTGGGGCTCGACGTCGTTCCCGAGAAGATCGAGATGTTGCAGCGGGGCGAGGTCCCGATGTACGAGCCGGGCCTGGAGGAGCTGCTGCGCAAGCATGTCGCCGGGATCGAGGGGTCGACCGGGCGGCTGCGGTTCACGATGGACTTCGCCGAGGTGGGGGCGTTCGGGGACGTCCACTTCGTCTGTGTGAACACCCCGCAGCGGCACGGCGAGTACGCCTGTGACATGTCGTACGTCGACGCCGCCTTCGCCTCGCTGGCGCCGCACCTGACCCGGCCCGCCCTGGTCGTCGGCAAGTCCACCGTCCCCGTCGGCTCCGCGGACCGGCTCGCGGCCTACCTCGCCGAGCACGCGCCCGCGGGTGCGGACGCCGAGCTGGCCTGGAACCCGGAGTTCCTGCGCGAGGGCTTCGCGGTCGACGACACCCTGCACCCGGACCGGATCGTGGTCGGCGTCCGCAGCGAGCGGGCGGAGAAGCTGCTGCGGGAGGTGTACGCGACGCCGACGGGCGAGGGCACGCCGTTCGTGGTGACCGACTTCCCGACCGCCGAGCTGGTGAAGACCTCGGCGAACTCCTTCCTGGCCACGAAGATCTCCTTCATCAACGCGATGGCGGAGGTGTGCGAGGCCGCCGGCGGCGATGTCGCCAAGCTCGCGGAGGCCATCGGGTACGACGACCGGATCGGGAAGAAGTTCCTTCGGGCCGGGATCGGCTTCGGCGGCGGCTGTCTGCCGAAGGACATCCGGGCCTTCATGGCGCGCGCCGGTGAGCTGGGCGCGGACCAGGCGCTGACGTTCCTGCGCGAGATCGACTCCATCAACATGCGCCAGCGCGGTCAGATGGTGGAGCTGGCCCGCCAGGCGCTGGGCGGCGGCTCCTTCCTGGGCAAGCGGGTCGCGGTGCTCGGCGCCACCTTCAAGCCGGACTCCGACGATGTGCGGGACTCCCCCGCGCTGAACGTCTCCGGGCAGATCCACCTCCAGGGCGGCCAGGTCACCGTCTACGACCCCAAGGGCATGGACAACGCCCGCCGCCTCTTCCCGACGCTCGGCTACGCCGACTCGGCCGTGGAGGCGGTGCGCGGCGCCGACGTCGTCCTGCACCTCACGGAGTGGCGGGAGTTCCGGGAGCTGGACCCGGAGGCGCTGGGTTCGGTCGCGGCGACCCGGCTGATCCTGGACGGGCGCAACGCCCTGGATCCGGAGCTGTGGCGCAAGGCGGGCTGGACGTATCGCGCGATGGGCCGGCCGAGGGCCTAGGGGCGACGCCGGCTGGTGGCGGTGCGGGGCGACTCCGACTGGTAGCGGTGCGGGGGGCGTCGACGGCACGGCCGCGGTCCAGGTCGAGGCCGGGGCGGCCGCCGCTGCGAGGTGACGCCGGTTCGGCCGAGGCTCAGTCGGCCGAACCGGCGTCTTTCCGCATTCTGCCCCACTTCGCCACCCGGGGAGGGGTGACCTCCCAAGTCCCGGGTGCGGCTACTTGGCCCGGTAGCGGCGCATCTTCGCGCGCGCCCCGCAGACCTGCATGGAGCACCAGCGTCCCCGGCCCGCGGGGCTGCGGTCGTAGTAGGCCCAGTGGCAGTCGTCGGCCTCGCAGGCCTTCAGGCGCAGCCAGGTGCCCGCGACCAGTGCCTCGGCGACGGCCGCCGCGACCCGGGAGAGCAGCGGGCGCCCGTCGGTGGCGGTGAGCGCGGCGGAGCCGTCGCCGTCGTCGACGGTGACGACGAGCGGGGCCGCCGCGAGCAGCTCGCCCAGCGGGGTCACCGTGCGGTGCGGGGGGTGGCCGGCGTGGGCGAGGAGGGTGGCCCGGAGTGATTCGCGCAGTTCACGGGCGGCTTCGAGGTCGTCGTCCGGGACGCCGAGGCGGGTCCTGCCCTCGGCCGTGTCCAGCGCGTCGGCGCCCGACTCGATGTCGAGGGTGTTGACCAGGGACTCCACCAGAGCCAGGCCCCCCGGCGCGGCCGATCTCTCACTCATGCTTGCGACGTTACCCCTGATGCGGCAGCATGCAGTAACCGTTACCGGTTACCCGCCTCTATGGGTAACCGATCGCATGCTTCGAGGAGGAAGTCATGGCTCTCGCCAAACTGGGCGTCGTCGTCCTGGACTGTCCGGACCCGCGCGCCCTGGCCGGTTTCTACGCCGAGATCCTGGGCGGCACCGTGGAGGGGGACGGTGAGTGGGTCGACCTGAAGGTGCCCGGCGGCCAGTCGCTCGCCTTCCAGGCGGCACCCGGGTACACCCCGCCGCGCTGGCCCTCGCCCGACCACTCCCAGCAGTTCCACCTGGACCTGACGGTCGAGGACCTGGACGCCACCGAGAAGGAGGTGCTGGCGCTCGGCGCGACGACCCTGGACGCCGCCGACCGCTCCCGCACCTGGCGTGTGTACGCGGACCCCGCTGGGCACCCGTTCTGCCTGTGCGCCTGCTGAACCCCGGGGAACACCGAAGCCCCGGGCCACTGACCGAGGAGGGTCCGCAGTGACCGTGGCACGCTTCCGTTCCGTCGTGATCGACTGTCCCGAACCGCTGCTGCTCGCCCAGTTCTACGCGGCGATCGTCGGCGGCACGCCCCGCGTGGAGGAGGAGGACTGGGTGGTCCTGGAGGCGCCCGGAGTGCCACGGCTCGCCTTCCAGGCGGCACCGGGGTACGTCCCGCCGCAGTGGCCGTCCCCGGAGCACTCGCAGCAGTTCCACCTCGACCTCGACGCCGGGTCCACCTGGGACGAGGTCGACGCGGCCGAGCGGCGGGTGCTCGAACTCGGGGCGCTGCCCCTGCTCGTGGCGGACAAGGAGGACTTCCGGGTGTACGCCGATCCGGCGGGGCATCCGTTCTGCCTGTGCCGGATCGAGCACCCGTAGGGCGGCGCCGCTCGGCCTGGTGGTTCAGCCGTCCAGGTCGGAGATCTTCGCCGTCGACGGCTCGCGGCGCTCCTGGGCCGCGCGGGCCGTGAAGTCGGCGCCGCGCAGGACGCGTTGGACGTTGCCCCAGGTCAGCAGGGCGATGTCGGACTCGGACCAGTCGCGGCGCAGGAGCTCGGCGATGAGGTGCGGGTAGCAGGAGGCGTCGGTGAGGTCCTGCGGGTGGGCGGTGCCGGCGTCGTAGGTGCCGGACAGGCCCACACACTCGGGCCCCGCGAGGGTGCGCACATGGTCGAGGTGGTCGGCGACGTCCCGGACGGACGGGCCGGTCTGCTCGGCGGTGAGCGGCACCATGCACAGGCCCTTGGCGGCGCCCAGGGCGACGAGCAGCTCGTCGGGGAGGTTCGCGGGGTGGGGCCGCAGGGCGCGGGCGGCGGAGCGCGTGCACACCAGCGGCGCCTTGGAGACGGCGAGGGCGCGGCGGACGGTGTCGGCGGAGGCGCCGGAGAGGTCGGCGAGGACACCGAGGCGGTTCATCTCGCGCAGCACCTCCTCGCCGAACCGGGTCAGTCCCGCCTCGCTCGCCCAGCTCACCCCGGACAGCGTGAGCACGCGCAGGCCGAGGGCGTGCAGGGAGCGCAGGATGCCGAGCGAGTCGCCGAGGGCGGGGGCGCCGGCCGGACCGAGCAGCACGGCGACCCGGCCGCAGTGCCGTACGTCGGCGGTCTCCCCGGCGGTCCGGGCCAGCCGCAGGCCCTCGGGGTGGGCCCGTACGACGGTCTTCACCAGGTCCAGCTGTTCCAGGGTGGCGCCGACGGCCCGGTCGCCGCCGATGCTCTCGGGCAGGTGCAGCGACCAGAACAGCGCGGCGACGTGGCCCTCGCGCAGGCGCGGCACGTCCGTGTCGACGGCGCTCTCGCCGAGTTCCAGGTCGTACCAGGGCAGGTGGCGCAGGGCCCAGGGCAGTCCGCTGTAGCCGTCGGCGACGGGGTGTGCGTCGAGGATCGCGTGCGCCCGCTCCAGGGGTGCGGTGTCCGGGTCGGAGACGGGCGTGTAGGGCGCCGGGGCGGCGAACGGGTCGGGCAGGGCGTCGAGCTCGCCGACCTCGCTGGTGGTGTGCAGTTCGTCCTGGAGGTCTGCCATGGCGGGCTCCGTACGTCGTGATCGTCGACATGATCAGCAGTACGGTCACCGTCGCACGGGGCGCGGAGGGCTTCTCGGTGGGTGGGGCGTTCGGGGGTACTCAGCCGCCCCTGGCCACCTGGATGACCTCGTCGAGCGTGTCCCGGGAGCGGACCAGGTCGGCGATCATGCGGTCGATGCGCTCACGCTCGCGTGCGAGGTCGTCGACCAGTCTCGGGGTCGCGACGGCCGAGGGCCCGCCGTCCGCGTCCCGCATGCAGGGCAGCAGTTGCGCGATCTTGCCGCTGTGCAGTCCGGCCGCGAAGAGCTCCTGGATGCGGATGACCCGGTCCACGGCCGCCTCCGGGTAGTCCCGGTGCCCGCCGGGGGTGCGGTCGGCCCGCAGCAGCCCCTGGGTCTCGTAGTAGCGCAGCGACCGTTCGCTCACACCGGTGCGCCGGGCCAGTTCGCCGATCCGCATGGCCACCTCGTCCTGAATCTGACACGGATGTCAGCTTCCAGCGTACGGTCCTGACGAACCCGCCGGAACCCGCCGCCGGCGGGAGCATGACGGGCGTACGGGGGCGGGGCGCCGGTCGCACCGACCGCCCCGCCCTCGACGCGGCCGGCGCTCAGCCGTCCAGCGACTCGATGGTGGCGTTGGACGGCGGGCGCGTCGCCTGGAGGTCGCGCGCCACGTCCTCCGCCGCGCCGAGCACCCGTACCGCGTTCTGCCAGGTGAGCTTGGCGAGGTCGGACCTGGACCAGCCGCGGTCGAGCAGCTCGGCGATCAGGTTCGGGTAGCCGGAGACGTCGTCCAGGCCGTCCGGGGTGAAGGCCGTGCCGTCGTAGTCGCCGCCGATGCCCAGGTGGTCGATGCCGGCCACCTCGCGCATGTGGTCCAGGTGGTCGGCGACCGTGGACACGGTGGCGATCGGGCGCGGGTGGCGCTCCTCGAAGGCGCGGTGCACCTTCATCGCGTCCGGGGTGGTCGCGAGGTGGTGGAAGCCGTGGGCGCGCATGTTCTCGTCCGCGGCGGCGGTCCAGTCGACCGCGGCCTGGAGCACGAACTTGGGCACGAACGTCACCATCGCCATGCCGCCGTTGCCGGACAGCCGCTCCAGGACGTCGTCCGGGATATTGCGGGGGTGGTCGCACACGGCCCGCGAGGAGGAGTGGGAGAAGATCACCGGCGCGAGCGTGGCGTCCAGCGCGTCCCGCATCGTCGTCGCCGCCACGTGCGAGAGGTCGACGAGCATGCCCTCGCGGTTCATCTCCCGCACCACCGCCCGGCCGAAGGCCGACAGCCCGCCGACGCGCGGCTCGTCCGTCGCGGAGTCCGCCCAGTCGTTGTTGTCGTTGTGGGTGAGGGTCATGTAGCGCACGCCGAGCGCGGACAACGCGCGGAGCGTGGCGAGGGAGTTGGCGATGGAGTGGCCGCCCTCGGCCCCCATCAGGGAGGCGATACGGCCCTCCGCCCGCGCCGCCTCCATGTCCGCCGCCGTCCGCGCGGCCCGCAGGTCCGCGGGGTGCCGGTCGATCAACTGCCGTACGCAGTCGATCTGTTCCAGCGTCGCCGGCACCGCGTCGGGCAGGTCCGAGCGGACGTACACCGACCAGTACTGCGCCCCGACCCCGCCGGCCCGCAGGCGCGCGAGGTCGGTGTGGAGGTGGGCGCTCTGGTCGGCGGCGAGGTCCCGGGCGTCGAGGTCGTAGCGGACCTGTTCGCGCAGCGCCCAGGGCAGGTCGTTGTGGCCGTCGACGACCGGGAACTCGGCGAGGAGTTCCCGGGCTGTCTCCCTCGCGCTCACGGCCGTCACTTCCCGAAGCCGAAGCCGCCGTTGCCCGAGCCCTCGACCTTGGCGCGCAGCCGCCTGCCCTTCTCGGTGGCCTGGTCGTTCAGCTCCTGCTGGAACTCCTTCATGCGCCCGAGGAGTTCCTCGTCGTGGGCGGCGAGGATGCGGGCCGCGAGGAGGCCGGCGTTGCGGGCACCGGCGACCGAGACGGTGGCGACCGGGACCCCGGCCGGCATCTGCACGATGGAGAGCAGCGAGTCCATGCCGTCGAGGTACTTCAGCGGCACCGGGACGCCGATGACCGGCAGCGGGGTCACCGAGGCGAGCATGCCGGGCAGGTGGGCGGCGCCGCCCGCGCCCGCGATGATCACCTTGACGCCACGGCCGGCCGCCTCCTCGCCGTACGCGATCATCTCGCGGGGCATGCGGTGGGCGGAGACGACGTCGACCTCGTAGGCGATCTCGAACTCGTCGAGCGCCTGGGCGGCGGCCTCCATGACGGGCCAGTCGGAGTCCGACCCCATGACGATGCCAACAACGGGGCTCATTCGGTGATCGTGCCTCTCAGGTAGCCGGCAGCGTGACGGGCGCGCTCCAGCACGTCGTCCAGGTCGTCGCCGTAGGTGTTGACATGGCCGACCTTGCGGCCGGGTTTCACGTCCTTGCCGTACATGTGGATCTTCAGCTGGGGGTCGCGGGCCATGCAGTGCAGGTACGCCGAGTACATGTCCGGGTAGTCCCCGCCGAGGACGTTGGCCATGACCGTCCACGTCGCGCGCGGGCGCGGGTCGCCGAGGGGGAGGTCGAGGACCGCGCGGACGTGGTTGGCGAACTGGGAGGTGATCGCGCCGTCCATCGTCCAGTGCCCCGAGTTGTGCGGGCGCATCGCGAGTTCGTTGACGAGGATGCGGCCGTCGCGGGTCTGGAACAGCTCGACGGCGAGGTGGCCGACGACGTCCAGCTCCTTGGCGATGTTCAGGGCCATCTCCTCGGCCCGGAGCGCGAGGGACTCCTCCAGGTCCGGAGCCGGGGCGATCACGGTGTCGCAGACGCCGTTCACCTGCTGGGACTCCACGACCGGGTAGGCGACGGCCTGGCCGTGCGGGGAGCGCACGACGTTGGCGGCGAGCTCGCGGACGAAGTCGACCTTCTCCTCGGCGAGCACGGGGACGCCGGCCCGGAAGGGGTCCTCGGCCTCCTCGACGCTGTCGACCACCCACACGCCCTTGCCGTCGTAGCCGCCGCGGACGGTCTTGAGGACGACGGGGAAGCCGTCGCCCTCCGCCGCGAAGGCCGCCACGTCCTGCGGGTCGCTCACGATCCTGTGCCGTGGGCACGGCACCCCGATCGCGACGAGCTTCGCCCGCATCACGCCCTTGTCCTGCGCGTGCACGAGAGCGTCGGGCCCGGGACGCACGGGGATGCCGTCCGCCTCCAGCGCCCTGAGGTGCTCGGTGGGTACGTGTTCGTGATCGAAGGTGATCACATCACAGCCCCTCGCGAAGTCACGCAGCGTGTCGAGATCGCGATAGTCGCCGATGACGACATCGCCTACGACCTGCGCCGCGGAATCCTGAGGGGTGTCACTGAGGAGCTTGAACCTGATGCCGAGCGGGATGCCCGCCTCGTGTGTCATACGAGCGAGCTGCCCCCCGCCGACCATGCCGACTACCGGGAACGTCACACGCCTAGGGTATCGGCCGCGCCACGGCGGCCGGATTCCGCTCCTGCTATGAGCCTCTTTCCAGCTCTGTGGCCTGGTCCACGGGCAACCGGGAAGGGGGATGGTTAGCATGGCTGGGTTGACGAAACCCGCTGACCGACCCGACTGGGGGCCTGCACGACCATGGGACCAGGTTCCTCAGGACTGCGAAGGTTCTTCCGAGAGGTCGCCAAGTTCGGCGCCGTGGGAGGTGCCGGCCTGCTGGTCAACCTCCTGGTGTTCAACCTCGTCCGGCACCTCACCGAGCTGCCGGTGGTCCGGGCCAGCGTCATCGCCACGGTCGTCGCGATCGCCTTCAACTACGTGGGCTTCCGCTACTTCACCTACCGTGACCGCGACAAGAGCGGCCGCACCAAGGAACTGACCCTGTTCCTGCTGTTCAGCGCGGTCGGCCTGGTCATCGAGAACGGCGTGCTCTACACCGCGACCTACGGCTTCGGCTGGGACAGCCCGCTGCAGAGCAACGTCTTCAAGTTCGTCGGCATCGGCATCGCCACCCTGTTCCGCTTCTGGTCCTACCGCAGCTGGGTCTTCAAGGCCCTGCCCGTCAGGGAGGCCGTGGCCAGCGCCGAGTCCTTCCTGGAAGAGGCGACCGTGACCAGGCCCCGGCCCGGCCAGCGCGTGCCGTAGGGCCGGAGGGGCGGAGGGGCGGAGGGGCGGACCGGCTCTAGCGGACCGTGGGCTCCGCGTCCGCCGGCGGCTTCTGGGCCGGCGTGCGCGACAGGAAGAGGCCGAACACCGCGGGCTGGGCCTGGAGCATCTCCAGGCGCCCCCCGTCGGCCTCCGCGAGGTCCCGGGCCACCGCGAGGCCGATGCCGGTGGAGTTGCGGCCGCTGATCGCCCGCTCGAAGATCCGCGCCCCCAGGTCGGCGGGGACGCCCGGTCCCTCGTCGGTGACCTCGATGACGGCCTGGTTGCCGGTGACGCGGGTGCGCAGCGCCACCGTGCCGCCGCCGTGCATCAGGGAGTTCTCGATCAGTGCCGCCAGCACCTGGGCCACCGCGCCCGGGGTGCCGACCGCCCGCAGATGCCGCTTGCCGGAGCTCACGATGGCGCGGCCCGCGCTGCGGTAGGCGGGGCGCCACTCGGCGAGCTGCTGCTGGATGACCTCGTCGAGGTCGAAGGAGACCGCCGAGCCGGTGCGGGGGTCGCGGGCGTTGGTGAGCAGCCGCTCCACCACGTCCGTCAGGCGTTCCACCTGCGTGAGCGCGATGGTGGCCTCTTCCTTCACGGTGTCCGGGTCGTCGGTGAGGGTGATCTCCTCCAGGCGCATCGACAGGGCCGTCAGAGGCGTCCGCAGCTGGTGGGAGGCGTCGGCGGCGAGGCGCCGCTCCGCGGTGAGCATCCGGGCGATGCGCTCGGCTGAGCCGTCCAGGACGTCGGCGACCCGGTCCAGCTCGGGGACGCCGTACCGCTTGTGCCGGGGGCGCGGGTCGCCGGAGCCGAGGCGTTCGGCGGTCTCGGCGAGGTCGGTCAGGGGCGAGGCCAGCTTGTTGGCCTGCCGTACGGCGAGCAGCACGGCGGCGATCACCGCGAGCAGCGCGACCGCGCCGATGATCAGCAGGGTGCGGCCGACCTCGCGGGTCACGGACGAGCGGGGCTCCAGGACGGTGACCGTCTCGCCCTCCTCGCCCTTCTCGGTGGCGCTGATGACGTCACCGACCGGCTTGCCGCCGACCTCGATGGCCGGCTCGCCGGGGATGTGGATCACGGCGTACCGGTCCCCCGCGACCTGTTCCCTCAGCACCCGCGCGTCGACGGTCTGCTCGCCGAGCAGCCGGCTGTCCACGATGCTGGCCAGCCGGACCGCCTCGGAGTCGACCCGCTCCTGGGCGCTGTTGCTGATGGTGCGGGTCTCGACGATGACCAGGGAGACGCCGAAGACGGCGATGACGACCAGCACCACGGCGAGGGTGGACTGGATGAGGCGACGACGCACGGGGCCCCTCCGGGCGGGCTACTTCTGGAGGCCGGTGCGGGGCACCCACCTGACGGCGCGGGGAACTGCGCGACCATCCACAGTCCACCCGCACGGACAACCCGACATGCGGAAGCTAGCTCTTCTCGAACCGGAACCCGACACCCCGCACCGTGGCGATGTACCGAGGGTTCGCGGCGTCGTCGCCGAGCTTCTTGCGCAGCCACGAGATGTGCATGTCGAGGGTCTTCGTCGACGACCACCAGGTGGTGTCCCAGACCTCGCGCATCAGCTGGTCGCGGGTGACGACCCGGCCGGCGTCGCGCACCAGGACCCGCAGCAGGTCGAACTCCTTGGCGGTGAGCTGGAGCTCCTCCTCGCCCATCCACGCGCGGTGCGACTCGACGTCGATGCGCACCCCGTGCGTCGCCGGCGGCTGCGCCGGCTCCGCGGCGCCGCGCCGGAGCAGGGCCCGCACCCGGGCGAGCAGCTCGGCGAGCCGGAACGGCTTGGTCACGTAGTCGTCGGCGCCGGCGTCGAGGCCCACGACGGTGTCCACCTCGTCCGCGCGCGCGGTCAGGATGAGGATGGGCACGGCATGGCCCTCGGCACGCAGCCGACGCGCCACCTCGAGGCCGTCCATGCCGGGGAGCCCGAGGTCCAGCACGACCAGATCGATGCCGCCCTGGATGCCGGCGTCGAGCGCGGTGGGGCCGTCCTCGCGCACCTCGACCTCGTACCCTTCCCGGCGCAGTGCGCGGGCCAGCGGCTCCGAGATGGACGCGTCGTCCTCGGCGAGCAGTACACGGGTCATGAGCTGATGGTAGACCGCGTTTGACAGAACATGGGGTGTGATCGGGAGCGCGTGATTCTTACCATGGGGCGATCCGGCACGAACCTCTGTACCGGAGGTGAGGGTTGGGTAAGGACCTTAGAAAAGGTGTGTACGGTTCCCCTGGCACCTGTGATCCATCTCTCAAGTCCTTCCATTTCCGGCACTGTCCTGCCGTATGGTGAAAGACGCCTTTAGCACCACGGGGACCTTTGGCAGTTACTTCACGCCGAAGGTCTCTCTTTGTGTGCGGCCGGCTCACCGCCGGCCTGGAAGGAATGACCCCGTGGCCGGGCCCCCAGGAGGGGACGGCGACCACCGGGCGCGCCCGCCGCTCATCGCGCCGACGCGTCCCGACCAGCAAGGAACGACCATGGCGTCCAGCCTGACGAAGGACTCGGTCCGCCCGGGCACCCCCGGCCCCGAGCAGACCTTCTTCGGCCACCCCCGCGGACTGGCCACACTCTTCATGACCGAGATGTGGGAGCGTTTTTCCTACTACGGCATGAGGGCTCTCCTCCCGCTGTACCTCGTTGCCCCGGGCGGCCTCCACCTCAGTGCCGCGACCGCCACCGCGATCTACTCGGTGTACGTGTCGCTCGTGTACCTGCTCGCCCTGCCCGGCGGCTGGTTCGGCGACCGCGTCTGGGGTCCCCGCAAGACCGTCGCCGTCGCCGGTGCGGTGATCATGCTCGGCCACCTCACCCTGGCCCTGCCGTCCGCCGGCACCTTCTACGCCGGTCTCGGCCTCGTCGCCATCGGCTCCGGGCTGCTGAAGGCCAACATCTCCACGATGGTCGGCCACCTCTACGACGGCCCGGACGACCCGCGTCGCGACGGTGGCTTCACCGTCTTCTACATGGGCATCAACCTCGGCGCCTTCGCCGCGCCGCTGATCATCGGCACCATCGGTGAGAACGTCGACTGGCACCTGGGCTTCGCGCTCGCCGCGCTCGGTATGGCGCTGGGCCTGGGCCAGTTCCTGATCGGCTCCCGCCACCTCGCCGCGCGCTCCAGCGTCGTCCCGACGCCGCTGTCGGCCGAGGAGAAGCAGTCCACGCTGCGCAAGGCCGCCATCTGGGCCGCCATCGCCGCGGTCTTCTACGCGATCGTCGGCCTCTCCGGCCACTACACCCTGAACTGGATCCTGGTCCCGCTGACCCTGCTCGGCCTGATCATCCCGGTGATGGTGCTGGCCCGCATCAAGCGCGACAAGCAGCTCGACCGCACCGAGCAGAAGTCGATGTCGGCGTACATCTGGTTCTTCGTCGCCGCGGCCGTCTTCTGGATGATCTACGACCAGGGCGGCTCGACCCTGTCGATCTTCGCCGACTCCTCCGCCGACAACACCATCCTCGGCTGGGAATTCCCGGTCTCCTGGTACCAGTCGGTCAACCCGGTCCTGATCATGGCCCTGGCCCCGGTCTTCGCCTGGTTCTGGCTCGCGCTGAACCGGCGCGGCAAGGAGCCGAGCACCATCGTGAAGTTCTCCTCCGGCCTGGTCCTGGTCGGCGCGTCGTTCTTCCTGTTCCTCGCCCCGCTGTCGATCGCCGAGGGCGGTCACAAGGCGGCCGCGGCGTGGCTGGTGGCGATCTACTTCGTCCAAACCGTCGGTGAGCTGCTGCTCTCCCCGGTCGGCCTGTCGGTGACGACGAAGATGGCCCCGGCGAAGTACGCCTCCCAGATGATGGGTGTCTGGTTCCTGGCCGTCACCGCCGGTGACGCCACGACCGGTCTGCTCTCCATCGCCGGCGTCGACCTGAACAGGACGGGCATCGTCGCCCTGGAGGCCACGCTCGCCGCGATCGCCGGTGTCGCGATCTGGATGTACCGCAACCGCGTCAAGGAGCTCATGGGCTCGGTCCGCTGACATGACCTCGTAGGAACGCGTGGCGTTTCTCTCGAACGCAGGGCCGCCGCGCCACCCGGTGCGGTGGCCCTGGGTGGTTTTCCGGTCGGGCTCCGGCGCGGGGACGCACCATCACAGGCATGCGTCGTGCTCTCGTCCCGGTGGCGGCCGCCCTCGGCTTCCTGCTCTCGTCGTCCGGCGCCGTCGTGGAGGCGGCCCCCGAGACGCTCCCCTACGGCAGCCATGCCCGCCAGACTCTCACCGTGTACGGCGAGCGGGGCGCCCCCGCGCTGGTGATCCTGCACGGCGGGTACTGGGCCGAGGACGCCGACTGGAGCCGGACCGCGCGGTGGCTGGCGGCACGGGGCTTCCGGGTCTACGAGACGGACTACCGGCTCAACACCGACGCCCGCTGGCCCGCCCAGCGCAAGGACGTCCGCGCCGCGCTGCGCTGGATCGCCGCCGACTCCCCCGGGCGCCCCCTGGTCCTCGGCTCCTCCGCGGGCGGCCAGCTCGCCCTGGACGCGGCGGCCTACGGCGCGGGCGGGGCACTGGTCCGGGGCGTGGTCGCGCTGTCCCCGGTCGCCTCCCCGTACCGGGCCTGGGTCGACGGCGGCCGCCCCGGGGCCACGGCGGCACAACGCCGACTGCGCCGGGAGGCCCGCCGCCTGGTCGGCTGCACCCCCGACCGCGCGAACCCCCGCTGCCGCGCCCGCTGGAACGACCTCGCCGCCCGGACCCACGCCTCCGGCCCGGACGACGCCCCGATGCTCCTCATCCACTCCCGCGGGGACTTCGTACCGCCCGCCCACTCCACCGACGTCGCCGCGGCGGAACGCCGGTCGGGCCACCGCGACATCACCGTCCACACCGTGCAGGGCTCCGCACACGGCGGCGCCCTGATGCCGACGGCGCGAGAGACGATCCTGCGCTGGCTGCGGGGACACTCCTGAGGTCCGGCAGGCCGACCCGCCCCAGGGGTCACACCCCTGGGCACCTCGCACGGCGGAGGGTCGGGAGGCGGCGAGGGGTGGCGCCCGGCGACCGGCCCGCGCGCGTGGGCCGCGGCTTCCGCCCGGCCGGGGCGTGGGAGGGTGCCCGGTGACCGGTCCGAGCGACAGCCCGCGGCTTCCGCCCGGCCGGAGCAAGGAATAGCGCCCGGCGACCCGCCCGCGCGCAGGCCTGCGGCTTCCACCCCCGCCGGGACGTGGGACGGCGCCCGGCGACCACCACACACGCGGGCCCGCGGCGTCCACCCCACCGGGGCGCAGGACGGCGCCCGGCGACCCGCCCGCGCGCGGGCCCCCCGGCGTCCGCCCGACCGGGGGCGCGTGACTCGTCACCCCCCACCCCCGGCCCCGCTGAGCCCTACCGCAGCCGACCCCGTCCCGGCAGGAAGGTGAAGACCGCCGCGCCCAGCAGGACGGTCGTGCCGGCGACCAGGGACAGCGCCTTGAGCGCGTCGTGGTCCTCGGCGCCGGTGTCGGCGAGGCCGCCGGACGAGGATGCGCCGGACGAGGAACCGCCGGTGGTGGACGAGCCGCCGGACGCTCCGCCCGCCTGTTCGGTCGTGTCCAGGGTCAGTGACACCGACGTGCTGTCCGGCGTGCAGGTCGTCGTCGTACCGAGCGCCTCGATCGTCAGCACACCCGGCGACAGCGTCGACTCCCCCGTCGCCCCCGGCTTGTAGGTGCCGGTCATGTCCGGGATCTCGATCGGGTCCCCGGCCGTGATCTCCTCGGCGTTGGTGGGGCCCTCCACCCGCACGGAACCCTGGTCGTCGCCGCCCAGGACCACCTGCATCGACGGCTTGATGGAGTCCTTCGGGAGGTTGGCCGGGCTGTCCATCGGCGACTTCTTGAACTGGACGGTGAGCCCGTAGTTCCCGCCGTCCTTCTCGGCGTTGATCTGGATCGTGGAGGTCGCCTTCTGCGTGCCGATGGGCGAGGCGCAGGTGTAGGGGATGTCGACGACCTTCCCGGTGAACGCGGTCTGCCCGCCACCGGTGTCGGACGGACTCGCGGAGGGGCTCTGCGTGGCACTCTGCGTCGGCGTGGGGGACGCGCTCCCGCTCCCCGTCGGACTCGGAGTCGGAGTCGGTGACGAACTCCCGTCCCCCGCCTCGACCTTGATGGTCGCCGCCGGCTGCACGGTCTCCGTCGGCGTGCAGTTCGTGTCCGTGCCGAAGGCGGTGATCTTGTACGCGTCCGGCGTCAGCGTCACGTCACCGGCGGTCGTCAGCTTCAGCTTGCCCTTCATCGCGGAGAGCACCATGGCACCGCCCTTGGGGATGGGCGGGTTCTCCTGCGGCCCCTCCATGGGGACGGCGGCGGTCTGGGCGCCGGCCGCCCTGAGCGTGCCGGACGGCTTCACGGAGTTGGCCGGCAGGTCGATGAGGTCGGGGTTCTTGGAGGCGGCCTGGACGAACGTCCACACCACCTCGACCTCGTCCCCGACCGTCGCGGTGGCGGGCGCGGTGATCTCCACCTTGCTGGTGCCCTCGACGGGGTCGAGCCCGGAGGCGGCGGGCGGTACGCACCTGGTGGCGAACGACACCTCGGCGGCCTGCGCGGGCGACGCGGCGGCGCCCAGGACGACACCGGCACACACGAGTACCGGTACGGCTCTCCATCGCTGTCTCACGTGGATCCCTTTCTGGTGGGGGGCGTCGGGCTGTCGTCGTGCGGTGCGGAGAGCCGACCTGCCGCGCCCGGATCGGCGTCCGGGGTGAACCACGGCAGGGTCGAGGAGGTGGGCGGCTCCTGGTCCGGGGTGCGCAACCCCGGCAGCCGCAGGGTGAGTTCGGGCCTCCGGAGCCGGGCCGGGCTCCGGCCGTGGCCGGTCCCGTGCGGTCGGCGGGGCGAGTGGGGCCGACGGATCCGGCGGGGCCGGCGGGGCCGTGTCCGGTCGACCACGGCCATCCCGGTCCGGAACAGGGCGGCGGGCACGACCAGGCAGACCAGGACCCAGAACAGGGTCACGCCCCAGGGCCGGCCCACGCCCCAGGGCTGCTCGGCGAGGACCTTGCCGCCGTACTTCAGCGACACCGTGTAGTCGCCGTGCGCGCCGCCCGCGAGCTCGACGGGCAGTTCGATGCGCGCCTTGCCGCCGGGGGCGATCGTGCCCCGCCACTGCTGCTCCTCCCAGCGGGGCGCGAACACCCCGTGCGAGGTGCCGATCTGGAAGAGGGGGTTCTTGATCTCGGAGGTGCCGGCATTGCCGACGGTGAGGACGAGGGTGCGGGCGGGCGGCGCCCCGAACCAGGTCAACAGCCCGTCGGAGCCGTCCAGTCGGGTGTCGGCGAGGACCGACAGGCGTCCGCCGGAGGCCTCCACGGGCAGCGGTTCCACGGCGTGCCCGGCGACCTGGAAGATGGCGTCGGCCTCGGCCTTCGCCCCGGTCACCGTCGCCACGTGCACCACGCACGGGCAGGGCACGGGTGGTTCGGTGACCGGAAGTCGCCTGCGGAACCGGCCGTCGGCGTCGGTGGTGACGGCCCGGCCGTCGGCGTTGGCACAGGAGTCGGTGCCCCCGGGCACCCCCCGCGACGGCACGGCCTGGCCGCAGATCAGCACCGTCAGCAGGGTCTTCGCCCGCCAGCCGCTGCCGGTGACGGTGACCGAGCCGCCGGTCCCGGCCTGCGAGGCGGAGAGCCTGACGGTCGGTCGCTCGGCGGCCGGGGCGACCGACGGCGAGGCCATGACCGACACCAGCGCCAGGAGCACCGTCAGCACCGCCACACGCACCTTCACGACACCGCTCCCGTCAACTCGTCCGCCCGGCAGCCCGGTTCGCCCGCACCGGCCCCGCGGCACCTGTGCCGTCGTACGACAAGCAGCGCGCCCCGGGCGGAGAACATCGGCGGCTCCGTGAATCCGGCGGTGCGGTACCGCCCCCGGAAGGGGCGCGGGGAACTGCGCGACAAGCCCTCACGGCGCCGCAGCCACGAGAAACCCCGGCGCGGCTGCCTCGAAGGCGCGTCTCAACCAGCGGTACGCCGATGCCTGCGGGAGAGCCACAGCGTGCCCGCCGCCCCCGCGAGCAGCACCGTGCCCCCGAGCGTCCCGAGCGCGATCGCCGAGTCCTCGGGTCCGGTCTGCGGCAGCGACGCCCCCGACCCGGAGTCGGAGCCGCTCGGGGCGGACCCGCCGGATCCGCCCGCCGCCGTCACGTCGAGGGTGAGCGAGGGTCCGGGGCTGCTGGTCGGCGTGCACGTGGTCGTCGTACCGAGGGCGATGATGGTCAGCACCCCCGCGGTGAAGGTGACCTCGCCGGACTTCGCCGGGGTGTACGTGCCGCTCAGGTCATTGATCTTGATGGGGGTGTTGGCGGGCACCACGGCCTGGTTCGCCGGTCCGGTCACCTTCAGCGTGCCCTTGTCCGCGCCGCCCAGCTGGATGACCGCGCTCGGTTTCATCGCCCCCTTGCCGAGGTCGACGGGGCTGGAGGAGACGCCCTTCTGCCAGGACATGGTGATCGTCCAGCCGCTGCCGCTCTTGACGCCCTTGATGTCGATGGGCGAGACGGCGCTCTTGTCGCCGATCGGTGTCTTGCACTGGTACGTGACGTCGACGACCTCGGCCCGGGCGGCGGGGGCGGCCATCAGCACCGCCGAGCCGGCCAGGGCCGCGGTGGACGCGAGCGCGGCGGTTCGTTTCCGGTACGACACGGTTCCGCTCCCTCTTGCTCGTTGCTGGGTTCCCTTGACTGGTTCCTGACGGCACATCAGATCGGCCGTCAAGGTACGCCCGGGCTCGCAAGGAAGGAAGACAAGAGGCGCGCCGGAGTTGTGACGATCCGTCGCGCGCGGAAGGGGCCCTGGGCAGAGGGCAGCCCTGGGTGACTCTCAGGGGGAGGTTCTCGGGCACTGCCCGGCGAAACGGAGGCAATGAGGGAACCGGGAAACGGGTCCGCCGCACAGCCGCCTCACGGGTGAGCGAGTGAGCGGGTGCGGCGGCGGGGCGGGTCAGGCCGGTGCGCCCAGTTCCGCCCAGACCTTCTTGCCCGCGGTGCCGGGACTGCGGACCACGCCCCAGTCGAGGCAGAGGCGCTGGACGATGAACATGCCGTGTCCGCCGGGGCGGCCCGCGCGGTGCGGGGTGCGGGGTGCCGGCTGGCCGGCGCCCTTGTCGGAGACCTCGACGCGGATCACCTTGTTGTCGAGGGCGATCCACAGCTCGTCCGGGCCCTCGGCGTGCAGACAGGCGTTGGTGACCAGCTCGGAGACGACGAGCAGCACGTCCTCGGCGGCGGCCCGCTGGTCGGCGGTGGCGGCGGGCAGCCAGCCCCACGCGTACAGCGCCTGGCGGGCGAAGTCGCGCGCGAGTGGCACGACACCGCTCGCGTCGTCGAAGCTCAGCCTGCGGACCTGCCGGCCCGCCGACGACTCGGGCGGCACGGCCGCACCCCCTTCGGACACCCCGGAAGCGCCGTCGGCCTCCGGGCCGCGGTCGCCCGGCGAGAAAGGCCGGGTGCTGCTCATCAGCGCTTCACCTCACCGATTCACCAGTTCACGATTCAATCGTCAGATCATTGGATCAGAGGGCAGTACGCGGCTCGACGGTGGATCCGCGACCGCGCCCGACTCCTGCTCCTGGAATGTCTCCTGCCCGACCGAACCGGCAGAACACCCCCTGTTTCGGCACACGTCCTCCGGCGAGGGGCGTGACGCGTGGGAAACCCCGGCCGCGCTGGGGCGTCCGGGGCGCCACACACCCGTCGGACCGGCTCAGCCGGTCTCGTCGGCCAAGGCCGCCTCGAGCGTGTCGTGGACCGTGAAGACCGCATCGGCCCCCGTGATCTCGAAGACACGCGCCACCACAGGCAGCATCCCGGCGAGATGCACCCCGCCGCCTGCGGCCTCCGCCTTCAGTCGTGCGCCGAGAAGTACGTTGAGCCCCGTGGAGTCGCAGAACTCCAGACGCGAGCAATCCACCACCAGCCGACTGAAGCCGTCCTCGAGGCAAGCCTCGAGTGGCTCCCGCAACAAATCGGCGGTGTGGTGATCCAACTCACCCGCCGGAGTCACGACGGCGCTGGCGCCCTCTTTCCGCACCTCGACCAGAAGCCGGCCAGACTGTGCGCTGCCGACCGTCCCGCGGTCCATGCCGTCTCTCTCTCCCGACGTCCGTGGCTGCTACTGACGCCCACGAACACTACGCCTTCTCCACACCCTTCGACACCCGAACAATCACCCACAAACAGACATAACCGCACAGAACACACTTGCGGTCGTGTCAGGAAACCGGGTAGGGCTAGTAGAGACACGTACTCGACAGGGCCGGCTTTGGAGGCGCCGCACACCGCAGTGCACGAACTGGCTTCGGCAGCCATATGCCGAGAACGATGGAGGACATCATGTCACCCCGGCTCGACGCATCGCCTACCCCGCAAGCGACGTCGGCATCCCCCACGGAACATCTGAATCCCATCGAGCAGGACGCCGAAGGCGATGTGCTCGCCGGTCTCCCGGAGATCCCGCCCTTCGAAGAGGTGGGGGCCGTCGACGCGCGCGCCCTCTCCAAGACCCTCTTCGCGCGGCTGGAGTCGCTGGAGGAGGGCACGCACGAATACTCGTACGTCCGCAACACGCTCGTCGAACTGAACCTCGCCCTGGTCAAGTTCGCCGCCTCCCGCTTCCGCTCCCGCAGTGAGCCGATGGAGGACATCATCCAGGTCGGCACCATCGGCCTGATCAAGGCGATCGACCGCTTCGAACTGAGCCGTGGTGTGGAGTTCCCCACCTTCGCGATGCCAACCATCGTCGGAGAGATCAAGCGCTTCTTCCGCGACACCTCGTGGTCCGTACGGGTGCCGCGCAGGCTCCAGGAGCTCCGGCTCGACCTGGCCAAGGCCGGTGACGAGCTGGCCCAGCAGCTGGACCGGGCCCCCACCGTCGGCGAGCTCGCCGAACGCCTCGGCCTCAGCAAGGACGAGGTCGTCGAGGGCATGGCCGCCTCCAACGCCTACACGGCCTCCTCCCTGGACGCCCAGCCCGAGGACGACGACACCGAGGGCGCCCTGGCCGACCGGATCGGCTACGAGGACCACGGCATCGAGGGCATCGAGTACGTCGAGTCCCTGAAGCCCCTGATCGCCGACCTCCCGCCCCGGGACCGCACGATCCTCTCCCTGCGGTTCGTGGCGGGCATGACCCAGTCGGAGATCGGCGACGAGCTCGGGATCTCCCAGATGCACGTGTCGCGGCTGCTGTCCCGCACGCTGGTGCGGCTGCGCAAGGGACTGACGCTGGAGGAGTGACCTCGCCCGGGCGAACTCGGAAACGGGGCGTGCGGATCAGATCTCGCGCACGCCCCGTCGCCATACCCCGGCGACCAGCGGCACGCCCGGCCGGTAGGCCAGGTGCACATGGCTCGGCGCGTCCAGCAGCAGCAGATCCGCGCGGGCGCCCGGCGTGAGACGGCCGATGTCGTCCCGGCGCAGGGCCGCAGCGCCGCCCGCCGTGGCCGACCAGACCGCCTCGTCCGGGGTCATGCCCATGTCCCGTACGGCGAGGGCGACGCAGAACGGCACCGAGGACGTGTAGGACGAGCCCGGGTTGCAGTCGGTGGACAGGGCCACGGTCACGCCGGCGTCCAGGAGACGGCGGGCGTCGGGCCACTGGGCCCGGGTGGAGAACTCGGCGCCCGGGAGCAGGGTGGCGACGGTGTCACCGCCGGCGAGGGCGTCCACGTCCGCGTCGGTGAGGTGGGTGCAGTGGTCGGCGCTGGCGGCGTCGAGTTCCACGGCCAGCTGGACGCCGGGGCCGTAGGAGAGCTGGTTGGCGTGGATGCGCGGGAGCAGCCCCTTCGCCCGGCCCGCGGTGAGGATCGCCCGGGCCTGGTCGCCGTCGAAGGCGCCCTTCTCGCAGAACACGTCGATCCAGCGGGCGTACGGGGCACAGGCGTCCAGCATCTCCCCGGTGACGAGGTCGACGTAGGCCGCCGGGTCCTCGGCGTGGTCCGGCGGGACGATGTGCGCGCCCAGGTAGGTGACCTCGTCGGTGTGCGCGGCGGCGATGCGCAGGGCTCGGGACTCGTCCTCGACGGTCAGCCCGTAGCCGGACTTCGTCTCGAAGGTCGTGGTGCCCTGGCGCAGGGCCTCGGCGAGGTGGCGGGTGAGGTTGGCCTCCAGGGCCTCGTCGCTCGCCGCCCGGGTCGCGGCGACCGTGGTGCGGATGCCGCCCGCGGTGTAGGGGCGCCCGGACATGCGGGCGTTGAACTCCTCGGTCCGGTCACCCGCGAAGACGAGGTGGGAGTGGGAGTCGACGAACCCGGGCAGGACCGCCCGGCCGCCCGCGTCGACCCGGTGGTCGGTGGCGGGTGCTCTGCTCGACTCACCGGCCCACACGACACGGTCGCCCTCGATGACGACGGCCGCGTCCCGGACCAGGCCCAGGGGGGAGCCGTCGCCGAGGGCGGGGTCGTTGGTGACCAGCGTGGCGATGTCGGTGATGACGGTGCTGCTCATGGCGTCCTTGTCGGTCGTCTTCAGGCGCGGAGGGCGTCGACGGCCCGCGCCAGCGCTTGCGGCACATCCGGTACGAGGGTGTGGGCCCCGTCGCGCACGACGTGCCGTCCGCCCACGATCGTGTGCCGTACGTCCGCCGCCGTCGCCGCGAAGACGGCCGTCTCGGCGCCGAGCCGGGGCAGCGGTCCCGCGGTCCTGACCGAGTCGAGTGTGATCGTCGTCAGGTCGGCGAGCGCGCCGGGCTCGATGGTGCCCGCCTCCTCCCAGCCGAGGGCCGCGTGTCCGTCGGCGGAGGCGGCGCGCAGGAGGGCGGCCGCCGTCCAGTGGCCCCGGGTGCGGGTGCGCAGCCGTTCGTCCAGCTCCATCGCGCGGGCCTCTTCGAGGAGGTCGATGACGGCGTGGCTGTCGGAGCCGAGGCAGAGCGGGGAGCCCGCCCTCTGGAGGGCGAGCGCGGGTCCGATGCCGTCGGCGAGGTCCCGTTCCGTCGTCGGGCACATGCAGGTGCCGGTGCCGGAGCCGCCGAGCAGGGCGATGTCCTCGTCGGTGAGGTGGGTGTTGTGGACGCCGGTGGTGCGCGGGCCGAGGACGCCGTGCTCGGCGAGCAGCCGGGTGGGCGTGCAGCCGTGGGCCTCGCGGCAGGCGTCGTTCTCGGCGGTCTGCTCGGACAGGTGCACATGGAGCGGGGCCCGCCGCTCCTCGGCCCACCGGGCGACGGTGGCCAACTGGTCGGCGGGCACGGCCCGTACGGAGTGCACGGCCGCGCCGATCCGCGCGTGGTCCCGGTCCTTGAGCGCGGCGCAGCGTTCGGCCCAGGCGTCCGCGCTGCCGTCGGAGAAGCGCAGCTGGTGGGTGTTCGGGGGCTGCCCGAAGCCGGAGGAGAGGTAGACGGTGTCGAGGAGGGTGATGCGGATGCCGGCGTCGGCCGCGGCGGCGAGGAGGGCCTCGCCCATGGCGTTGGGGTCGGCGTAGGGGGTGCCGCCGGGGGCGTGGTGCACGTAGTGGAACTCGCCGACGCTCGTCACGCCGGCCAGCGCCATCTCGGCGTAGACCGCGCGGGCGAGGGCGTGGTAGCTCTCCGGGGTCAGCCGGTCGGCCGTGGCGTACATGACCTCGCGCCAGGTCCAGAAGGTGCCGGAGCCGACCTGGACGGTGGAGCGCAGGGCGCGGTGGAAGGCGTGCGAGTGGGCGTTGGCCAGGCCCGGGAGGGTCAGGCCGCGCAGGATCTCGGCGCCGGGGGGCGGGGTGGGCGCGTCGGTGCGGACGGCGGTGAGACGGCCGTCCGCGACGTCGACCGCGACGCCCGGCTCGACGTGGGTGCCGAGCCAGGCGTGCTCGAGCCAGTACGTCCGCGTGCGCTGCTGGGTCACGTGCAGGCCAGTCCTTCCAGTACGTCGGCGAGGGCGAGCACCCCGGCCACGCAGTCGTCCTCGGCGGCGAACTCCGCCGGGGAGTGCGAGACGCCGGTGGGGTTGCGTACGAACAGCATGGCGGTCGGGATGTGCCCGGAGAGGATCCCGGCGTCGTGTCCGGCGCCGGTTCCGAGGACCGGGACGCTCAAGGGCGTGTCCGTGCCGAGGATCCGGGCGAGTTCGTCGCGCAGCGCGTGGTCGAACTCCACGACCGGGGTGAAGGACTCCCGGACCACGTCGAGGTCGATGCCGCTCTTGTGGGCGTACGCGCGGGCCGCCTCCTCGATGCCGGTGACCACGCTGTCGAGGGTCTCCTGCTCCGGCGCGCGGGAGTCGAGCCACCCGCGCACCAGGGACGGGATCGCGTTGACGCCGTTGGGCTCGACGGAGATCTTGCCGAAGGTGGCGACCGCACCGGCGAGTTCGGCCTCGCGGCGGGCGGCGAGCACGGTCTCGGCGTACGACATCATCGGGTCGCGCCGGTCGGCCAGCCGGGTGGTGCCGGCGTGGTTGGCCTCGCCCCGGAAGTCGAACCGCCACCGCCCGTGCGGCCAGATGGCACTGGCGAGCCCGACCGGGTCGCCGGAGAGGTCCAGCGCCCGCCCCTGCTCGACGTGCAGTTCGACGAAGGCGCCAATGCGCGCCAGCCGCTCGGGATCGGCGCCGAGGGCGTCGGGGTCGTAGCCGGCGGCCTCCATGGCCCTCGGGAGCGTCACCCCGTCCCCGTCGGTCAGCCGGTGCGCCTGCTCGGCGGTGAGCTGCCCGGAGGTGAGCCGTGAACCGACGCAGGCGAGGCCGAAGCGGGCGCCCTCCTCGTCACCGAAGTTGACCAGGGCGAGGGGCTTGGTGAACGTGACGTCACGGGAGCGGAGTTCGTCGAGCGCGGCGAAGGAGGACACCACCCCGAGGGGCCCGTCGAAGGCGCCCCCGTCCGGCACGGAGTCCAGGTGCGACCCGGTGACGACGGCGTCCCCGGCGGCGGGGTCTCCGAGCCAGGCCCACTGGTTGCCGTTGCGGTCCACCTCGTAGGCCAGGCCGCGGCTGTCGGCCTGCTCCTTGAACCAGGCCCGGCATTCGGCGTCGGCGCCGGTCCAGGCGTAGCGGCGGTAGCCGTGGGAGTCGGGGTGGCGGCCGATGGGGGCGAGGTCGCGCCACATGGAGTGGAAGGAGGCGCCGGGCCGCACGGCCCGCGGGCCCGCACCCCCGCCCGCTGACGAGACCTCGGCCTCCACCGGGGGTGTGCCGCGTTCCGTCACGCCGAGTCACCCTCACGCATCGGAACCCGCACACCGCGCTCGTCCGCCACCGACTCCGCGATGTCGTACCCGGCGTCCACGTGCCGGATGACGCCCATGCCGGGGTCGTTCGTCAGGACCCGGCGCACCTTCTCGCCGCCCAGCTTCGTGCCGTCGGCCACCGTGACCTGACCGGCGTGGATGGAGCGGCCCATGCCCACGCCGCCACCGTGGTGGAGGGACACCCAGGACGCCCCCGACGCCACGTTCACCATGGCGTTGAGCAGCGGCCAGTCGGCGATCGCGTCGGACCCGTCGAGCATGCCCTCGGTCTCCCGGTAGGGGGAGGCGACGGACCCGGCGTCCAGGTGGTCGCGCCCGATCGCCAGGGGCGCCGCCAGCTCGCCGCTCGCGACCATGTCGTTGAACCGCTCGCCGGCCTTGTCCCGCTCGCCGTAGCCGAGCCAGCAGATCCGGGCGGGCAGGCCCTGGAAGTGGACGCGCTCGCCGGCCATCTTGATCCAGCGGGCGAGGGACTCGTTCTCGGGGAACAGCTCCAGGATCGCCTTGTCGGTCTTGGCGATGTCGGAGGCCTCGCCCGAGAGCGCGGCCCAGCGGAAGGGGCCCTTGCCCTCGCAGAACAGCGGGCGGATGTAGGCGGGGACGAAGCCGGGGAAGGCGAAGGCGCGGTCGTAGCCGGCGAGCCGGGCCTCGCCGCGGATGGAGTTGCCGTAGTCGAAGACCTCGGCGCCGGCGTCCATGAAGCCGACCATCGCCTCGACGTGCCGGGCCATCGACTCGCGGGCGCGGGTGGTGAAGCCCGCCGGGTCCTTGGCCGCCGCGTCCGCCATGTCCTCGAAGGCCATGCCGGTCGGGAGGTAGGCCAGCGGGTCGTGCGCCGAGGTCTGGTCGGTGACGATGTCGATGGGCGCGCCTTCGGCGAGCATGCGCGGCAGCAGCTCGGCGGCGTTGCCCAGCAGGCCGATGGAGAGCGGGCGGCGGGCGTCACGGGCCTCGACGGCGAGCTGGAGGGCGTGCTCCAGGCTGTCGGCCCGCACGTCCAGGTAGCGGTGTTCGATGCGCCGCTCGATGGCGCGCGGGTCGCAGTCGATGCAGATCGCCACGCCGTCGTTCATGGTGACCGCGAGGGGCTGGGCGCCGCCCATGCCGCCGAGGCCGGCGGTGAGGGTGATGGTCCCGGCGAGGGTGCCGCCGAACTTCTTGGCGGCGACGGCGGAGAACGTCTCGTAGGTGCCCTGGAGGATGCCCTGGGTGCCGATGTAGATCCAGGAACCGGCGGTCATCTGGCCGTACATGGTCAGGCCGAGGGCCTCCAGGCGGCGGAACTCCTCCCAGTTCGCCCAGTCGCCGACGAGGTTGGAGTTGGCGATGAGGACGCGCGGGGCCCATTCGTGGGTCTGCATGACGCCGACCGGGCGGCCGGACTGGACGAGCATGGTCTCGTCCTGCTTGAGGGTGCGCAGGGTGCGGACCATGGCGTCGAAGGAGCGCCAGTCGCGGGCCGCCTTGCCGGTGCCGCCGTAGACGACGAGCTTGTCGGGGTGCTCGGCGACCTCGGGGTCGAGGTTGTTCTGGAGCATCCGCAGGGCGGCTTCCTGCTGCCATCCCAGGGCGCTCAGTTCCGTACCGCGGGGCGCTCGGACGGGGCGGGGTCCTGACATGGTCTGCCTCCTGGCGGATCGGGCTGCCGTGGATGTGGTGCCTGGGGTCGCGCGGTCGCGGGCCGTCCGGCCGGGCACGGTCCAGCCGCGCATTGTGTGGCTGTTATTCACATCCTGACTTTCTGAATAGACCTAGTCAATAGGGCGGTCCCGCGGCGCGGGCGCGGAACGGGTGTTTGGCTGGACGCATGGGCGCGGACAACGACCTCACGGGGGACGGCGTGGACGACGGCAACGGGGCGGGCAGGGCGCGCGCGGCGCGACGGGACGAGGCGGTGCGGGCCGCGGTGGAGCAGCGGCTGCTGGGCCCGGACTCCCCCATCGTGGGCCTGCTGGACGTGACGGGCATCCGGGAGTCGGCGGCGGAGCTGCGGGCGGCGTTCGACGCGGTCACCGCGCCCGGCACCCCGGTGCTGCACGCCTTCGCGGTCAAGGCCTCCCCACTGGTGCCGGTGCTGCGGCTGTTGCGGGAGGCCGGGATCGGGGCGGAGGTGGCGAGCCCCGGCGAGCTGGCGCTGGCACGGGCGGCGGGGCTGCGTCCCGAGGCGACCGTCCTGGACTCGCCCGCCAAGACGCCGGCCGAGCTGCGGGAGGCGCTGGCGCTGGGGATCGCCGTGAACGCGGACAACCCGCAGGAGCTGGCCCGCATCGACGCCCTCATGCGGTCGGCGACCAGCCGCTCACCGCTCGGGATCCGGGTCAACCCGCAGGTCGGCGGGGGCTCCATCGGGGCGACGTCGACGGCCACGGCGACCTCGAAGTTCGGGGTGGGCCTGCGGGACGCGGGCGCCCGGGAGTGGCTGGTGCGCGCCTACGCGGACCGCCCCTGGCTCACCCGACTGCACACCCACACCGGCTCCCAGGGCGTGCCGCTGTCCCTGATGGCGCGGGGCGTCGCCGAGGCGTACGCGCTCGCCGAGGAGATCAACCTCCGCCTCGGGCGGCGCCAGATCGACACGCTCGACATCGGCGGCGGGCTGCCGGTGAACTTCGGCTCGGAGGCGACGACGCCGACGTACGCGCAGTACGCGCGCCTGCTGAGCGAGGCGGTGCCGGGGCTGTTCGACGGGCGGTACGGGCTGGTGACCGAGTTCGGCCGGTCACTGCTGGCCAAGCACGGGACCGTGGTGGCCCGGGTCGAGTACACCAAGAGCGCGGGCGGCCGGCAGGTGGCGGTGACGCACGCCGGCGTGCAGGTGGCGACGCGGACCGTGTACGCGCCGGGCTCGTGGCCGCTCAGGATCGCGGCCTACGACGCGAAGGGGCGGCCCAAGGAGGGGCCCGAGGTGGTGCAGGACATCGCCGGGCCCGCCTGCTTCTCGGGCGACCTCCTCGCCGAAGGGCGCGCGCTGCCGCTCCTGGAGCAGGGCGACCACGCGGCGGCGCTGGACACGGGGGCGTACTACGTCGCGCACCACTACGCGTACAACTCCCTCGCCCGGCCCGGGATCTACGGTTTCGCGCCCGACGGGGGCGGCGGGGTCGCCTTCGCGACCGTACGGGCGCCGCAGACGCTCGACGAGATCGTGGCCGAATCGGGCGGGGCGCACGCCTCCGCGCTCACCACCCTCTGAGCAACCGCGCGCCCTTGACGCACGCCGATGGACGTATGGGTCAACTGGTCGCTGAACGAGCTCAGTTGACCCACCTTAGCCGTCGCGCGCATGTTCCACCGGAAAATGCCAGAACCCTCACCTCCCGCGCACACACTGCGTAGCTTCGGCGTCACTCAGCCGAACCCCATGCGGGAGGGGAACACGCGGTGCCCGGAATCGACGAGTGTCTACTCGAAGCCATGCAACTGCCCGGCGCCCGGGGCGTCGCCCTGGTCGACTGGACGAGCGGGCTGGCCCTGGGCACCGCAGGGGAGTCACCGGGCGGTGACCACGAGGCGGCCGCGGCGGAGGCCGCCGAGCTGGCCCGACTGGCCGCCGAACACCGGGCGTTCGCCGCCGACGACGACCTGGCCGACCCCCCGGTCGAGGACGTGATCATCAGCAACCAGGACAGCTACCACATCCTGCGTTTCGTACGGACCTCCTTCGACAGCAGCGTCTTCTTGCACCTGTGGCTGGCCCGCGTGGACGGCAACCTCGCGCTGGCCCGCATCCGGCTCGGCGAGATGACCGGACGGCTGGTGCTGGGATGACCGCGCTGAGAACGACACCGCCGCCCCGGCTGCCGGTGCGGGACAAGGCCGAGGCCCACGTCCGGGCATGGGGCGGCGTCTCCCCGATGCTGACCCGGCTCGCCGCCGAGCGGGCCACCGGCGTGCTGGTCCGCGAACGCGGCACCCTGCACCTGTCCGAGGGCCGGGTGGTGCACGCCGACAGCCCCCTCGCACCGGGCCTCGACGTGCTCCTCACCGCCCGCGGCACCCTCGACGGCGACACCTGGCGGCAGGCGGTCGCCGAGGCCGACGGCCCACCCGGCGCCGGCCTGCTGCTGGCCGGGCGCGGCCAGCTCACCCGGGGCGCCCTGGAGCTGTGCCACCTGGAGGCGCTGTACGACGCGGCCTACTTCGCCCTGGCGCCCAGCAGCAGCCCCGGACACTTCCGGTACACCGGCGCCGGCCGCCTCGGCGCCGTGCACCCGGTCACGGTCACCGCCCTGGAGCACGAGACGCTGCGCCGCCGGGACCTGCTGCACCGCATATGGCCCGACCCGGGCACCGACGAGGCGGCCCTGCTGCGCGCCGACACCCTCGCGGCCCCCGGCCTCAGCGCCCGGCAGCGGGCGGTGCTGGACCTGATCGACGGCTCCCGCACCGGGCCGGACATCGCCCGCGCGCTGGGCCGCCCGGCCTTTCACACCCTGGTGGACCTCCGGCGGATGGCGGCGGCCGGGGTCGTGACCCGCGACCCGCGGACCCCGGCCCCGGCCCCCCCGCCCCGCCCCCGCGCCGTCCCGGCCGGCGACGCCCCGATCCCCCTGGCCGTCCGCGGCCCCGCCCCGCACTCCGCGGCGACCTCACCCGAGGTCGCCGACCCCGACATCGCGTTGTTGAAGAGGCTCAGGGATGCGCTGGAGTCCCTTTGAACGGCAGCGGACACGCGCCGAGAGGAGAGACCTGATGGCCACCGACCCCGAGGTCCTCGACGAGCTGCGCCGGCTGCGCAGCCGCGTCCCGCAGCTCACCGGCGCCCTGGCGGCGAGCGTCGACGGCCTCGTGATCGCCCAGGACACCCCCGGTGTCGAGCCCGAGGGCATGGCCGCCCTGACCGCGGCCGCGCTCGGCGTCGCGCTGCGGCTGGCGGACGCCACCGGCCAGGGCGACTTCCGCGAACTGCTGGTGCGCGGGTCGTACGGCTATGTGTCGACGTACGCCGCGGGCCGTACCGCGGTCCTCACCCTGCTCGCCCCGGACGGGGTGAGCGTCGGACGCCTCCATCTGGAGGGCCGGCGCGCCGGCGCCCGGATCGGGGAGGTCGTCGACGCCCGCCCGGCCGCCGAGGCACCCGCGAAGCCCACCAGACCCGCCACCGCACGCAACCGAACGGCGCGCACCCCACGCACGACCAACCCGCGCGCATCCACGGAAAGTTGAAACCGAACAACCCCGGAAAGAGGGACAGACCGTCATGGCCAACACCGAAACCTGCCTGAAGGAAGCACTCGCCTCCATCGAGGGCGCGACCGGAGTCGCCCTCGTGGATTACACCAGCGGCATGGCGCTCGGCACGATGGGCGGCAGCAAGAGCTTCGACCTCAACGTCGCCGCCGCCGGCAACACCGACGTGGTGCGCGCCAAGCTGCGCACCATGGAGCACCTGGGCCTCAAGGGCCAGATCGAGGACATCCTGATCACACTCACCGACCAGTACCACCTGATCCGGCTGATGGCCGGACGCGGCGGCAACGGTCTGTTCCTCTACCTGGTGCTCGACGCCAAGCGCGCCAACCTGGCGATGGCCCGCCATCAGCTGAAGCGGATCGAGGAGGACCTGGAGGTCTGAGGGCCCGACGCTCAGACCAGCGCCGCGGTGCGACGGCGGGCCCCGCCCGGGGCCGCGTCGCCCGCCGCGACGCCGGTGCCGCGGTACGCCCGGACCGCCTTGCCGACCGGGCGTCCGCCGCGCGCGTCGAGCCAGTCGACCCGCACCCACAGCAGCGCCTCCCCGTCCCGCTCACGGCGCCCGATCCACCCGGCCTTCAGCCACAGCCCCACACCGGCCCCGGCGAGCAGCAGACCGCCCGCGACCGGCACGGCGAAGTTGGCGCCGAGGGCCGCCAGCCAGGCGAGCAGCACCCACCAGCGGTGCCCGTGCCGCCAGTTGCGCACGGTCACGGCCCGGTCCTGGAGCACGTCGTGCTTGCCGGCCCGGGCGACATCGCGAGAGAGAGCGGTGTAGCGCCCGCGCCGGCGGTACGCCACGAGGGCGGCGGCGACCAGGAACAGCGCCGCCCCCGCCAGCACCCCGATCCGGCGCCCGGTCAGCCCCGGCACCAGCAGTCCGACACCCGCCGCGAACACTCCGGCCCACCACAGGGGCGCGGCCCCGGCGCGGACCACGACGGCAACCCGAGCGAGCCCATGACCTCCGCGTGCCACGTCCAGCCTCCTCGTCGTCCTGGCACAGTCCTGTCGACCGGGCAGACTAACGGGCGAACGTGAGACGAGCATGAAAAGCCCGCCCGGGCCTCACTCCACGAACAGCCCGCGCGCCGCCGCCCTCGCGTCGAACTCCTCCAGCCGGGCCTGCGCCTCGGGCAGGTGGTCGCACATCGCCTCCAGCAGCACCCGCCCGAGCAGCATCGGCGCGCACGCGGTGTCGAAGGCGAGCCCGGTGCCCACGGCGGCCGGCAGCAGCAGGTCGGAGACCTTGGCGACCGGCGCGAACGCGGAGTCGGCGACGGTGACGACACTCAGCCCGGCCTCCTTGGCGTACCCGAGGGTGTCCACGACCTCGCGGGGGTGCCGGGGCAGCGCGAAGCACAGCAGCGTCGAGGCACCGGCCCGTACCGCGGCGTCGATCCGGTCGTGGATCATCGTGCCGCCCTCGTGGAGCAGCCGGACGTCCGGGTGGACCTTGGCGGCGAAGTACGCGAAGCCGTACGCCTGCGAGGCCGCCGCCCGCAGCCCCAGCACCGGCAGCGGCCGGGACGCCGCCAGCAGCCGTCCGGCCTTCCGCACGGGCCGGGGGTCGGCGAGCAGGTCCGCGAGGTGCCGGAGGTTCTCGATCTCGGCCTCGACGGCCTGCTGGTACTCGTTGCGGGCCACCGCGTCCACGCTCTGCTCGGCGGGGGCGACCTCGCGCAGGTGCCTGCGCAGGGCGGGGTAGCCGTCGAAGCCGAGGGCGACCGCGAAGCGGGTCACGGACGGCTGGCTGACCCCCGCCAGCTCCGCCAGCTCGACGCTGGACAGGAACGGCACGTCGGCCGCCCTGCGCACCATGCTGTGCGCGATGCGGCGCTGGGTCGGGGTGAGCCGGTGCCCCTCGAAGAGGGCCTGCAACCGTGCGGCCGGGCTGTCGGCCGTGCCCGTGGCCCGCCCCGCCGTGTCCTCCGCGCTCATGACGCGCTCCCCCTCCAGATGTCCGTGAACCGGTCCAGCAGCGCGGCCGCCGCCGTCACGTCGTGCGTCAGCGGCCGGTCGGCCGGGTCCTCGTCGAGCACCGACAGGGCCAGCTCCAGCGCGCGGCCCACCGGAAGGTCCGGATCGGGACCGTGGTCGCGCATGCGCAGCGCCCGTACGGCGGCGACGAGTTCGCAGCCCACCACCAGACGGTACGCACCGCACGCGCGCAGCGTCTGACGTGCGGCGAGGGAGGCGAAGCTGGCCTGTTCCTCGACGCCCCGGGAGAGTACAGCGTGCCCGAGCGACGCGGGCGCCGAGAAGGCCCGCAGATCGCCGAGGGCGGCACCGGCGGCGTACTCCAGGATCATCACGCCGGAGGAGGCGGGTTCGTGGTCGGCGAGGAAGGGGCGCAGGCGGGTGTAGGCGGGCTCGTTGAGGGTGGAGAGCCGGGACGTCGAGAGCCGGGCGACCTGGGTCAGCGACAGCCTGAAGTGGTCCAGCGCGAGCGCCAGTTGGGCCTGGTAGAAGCCGCCGTGGTGGTAGGCGGCCAGGTCCGCGGGAGCGATCAGCGGGTTCTCGGCGGCCGCGTTGATCTCGATCGCGACGACCTCCTCCAGGGCGTCGGCCGCGTCATGGGCGGGGCCGTGGATCTGCGGCAGGCAGCGGAAGCCGTACGGGTCCTGGATCCGGCCGAGCGGAGGGGTGGGCCGTTCGTCGGCGCCGATCAACTCCCGCATCCGCCGGGCCACTTCGGCGGACCCCCGGTGCGGCCGGGCGGCGTGCACGGGGGCGGCGTACGCCTCGTGCGACCCGTCGACGGCCAGCAGCGACAGCGCCCCGACGACCTGGGTGGCCTCCAGCAGCCCGCGCAGTTCATGCAGGGCGAGGGCGGACTGCCCGAGGGTGAGCGCGTTGCTGCTGATGAAGGCAAGGGCGTCGTTGTTGTCGAGGGGCTGGGGCTCGGGAGCGGGTCCCCGCCAGGGGTGCTCCCCCGTCAGCGCCAGCCCGGCCTGGGCCAGCGCCGCGATGTCCCCGGTCCCCACCGACCCGAACTCGTTGACGACCGGGTACGCCCCGCCGGCCAGCGCCTCGCACAGGGCCGTCACGACACTCGGCCGCAGCCCCGCGCCACCCGCCAGCAACTGGTTGGCCCGCACGGCCAGCATGGCCCGCACCTGCCGCGCCGGCAGCTCCGCCCCGATGGCCCCGGCGTGACTGCGCAGCAGCCGCAACCCGTGCTCGGCCGCGGCCTCGGTGGGCACGTCCTCGTTGCGGTTCGCGCCGACGCCGGTCGAGCGGCCGTAGACGCGGCCGGTCGCGGCGATCTGCCGGGCGGCGTCCCAGGACTCGGTCACCCGCTTCATCGCATCGGTCCCGGGCACCGGCCGCACCGCGCCGTCGGCGAGGCGTACGACGTCCTCGACCCCGAGTCCGATCCCGTCGAGGACGACCGGGCCGGCGTCCACCGCACCCGGCGCCTCCACGACCCGAGACGACATCACGCCCGAACTCCCCTCGCCGCGGGCATCCGATCCTGCCGCGCGGTCATCCGTCCCTCCGCGTCCAGACCCACCCGTTGACAACCTATTCAGCCACCAAGAACTCTGCATGCCGTTATACAGCCGGGCAAGGGCATCTCATGATCCGGCGCGGCACGCCCCCCGGGAAAGGCCCGGCGGCCCCGACCACGAACACGGGGGATATCCCCAGTGCGGGGGCCACGGGCGCTGCCTACCGTAAGTCCCATGACCGGAATGGACGCGCGGGACGCCGACCTGAAGAAGGAACTCGACGCCACCTTGCAGGCACGCAGGGAACTGGGCGAGGAGTACGAGTCCGCGCTGGTCGACTCCTTCCTCGAGAAGGTCGACCAGCGCATCGACGGCGCGGTGGAGCGCCGGGTACGCCGGCAGCTGGCCGAGCAGCAGATGGTGGTGGCCCGGGGCTCCCGGTCGCCGAAGCCCACGGACTCCTGGGGGGAGCGGTTCGGCTTCGGCATCGTCTCGCTGGTCCTGGCGATCCCGCTGTCCGCGATCGGCGGCGGGGTGGCCCACCTCCCGGGCCTGCTGGTCGCCTGGGCGGGCATCGTGGGGGTGAACGCCTTCCAGGCGGTGCGCTCCAACCCGGAGCTGTTCAGCGGCAGGCGCCGTCACCACAAGGGCGACGACGCCTGGGAGGACTGACCGGACGGGTCACGCCTGCCGGGTCGGCAGCACCATGATCTGCCGCAGGTTGACGTGCCGGGGACGGCTGGTGGCGTACGCGACGACGTCGGCGACCTCCTCGGCCGACAGCGTGCCCACCGCGTCGACCATCCCGCCGATCTGCTCCCGCAGCCCGTCGCTGTCGATGTGCGAGGCGAGCTCGGTCTGCGTCAGCCCCGGCTCGACGTTGGTGACCCGCACGTCGCGCGGCCCGAACTCACCCCGCAGGGACTGCGAGAGATAGGTCAGCGCGGCCTTGGTGGCCCCGTACACCGCGTAGTTGGGGAACGTGATGTGCGCGCCGATGGACGAGATGTTCACCAGGTCCGCGGTCCGCCCCTGCGCGGCGGCGCCCACCAGATCCGCCGTGAAGGCCCGGATCATCCGCAGCACCCCGGTGACATTGGTGTCGATCATCCGCTGCCACTCGTCGACCCGCCCGTCGTCGACCGGGTTCGGCAGCATCACGCCCGCCGAGTTCACCACCAGGTCGACAGCCCCGTAGGCGGCATGGACCCGCTCGACGGCCGCGTCCACCGAATCGCCGTCGGTCACGTCGGCGACCACGGCGAGCGCCTGCCCGCCATCGGCCCGGATCTTCTCCACGACGGCGTCCAGCCGCTCCTGACGGCGCGCCAGCAGCGCGACCTTCGCCCCCTGCGCGGCCAGCAGGACGGCGACGGCCTCACCGATCCCGCTCGCGGCCCCGGTGACGACGGCGGTACGGCCGGACAGGTTCTCGTACGACATTGCGGTGCTCCTCGTTGGCCGGAAGTCCGCCGGGCACCCCGGCGACGACCACCACCCTGCGCCGCCCGGCCCGCCCTACCCAGGGATGAGCTGTTCCTGGGTCTGCCAGTACCAGGTTCACGGCCCGCCGCTCCCCTACGATCGAACCCATGGACGGGGACCTCGGAGACTTTCTGCGCACACGCCGCGCTCGCATCCAGCCGGAGGACGTGGGGCTGCCCTCGCACGGGCGGCGCCGCGTACCCGGCCTGCGCCGGGAGGAGGTCGCGCAGCTGGCGGGCGTCAGCGTCGACTACTACATCCGCCTGGAACAGGGCCGAGGCCCCGGGGGCCCCTCCCGGACGAAATCCGGAGGAGTCTCCGACGCCGTCCTGGACGCCGTCGCGCGCGTCCTGCGCCTCGACGAGACGGAACACGCCTATCTGCACGCGGTGGCCCGCCCCCGCAGACAGGGCGCACGCCCGGCCGCGCCCCGGGTCCGCGCGGGCGTCCAACTGCTGCTCGACAGCATGGACCGCACCCCGGCCTTCGTCCTGGACCGCCGGATGACCGTCCTGGCCTGGAACGCCCTGGCCGACGCCGTCTTCGGCTACAGCGCCACGACGGCCGAGGCCCGCAGCATCCCGCGCCACGTCTTCCTCGACCCCGCGGCCCCCGACTTCTACCCGGAGTGGCAGGCGGTGGCCGCCCAGTGCGTGGCTCATCTGCGGGTCCAGGCCGGCCACCACCAGAACGACCCGCGACTGACCGCACTCGTCGGCGAACTCTCCCTCAAGAGCGAGGACTTCCGCCGCCTGTGGGCCGACCACCAGGTCCGGGAGTGCGCCTACGGCGTGAAGCGCGTCCAGCACCCGGTCGCGGGCCGGCTGGTCTTCCCCTACGAGACGCTGGCCCTCCCCGGGGAAGGCGACCTGACGCTGCTGGCGTACACGCCGGAGCCGGGGTCGGAGACGGCCGAGAGGCTGTCGCTGCTGGGAAGTTGGAAAGCGACGACGGCCGCAACCCCTGATTGAGGAACCACGACGGCGGGCGACCACGTCCGCGAGAGCGGCGCCGGTTCAGGCGCAAAAAGGGGCTTTCGCGGGGACCGCCGCACCCCCGTTGCCGGGGGGCGGGACGACGGCGGTCCCCGCGAGGGACGCTGACCGGGTCAGGCCGGGCCTCGCGTCCGAGGCGTCTGTGGAGGTCCGGGAGCCGCTCCGGAGGTCCTGTGACGCCGTTTGGGTGCCGGCCGGGACGGGGAGCCGCTCCCGCCCTGCCGACACCCCCTAATGTGCCGGACGCGTGTTAAGCGGGTGCTGCGCGGACGTGACACCCTCGTACCACTTCGACGAAGTCCACCACTTCGGTAGGCAACCGGAAGTCCGCCCGCCGCCCCGCCGGTTCACCGGACGTTCACCGCTCCTTCCCACCCCTGGCGAGGAAGGTTGGCTGCGACGCGGCCACGACGTCAATCAGTGCCCCTTCCTTCACCCGATCTGCGGAACCAGTTGGCCATCCACTCCCGAGTCCTGTCCCGCGCCCGCATATTTCGAGGTGTCCGAACACGTCGTCCACACTCGAAGAGGTACTCGCATGTCGGGCTGGTCCAGGAGCTTCCTCAACCCCTCGCTCGTCTCGGCGCTGGAAACCGGGGGCACCTTCGAGGAGTGGCTCGGCGGGCGGATACCCGGAGTGGACTACGCCCGCATCAGCGCCGACCAGAGCACGCGGTCCGCCGTTCTGGCCCAGGGCCGAGCGGCCGGAACGGGCGTTCGGCACCAGCATGAGGAGAACCGCGAGACGGCCGACGCGTTCGGGGTGGCCGTCGTCAAGTTCTACGAGGACAACGGGCTGACGGCTGTGCAGCCGACCATCTTGCGGCCGGCGTTCACGGAAATGACCGATGCGCTCCACTGCCGGAGGACGACCGAGGGCTTCCCGGTCCAGGCCCTCATCGCCACGGAACAGGAACGCGTATGGCGGCTGGCCCCGGACTTCGCCAGGGTCCGTCAGGCTGTCACCGTGACCGAGGAAGGGCTGTTCATCGAGCGGCGGGCCGTCTTCGACCTTCACTCGAAGCGCAGCGCCGAAGACACCGTCGCCGGCGAGGGCGAGGTGTGGAGGACGAAGGAGCGCGTCGAGCGCCACATCCGGCGGCGGGCCATCGACGGCGGGACCCCGGGCGGGCGCAGACGCTTCGGCTGGCTTCCGCCCGACCCCCGGTCGGGGATCAGGATCAACATGCGCAAGGATCCCGAGGAGTGGCCTGTTCTCCGGGAGATGATCGAATCCGCGCTGCGGGGCACGAGCTGGAACGCCATCGCCAGGCACCTCAATGCGCAGCGCGTCCCGACCGCTTCGGGAAACCGATGGAGCGGAGCGACGGTACGCCAGGCCCTGGTCAACCCTGTGATGTGCGGCTACCGGGCCATCCATGGCGCACTCGTCCGGGACCCCGCCACCGGCGCGCCGGTCGTCGGCCGGTGGGACGCCCCCGCGACCGTCGAGGAGTGGGAGGCGCTGGTGGCACTCTCCCGACAGCGCGGTTCGAAGAGAGGCACCCGTCTGACGAACGGCAGTCCGCCGCCGGGAGGCGAGCCCCAGAGCTTCCGCAAGTACCTGTTCAGTGGGTACGTGCGCTGTGGCGCCATCCGGGACGACGGCACTCCGTGCAACTCCAAGATGGGCGGTTGCGCCCGGCCGACAGCGGCCGACCCCGACAACGCCGTGTACATGTGTACCGCCCTGGACTGCGGGGGCACCGCACGCAACGTCCGTGACGTCGATCGCTGCGTCGAGGCGGTCGTGCTCTCCCTGATCGACGAGCGCCGCGCCGCCGTCGGCCCGGAACAACCGGAATGGGCCGGCACTCCACTGCTCCGGTCCCTGATCGGCAAACGGGATTCCCTCGGGCCGGAGCAGACGGCCGATCTCCAGACGCGGATCTCGGGGTTGGAAACGGCCCGTGAGGAGCACCAGCGCATCCGGCAGGAGAGCCTGACCGGCTGGGACTCGTCGCGCTGGCCCCTGATGAGTCTGGAACAGCGACGGGCGGCGACCGGCACCGTCCTGCGGTGGGTCACCGTCCTGCCGCTTCCGCCCGGTCGGTCGCGCCGCGCCGCGTTCGATCCCGGGCTCCTTCGGATCACGCCCGTGAGCTGAGCAGGAGGCTTGCGGGGGTGCCGTTCTCGAGTACGACACCCCCGTCCGCCTCACTGAGCGGGGCGCGCCATGTACGCGAGAAGGTCCTGACGCGTCACCACTCCGGTCGGCTTGCCCTCGACCAGCACGATCGCGGCGTCCGCACGGCCCAGGACCGCCATGAGGTCTTCGATCGGCTCACCCGATCCCACCTGCGGAAGAGGCGACGACATGTGCTTCTCCAGCGGGTCGGTGAGGGAGGCGCGCTGGGTGAACAGGGCGTCCAGGAGGTCCCGTTCGACGATGGAGCCGACCACCTCCGCCGCCATGACATCCGGGTGCCCGGCCCCCGGCTTGACCACCGGCATCTGGGAGACGCCGTACTCGTGCAGCACCTCGATGGCCTGGCCGACCGTCTCGTCCGGGTGCATGTGGACCAGGCTGGGAATGGCGCCCGCCTTGTACCTCAGGACATCCGCGACGCTCGCGGCCGGCTCCGACTCCTCGAGGAATCCGTAGGACGCCAGCCACTCGTCGTTGAAGATCTTCGACAGGTACCCCCGCCCGCTGTCCGGCAGGAGCACCACCACGACGTCGTCGGGGCCGAGCCGTTCGGCGACGCGCAGGGCCGCCACGACGGCCATGCCGCAGGAGCCGCCGACCAGGAGGCCCTCCTCCTTGGCGAGGCGGCGGGTCATCTGGAAGGAGTCCTTGTCGGAGACGGCGACGATCTCGTCGGCGACGGTCCGGTCGTAGGCGGTCGGCCAGAAGTCCTCGCCGACGCCCTCGACGAGGTACGGCCGTCCCGAACCGCCCGAGTACACGGATCCCTCGGGGTCGGCGCCGATGACCTTGACCTTGCCGTCGCTGGCGTCCTTCAGGTAGCGGCCGGTGCCGGAGATGGTGCCGCCGGTGCCCACGCCCGTGACGAAGTGGGTGATCCTCCCCTCGGTCTGCTCCCACAGCTCGGGGCCGGTGGAGTGGTAGTGGGAGAGCGGGTTGTTGGGGTTGGAGTACTGGTCGGGCTTCCACGCGCCCGGCGTCTCACGCACCAGCCGGTCGGAGACGTTGTAGTACGAGTCCGGGTGCTCCGGGTCGACGGCGGTCGGGCAGACCACGACCTCGGCCCCGTAGGCCCGCAGCACGTTGATCTTGTCGGTGCTCACCTTGTCGGGGCACACGAAGATGCACTTGTACCCCTTCTGCTGGGCCACGATGGCGAGGCCGACCCCGGTGTTGCCGCTGGTCGGCTCCACGATCGTGCCCCCGGGCTTGAGCGCGCCGCTCTCCTCCGCCGCCTCGATCATGCGCAGTGCGATGCGGTCCTTCACGGAACCGCCGGGGTTGAAGTACTCCACCTTGGCCAGGACGGTGGCCTGGATGCCCTTGGTGACGTTGTTGAGCCTCACCAGCGGGGTGTTGCCGACGAGGCTGATCATCGAGTCGTGGAATTGCACCGTTGTCTCCGGATGCCGCAAAAGATGTGGTCGTAGTGGTTCCGCCAGCCTAAAGCCCGCGGCGGACGTTCACTCCCCGTCGAGATTGGACGACCGCCGGTACGGGGCAAGGAGTGGGTGTACGGCTAGCACGGAGGTGGCGGCGACGTATGACGAGCATGTCGAGGGCGAGGGTGGCCCGGCGGATCGCGGCCGGCGCGGCGTACGGCGGCGGCGGGATCGGTCTGGTGGGTGCGGCGGCCGTGGGCCTGGTGCTGGCCGAGGTGCGGCTGGCCAGACGGCAGGTGGGCAACGGCCACGGCGCCGCGCCGCGGGTGCCCAACGCGCACGGCCTGTACGGCCTGTCCTACTCCACCCCGGGGGAGCCCCCCCTGCGGTTCACGATGCTGGGTGACTCCACGGCGGCGGGCCAGGGTGTGCGCCGCTCGGGTCAGACCCCGGGCGCGCTGCTGGCCTCGGGGCTGGCGGCGGTGGCGGAACGACCGGTGGACCTGCGCAATGTGGCTCTGCCGGGCGCCTGCTCCGACGACCTGGACCGCCAGGTGGCCCTGGCCCTGGCGGACCCCGAACGGGTGCCCGACATCTGCGTGATCATGATCGGCGCGAACGACGTCACCCACCGCATGCCGCCCACCCGGTCGGTGCGTCACCTCTCGGCGGCGGTGCGCCGGCTGCGTACGGCGGGCGCGGAGGTGGTGGTGGGCACCTGTCCCGACCTCGGGACGGTCGAGCAGGTCCAGCAGCCGCTGCGCTGGCTGGCGCGCCGGGCCTCCCGCCAGTTGGCGGCCGCCCAGACGATCGGCACGGTCGAGCAGGGCGGCCGTACGGTGTCGCTGGGTGACCTGCTGGGCCCGGAGTTCGCGGCGAACCCCCGTGAGCTGTTCGGCCCCGACAACTACCACCCGTCGGCGGAGGGTTACGCCACGGCGGCGATGGCGGTGCTGCCGACGGTCTGTGCGGCGCTCGGTCTGTGGCCGGCCGACGAGGAGCGCCCGGACGTGAGCCGTCGCGAGGGCTTCCTGCCGGTGGCGCAGGCGGCCGCGGAGGCGGTCGCCGAGCCCGGTACGGAGGTCGCGGCGGCGATGCCGACCGGTCCGAAGGGGCCGTGGGCGCTGCTGAAGCGCAGGCGGCGGCGGAGGGTGCAGGAAGCGGAGGCGGTGCCTTCGCCGAGCAGCCAGACCGGCGTCTGAGGCGGAGGCCGCTCCGGGAGGCGTGTCCGGTGGGCACCGAGAAAAGCAAGCGCTTAGAAAATTGCGGTCAGGGTCACACCGCCGCACCCGTGACCTGGCCCATACGTACGGGTAACTTCCCAACCAGCCCTGCCCGAAGAACCCCGCCCATGGAGCCGTGATGCCCGAAGCCGTGATCGTCTCGACCGCCCGCTCTCCCATCGGCCGCGCCTTCAAGGGCTCCCTGAAGGACCTCCGCCCGGACGACCTCACCGCCACGATCATCCAGGCGGCGCTCGCGAAGGTGCCCGAGCTGGACCCGCGCGACATCGACGACCTGATGCTCGGCTGTGGCCTGCCCGGCGGCGAGCAGGGCAACAACCTCGGCCGGATCGTCGCCGTGCAGATGGGGATGGACCACCTCCCCGGCTGCACCGTCACCCGCTACTGCTCCTCGTCGCTGCAGACGAGCCGCATGGCCCTGCACGCCATCAAGGCCGGCGAGGGCGACGTCTTCATCTCGGCCGGCGTCGAGATGGTCTCCCGCTTCACCAAGGGCAACTCCGACAGCCTGCCCGACACGCACAACCCGTTCTTCGCCGAGGCCGAGGCGCGCACCGCCGAGGTCGCCCAGCAGGAGGGCACGACCTGGCACGACCCGCGCGAGGACGGCCTGGTGCCGGACGCCTACATCGCGATGGGCCAGACCGCCGAGAACCTGGCCCGCTGGAAGGGCGTCACCCGCCAGGACATGGACGAGTTCGGCGTCCGCTCGCAGAACCTCGCCGAGGAAGCCATCAAGAACGGCTTCTGGGAGCGGGAGATCACCCCGGTCACGCTGCCCGACGGCACGGTCGTCGCCAAGGACGACGGCCCGCGCGCCGGCGTCACCCTGGACGCGGTCGGCGGCCTGAAGCCGGTCTTCCGCCCCGACGGCCTCGTCACCGCCGGCAACTGCTGTCCGCTGAACGACGGCGCCGCCGCGGTCGTCATCATGTCCGACACCAAGGCCCGCGAGCTCGGTCTCACCCCGCTCGCCCGCATCGTCTCCACCGGCGTCTCGGGCCTGTCCCCCGAGATCATGGGCCTCGGTCCGGTGGAGGCCTCGCAGCAGGCGCTGCGCCGCGCCGGTCTGACCATCGACGACATCGACCTGGTCGAGATCAACGAGGCGTTCGCCGCCCAGGTGATCCCCTCCTACCGCGACCTGAACATCCCGCTGGAGAAGCTGAACGTCAACGGCGGCGCCATCGCCGTCGGTCACCCCTTCGGCATGACCGGCGCCCGCATCACCGGCACGCTGATCAACTCCCTCCAGTTCCACGACAAGCAGTTCGGCCTGGAGACGATGTGCGTCGGCGGCGGCCAGGGCATGGCGATGGTCATCGAGCGCCTCAGCTGAGGACGTCGGGGATCCCTTCGGCGCACCGCCGAACGTAGTCGCGCGCACACCCGCCGTGACGTTGTGGCCCAGAACCCTTGAACCACCGGGGTTCTGGGCCGTTTTGTGATCCAATCTCCCCCAGGATGTGACCTATCTCCCTTCGCGAAGGGATTTGCGCAGGTCAGAGCCGATCTCACAGGAAACCTCGGGCCCAAAGTCCTGTCCGTTTCGTGACGTTACGCACTGACAGCGGGATAGTCCGCCCTTCAAGCTGATGTAGGAAGTCGGGGGTCGACTTTGAACCGGGAGTACGTCAGTGAGCGCCATGCCGATCGCCTTGCTGGTCACCACGGCCGCCACGGGTGCCGTCGCCGTCGCCGTCCTGCGCACCCTCGTGCAGCTGCGTCGGCAGGTGGCGGCCCTGCACAGCGAGCTCGCGGAGACGAACGCCGCCGCCGCGCGCGGTCGCGTGCCGGCCGCCCGTCACTCCGCCGACGCCGCTGAGATACGCGCCGCGGTGGCCGAGGCGCTCGCCGAGGAGCGGGAGCGGGAGCTCGCCGAGGCGCGCGCGTTCTGGGCCGCCCAGGAGGCCCGTGACGCCTCCGACGCGCCCACCCTGCTCGGGCTGCCGGACAGCGAGCTGTTCCTGCCCCGGCAGGCCGATTTCGTGGGCCTGGAGCCGCTGGAGCCGGTCGCCGAGTCGGCGTCCGAGGCCGACGAGTTCGCCGGGGACTCCCCGGAACTGGCCGCGGCCCGCCGCCGGCACCCCTCCCACCCGGACTTCGTCCCGGTGCAGTCGCCGGTGGTGAACGACCATGAGCGCACCGTGGCCACGCTGGAGGAACTCGCCGCCGGCCGCGTGGAGCTGGCCGACGTGCGGCCGGGTCCGCTGGGCACCCTGGACGTCTATGTCTTCGCCGACGGCACCACCCTGTGCATGACGCCGGGCCACAAGGAGACGGCGGAGCGCCTCTCGGCGGCCCTCACCGCGGGCGAGAGCCCGATACTGCTGGGCGGTTCGGGGATCTCCGGCGCCTACACCCTGACCTTCGCGTGCGGCGAGGAGAACGTCTACATCCTGGCGGACCGGGTCATAGCGTCGCTGTGACTCAGACGCCGGCCCGCCGCTGAGCCTCCTCCACCAACCGAACAGCTTCGTCGACCTGGCCCTCGTCCGTGAGTACGAGGGCCAAGTCGTGCACGGCCACGGTGATTTGGTCGGCCGCGGCGAACATCCCCGCGTCCGGCATCTCCCGGGGCCGCGCCGAGGGCTCCTCGATCAGCTGGGCCCGCCGCGCCAACTCCCTGGCCAGGCCCAGGGCCTCGGTGGCCGCGCCTCGCTGGAGGCGACTTTGGGGGGCCGCCCGCAAGCGGTCGGCGAAGTGATCCACAGCCTGGGTCAGACGCGTCGTATCCACCACGGCGCAACCGTAACGCGTCTCACCGGCACTGTTGCCAACCGGCCGACGCTCAGGCACGGTGACCTGAAGGACCGGCTCACACCCCATGCGTCCGGAGGCGCCGATGTCCCAAGTCTTCTCCGAGGAGACCCACCGCAATCTGCTCGCCCGCATCCCCCATTGCACCGGTCGTGAAGTGTCCGACTGGCTCCGCACCGTCGAGGACGGCCCGGCGCTCTTCCGCTTCGAGGAAAAGGTCAGCTGGCTCCGTCACGAACACAACCTCGCCTACGGCCACGCGAAAGCCCTCATCCACGAGTACGACCTGAGAAGGGCCGCGCGCAAGTTCCTCTAGCCGCGCCCGTACCTCCCGCCGACGACAAAGGGCCCCGGGAGAACCCGGGGCCCTTGCACGCACGCGGAGTGCGTCAGCGTCAGTCGCTGTTGAGGATCGAGATCAGCCTCAGGAACTCGAGGTAGATCCAGACCAGCGTCATCGTCAGACCGAACGCCGCCAGCCAGGCCTCTTCCTTCGGGGCGCCGTAGGCGATGCCGTCCTCGACCTGCTTGAAGTCCAGCGCCAGGAAGCACGCGCCGAGCAGGACGCCGATGACACCGAACGCGATGCCGAGGCCACCGCTGCGGAAGCCGAGGCCGTCACCGCCACCGAAGACGGCGAACAGCAGGTTCACCGTCATCAGCAGGACGAAGCCGAGCGCGGCCGCCATCACGAAGCCGTAGAAGCGGCGGTTGACGCGGATCCAGCCCGCCTTGTAGGCGACCAGCACCGCGGCGAAGACCGCGAGCGTGCCGATCACCGCCTGCATGGCCGCACCGCTGGCGATGCGGTTGTCCACGACGCTGGAGACCACGCCGAGGAAGACACCCTCGAACGCGGCGTACGAGACGATCAGCGCGGGCGAGGCCTTGCGCTTGAACGACTGGACCAGCGCCAGGACCATGCCGATCAGGGCGGCGCCGATGGCGATGCCGTAGGACCGGCCGATGTTGGCGTCGTCGACCGGCAGCGCCGCCCAGGCGACCGCGGCCGTGACGACCAGGATGCCGAGGGTGGTGCCGGTGCGCATGACGACGTCGTCCATCGTCATCCGGCCGGTGCCGGCCGGGGCCTGCGGCGGCGCGCCGTACTGCGGGTCTGTCTGGGCGTACGGGTTCTGCGCGTAGGGGTTGTCCGCCTGCGGCTGGGCATACGGGTTGCCCTGCGCGTAGGGGTGGCCCTGCGTGCCTACAGCGGCGCCCCCGGCCTGCGGCTGGGCGTTGAAGCCCGCGTAGCCGGTGTCGCGGCTGAACCCCCGTCGCGAGAAGACCGGGTTGCTGCTCCTCATTTCACTCCTCCATGGCCACGTTGCGGGCCTTGGCTCAAGAGTAATAGGTAGGCAAAGGATTGACCCTAGTGCTTGGGGAGGATCTTTCCCTCGTCGTGTCGGGCAACACGCTACGCGGCCCGTCGATTCCCAGCCACGGAGGGGCAGGTTCATGACCAAGCCGGTACATCGCCGCGACCCTCCGGAGATCACTGTCTTATGCCGACCGTACGTATGACCCGATCACCCGAAGGGAAACCCGGTGTAGCCCTCGGCCAGATCGGTCTCGGCGGCCGCCGACCCCGCTATCCGCTCCAGCCGCGCCACCTGGAGCCGGTCCTCGAAGGGGGTGGCGTCGGGGGCCCGGTGCAGCAGTGTCGTCATGTCGTACGAGAAGCGCTCGGCCTGCCAGACGCGCCGCAGACAGGTCGCGGAGTAGGCGTCGAGCAGCTCGGCGGAGCCCGTTCGCCGGTGATGCGTCAGCGCCCGGGCGAAGGTGACGACGTCCCCGACGGCGAGGTTCAGCCCCTTCGCGCCGGTCGGCGGCACGATGTGGGCGGCGTCCCCGGCGAGGAAGAGCCGCCCGTGCCGCATGGGCTCGTGGACGTAGGAACGCATCGGCGTGACGGACTTCTGGGTGATCGGGCCCCGCTGGAGGGTCCAGTCGTCGTCGGTCTCCAGGCGCCGCTCCAACTCGTCCCAGATCTCGGTGTCGCCCCAGCTGTCCGCGTCGGTGCCCTCGGGGACCTGGAGGTAGAGCCGGGAGACGGACGGCGAGCGCATGGACAGCAGGGCGAAGCCGCGGTCGTGGCGGGCGTAGACCAGCTCGTCGTGGGAGGGCGGGACGTCGGCGAGGATGCCGAGCCAGCCGAAGGGGTACGTCCGTTCGAAGACCTGGGTGAGTTCGGTGGGGATCGCCTTGCGCGCCACGCCCCAGAATCCGTCGCACCCCACGACGTAGTCGCACTCCAGGACGTCCTCGCGCCCCTCGTGGCGAAAGCGCACCCGGGGGTTGTCGGTGTCGGCGCCCTCGACGGCCAGCGCCTCGGCCTCGAAGAGCAGCGGGCCGCCGTCCTTCAGCTGGAGGGCGATGAGGTCCTTGCAGACCTCGGTCTGGGCGTAGACCATCACGGACCGGCCGCCGGTGAGGGCGGGGAAGTCGACGCGATGCCGGGTGCGCGCGTACCGCAGTTCGATCCCGTCGTGCCGCAGGCCCTCGCGGTCCATGCGCTCCCCGGCGCCGGCCGCCCGCAGCACGTCCACGGTCCCCTGCTCCAGGATCCCGGCCCGCTGCCGCTGCTCGACGTAGGCACGGTCGCGGCTCTCCAGCACGACCGCGTCGACGCCGGCAGTGTGGAGCAGCCGGGCGAGGAGGAGTCCGGCGGGGCCGGCTCCGATGATGCCGACGGTGGTGCGCATCGAGGCTCCTTCGCGTGCGACGCTGACCGCGCTTCTGTTCGCTGAGTGAAATTTCCTTCACCAAGTTCTGAACAGGAGTCTGCGCCCGTGTTCACGTGGTGTCAATGAACGGTGCAGCGATCGTCAGACGTCGGAGGTGCCCGGAACCGGACTCGAACCGGTACGCCCGCGAGGGGCAGCGAGGTTTAAGCTCGCCGTGTCTGCATTCCACCATCCGGGCAGGCCATCGGCTCCGCGTCGAGCTTCGACCCTATCGGGACGCATCCCCCGAACAGGGGCCGGGCGGACCGATGTTGTCTTATTTTATTGACGTCTGAGGGTGCATCAGCCCGTGGAACGGGCCATCCGCACTTGCCAATAGCCTTACGCGAGACGCCCGCCCGCGCATGGGGAATGACGGAATTTCACCGCCCGAACGAGGGCACTCCACCTGTTCTCGACCAGGCCTTGTGCCGGGCCCCGCGACAAGGGGTCGGTCAGGGGCTCCCGTCATCCCCAGGTATGACATGGCCGGGCCCGGTCAGTCCGAAGTCGCCCCCCGGAACCGGAACAGCGGGTGACTACATCGCCGTGGGGCACCGGGACGATGGATCACATCCCCGAGAACATGTCGTCGTCCCGTCAGGAGCACCCACCCGTGACCACCACTCCCATCGCCGGCCGGGCCACCGCCGTGGCCGCTCGCGCCACGGATCTGTCGAAGATCTACGGACAGGGCGAGACCCAGGTGGTCGCCCTCGACCGGGTCTCCGTCGAGTTCCGGCAGGCCGAGTTCACCGCGATCATGGGTCCGTCCGGCTCCGGCAAGTCCACGTTGATGCACTGTGTGGCCGGCCTGGACACGTTCTCCAGCGGTTCCGTACGGATCGGCGAGACCGAGCTGGGGTCGCTGAAGGACAAGCAGCTCACCAAGTTGCGGCGGGACAAGATCGGTTTCATCTTCCAGGCGTTCAACCTGCTGCCGACGCTGACCGCGCTGGAGAACATCACGCTGCCGATGGACATCGCGGGCCGTAAGCCCGACAAGGAGTGGCTGGAGAACGTCATCCGGATGGTGGGCCTGAAGGACCGCCTCTCGCACCGGCCCTCCCAGCTCTCCGGCGGCCAGCAGCAGCGCGTCGCCGTCGCCCGCGCGCTCGCCTCCCGGCCCGAGATCATCTTCGGCGACGAGCCCACCGGAAACCTCGACTCCCGTTCCGGCGCCGAGGTGCTGGGCTTCCTGCGCAACTCGGTACGGGAGTTGGGGCAGACCGTGGTCATGGTGACCCACGACCCGGTCGCCGCCTCCTACGCGGACCGGGTCGTCTTCCTCGCGGACGGGCGGATCGTGGACGAGATGTACCGGCCGACGGCCGACACCGTCCTCGACTTCATGAAGCAGTTCGACGCGAAGGGCCGTACCTCCTGATGTTCCGCACCGCCCTGCGCAACGTCTTCGCGCACAAGGCCCGGCTGCTCATGACCGTGCTCGCCGTCATGCTCGGCGTGGCCTTCGTGTCGGGGACGCTGGTCTTCGCCGACACCCTGTCCAACGCCTTCCGGAACCAGTCGGCGAAGAGCTACGACGACGTCGCCGTCTCCGTCTCCTCGCACGCCGACCCCGACAACCCCGAGGAAGAGCCCGGCCTCTCCCGCAAGACCGTCGATCAGATCGCGGCCCTCGACGGCGTCGCCGACGCCTACGGCCGCGTCGAGGGCTTCGCCGGGGTCGCCGACCCCGACGGGAAGCTGATCGGCGTCGGCTGGTCCAACAAGGGCTCCAACTTCGCCCCCGGCAAGGACGGCAAGGACAGCGCCTACACCTTCACCGACGGCTCCGGCCCGGTGAAGGACGATCAGATCGCGCTCGACAAGGACTCCGCCGCCAAGGGCGACTACCAGGTCGGCGACCGGGTCCGCGTCGCCACCAACGGCCCGGTGCGGGAGTTCACCCTCAGCGGTGTGTTCACCACCGAGGACGGTGCCGTGAACGCCGGCGGCAGCCTCGTCCTCTTCGACACCGCCGTCGCCCAGAAGCAGTACCTGAAGCCCGGCTACTTCGAGAGCGTCACCGTCACCGCCGCCCCGGGCGCCGATGACGCGAAGATCCTGGCCGCGGTCAAGCCGCTGCTGCCGGACACCGCCGACGCCGAGACCGGCCAGGCGCTCGCGGACGAGCAGGCCGAACAGATCGAGCAGGGCATGGGCAGCCTCAAGCAGGTCCTGCTCGGCTTCGCCGGCATCGCGCTGTTCGTCGGGGTCTTCCTGATCTCCAACACCTTCACGATGCTGGTCGCCCAGCGCACCCGGGAGATCGCCCTGATGCGCGCCGTCGGCGCCTCGCGCAGGCAGATCACCCGCTCGGTGCTCGCCGAGGCGACGGTGGTCGGCCTGGTCGCCTCGGTGATCGGCTTCGTCCTCGGCGTCGGCCTCGCCGTGGGGCTGCGCTCCGGCATGGCCGCGTTCGAGATGAAGATGCCGGACGGCCCGCTGGTGCTGTCCGCCACGCCGGTGCTCGCCGCCCTCGCGGTCGGCGTGCTGATCACCATGCTCGCCGCCTGGCTGCCCGGCCGCCGGGCCGCGAAGATCCCGCCGGTGGCGGCCATGAGCAGCCTGCACGCGGTGGCCACCACCAAGTCGCTGGTGGTGCGCAACTCCATCGGCGCGGCCATCACCGCCCTCGGCGCCGCCGCGATCGTGCTGGGCGCCTCGACCGGCGGTGACGACGGCCGGATGTACATCGGGGCGGGCGCGTTCTTCGCGCTGGTCGGCGTGATCATTCTGATCCCGCTGCTGTCCCGGCCCGTGATCGCCCTGGTGCGCCCGCTGCTCGTCGGCCCCTTCGGCGTGGCCGGCAAGCTGGCCGGACAGAACGCGGTCCGCAACCCGCGCCGTACCGGAGCCACCGCCTCGGCGCTCGCCATCGGACTGACGCTGGTGACCGGCCTGTCGGTGCTCGGCATCACGGTCGGCACGGCCATCGACAAGATGACCACCGACAACATCAAGGCCGACTACATGGTCTCGATGGCGAACGGCGGGGACCTCGACCGGTCCGCGCTGACGGCCCTGGCGAAGGCCGAGGGCGTCTCCGCGGTCTCGCCGCAGCAGGACGCCTATCTCAAGGTCGAGGACGACTACGTCTCCGCCTCCGCGATCACCCCGGGCGACATCCAGCGGGTGCTGAAGGTCGACGTCGTCAGCGGCAACGTCGACTCGCTCGCGAAGGGGCAGATCGCCGTCGCCGAGAAGACGGCGAAGAGCAGGGGCTGGAAGCCCGGCGACAGCATCCCCTTCACCTTCGCCGACGACAAGAAGGCCACGCTGACGGTCGGCGCCGTCTACAAGGACAGCGAGTTCCTCTCACCCGTCCTCGTGGACGCGAAGGTGGTCGACGAGCACGAGGCGAAGCCCTCCATCCGGCAGATCTTCGTGAAGGTCGACGGCGGCCAGTCCCCGGCGAACGAGAAGGTCCTCGTCGACGCGCTGGGCGACAACCCCGCGATCACCGTGATGGACCGTCAGGACATCCGCGACGAGTTCGGCGGCGCCATCAACACCCTGCTGAACATCATGTACGGCCTGCTGGCGATGGCCCTGATCATCGCCGTGCTGGGCGTCGTCAACACGCTCGCGATGTCGGTGTTCGAGCGGCAGCAGGAGATCGGCATGCTGCGGGCGATCGGTCTCGACCGGCGCCGCGTGAAGCGGATGGTCCGGCTGGAGGCCGTGGTCATCTCGGTGTTCGGCGCGGTGGTCGGCGTCGGTCTCGGCTCGTTCCTCGGCTGGGCGGTCGGCGAGACCTTCGCCGACCAGATCCCGGGCTACACGCTGGTGCTGCCCTGGGACCGCATCGGGATCTTCCTGGTGCTGGCCGGCCTGGTGGGCGTGCTGGCCGCGATGTGGCCGGCCCGCAACGCCGCGCGGCTGAACATGCTGAACGCGATCAAGACCGAGTAGCGTCCGCACGCACCGAAAGGGCCGGGCCCGCCGCCAAGGGGGCCCGGCCCTTTCGCCTGCGCCCGCCTCAGTGGCGTTCGGGTTCGCTCCACTCGCGGGCACGCAGCGGCATCCCGGCGGCGCCGGACTCGGGGGTGCGCACGGCGAGGACCTGGTTGACGCCGATGCGGTTGCGTTCGAAGGCCTGGGCGCTGGCCGCCATGTACAGGCGCCAGACCCGGGCCTGGCCGGGGCCCGTGCCGCGCAGGGCGCGCGGCCAGTCGGCCTCCAGGTTCGCGACCCAGCGGCGCAGGGTGAGGGCGTAGTGCTCGCGCAGGGACTCCACGTCGCGCACCTCGAACCCGGCGCGCTCCAGTTGGGTGACGGTGGTGCCGAGGGGGGCGAGCTCTCCGTCGGGGAAGACGTAGGCGTCGATGAACGCGTTGAGGTGGTAGGCGGATTCGTCGCGGTGCGGGCGGCGGGCGATCTGGTGGTTGAGGAGCCGGCCGCCGGGTGCGAGGAGCGCGTACAGGTCGCTGGCGTACTCCAGGTATCGGTCCGCGCCGACGTGTTCGGCCATCCCGATGGAGGAGATCGCGTCGTAGGGGCCGTCGGTGACGTCCCGGTAGTCCTGCACGCGGATCTCGATCCGGTCGGTGAGCCCCTCCTCGGCGACGCGCTTGCGGGCGTAGGTGGCCTGTTCCTGGGAGAGGGTGACGCCGACGACGTGCACGCCGTGCTCGCGGGCGGCGTGGATCGCCATCGAGCCCCAGCCGCAGCCCACGTCGAGCAGTCGCTGACCGGGCGTCAGGGCCAGCTTGCGGCAGACGAGTTCGAGCTTGTCGCGCTGGGCGTCCTCCAGGGTGCCGTCGGGGGACTGCCAGTAGGCGCACGAGTAGACCATCGACGGGCCGAGGACGATCTCGTAGAAGTCGTTGCCGACGTCGTAGTGGTGGCTGACGGCGCGTCGGTCGGTGCGCCGGGTGTGGAGGTGGCCGCGACGCCGGCGGACCTCCTCGGGTGGTGGGGCGGGCGGCAGCGGGAGCCCGCCGAGCCTCACCAGGCCGCGGACGGCGGCCCGTACGCCGGGGTCGCGCAGCGCGCGGGCGAGGCTCCTGCCGCTGTCCTCGTCGCGCTCCCAGACCAGGCCCGCGACGAGGCCGAGGGCGGTGTAGAGGTCGCCGTCGACGTCGAGGTCGCCCGCGACCCAGGCACGGGCGAGGCCGAGTTCACCGGGTCGGAACAGCAGCCGGCGCACGGCACGGCGGTTGCGCACGATCAGCACGGGGGCGCCCGGCGGACCCGCCTGCGAACCGTCCCAGGCGCGGATCCGGACCGGGAGCGGGGTTCCCAGCAGCCGTTCCAAGAGGGTCTTCAGCCGCGGTGCGGCATCGGCCATGGCGCACACCTCCGTGACGAGGATCGCGGATTTGTCCACCCGGGTAAACAACGACAGGCCGGGACGCCATCCCCCGCACGCCGAAGGACCTCCCGCACCACGGATGGCGGGAGGTCCTTCGGGTGGAACGGTGACCGGAGCCGGTCAGGAGGCCTTGGCCTCGGTCCGCTGCTCCTGCTTCGCGGCGGTCGGCACGGGCTTCGCGGCCTCGTAGAACTCCTCGCGCGGCGTCTCCAGGGCGCCGAGCGCGACGACCTCGCGCTTGAGGAACATGCCGAGGGTCCAGTCGGCGAAGACGCGGATCTTGCGGTTCCAGGTCGGCATCGCCATGCCGTGGTAGCCACGGTGCATGTACCAGGCGAGACGGCCCTTGAGCTTGATCTTCATCTTGCCCATGACGATCATCGCGACGCCCTTGTGGAGGCCGAGGCCCGCCACCGCGCCCTTGTTGGCGTGCGCGTACTCCTTCTGCGGGAAGCCCCGCATGCCGGAGATCACGTTGTCGCCGAGGACCTTCGCCTGACGCAGCGCGTGCTGGGCGTTCGGCGGGCACCAGGCGTTCTCGACACCGGCCTTGCGGGCGGCCAGGTCCGGGACCTGCGCGTTGTCGCCGGCGGCCCAGATGTAGTCGGTGCCCTGGACCTGGAGGGTGGCCTGGGTGTCGACGTGGCCGCGCGGGCCCAGCGGGAGGCCGTAGCGGGACAGGACCGGGTTGGGCTTGACGCCGGCGGTCCACACGATCGTGTTGGAGTCGACCTCCAGGCCGTTCTTCAACACCACGTGGCCGTCGACGCAGGAGTCCATCGAGGTGGAGAGGTAGATCTCCACGCCGCGGCTCTCCAGGTGCTCCTTGCCGTAGGTGCCCAGCTTCGGGCCGACCTCGGGAAGGATCCTGTCGGCGGCGTCGACGAGGATGAAGCGCATGTCCTCGCGGGAGACCGTCTTGTAGTACTTGGCCGCGTCGCGGGCCAGGTCCTCGACCTCACCGATGGTCTCCGCACCGGCGAAGCCGCCGCCGACGAAGACGAAGGTGAGCGCCTTGCGGCGGATCTCCTCGTCGGTGGTGGAGTCGGCCTTGTCCAGCTGCTCGAGGACGTGGTTGCGCAGGCCGATGGCCTCCTCGACGCCCTTCATGCCGATGCCCTGCTCGGCGAGGCCGGGGATCGGGAAGGTGCGGGAGACCGCGCCGAGCGCGATGACCAGGTAGTCGAAGGGCAGCTCGTACGCCTCGCCCACGAGCGGGGCGATCGTGGCGACCTTGCGGTCCTGGTCGATGGTGGTGACCCGGCCGGTCAGCACCTCCGCCTTCGGCAGCACGCGTCGCAGCGGGACGACGACATGGCGCGGCGAGATGTTGCCGGCGGCGGTTTCGGGGAGGAAGGGCTGGTAGGTCATGTACGACCGGGGGTCGACGACCGTGACGGTCGCCTCGCCGTAGCGCATCTTCTTGAGAATGCGCCGAGCTGCGTACAGGCCTACGTACCCACCGCCTACTACGAGGATCCTGGGACGCTCCGTGGTGCTCATGGCATCGAGTATCCACCCGCTCCTGGGGGGTCGCTCGTGCGCCCCTTCACAAGCTCTTCGAGAGGGTGTGTTATCCTCCGCGGCTCGCGTGATCCAGGTCATGGCGCGAACCGGGAACCCGCGTGGGGTGCGGGCCGTTGTCAATGCCGCGTGAGCTGCCTCTCTGGGCTCGGGAGGCTGGTGTGAGCCACCGGAAACACCCTCGTGCGAGAGGGTCCGGGCGGGCCGTCCCGCACCCCATCTGAACACGTTCAACAGGCCGTTCGCCCCTCGGAAGGGCCAACCGGGCCCTTTTCCCGGTTCCACAGGGCGGAATTCCTTGTGAAGAACTTCACGAACTTTCCGAGCGGCACGCGCCCGAGGGGGTCTCAGGACCCCCTCGGACACGCTCATACGCTGTCCGACCTGCTCAGCAGAGAACTACTGACCAGTAACAAAAGAGGGCCGGGCCACCGACCACGCAATGCCGTCGAGGATGTCGTGCTCGCTCACCACGACCTCCTCGGCCCCGGTCCGCTCCATGATCGACAGCAGGACGAGGGCCCCCGCGGCGATGACGTCCACCCGCCCCGGGTGCATCGAGGGCACGGCCGCCCGCTCGGCGTGGGTGGAGCCCAGCAGCCAGCCGGTGATCTCACGGACCCGCTCCAGGGAGACACGGGAGTGGTGGATACGGGCCGAGTCGTAACCGGGCAGCTCCTGCGCGATCGCCGACACGGTCGTCACCGACCCCGCGAGCCCCACCAGCGTGCGCGCCTCGCGCAACGGCACGCTCTCCTCCGCGAGGTCCAGCGCGGCCTCGATGTCGGCCCGCATCGCCGCGATCCGCTCCTCGGAGGGCGGGTCGCTCACCTCGCCGTCGCGCACCAGGTGCCGCTCGGTCAGCCGCACACAGCCGACGTCCACCGAACGCGCCGCCCGCACCCGGTCGTCGCCGACCACGAACTCGGTCGAACCGCCGCCGATGTCCACCACCAGGTAAGGCCGGGCCAGGTCGTCCCGCCCGGTCAGCTCCTTGGTCGCCCCCGTGAAGGAGAACTCCGCCTCCTGCTCCCCGGTGATCACCTCGGGCTCGACACCGAGGATGTCCACGACACCGCGCACGAAGTCGTCCCGGTTGGAGGCGTCCCGGGAGGCCGAGGTGGCCACGAACCGCACCGTCCCGGCGCCCAGTTCACGGATCACCCGCGCGTACTCGCGGCAGGCCGCGAACGTCCGCTCCAGCGCCTCGGGCGCCAGCCGGCCGGTCCGGTCCACGTCCTGGCCGAGCCGCACGATCGTCATCCGCCGGTCCAGCTCCCGCAGCTCACCGGTGGCCGGGTTCACGTCCGCGACCAGGAGCCGGATGGAGTTCGTACCGCAGTCGACCGCCGCGACCCGCCCGAAGCCCTCCGGGACGGCCGGCGCGGCGGCGAAGGAGCCGCCGCGGGCCTCGGCGGGGTCGGACACCGCACCCTCCTCGCCCGGGTGCTCCTCGGCCGGGTCGGGCGCGGCGAGCGGCTGCACGCACGGACCCTTGAGCCACCACTCCGGCAGCATCGCGATCGCCTCGTCGCCCAGCGGGTTGACGCCCGGACCCGCGGCCAGCGAATGCCCCACCAGCACGTGCAGGCACTTCACCCGGTCCGGCATGCCGCCCGCGCTCGGGAAGCCCTCCAGGACCTCGATGGCGTCCCGGCGCGCGAGGTAGTCCTCGTGCGCGGCGCGGTACGCGGCGGCCAGCTCCGGATCGCTCTGGAGCCGTTCCGTCATCTCCTTCATGACGCCGTTCGCCTCCAGCGTGCCGATCGCCGAGGCGGCACGCGGACACGTCAGGTAGTACGTCGTCGGGAAGGGCGTGCCGTCGGGCAGCCGCGGGGCCGTCTCCACCACGTCCGGCTGGCCGCACGGGCAGCGGTGCGCGATCGCGCGCAGTCCGCGCGGCGGACGCCCGAGCTGCTGCTTGAAGGCCTCGACGTCGGCGTCGGTCGGCTCGGTGCGCAAAGTGGTCGGCGGGGGCGTTTCCATGCCTGTCTTTCTCTAGGTCAGGTTCACTGGTCGGAGGCGTCGGACTTGTCGACCCCGTCCCAGACGTTCGCGTACCAGGGACGGTCGGCCGCCCCCAGATCGGCGCGCGACTGCCGCGCCGCGTCCGGGTCGACGACGATGAACCCCGTCTCCCCCGGCATCACATAGTGCAGCCGCTCCCGGATCCGCTGCTCGGCGTACGCGTCGTCCTGCCAGCGCGCCTTGGCGTCCCGCAGCTCCTCGACCCGCTGCCGGGCCTGCTCCTGCTGCCGCTGGAGGTCGGCGACCTCGGCGCGCTGGGAGACGTACTGCCGTATCGGATAGGCGAGCGCGACCACCAGCGAGCACAGCACCAGCGCGAGCAGCGCCGCGCGGCCGGTCAGCCGGGAGCGACGGGCCTGCCGCTTGGTCTGGGAGCGGTAGACGCGGGCGGCGGTCTGCTCGCCGAGCAGCCGGATCCGGGTGGCGGTGGAGAAGCGGTCACGGTCCTTGACGGCCATCTCTCTCACTCCCGTTCACACGCGCGTACGTCCCCGCACACGGTACGGGACCGAGTACGGGGACGTACGTACGACTTGGCTGTGGCTCAGCCCTTGAAGCGGGGGAAGGCCGAGCGGCCGGCGTACACCGCGGCGTCGTCGAGGATCTCCTCGATGCGCAGGAGCTGGTTGTACTTGGCGACGCGCTCGGAGCGGGCCGGGGCGCCGGTCTTGATCTGGCCGCAGTTGGTGGCGACGGCGAGGTCGGCGATCGTGACGTCCTCGGTCTCGCCGGAGCGGTGCGACATCATGCACTTGAAGCCGCTGCGCTGGGCCAGCTCGACGGCGTCGAGGGTCTCGGTGAGCGAGCCGATCTGGTTCACCTTGACGAGCAGCGCGTTGGCGGCGCCCTCCTCGATACCGCGGGCCAGACGCTCGGGGTTGGTGACGAACAGGTCGTCGCCGACGAGCTGGACCTTGTCACCGAGCTGGTCGGTGATGGTCTTCCAGCCCTCCCAGTCGTCCTCGAACAGCGGGTCCTCGATGGAGACGAGCGGGTACGCCGCGACGAGCTCGGCGTAGTACTCCGTCATCTCGGCGGCGGAGCGGTCCTTGCCCTCGAAGGAGTAGACGCCGTCCTTGTAGAACTCGGAGGCGGCGACGTCGAGCGCGAGGGCGATCTGCTCGCCGGGGGTGTAACCGGCCTCGTTGATGGCCTCGAGGATGAGGTCGAGGGCCTCACGGTTGGAGCCGAGGTTCGGGGCGAAGCCGCCCTCGTCGCCGAGGCCGGTGGACAGGCCCTTGTTCTTCAGGACCTTCTTGAGGGTGTGGTAGACCTCGGTGCCCCAGCGCAGCGCCTCGGAGAAGGACTCCGCGCCGATCGGGGCGATCATGAACTCCTGGATGTCCACGTTGGAGTCGGCGTGCGAGCCGCCGTTCAGGATGTTCATCATCGGAACGGGCAGCAGGTGCGCGTTCGGGCCGCCCAGGTAGCGGAAGAGCGGGAGGTCGCTGGCCTCGGAGGCGGCGTGGGCGACGGCGAGGGAGACGCCGAGGATGGCGTTGGCGCCGAGCGAGCCCTTGTTGTCGGTGGCGTCCAGGTCGAACATCGCCTGGTCGATCAGGCGCTGCTCGGTGGCGTCGTAGCCGACCAGCTCCGGGCCGATCTGCTCGATGACCGCGAGGACGGCCTTCTCGACACCCTTGCCCTGGTAGCGGTTCGGGTCACCGTCGCGCAGCTCGATGGCCTCGAAGGCGCCCGTGGAGGCGCCGGAGGGGACGGCGGCACGACCGGTGCTGCCGTCGTCGAGGCCGACCTCGACCTCGACCGTGGGGTTGCCTCGGGAGTCCAGGATTTCCCGGGCTACGACGACGTCGATGGACGGCACGAGCATCTCCTTCTTGGGATGTGACACGGTCCGCCGGGACCGCGGTGGGTTCTGCGAGACCGAGCCTAACCGGCTCCGGGGGATCGGCCACCGCGTGGACCGCCCCGTGGACAGAACCGAGAGTAAATTGTTTCTGAACCGAACAAACCGACGGCGGCGTCTCGGCGGCACCGCACGAAAAAACCCCGCCCCGGTGCGTACGGGGGAACACGCACCGGAGCGGGGAGCCCGTGGGGACGGGGGGCCCTCACGAGGCCCTCAGTGTGAGGGCCACGGATGTGAGGGCGCTGTGGTTCGGCCGGGACGCGGCTGTGATTCGGCCGGGGCGGCCGTGGTTCGGCCGGGGCGCGGCCGTGTCCCTCTTACTTGAGGTGCAGCTGCTGGCCCGGGTAGATGAAGTCGGCGTCGCTGACGATGTCCTTGTTCAGCTTGAACACCTTCTGCCAGCCACCCTTGACGTCGTGCTCCTCGGCGATGGAGCTGAGGGTGTCACCCTTGACGACCTTGTACTCGCCGTCGCCCTTCTTGACCTTCTTGCCGGTCGGGGTGGTGACGGTCTTCTTCGCGGCCGGACGCTCGGACGAGCGGGAGGCCTGCTGCTCGGAGGAGCGCGTGCCGGTGCTGGTGCTGCCGCTGTTGCTGTCGCTCGAGGACGACGAGCTGGAGCCACCGCCGGTGTAGCCGGCGCTGGACAGGCCCACACCACAGGTCGGCCAGGCACCCTTGCCCTGGCTCGCGAGGACCTTCTCGGCGATCTCGATCTGCTGCGCCTTGGAGGCCTGGTCGGCGGTGGAGGCGTACGCCGTGCCGCCGTACGCGGCCCAGGTGGAGGCGGAGAACTGCAGGCCGCCGTAGTAACCGTTGCCGGTGTTGATGGACCAGTCGCCGCCCGACTCGCACTGGGCGACGGCGTCCCACTCGGAGGCGGTGGCGGCCGAGGCGTTGCCGGCCGCCATCAGCGGAGCGGCGATGGCGACACCGGTGACACCGGCGAGCGCGGCGGCGCGGGTGGCCTTGGACGGACGACGGTGCTTGCCCTTGGCGGAAAACAGCATGGTGGATCCCCTCACCGACGCCTGCGAGGTGAGCTGTCGGGTTCGGGCCGGTTGAGTTGCCCGGCCGCACATCTCGCCTCTCGGCGCGCTGCGCGGCTCCACCCCAAGCCGGTTCCGGCGGCCTCTCGGCCATGAGACCCCGTGAGGCCTCAACTTCCGGACCCGGCACTTACCTTGGGTCCCCCGCTCCTGCCTACGGCGCTTGACGCGACGACTGTTCCCGTACGGCCGCTGGCAGGATTCGGCGTTGCGGCAGCCGGGGCTCGCGGTGACGAGCGGTGTTGACCGTAGACACGGAACCCGGGGGATTTCAAAGACGATCAGGGCTTCTGAGACTCATCCCACACTTTCACCAAACGGGACATTTGCGGTGAAGTACGGACGTGAACTCACGGTTTTTCCCTGGGGATTTCGCCCTATTCGCTACCTAGAGCAAGGGTCTGCCCGGGCTCGATCGCGCTCGGATCGGCGCCGATGACCTGCTCGTTCGCGGTATAGAGCCGACGCCATCCACCGTCGAGGTCAAGGGAGTCGGCGATGGAGGCGAGCGTGTCGCCGGTCCGGACGGTGTACGAGCCCTCCTCGGCGCTCGCACCCCGGTGCCGGCCGGTGCCCTCGGAGGGGGCAACGAGGGCGCCGGTGTCCACCAGGTTCGAAGAGCCGCCCTCTCGCCAGGAGTTGTCCGATTCGTCACTCTCGGTCGGCGCGGCGGACGGGCTGCCGGAGGACAGCGCACCACCCGGAGCGGAGCCGGAGTTGTCCGACTTGGCGGACTTGTCCGCTCCGGTGGTGGGCGACGAGGAGGCGCTGCCGGACGAGTCCGTCGCATCGGCCGATTCCGATTCGCCGGACGAGTTGGACAGACCCGCCGATCCGGGTGATTCGGAGGATTCGGTAGTTTCGGCTGATTCGGTGGATTCGGGCTGGGCGGACGCGTCGGAGTCGTCGCTGTCGCTCGTCGACGGCGAAGCGACGCCGGTGTCGACATCGGCGGAGCCCGAGTCCTCGCTGAGTCCGTGCAGCAGACCGCAGGTGCCCCAGACGCCGACACCCTGGTCCGCGAGGACCTTCTCGGCGACGGCTATCTGCTGGTTGCGGCTGGCGAGGTCGGGGCTCGTGGCGTAGTCGAGGCCGCCGTACTTCTCCCAGTTCTTCTGCGAGAGGTCGAGCCCGCCGTAGTGGCCGTCACCGTCGTTCGCGCTCCAGGAGCCACCGGTCTCGCACTGGGCGACCTGGTCCCAGGTGTTCCCGTCCGCCGCGCTCGCCCCGCCCGCGCCGAGCAGCGGGATCGCGATGGCGGAGCCGGTCACTCCGGCCGCAACGAGAAGTGCCGGAGCCTGACGGGGGCGACGGTGACGACCGTTCCCGGTGAGCATGCGGTGCCCTTTCGCGAGACGACAGTGCGGGCGCGGCGGGTGGTTCGGGTCGCCGCGTTGATGCGAGAACGTATCGGCAGACGATCACTTGTCACAAGTTAATGCCGCACAGATCACGTGAAGATCACAGACTTGAGGGCGTGTCATGTTTGCGTCGCCCGGCACAAGGACCGCGGGTCAGGGGCGAGTTGCCCGGCTTCCTACCGAACGGGCGTGAACTCGACCGGCAGCGTGCGCAGTCCACGCATGATGAGCCCCCCACGCCATCTCAGATCGGCCGGATCCACCGCGAGTCGGAGGTCCGGGAGCCGGGTGAGGAGTGTGGCGAGCGCGGTCTGGCCCTCGAGGCGGGCGAGCGGGGCGCCGAGGCAGTAGTGGATGCCGTGGCCGTATCCGAGGTGCTGGTTGTCCCGCCGGGACAGGTCGAGGACGTCGGGATCGGCGAACCGCTGCGGATCCCGGTCCGCCGCGGCGAGCACGACCAGGACGGGGTCGCCGGGGGCGATGTCCTGTCCGCCGATGGTGAGCGGCTGGGTGGCGAAGCGCCACGTGGCCAGTTCCACGGGGCCGTCGTAGCGGAGCAGTTCCTCGACTCCCGTCGCCAGCAGGTCGGTTCGGCCCGCGGCGAGAGAGTTCTGGAGACGGGTGCGCTGCTCGGGGTGGGTGAGGAGGGCGTACGTGCCGTTGCCGATCAGGTTGACCGTGGTCTCGAACCCGGCGAAGAGCAGGATGAAGGCCATCGCCGCGGCCTCGTTCTCGGTGAGGTGCTCGCCGTGGTCGGAGGCGCGGATCAGACCGGAGATGAGGTCCTCGCCGGGTACGGGCTCGGCGGGCAGCCCTTCGCGCTTGCGGTGGATGAGCTCCAGGAGGTACCCGCGCATCTTCTTGACCGACCGCGCGACACCGCCCCGCGGCCCTCCCCCATGTCGGATCATCATGCCCGCCCAGTCCCGGAAGTCGTCCTGGTCCTCACGCGGGACGCCCAGCAGGTCGCAGATGGCGTAGATGGGCAGCGGGAAGGCGAAGTCGTGGATGAGGTCGGCGGACCCCTTCGCCGTGAACTGGTCGATGAGGTGGTCGGTGAGTTCTTGCACGCGCGGCGCGAACTCGGCGACGCGGCGGGGTGTGAAGGCCTTGCTGACCAGTCTGCGCAGGCGGGTGTGGTCCGGGGGGTCGATGTTCAGCAGATGCGTCATCAACTCCGCCTTGCGCTCACCGGGGATACCGGTCTTGCCCTTGGCGTGCGCGGGTTCGTCATGGTGCGCCGGGTTCTTGCTGAGCCGCTGGTCGGCCAGGGCCTGCTTGGCATCGCCGTACCGGGTGACCAGCCAGGCCTCCACTCCGCTGGGGAGCCGGGTCCGGTGCACGGGGGCGTGCTCGCGGAGCCAGGCGTAGGCGGGGTAGGGGTCGGTCGCGAACTCCCAGGTGAAGAGTTCCGGGGCGGGGGTGGGGTGGTCGGTCACTCCCTGACGGTATCCGGCGGGTCGCGGGGTGCGTTGTGGGTCGGGGCCGCACCGGGGGGTGTCCGTCCTCGGTCGGGCGGTGCCGTGGGACCAAGCTGTGCTGTCGGTTGGACGCCCGACACTGCGGGCGGGCACCCCCCGGTACGTCCCCTTCCGCCGTGGCGCCGGTGGCCCGTCCGCGGGGGCGCGCCCCTGCCCTTCCCGCCGTGGCGCCGGTGCGCATCTTTTAGCCCGTCCGGCGTTTGAGGACGAGGCCCCTTCAGGGCCGATGGGGGTCTGGGGGCGCAGCCCCCAGGGTTTGGGCGGGGTCGAAGGGGCGGCAGCCCCTGGGTATGGGACGGGTAGGGGCGGCGGGGGCGAGGGACGTGCGTGTGGGGCGGCTCCCAGGCACGGGGTCGGTTGCGTTGGGGTCAGGGCTGGGGCGGGGCGGCCTCTCGTTCGCGGATCGTGTCGCGGTACACGCGTGCCGCCGCGCGCAGAGCCGCCTCGGGGTCGATGCCCTCCGCCTCGGCTCTGGTGGCCAGGGCCAACAGTTCGTAGCCGATGCCCTCGGTGCTCGGCAGCGGTACCTCCAGGCCCGCCGTCCGGGCCCGGGACGCCAGTTTGGCGGTGAGGGCGAGGGCGGGCTGGCCGAGGGGAATGCCGTCGGTGACGGACGTGCGCTGTTTTTCTGTCGCCTTGGTGCGCAGCCAGTGCTCCTTGACCTCCTCCGGGGTGGTCGCGGTCTCGTCGCCGAAGACGTGCGGGTGGCGGTGGATGAGCTTGGTGACGATGCCGCCGGCGACGTCGTCGATGGAGAAGGGGGTCTCCGGGTCCTCCTCGGCGATGCGTGCGTGGAAGACGACCTGGAGGAGGACGTCGCCGAGTTCCTCGCGGAGTTCGTCGCGGTCGCCCTCCTCGATGGCCTCCACGAGCTCGTAGGCCTCCTCGATGCCGTACTTCGCCAGGCCCTTGTGGGTCTGCTGCGAGGACCAGGGGCACTCGACGCGGATGCGGTCCATGACCTGCACGAGGTCCAGGAGGCGGGCGCCCGGCAGGTCGTAGGAGGCGGGGAGGAGTTCCAGCTCGGGCATGGACACGCGGCCCGAGCCGGCGAGGCGGGCGAGGCCGTCGGTGAGGCGGGGTTCGCCCTCGCCCGTCGCGACCACGACGACGGTGCGGCCGCCCGCGCACGCCTCGACCAGTTCCTCGGCGGCCGGGGAGTCCTCGTCCACCCGTATCCCGGCCTCGCGCAGATACGGCAGCTGCGGGTGCGCGCCGTCGGCGCACAGCACGCGGTCCGCGGCGCGCAGGGCCTGCCAGGCGGGCCAGGACAGCAGGCCGGGAGCGACACGGTGGCTGGTGGTCAGCAGGACGATGCGGCCGGGGTCGGCAGCAGGTGCGGGTTCGGGGGTGGTGGTGTTCACGGTTCGAAGCTAACGCACGGTGCCGACGGATCCGATCAGTTGTCCACAGGCCGGGCGGGGTGATCGGATCGTATGACCGGTGAGGGTGTCAGGCCGTCTCCGGCGTTGCCTTCGCCGTGACCTCACGCACCCACGGGGTCTTGGCGTCGACGCGGCTGCTCTTCGCGACGTCCCAGGTGCCGTAGCGGGGGTTGAGGTCGATGTCGAGCTTCTCGGACGCCTTGCCCAGGGCCTGCCAGAACTCGGCGGTGCTGGTGTCGGTGCCGAGCGCGGCGGCGAGTTTCTGGGCCTCCAGCTGGAGGCGGAGGTTGTCGTCGAGACGCTCGGGGGCGATGCCGTAGCGCTGGAGCCAGGCCGTCTCCAGGGCCTTGGCGCCGCCGGCCTGCTGTTCCAGGCCGGCGCGCATGTCCTGGATCTCCTTGCGGGTGACCGTCACCCCGGCGTCCTGCGCGGCCCGGTGCAGCACGCGGTCGAGGACCATGCTGTGCAGGGTGTCCCGGCTGAGGGTGCCGGTCTTGGCGATGGCCTGGGCGTACTGCTGCTCGTCCGGCACCGCCGCGCGCTGCGCGTCACGTACCTCGCTCACCCTGGTCTCCAACTGGGCGACGCTGATCCGCTGGCCGCCGACGACGGCTGCCGCGCCGGGGTGCGCGTCGTTTCCGCAGGCGGTGAGGAGGGGCGCCGCGGCGATCGCGGCGGAGAGGAGGAGCGCGGTGCGACGGCGGCGGTGCAAGGAAGCCTCCCGAGGAGATTGTGCGACGGTGCACAAGGTCTTGCGGTGATCGATGGTAGGCAGTGGGCAAGCTCTGGCCAACCCATTCGACCAACGATTCATCAGGAGTTCGGGCACCGCCGCGCCCCGGTCACGGGCTCGAGCGCGCGGCGAGACCTAGCCGCGCACCTGCCCCAGCCATTCCAGGGTGCGCCGGATCTCGACGGCGAGCGGGTGGCCGGGGCCGTGCAGGCGTTCCACGTCGTGCACGAGGCGGGCGAGGGTGCCGTGGGCCGCGGCGCGGTCGCCGAGGGCGAGCAGGAGGTGGCCTATGCGGCGGCGGACGTCGTGGGCGAGTTCCGGGTCGCCGGCCACGTACTGGTTCTCGTAGTACGGCAGGAGCGCGCGGTACTCGGCCAGCGCCGCCGCCGGTTCGCCGAGTTGTTCCAGGCACTGGGCGACGTCGTAGCGGAAGCGCAGGGACTGGGGGTCGGCCTGCCCCGCCTCGGCGGCGCGTTCGTCGGCGAGGCGGCGCAGTTCGGGCAGCGCGCGCCGGTACTGGCCGTCGTCCATGAGCGTGGCGGCGTACTGCTTGCGCAGGGTGCGCACGACCGGGGAGTTCTCGCCGTGCTGTTCGGCCGCGGCGGGCAGGATCGCGCCGAGGATGTCGACGGCCTGGGTGATGCGGCCCTCGCCGAGGAGGCGCTTGACCTCGTCCACCGCGCGGGCGACGTCGGGCTTCGCCGCGGGGGGCGCGAGCGGGCCGGCGGGCGCCGGCTGGGGCGCCGGCGTGCGGGCGCGGTCCGGCCAAGGGGCGTGCGGGCGCAGGAAGGGGCGCGTGGGGTCAAGGGGCGCCCCGGTGGGGGTGCCCCGCGCGGGCAGCAGCAGCGCCAGGTCCTCGTAGACCTCCTGCGCGCTGGCAGGGCGGTGCTGCGGGTCCTTGGCCAGCAGGCGCAGGACGAGTGCCTCCAGCGCCTCCGGCACCTCGGGGCGCACGCGCCGCACCGGGAGCGGGGGCTCGTACAGGTGCCGGTGCAGGACACCGAGCGCCGTGGACCCGGAGAACGGGACGTCACCGCTGAGGAGTTCGTGCAGGAGCACGCCGAGCGCGTACAGGTCGGTGTAGGGGCCGACCGCGCCGCCCATGGCCTGCTCCGGCGCCATGTAGGCGGGCGAGCCGATGGGGGTGCCGGTGTGGGTGAGGCGGGTGGTGTCGGCGTCCATGACGGAGGCGACGCCGAGGTCGAGGACGGTGACGGTGCCGTCCTGCTTCACCATGACGTTGCGGGGCTTGAGGTCGCGGTGGACGATCGGCACGGCGTGCACGGCGCTCAGCACGGCGCACAGCTGTGCGGCGACCGCGACGGCCCACTGCCAGGGGTACGGGTCGTGCTCGGCGAGGTGGTCGGAGAGGTCCGCGCCGTCCACGTACTGCATGACGAGGAAGAGCTCCTCGCCCTCGCTGCCCGCGTCGTGCACGGTGACCAGCCCGGGGTGGTCGACCTGTGCGGTCACCCGGCACTCGCGCACGAACCGCCGGCGCAGTTCGTCGGCCTCCTGGCCGGCCACCTTGTCGGGGCGCAGCAGCTTCACCGCCACGCGCCGGTCGAGCCGTTCGTCGTACGCCGTCCAGACCTGCCCCATGCCGCCCTGCCCGATGAGCGTGGACAGTCCGTAGCGGCCTGCGACGACACGTCCCGCCGTCACGCTCACCTTCCGCCCTCGTGGCCGCCGCGCGGGTCGCCGTCCTGGCGGCGCAGATAGTCGCTCAGTTCGTCGAGTTCGGCGCGGACCTGGTCGATCCGGGCGGGCGCGGGGCGCTGCGGCCGGGCCGGGGGCACGGGCGCGTGGGGCGTGGCGTCCCGGGGTGCGGGCGGCTGCGGCAACGGGCTGTGCGGGACGGGCGCCGGTGTCTGGGGCAGGGTGGCCGCGGTGTACGGCGACTGCTGCTGGGCCTGCGGGTAGCCGTACGCGGGGGCCGGGGCGGGCTGCGGCGGGTAGTCGCCGTAGCGGAGCTGGTGGAAGTGGCGGATGTCCGCCGAGAGGTAGTAGGCGATCGCGGCCACGAGCGTGCCGAGGAGCAGGAACAGGCCGGTCCAGCCGCCCACGGTGTGGACCTCGTCGCCGGACTCCGTGCCGAGCAGCACCAGTCCGGTGACGATCGCGACGAACGAGGCCACGAACAGGACCCAGTCGAGCCCCCGGCGCGTCACGAGCGCCAGGCGCAGCAGCATCGCCCAGGACAGCAGGCCGATGGTGAAGACCGAGATCACCACGAACAGCACGCGCAGGAAGACCAGCAACGCCGGTGAGGGCGGCTGCTTCACCGGCCGCGTGTAGCCGTGGCCATGCATGACTGCTCCTGGTGCCTGAGGTGGGCGTACGCGGGCGACCGACGCCCGGCAACCCCGTTCCTGCGATTGTCGCGTCGAGCGTATAGGCCGACAACGACATGCGGTCCAGGGTTGTACCGAACCGTTGTCGCGCTGATCACGTCGTACGGCGGCCGGGGGCCGCGCGAGACGGACGGAAGGCGGGCGTCCGGTTCGACGGGGTGTCACGCGCGGGTCAGTCGGGGGCGACCGTGCCGTCCGTGAGGCCGTCGTACATGCCGCGCACGAGCTGGTCCCCGAGCCGGCCCGCGCGCCTGAGCGCCTGCTCGAACTCGTCGAGTGCGCGGAAGCGCGCGCCGTAGCGCCGTTGTTCGTCCAGCGGGAGCCGGGGCAGTTGGAGGCGGCGCACGTCCAGGCGGGTGGCGGTGGAGGCGTAGCTGCTGGCCTGGCGGTTGTTGGCGGTGCCGCGCAGGAAGCCGGCGAGGAACCAGGTGTCGAGCGCCGCGGGATCGGGGCGCAGGAGCACGAGGTTGCGCCCGAGGGCGGCGCCTCCGCTCGCGTCGTCGATCACGCGCGCCACCGAGCCGCCGCCGAGCACGGGCACGACGACGTCACCCGGCTCCACCAGCACGGCCTCCTCGCCGCTCTCGGGGAGCGTGCCGGAGGGCGCGGTGCCGGCGAGGACGTCGTGGTCGGTGAGGACGGGTACGCGCGCGTGGCCGCCGTTCCCGCCGGTGCGCAGCACCAGGGCTCCCCCGCGCGCGAGTTCGCCGATGGTGGTGAGCGGCCAGCGCGCGGGTGGTGCGGTGTCGACGGGCGGGGGGGTGAGGTCGGTGGTCAGGCGCAGGGTCTCGCCGAGGCGCTCGCGTACCGCCGTGAGCGCCTCGGCGCCCTCGGCCGCCGCCGCGGGCGGGAGGTGGCGGGCGGGGGCGAGGTCCACGTCGTCGTCGAGGAGTTCGATGACGGGCAGGGAGCGCGCGAGCCCGGGGCGCTCCTGAAGCGTGCCCGCGCGGTCGAAGGCGCGCCAGGCGTCGAGCACCGCGTCGCGCACGGCACGCCAGTCCGGGCCGCCGCGCCCCTCACCGGCGAACCGGCCGCTGTCGGCGAGCAGAACCTCGGGCTGGGCCGGCGCCTTCTCGGTGCGGCGCAGCACCCACAGGTGGAGCGGGATGTTGTACGGGGGTGCCGCGCCGACCGGCAGGGCGACGACCGCGCGCAGCGCGCCCCGGCGCAGCAGGTCTGCGCGGATACGGCGGCCGGAGCGGCGGGAGGCGGCGGCGGGCGGCATCAGCAGGACGGCGGTGCCGCCGTCCTTGAGGCGGGCGAGCGCGTGCTGGACCCAGGCCAGCTCGGACTCGGTACGGGCCGGGAAGCCGTACTCCCAGCGGGGGTCGTACGCGAGTTCGTCGTGCCCCCAGTTGCGCTCGTTGAACGGCGGATGGCACAGCACGGCGTCGGCGCGCAGCGCCGGGAAGGCGTCGGCACGCAGGGTGTCACCGGTGGCGCTGTGCACGCCGGCGCGAGAGTGCAGGGCGAGCCGGAGCGCGGTGAGACCGGCGAGGTCGGGGGCGCTGTCCTGCGCGTACAGCTCCTGGTCGGGGCGGGCGGAGACGGCGCGCAGCAGGGTGCCGGTGCCGCAGGCCGGGTCGAGGACGGTGCGGGCGGGGCCGGCGAGGTCGGCCATGAGTTCGGCCAGTTCGGCGGGGGTGAGCGTGTACTGGCGCGGGTTGGCGTCGAGGTGGCGGCCGAGCAGGAACTCGTAGGTCTGGCGGGCGCCCAGTTCGGCCGCGAGTTCGGCTGCGCCGCGTAGGAGGGGGACGGAGGGGAGGAGTTGGGGGCCGGTGGGGGTGTGAACGGCGGGGCGGGGGTTCACGGGGGGTGCGGAGTTCACAGCGCCGGGGGTGGTCGCTGCACCGGGGGTGGCCGCCGCACCGGGGCTGGTCGCCGCACCGGGGTTGCTCAGCGCACCGGGACTGTTTGTCGCATCAGGGCGGTTCACGGCGCCCGGGGTGTTCACGGCGTTCACGGTGTTCACGGCAGCCGGGGAGTTCACAGCCGTCGCGGCGCCGAACCGTGGTGTCAGCACCTCCGCGAGCGCCCCCGACAGCACCGCCGCGAGCCGTGCGTCTGAGCCCGCGCTCGCGTCCAGCCAGACGGTGGGGCGGTCGTGGATGAGCAGCAGGACGCAGCCGGCGTGGGTGAGGGCGGTGACCGGCCCCGCGGGGTGCCCGGAGAGCTGCTGCCAGACGCGTTCACGCAGCGGCACCTCGGCGAGTTTGCCCTGGTCACGCAGCCAGGCCTCGACCTCGGCGAGGGCGAAGGAGGGGCTGGTCTCGGTGCCTCCGACGGGCTTGGGGAAGTCGGGGTGGCGGCGGCGCCAGTTGCTGACGGCGGCGCGGCCGACGCCGGCCAGCCGGGCGATCCCGGCGGCGGTCACCTCTGTGGCGTTGTCCTGCACCGGCCCGGCTCCCCTCGTCGTCCTGCGTGGCCCCGCGCGTTCCGGCACCTGCTGTACCTGGTGCACCTGCTGTAGCTGCTGCGACTGCCGTGCGGTGCGCGTGTGACGCCGAGCATAGCGGCGTCGGCGGGATCCATCCCTTCACAGTCGTGTACACGACCTAGTTCGTGAACCGTGTTGACTCGGTTCACAGGCTCTGGTCTTATTGACCCAGCGAACGAGCGGCAGCCGAAAAGCGGCTGTCACGTCGCGTTGGAGGGGGACACCGTCATGGGCATGAAGGGCAAGGTCGCGCTGGGGGCCGTCGTGGGGATCGTCGTCATCGGTGCCGTGTCGGCGAACTCCGGCGACGACGGCGGCGACACCACGAGCAGCGGCAAGGGCTCTTCGGCATCCGCCCGGGCGAAGGCCGGTGGCTCCGGAGGCTCCGGCAAGAAGGACGCGGCGAAGGCGGCCGAGGAGAAGAAGGTCGCCTTCGAGGGGGACGGCGACTTCCAGGTCGGTTCCGACATCAAGCCCGGCACCTACCGGACCACCGGCAACGACGACGGCATGTGCTACTGGGAGCGCGCCAAGGACTCCTCGGGCGAGATGGACTCGCTGCTGGCCAACGACAATGTCACCGGCACCAGTTACGTGACCGTCAAGGCCTCCGACAAGCTCTTCAAGTCGAGCGACTGCAACGACTGGGAGGCCGTCGGCGCCCAGGCGAAGGGCTCCCCGGCCGCCACGATGGCGGGCGACGGCGGCATGTTCAAGGTCGGCGCCGACATCGCGCCCGGCACGTACAAGTCCGCCGGCAACGAGGACGACATGTGCTACTGGGAGCGCACCAAGGACGCCGAGCACGGCCTCGACTCGATCATCGCGAACGACAACGTGACCGGTTCGGCCGTCGTCACGATCAGCGCCTCCGACACCTACTTCAAGACGTCCGGCTGCACGGACTGGAAGAAGACCGGCTGACGCCGGCCCCGTACGGCGGTCCGGCGGGGGCCGACCCACGGCTGCACCCCGCCGGACCGCTCCTTCCGCGCCACGCAGCGCGTCCCTGCGCGCCCCGCGCACCCGCGCCCCCTGGCTCCGTCCTACCGGCGCCCCGGCGCCCCGGCGCACCCCACCGCACCACAACTCACCGCACCACACGCACCACACTCACCACACCCCGACACCACCGAGGAACTCCCATGCGCCGTACCGCACTCGCCGCTCTCTGCCTCACCGCCGCGACCACCCTCGCCCTCACCGGTTGCCAGTCCGGCCAGGACAAGACGGACGGCAAGGGCCGCGCGTCCAGCACGCCGAGCAAGGCCAAGGAGCCGTTCGCCGGGCTGACCGGCAGCGAGATCGCCGACCGGGCCGTCGACGCCACGACCGGCGCCTCCTCCCTGCGCATGAAGGGCGACGTGCCCGACGGCGACGCCGGTGGGACCATCACCGTCGACATGGCTCTGAACAAGCAGGGCGAGTGTGCCGGCACGATGAGCATGGGCGGCGAGGGCAAGGCCGACCTGATCAAGGTCGGTGACACCGTCTACATGAAGTACGACGAGGCCTTCCTGCGCGCCCAGAGCAAGGGCGAGAAGGAGTCGGACGTCGACGCGGCCGTGGGCATGCTGGCGGGGAAGTGGACCAAGATGTCCGCGAAGGGCGAGGACGCCAAGGAGATCGCGGGCTTCTGCGACCTGGACACGGTCCTCGGCGACGCCGACGACGCCGATTCGAACGCCTCGCGCGGCAAGACCACCACCGTGGACGGCACGCCCGCGATCACGTTGAACGAGCGGGACGGCAAGGACCGCTACACGCTGTACGTCGCCACCGAGGGCAAGCCGTATCTCCTGCGGGTGGACAGCGCCTCCACGAGCGACCCGGGCACCCTGACCTTCAGCGCGTACGACGAGCCCGTGCCGGCGAAGAAGCCCAGTGGCGAGATCCTGGACCTCGACGCCCTGGGCGCCTGACCCGCCCCACACAACGCACCGGGTACCCACACCAGCCGTGCCGTGCCGCTACAGCGGATGCCGCATCCACACGTTCGGCTCGACGTACACCGCGTACCCCCGCTCCGGCTCGCACCGCACCGGCACCAGCGCCCCCGGGACCTCGACGTCGCCCTGGGTGTCGAAGGGCAGCCCCGTCCAGCGGCGCCACTGCTCCAGCGACGCGGCGACGGTCATGGACGCCGGGGCCACGGCGTGGACGGTGGCGCCGGCCCGGGCGTGGACGCGCAGCCACGGGTCGTGCGGGAGCCCGTCGGGGCGTACGCGGTGCGCGTACTCCTCGATGGGGGTGTGCGGTTCGAGGTGCTTGGCGTTGGGGCGGACCGGGGCGACGACCTCGCTGAAGCCGTGTGCGCGGGCGTTGTCGCGCATCGCCGACAGCATGCGGCCGGACAGACTGCGGCCCTGGTGGTCGGGGCGGACGATGATGGCGATCGCGCTGACCGTGTCCGGCCGCACCCCGCGGCGCAGGTCGGCGAAGGCCCACAGGAGCACCTCGTCCCAGCCCCGGACGGGCAGTTCGCCCCGGTCCTCGGTGTCGAGGGCGAAGGGCACGCTGAACGCGGTGGCGACGACCTCGCCCCGGTCGTCCTCGGCGAACAGCACGTACTCGGGGAACTCGGTGGCGATCCGGTCGTAGTGGTGGTCGCCCACCAGGTCGTGGGTGACGAACTCCGGCCAGCTGTTGTCCATGGTGGCCACCCGCCCGTGGGCGTCGGGGCGTTCGGCGAGACTCGACACCTTCAGTTCCATGCGCTCACCGTAGGCGGGTGTCGCCGGGGCCGGGAACCGGTTTTCAGCCGCCGCACTGCCGCAGCATGATCTCCTTGTCGGCCGTCGTCACGGGAAGCTCGTACTTCAGCGAGACCTGCGCGAACCGCACCGCGTACGAGCAGCGGATCCGCTTGTTCGGGGGCAGCCAGGACGCGGGCCCCGAGTCGCTCTTGGAGCCGTTGGTCGGGCCGTCCACCGGGATGAGGTTGAGCGGGTCGTTGGCGATGTCCTGACGCTTGCCCTTGTCCCAGCGCGAGGCGCCCATCTGCCAGTCGTACGACAGCGGCATCACATGGTCTATCTGCACCGACGTGGCCCGGGACTTGGCCCAGTCGATCTCCTTGCCGGTGTAGGGGTCGGCCAGCGTCATGGAGACGACGACACAGTCCGAGCCGGAACGGAGGCGGACCTCCTCGCCGTCGCGCTGGAGCAGGTCGTTGCGGGTGTCGCAGCCGTTGCGGGAGAAGGGGATGCCGCCGGGGGCGGAGTCCATCCAGGCGTAGCCGAACTCGTCCCGGTCGTAACCCGTCTTGGGGCCGCGGCCCTTGGTCTTCACCTTCTCGATCAGGGCGCGCGCCTTCGCCCTGTCGGCGTCCGAGGTGATGGCCGCGAGGCCCGGCCTGGTGCCGTCCGGGTTGTCCAGCGGGCTCACCGCGCGGCCGGATCCGACGACCGGGCCGGCAGCGGAGGGCTCGCCGTCCGCGGGCAACTCCACGCCCTCGCAACCGGCGAGCAGTACGACCATGCCGAGCATCGCCGCGGCGCCCGCCGCCCCACCCCTCCGACGCGTCACGGTGCGTCCCTCCCCTGTTCTCCTGGTTGCGCCCCCGCTCGGGCACGTCTGCCCGAACCCCGCCCGGGCACGCCTGCCCGCCCTCACCGTACTGGCCAAGGGGCCCAGGCCCTACGGCGCCTCAAGGGGCGTACCTCTCAAGTCGGGCGTATCGTCTTTGCTGAGTCACCTCCGGAAGGAGCTCTGGATGGGCATCCTCGACAGGTTCAAGAGCAACCGCATGGCGCAGGACAAGGCCAAGGGCATGTCCGACGCGGCGGAACGCAAGGTCAACGACAGGACGGGCAACAAGTACGAGAGCCAGGTCGACGACGCGCAGCAGAAGATCGAAGGCGCGATGGGCATGGACCGCGACCGGCCCCAACAGCCGTAGGACCAGCAGACCCACGGAGGAGAACGAGATCCCTGCCGGGCGACCCGCCCGGGCCGGGGTCCCCTGAACCACCATGAGACCGAGGCCGTCCGCACAGGCTCAACTCCCGCGGGCGGCTTCGTGTTTCCCGTCGGGACCCCGCGGAAACGGAACACCGGGGGCATGCCCTCCGCAGGCCGGACCCGCAGTTGAGGGCATTCCGCGCCCCGGGGTCGGGCGCGTCCCGGGTCTCAGACCTTGCCGATGCCCAGCGTCGTCTCCGAAGGAAGCAGGCCGGAGGAGAGGACTGCCACCCAGTAATCGCCGAGCAGTTCCACGAGGCGGTCGGTGTCGGTCTGGCCGAGCACCTGCCAGGGGGCGGCGGCGAGTCGGTCGGTGTCCCGCTCGACCTGGTCGCGCAGGGCGCGGCCCGCCTCCGTCGCCGTACCGTCGGCCTCGTCGACCAGGCCCCGGGCGGCGAGGCGGTCACGTGCCGCCGACCACTGCGCGCCGCTCCAGCCGCGGCTCTCGAAGCGCTCGACGGAAGCGGCGCCTGTCGCCGCGAAGGAGACGAGGGACTCGACCGGGTCGAGGTCGGCGAGCAGCAGGGCCGCGAGGTGCCCGTCGCCGCGGTGCTCGCGCAGGATCGTCGCCGCGTGCCACAGCTGGAGGTGCGGGATGGTGGGCCACTCCAGCTCGGCGTTGGCCGCGGCGAGGGGGCGGCCCGCGGTGCTCACCGCTTCGGCGGCGCGGCGGGCGAGGGCGGCGGCCTCCGCCAGCTCGGGGCTGTCGACGCCTTCGCCGAATATCGCGCGGTACGCCCCGTCGACGCCCCGCAGTCGGGCGGCCAGCACCGCCTCGGGGGTCGCGACGCCCCACGCCGAGTCGATGTGCTCGGCGACCATCCGGGGGCTGAAGCTGTAGAAGGCGGAGGTCACGCGTTCGGCGCCCACCGTCCCCAACGGGGCCGCGCGGAGCGGAAAGTAGCTCGGCCAGCGTTCCTTGGTGTCGTATCCGAGGTCCGCGGCCTCCTCGAAGACCTCGGGTGCGTAGTACAGCACCGCGTGCAGGGGTTCCAGCAGGTGCCAGAGCTGACGTACGCGTGCCGGATCGATCCCGGTGGTCTCGGCACCGGTACCGCTCTCGTCCTGTGACATGGCATGCCTCCCCATCGTGTCCGAGTCCCGTGATGCACGGCGTGACCCACTACCCGGACCCGCCCCGTAACTTGACACTGACAAGATTGACCGAGCGGCTCGAACTTGTCAATGCCTAGATTGGGCGTACCCTGGCGACCATGGCATCCGCGGACACGACGAAGACGGCCTCGCGCCGCCCCTACCACCACGGCGACCTGCGTCGCGCCGTCCTCAGCGCCGCGCTCGACGTCATCGCCGCCGACGGTCCCGCCGCGCTGAGCCTGCGCGACCTCGCCCGCCGGGCCGGGGTCTCCCACGCGGCCCCCGCGCACCACTTCGGGGACCGCACCGGTCTGCTCACGGCGATCGCGGCCGAGGGGTTCGGGCTGCTGGCGAGCACCCTCCGCGAGACGGCCGACCTCAAGGAGGCGGGCGTGCGCTACGTACGCTTCGCGCGTGAGCATCCGGCGCACTTCCAGGTGATGTTCGCGCCCGGACTGCTCCGCCCCGACGACCTCGAACTCACCACCGCCCGCGCCCTGGCCGGCGACGCCCTGCGCGAGGCCGTGTCCCAGGTCGACCCCGAGGGCCTCGGCCTGGACCCCCGCCTGGCCGGAGTCGCCGCCTGGTCCCTCGCCCACGGCTTCGCCACGCTCCTCCTGGGCCACAACCTGGACGGGCCGGTGGGCGAGAAGGATCCCGAGGACGTGTTCCGCACCCTGGCGACGATGCTGTTCCGGCCCTCCACCTGAGGCCACCGGCCACAGCACCGGCCACCCCCTGAGGCACCGGACTGCAGCACCGGCCGCAACCTGACGGCTCCAGCCACGGCAACGGCCACCGCCTGACGGCACCGGCCCACCACCTGACGGCACCAGCCACGGCACCGGCCAACCACCTGAGGCCACCAGCCACGGCACCAGCCACCCCCTGAGGCCACCGCCCCACCCCCCGGGGACACCGGCGCACCCCCGGACCCGGCGCCCCGCCCCCAGGCCCCGCGACTCAGATCCGGCGCCCCCGGGCCCCACGCCCCGCGACGCCAGGCCGGGCACCCCCGGCCACGCCCCGCACCCCCGCGACTCCAGGCCCGGCGCCCCGGCTCCACGCCCCGCGACGCCAGGCCCCGCACCCCCGCGACCCGCGCCCGCCCCCTATGACCCGCGCCCGCCCCCCTACGACCCCAACACCGAAGCCAAAAACTCCCCCACCCACCCCAGCAACTCCCGCCCGACCAGCGGCTTTCCGCCCACCTTCGCCGTCTTCGGGCGCGGCACCAGCACCTGGTGCGCCGCCGGCTTGATGACGGTCCCGGGGTAGAGCCGCTTGAGCCGCAGTTCCTGGGACTCGCGCAACTCCACGGGCGCGAAGCGGATGTTGGTGCCCTGGAGGACGATCTCGCCGACGCCGCACGCGCGGGCCAGCATCCGCAGGCCCGCGACCAGCAGCAGGTTCTCCACCGGCTCCGGCAACTTGCCGTAGCGGTCGACGAGTTCCTCGCGTACGGCCTTGATGTCGTCCTCGGTGGTGGCCGAGGCGATCGAGCGGTAGGCCTGGAGGCGGAGCCGCTCGCCGGGCGCGTAGTCGTGCGGGACGTGGGCGTCGACCGGGAGCTCGACCTTGACCTCCAGCGGCGGTTCCTCCTCCACGCCGCCGTCCAGGGCCGCCCTGTAGTCCGCGACCGCCTCGCCGACCATGCGGACGTACAGGTCGAAGCCGACGCCCGCGATGTGGCCGGACTGTTCGCCACCGAGCAGGTTGCCCGCTCCCCGGATCTCCAGGTCCTTCATCGCCACGTACATGCCCGCGCCCATCTCCGTGTGCTGGGCGATGGTCGCGAGGCGCTCGTGGGCGGTCTCCGTGAGGGGCTTCTCCGGCGGGTAGAGGAAGTAGGCGTAGCCGCGTTCCCTGCCGCGTCCCACCCGGCCGCGCAGCTGGTGCAGTTGGGAGAGGCCGAAGTTGTCGCCGCGCTCCACGATGAGGGTGTTCGCGTTGGAGATGTCGATGCCGGACTCGACGATCGTGGTCGACACGAGCACGTCGAACTTCTTCTCCCAGAAGTCGACGACGACCTGTTCGAGGGCCTGCTCCGTCATCTGGCCGTGGGCGATCGCGATGCGCGCCTCGGGGACGATCTCGCGCAGCCGGGAGGCCGCCCGGTCGATCGACTCGACCCGGTTGTGGATGTAGAAGACCTGGCCCTCGCGCAGCAGTTCACGGCGGATCGCCGCGCCGATCTGCTTCTCCTCGTACGGGCCGACGAAGGTGAGCACCGGGTGGCGCTCCTCCGGCGGGGTGGTGATCGTCGACATCTCGCGGATGCCGGTGACCGCCATCTCCAGGGTGCGCGGGATGGGGGTCGCGGACATGGTCAGGACGTCGACGTTGGCGCGGAGCTTCTTCAGCTGCTCCTTGTGCTCGACGCCGAAGCGCTGCTCCTCGTCGACGATGACCAGGCCGAGGTCCTTGAACTTGGTCTCGGAGGAGAACAGCCGGTGGGTGCCGATGACGACGTCCACGGAGCCCTCGCGCAGGCCCTCCAGGACCGCCTTCGCCTCGGTGTCGGTCTGGAAGCGGCTGAGCGCCTTCACGACGACGGGGAACTGGGAGTAGCGCTCGGAGAACGTCCCGAAGTGCTGCTGCACCAGCAGGGTCGTCGGGACGAGGACGGCGACCTGCTTGCCGTCCTGGACGGCCTTGAAGGCGGCCCGGACCGCGATCTCCGTCTTGCCGTAGCCGACGTCGCCGCAGATCAGCCGGTCCATGGGGACCGACTTCTCCATGTCCTCCTTGACCTCGGCGATGGTGGTGAGCTGGTCCGGGGTCTCCGCGTACGGGAAGGCGTCCTCCAGCTCGCGCTGCCAGGGGGTGTCCGGGCCGAAGGTGTGGCCGGGCGCCGCCATGCGCGCGCTGTACAGCTTGATCAGGTCCGCGGCGATCTCCTTGACCGCCTTCTTCGCGCGGGCCTTCGTCTTGGTCCAGTCGGCGCCGCCGAGGCGGTGCAGTGTGGGCGCCTCGCCACCGACGTACTTGGTGATCTGCTCCAGCTGGTCGGTGGGGATGTAGAGGCGGTCGCCGGGCTGGCCGCGCTTGGCGGGGGCGTACTCGACGACGAGGTACTCGCGCGTGGCGCCCTGGACGGTGCGCTGCACCATCTCGATGTAGCGGCCCACGCCGTGCTGCTCGTGGACGATGTAGTCGCCGGCCTCCAGGGTCAGCGGGTCGATCGTCTTGCGGCGTCTGGCGGGCATCCGGGCGCCGTCCTTGCCGGCCGCCTTCTGGCCGGTCAGGTCGGTCTCGGTGAGGACGGCGAGCCGCAGCGCGGCGTCGACGAAGCCGTAGTCGATCGAGCCGCACGCCACGTGCACGACCGAGGGGGTGATCTCCCCCAGCTCGGCTTCCAGACGGGCCGCGATGCCCTCGCCGCCGAGCACCTCCACAGTCCGGGCGGCCGGGCCGTGCGCCTCGGTCACGAAGACCGTGCGCCAGCCCTCGGCCAGCCAGCCCTTGGTGTCGGCGAGGGCCTTCGCGGTGTCGCCGCGGTAGGTCTCGGGGGCGTGCATGCCGAGCTGGAGGGTGTCCGCCTCCAGCTCCAGGTCCCCGGCGAACGGCGACACCGACCACCACATCATGTCCAGCTCGCGGGCCCGGTCGCGGACGTCCGCGAGCGACCACAGGGAGGCCGCGCCGACGTCGATCGGCGCCTCGCCGCCGCCCGCCGTGGCCGCCCAGGAGGCTTGCAGGAACTCCTGCGACGTCGCCACGAGATCCGCGGCACGCGTGCGTACCCGCTCGGGGTCGCAGACGACGGCCATGGCGCCCTTGGGCAGTACGTCGATCAGCAGCTCCATGTCGTCGACGAGGACCGGCGCGAGGGACTCCATGCCCTCCACAGCGATCCCCTCGGCGATCTTGCCGAGCAGCTCGCCCAGCTCAGGGTGCTCCTCGGCGAGGGCCCGCGCACGCGCGCGTACGTCGTCGGTGAGGAGCAGCTCCCGGCAGGGCGGGGCCCACAGACCGTGCTCGGCGACTTCCAGGGAGCGCTGGTCGGCGACCTTGAAGTAGCGGATCTCCTCGACGTCGTCGCCCCAGAACTCGACGCGGAGCGGGTGTTCCTCGGTGGGCGGGAAGACGTCCAGGATGCCGCCGCGGACGGCGAACTCGCCGCGCTTCTCGACGAGCTCCACGCGCGCGTAGGCGGCCGCGGCCAGCGCTTCGACGATCTCGTTCAGGTCGGCCGTCTGGCCCGTCCTCAGGGCCACCGGTTCGAGGTCGCCGAGGCCCTTCACCTGCGGCTGGAGCACCGAGCGCACGGGCGCCACGACCACCGAGACCGGGCCAGTCTCGGGGTCCTCGGGGCGCGGGTGCGCCAGGCGGCGCAGGACGGCGAGCCGACGGCCCACGGTGTCGCTGCGGGGGCTCAGGCGCTCGTGCGGGAGGGTCTCCCACGACGGGTAGTCGACGACACCCTCCGGCGGGAGCAGGGAGCGCAGGGCCGCGGCCAGGTCCTCCGCCTCGCGGCCGGTCGCGGTCACCGCCAGGACCGGGCGGCCGGCCTCGCGGGCGAGTGCGGCGATCGCGAAGGGGCGGGCCGCCGGGGGGCCGACCAGGTCGACGTGCATGCGGTTGCCGTCCGAGGCCGCGGTGATCGCTTCCGCGAGGGCGGCGTCCTTGACGACGGCGTCGAGCAGACCGTGCAGGCTCATGGAGGGGCGCTTCCATCCAGGGGGTGGGCAACACGAAGGGCCCGACACGCAGTACGGGGCGGGGGTTCCCAGGGTACGTCGCCGGGGCTCGTATCACCTTGCGGAGCGAGGACGGGCCCGGGCGGGGGGAGCGCACGACAGGGCCCGGCGCCGAGAAGCCCCCGTGACTTCTCGGCGCCGGGCCCTGGACCCCCGTTCGACGGGGCCGCTACTCGGTGGCGATCGCGTTCAGGATGTTCATGCGGCCCGCGCGGAACGCCGGGATCAGCGCGGCGAACAGGCCCACGAAGGCCGAGCCGATGAACACCCCGATGATCGTCGGCCAGGGGATGTCGAGGACCTTCAGGCCCTCCAGCGCGAGGAGCTTCTGGGCCGTGGCGCCCCAGCCCATCCCGAGCCCCAGGCCCAGCAGGGCTCCGAAGACGGCGATGACGACCGACTCCATGCGGATCATGCGGCGCAGCTGGCGGCGGGAGAGACCGATCGCCCGCATCAGACCGATCTCGCGGGTCCGCTCGACCACCGACAGGGCCAGGGTGTTCACGACGCCCAGGACGGCCACGATGATCGCGAGACCGAGCAGGCCGTAGACCATGTTGAGGAGCTGGCCGACCTGGTCCTTCAGCTCGTCCTTGTAGTCGGTCTGGTCGCGGACCTGGTACTGCGGGTAGTGGTCGAGGGCCTTCTTCAGCGCCGCGTAGGCCTGCTTCTCCTGGCCCGGCTTCGCCTTGGCGAACATGATCGTGTTCGGCGGGATCTGCTCGGCGGGGACGTACTTCTTCATCGTGTCGATGCTGACGTAGCGCACCCCCTGGTCCAGCGCGGAGCTGTCGTCGGTGATGGCGGCGACCTTGAGCTTCGCGGTCTCGCCGCCCTTGAAGGCGACGCTGATGGTGTCGCCGACGTGGACGCCGTGGGCCTTGGCGTAGTCGGAGCCGACCGACATGGAGTCCTTGCCGTAGGCGGCGGACAGGGTGCCCGCCGTCGTCGCCCGGCGCAGGTCCTGGGCGTAGGTCGGGTCGGCCGCGGTGACGCCGTCGGTGTCCTTCTTGCCGTCGGGCGAGGTCAGGGTCGCCGCCAGCTCCTTGTACGAGGTCACGTGGGCCAGGCCCGGACTCTGCTCCATCGCCTTCTCGGCCTGCGGGACGATCCGCTGGCCGCCCTGGACGATGAAGTCCGCGCCGACCGACTTGTCGAGCTCGCTGGTGGCCGAGGAGACCATCGAGGAGCCGACCACCGACAGACAGGCCACCAGGGCGAGCCCGATCATCAGGGCGGCGGCGGTGGCGCCGGTGCGGCGCGGGTTGCGCAGGGCGTTGCGCTCGGCCATGCGGCCGACCGGGCCGAAGGCCCGCAGCAGCACCGCGCTGATCACCCGGACCACCCCGCCGGCCAGCAGCGGGCCGATGACGACGAAACCGATCAGGGACAGCACCACTCCGGCGGCCAGCATCAGCGAGCCGTCCTTCGCCTTGTCGGCGTTGGCCGCGGCGAAGAGGGCGAAGCCGCCCGCACCCGTCAGCACCAGCCCGATCAGGCCGCGCACCCAGCCGGCCTTGCCGTCGGCCGGCGTACCGGCGTCGCGCAGCGCGGCCATCGGGGAGACCTTGCCGGCCCGGCGGGCGGGCAGGTAGGCGGCGAGGACGGTGACGACGACGCCGAGGATCATGCCGACCACCGGGGTGGTCGCCTTGACGGTGAGGTCCTCGGTGGAGAGGTTCATGCCGGCCATGCCCATGAGCTTCATCAGCCCGACGGCGATGCCGACTCCGGCGCCGACGCCGAGGATCGAGCCGACGAAGCCGAGGAGCAGGGACTCCACCAGCACCGAGCGGTTGACCTGCTTGCGGGAGGAACCGATGGCCCGCATCAGGCCGATCTCGCGGGTCCGCTGGGCGACCAGCATCGAGAAGGTGTTGATGATCAGGAAGATGCCGACCAGGAACGCGATCCCGGCGAAGCCGAGCATGGCGTACTTGATGACGTTCATGAACTCGCCGACGTCCGCACGGTTCTCGTCGGCGTTCTCCTTGGCCGTCTGGATCTTGTACGAGCCGTCCAGGGCCTGCGCGACGTTCTGCTTGAGCCGCTCGTCGCTGACGCCGGGCGCGGCGGTGGCGTAGACCTGGGTGAACCTGCCCTCGGAGCCGAGGAGTTCGCGCTGGGCGGTGGCGGTGTCGAAGTAGACGACCGCGGCACCGGGGTTGGTCACCTTCCAGGAGGCGATGCCGACGATCTTCGCCTTGAAGTCACCGACGACGGAGATGGTGCGCAGTTCGTCGCCGAGCTTCAGGTCGTGCTTGTCGGCGGTGTCCGCGTCGACCATCAGCTCGGTCGGCCCGCGGGGCGCGTGTCCGGAGGTGATCTCCATGGAACGCAGGTCGCTCTTGGTCCAGTTGCCCGCGAACGTGGGCGCGCCGGTCGACGAGCCCATGTTGTCGTTGTCGCTGTCGACGACGGTCACGTTCGAGGAACTGACCGCGCCCTCCACCGACTTGACGCCCTGGGCCTTGGCGACCTGCTCGACCGTGGAGGCCGGCAGCGACAGCGGCTTGCCGTTCTGCGGGGTGTCGTCGCTCTTGGCCTCCTTGGCGGAGACCGTGACGTCGGACGCGGTGGTCGCGAAGAGCTTGTCGAACGTCGTGTTCATCGTGTCGGTGAAGACGAGCGTGCCGCACACGAACGCCACCGACAGCAGCACCGCCACGGCCGAGAGGGCCATGCGGCCCTTGTGCGCGAAGAAGTTGCGCATCGAGGTCTTCAGGACGGTCATGAGGTGCGCCCCCGGGCGTCGAAGTCCTTCATGCGGTCCAGGACGGCGTCCGCGGTCGGCTTGAGCATCTCGTCGACGATCCGGCCGTCGGCGAGGTACAGCACGCGGTCGGCGTAGGAGGCGGCGACGGGGTCGTGCGTGACCATCACGATGGTCTGCCCGAGTTCGTCGACCGACGTGCGCAGGAAGCCCAGCACCTCGGCGCCGGCCCGGGAGTCGAGGTTGCCGGTCGGCTCGTCACCGAAGATGATCTCGGGCCGCGCGGCCAGCGCCCGGGCCACGGCGACGCGCTGCTGCTGACCGCCGGAGAGCTGGGTGGGCCGGTGCTTGAGCCGGTCGGAGAGTCCGACGGTGTCCACCACGCGCGAGAGCCACTGCTTGTCGGGCTTGCGCCCGGCGATGTCCATGGGCAGCGTGATGTTCTCCAGGGCGTTCAGCGTCGGCAGCAGGTTGAACGCCTGGAAGATGAACCCGATCCGGTCGCGGCGCAGTTGGGTGAGCTTCTTGTCCTTCAGCCCGGTGATCTCGGTCTCGTCCAGGTAGATCTGCCCGGAGGAGACGGTGTCGAGCCCGGCGAGGCAGTGCATGAGCGTGGACTTGCCTGAGCCGGAGGGGCCCATGATCGCGGTGAACTGTCCGCGAGCGATGTCCACGTCGACGTGGTCGAGGGCGACGACACGGGTCTCGCCGGACCCGTACGCCTTGACGACCTGCCGCGCCCGCGCGGCAACGGCCGTAGTCCCTCCAGTGCCCCCGTGCCTGGTGATGGTCACAGCCGATGTCACGGTATGTCTCCTATGTCGGTCAGTCATTGCGTCGCGTGCGTGCGGTCGGTCGATGCGTCACCCGCGCCGGTCGGCCGGTGCGTCGCGCCTGGTGCCACGTGGATGAGTCTGGTCCCGGCGGGGGGTTCGGCGCGCTGGTGCTCAGCGCAGTCTTCTGCTGGGGAAAACCCCACCCCCGCGGCTGGAGTCCACCACCCCGGACCGGCCCGGACCCCCGTCCCGGACCCGCCCTCAGCGGCGTAGAGCCAGGTTATGGACGGCACCGGTGCCCTCTCGTCCTCCGGCGGTACGAACCCTCCCCCAGCCGTAGTACGGAGGTACCCCTAGGGGCGATCCACCCGGAGGTGGAGGCGGTCTCGGGGTCCGCGCCCCTTCCGGCCCACCCGTCGGTCCCCTCAGGCTGCACCCTGCCGCGACGTGAGGGGCAAGTGAGAGGGTGTTCCGCGGCGGATAGGTGCAAGGGGAAGGGAACTCTCGTGGACCAGGGGGATGCCGGGCAGGGGGACGTGGGCCAGGGGGACAGAGCGAGCCCGGCCGGAACCGGGTCCGCGTCCGGGGCGGGGTCCGGGTCCGGGGCGGACCCCGGGGTCGGGGCGCTCCCGCCGGCCTCCCGCGCCCGCCGGGGCGCGGTCGTCGCCGCGCTGATGCTCGCCATGGCTCTCGCGGCCCTCGACTCCACGATCGTCTCCACGGCCGTCCCCCAGATCGTCGGCGACCTCGGTGGCTTCTCCGTCTTCTCGTGGCTGTTCTCCGGCTACCTGCTGGCCGTGACGGTGACCCTGCCGGTCTACGGCAAGCTCTCCGACACCTTCGGCCGCAAACCGGTGCTGATCGCGGGCGCGGCCCTGTTCCTGCTCGGCTCACTCCTGTGCGCGCTCGCCTGGGACATGGGCTCGCTGATCGCGTTCCGGATCGTGCAGGGCCTGGGCGGCGGCGCCCTCCAGGGCACTGTCCAGACGCTGGCGGCGGACCTCTACCCGCTGAAGGAACGCCCGAAGATCCAGTCCAAGCTCTCCACGGTGTGGGCGGTGTCCGCGGTGGCCGGCCCCGGGGTGGGCGGGGTGCTGGTGGCGTACGCCGACTGGCGCTGGATCTTCCTGGTCAACCTCCCGGTCGGGGCGGTGGCGTTGTGGCTGATCGTCCGCTTCCTGCACGAGCCGAAGCGGGAGCCGCGCGCGCGTCCCCGCGTCGACTGGGCGGGCGCGCTGGCCGTGTTCGCCTGCGGAGGCGTGCTGTTGACGGCGCTGGTGCAGGGCGGGGTGGCCTGGCCGTGGTTGTCGACGCCGTCCCTGTCCCTGTTCGCCGCGGGACTCGCGCTCGCTGCGGTGGTGGTCCTCGTCGAACGCCGGGCCGCCGAGCCGATCATCCCGGGCTGGGTGTGGCGCCGCCGTACGATCGCCGCGGTCAACCTCGCCCTGGGCGCGCTGGGTCTGCTGATGGTGGCTCCGACCGTGTTCCTGCCGACGTACGCCCAGTCCGTGCTCGGTCTCGCGCCGGTGGCCGCCGGATTCGTGCTGACCGTCTGGACGTTGAGCTGGCCGGTGTCGGCGGCCCTGAGCCAGCACGTGTACCGGCGCATCGGCTTCCGCAACACCGCGATGCTGGGCATGGGGACGGCCTCGCTGCTCCTGCTCGCCTTCCCCTTCCTGCCCTACCCCGGTGAGGCCTGGCAGCCGACCCTGCTGATGCTGCTGCTGGGCGGCGCGCTCGGTCTGTTCCAACTCCCGCTGATCATCGGCGTGCAGTCGACGGTGGTGTGGTCGGAGCGGGGCACGACCACCGCCTCGGTCCTCTTCTGCCGCCAGACCGGCCAGACGGTCGGCGCCGCCCTCTTCGGCGCGGTCGCCAACGGGGTCCTCGCGGCCCGGCTGGGCAGCGCGAGCGACCTGGACTCCGTGACCCGGGCGCTGGACTCGGGGACCGGCTCGGAGCCGCTGCGGCGGGCGGTGGCGGACGCGGTGCACGCGGTGTACCTGGGGGCGGCGGGGGCGGCGGCGCTGGCCTTCCTGGTCCTGCTGGTCCTGGCGCCGCGGAGGTTCCCGGTGATCACGGAATGAGGTACGGGACGGGCTGGACAGGGCTGAGGCTGGAGCGGCTGCGGGAGGACCACGCGGCCGCGCTGCTGGCCTTCGAGCGGGAGAACCGCGCGTACTTCGCGCGGATGGTGCCGGACCGGGGCGACGCGTACTTCACGCCGGCGGGGTTCGCCGAGCGTCACCGCGCGCTGCTGGCCGAACAGGAGGCGGGCATCAGCCACTTCCACGTCGTCCTGGACGAGGAGGGCACGCTTCTCGCCCGGGTCAACCTCATGGACGCGACCGGCGGTTCGGCGGAGCTGGGGTACCGGGTCGGGGAGCGGGTGGCGCGGCGCGGGGTCGCCACGGCCGCGGTGGCCGAGCTGTGCCGGGTGGCGGGGACGGCGTACGCGCTGACGTCCCTGACGGCGCGGACGACCGAGGACAACACGGCGTCCCGGACGGTGCTGGAGCGCAACGGGTTCGTGTACGTGGAGCGGATCACGCTGATGGAACGGCCCGGCGTGCGCTACGCGCGCGTGGGGCTCGTCGACTGAGGGCCACGCCTCGGCGCACCCGCGGCCAGGGGGGGCGCGACCGGGTGTGTCACCGCTCGGCGACGCCACGGCGAGGCCCCGACCAGAAGCGGGCACGACCAGCGCGTCACCGCTCGGCGGCCCCCACCGGGCGCGTCACCGCTCCCGGTCGAACCAGGCCGTCGACTCCGGCAGGAACAACAGCACGACGACGGGCACCCCGAGCGCGATCCGCACCGCCGCGTCCAGGAACAGACCGGCCGACTCCGCCTCGCCCAGGCGCGTGAGGGTCGGCAGCACCATGAACGTCATCAGTACGGCGGTCGTCGACCGCACCCCGCCGCGCGCGCTCCCGTCGTAGGTGAGCGAGAGCATCGCGCTGACCCACACCAGCAGCCAGGGCGCCAGCATCTCGCCCTGTCCGTAGGCGGTCAGGGTGTCCGAGAGGGCGAGCATCGAGACGATGCCGACGAGGGAGAGCGCGAGCAACAGGAGCTGGGCGGCCCGCAGTTGTCTCGGCATCGCGCGTTCACGTACGTCGGTCATCGGCATCATCCCCCCGGTGGAGATCGCATCGTAACCGCCCGAACGTCAGTGCGGTGCGCCGTTTCCCCGCGCACGGCGCCCCGTCGACCTCGGCGCCGCGCGCTCAAAAATCTGAGTTAATCCCGGTAACACCCCAGGTCAGAGAAGTAAGCGCATACCGACCAATCAGTTTGCCGAAGCCGTTCCCTATCCGCCTACCAGCAAGTAACGTGCGTGGCTCCGCTCAACCACCCCCCCCTCCCCCTCCCTGCGGTCCGCACCGGACCCGAGCCACGCAAGGAGCCACCGGGATGTCGTACGACCCGTCCCCGCCGCCCGACCACCCCTGGCAGCCGCACCTCGACCGCGCCCCGGACCACCCCTCGGTACGCCGCCCCGACCGGGAGGCGCTCGGGCACCACAGCGATCTGCGGATCCTGCGCGGCGCCTACCGCCGGCAACGCCGGGTCGCGACCCTCACCGCGCTCGGCTACTTCACCCTCTTCCTGATCCTGTCCGCCTTCGCCCCGTCCCTGATGACCAGCCGCGTCGGCGACGCCCCGCCCACCGGACTGCTGCTCGCCCTGGTCCAACTCCCCGTCACCTGGCTGGCGGTCGCCCTCTACGAGCGCACCGCGCGAACCTACGTCGACCCGATCGCGGACCGCATCCGCCGGCAGGCCGCCCTCGACGTCAGGCGGGGGGCGACCCGATGACGGGCTTCAGCGACTCCGCCCAGGCGATGTCCCTGGTGGCGTTCTCCGCCGTCGCCACGATCACGCTCCTGCTGTGCGTGATGACCGGACCCGACCGGGACGACCTCGACGAGTTCTACACCGGCTACGGCTCCCTGTCCCCCCTGCGCAACGGCCTCGCCATCGCCGGGGACTACATCTCCGCCGCGACCGTGCTCGGCACGGGCGGGGTGATCGCGCTGTGCGGTCACGACGGGATCGTGCTCGCCCTGAGCACCGCCCTGTCCCTGATGCTGCTGATGTTCCTGCTGGCCGAACCCCTGCGCAACGCGGGCCGGTTCACCATGGGCGACGCGCTGACCCGGCGCATGCCCGGACGTTCCGTACGCGTCGCGGCCGGCGCCGTCACCCTCGCCGCGCTGGTGCCGCTGATGCTGGTGCAGCTCGCCGGGACGGGGCAACTGCTCGCCTTCATCCTCGGCTTCTCCGGCGAGGGCCTGCAGACGGGCTGCATCGTCGGACTCGGCCTGCTGATGATCAGTTACGCGGCGATCGGCGGCATGAAGGGCACCGCGCTCATCCAGATCCTGAAGATCGTGATGCTGCTCGGTTCGGGTGCCGTGGTCGCCGTCCTGGTGCTGCGCCGCTTCGACTGGGACCCCGGCGCGCTCTTCGACGCCGCCGCCGCGCAGAGCGGGGTGGGACCCGCCTTCCTGGAGTCGGGACTGCAGTTCGCGGGCGGCCCCAACCCCCGCCTGGACATGATCACTTCGCAGCTGACCGTGGTCCTCGGCGGCGCCTGCCTGCCGCACGTCACCATGCGCATGTACACCGCCTCCAGCGCCCGCCAGGTGCGCCGCTCGATGTCCTGGGCGGTGTCGGCGGTGGTGCTGTTCGTGCTCGTCATCACGGTCGTCGGGTTCGGCGCGACCGCCCTGGTCGGGCGCGCGGTCATCGCGGAGGCGGACCCGCAGGGCAACACCGCGTATCTGCTGGGCTCCCGGGCCGTCTTCGGCGCCGACGTCTCGACGGCGGAGACCCTCCTGTTCACCACGGTCACCACCGCGATCTTCCTGACCCTGCTCGCCTCCGTCGCCGGCATGATCCTCGCCTGCGCCAACTCCCTCGCCCACGACGTGTTCGCCGGCCACCGGCGCGCCCTGTCCCCCCGCCGCGAGATGACCCTCGCCCGCCTCTCGGCCCTGGCGGTCGGCGTCCCCACGATCCTCCTGGCCACGCTGGTCCAGCACCACAGCCTGCAACCCCTGGTGACCCTCTCGTTCTGCCTCGGCGCCTCGGCCATCGCCCCCGCCCTGGTCTACAGCCTCTTCTGGCGCCGCTACACCCGGGCCGGGCTCCTGTGCACCCTCATCGGCGGCTCCCTCACGGTGCTCCTGCTGATGCCGGGCACCAACCTCGTCTCCGGCTCCCCCGCCGCCGCCTTCCCCGACGCCGACTTCACCTGGTTCCCCTTCACCACGACCGGCCTCGTCTCCATCCCGGCCGGCTTCGCCCTCGGCTGGCTCGGCACGGTCCTCTCGGGCCGCCACAAGGCGGCGGAACAGCGACGGGAGTACGAGGCGGTGGAGGCGTGGATCCTGGCGGGGGCGGTGCGCCGCGGGGAGTGAGAGACGGGAGTGCGCGCCGGGCGTGACGGGAGCGGGTGCCGGTGGGTGAGCGCGCGCCTATTCCGCCGGTGCGCGCCCTGTCAGCGTCGTCAGGCTGGTGCGGACGAGGTCCATGTGGGCCCGTACGTCGTCCCAGCGCTCCCCGTGCTCACGCAGGACGCGCTCGGTCTCGTCGGCGATCCCGTCCTCGCGCGCCCGTGCCTCGGTGAGGATCTCGGCGGCACGCGCGCGTGCGTCCTCCTGGCACTGCCGGGCGTGCGCCTCCGCGTCGGCGAAGGCCTGCTTGGCCTCGGACAGCGCGGCCTCCGCTCGCGCCACCTGTTCCGCGTGCCGGACGTCGAGCGCCGCCACGCACTCGGCCTCCCCGCGCTCCGCCTCGGCCCAGCGCTCGGCGAGCACCCGCTGCTGCTCGGCGAGCATCGCGGCGGTGCGCTGCCGTACGTCCCGCAACGCGGCGAGCGCCTCCGTGCGGGCCTCTTTCACCTCGCGCCGGGCACTGACCCGGATGTCGTCGGCTTCGGCGCGGGCGGCGAGCAGGCGCTGGCGGGCCCGCTCCTCCGCATCGGCGCGTACGGCGTCGGCGTGCGCCCGTGCCGCGTCGAGCACGCCGTTCGCGCGCTCCCGCGCCGTCTCCACCAGACGCTGCGCCTCTCGCCGTGCGCCGTCCCGTACGGCGGCCGCCTCCTCCTGCCCGAGCCGGAAGATCCGGTGCGCCCGCTCCCCGAGCGCCTCGTACGTCTGCGGGGCGAGCCGGGCGACCCGCTCGCGCCACCCGTCGAGCTCCGTCTCCATCTCCCTGGCGAGCACGGTGAGCCGGGCGGCGCGCTCCCAGGAGGCGTCACGGTCCTGGGAGAGCGCCGCGGCGAACGCGTCGACCTGTTCGGGACGGTAGCCGCGCCGTACGGCCGTGAAGCCGTGGGACGAGGCAGGTGTGCCGCTCATCCTGGGACCCCTCTCCATCAAGATGTGGCGAAATGATGATTTCGCGCACATCTTGATGTATCGGGCAGAAATGTGCATAACGCGACACTCCGCGCGAAGGTCACGGCCGTCCCTCCGCGGGCGCGCGGAGGGCGGGGGTGCCCGGAACGGCGAAGAAGCCGGGCCCGGTCGCGAGGACCGGGCCCGGCTTCTTCGAGTCGGCGTCAGGGGCGGTGCGGGCGGCGGCGCTTCAGAGCAGGCCGTCCCACATCTGCTCCAGCAGCACCGACCACCAGCTCTCCGGCGAGCCGAGCGCCGCCGGGTCGAGCGAGGCCAGCTGGGCCTGGAAGTCGACGGTCCACCGCCCCGCCTGCTCCTGGTTCAGCCCGAACCTCAGTCGCCACATCCGCCCCAGCAGCGCCAGGCACCGCTGGAACTCCGGCAGCCCCGTGTTCACGAACTGCGGCGGCACCGGCGCCCCGCCGGGCCCGGCCTCCACCGGCACGGCGACGATGTTCGCCGTCCCGTACTGGACACAGATCGCCCGGCCGAAGTCACTGCCCATCACCAGGTACGAGCCCGCGTCCGCGGCCGGCTGCACCCCGCGCTCCTGCGCCAGCTCGGCCAGCGTCGGCACCGGCCGCCCCGGCTGGGCCTGCGCCCAGAAGAAGGGGCCCATGTCCATCGGTAGCCCGGCCGCCACCAGCGAGTGCGCCACCACCGGCGGCACCCCCTGCCGGGAGACCGCGGCCTGCTCGAACCGGAAGATCCCCGGCCCGAACGCCCCCGCCAGCTCGTGTGCGACACCCTCCGGCGGAATCGGCGGCGCCGCCTGCACCGGCGGCAACGGTGCGCGCACCGGACCCGGCCGCGCCGGTCCGTCCGCCACCTGGTGCAACTCGCCCTGGTGCGCCAGCAGTTGCTGCATCCCCTGCTGCCGGCTCGCGTGGTCCGTGCCGTACGGCGCGATGCTGGCCAGCCGCGCCTGCGGCCACTGCTCCCGGATCATCCGCGCGCAGTACGCGCCCGGCAGCTCGCACGGCTCCAACTCGGTGTGCAGCTCCAGCACCTGGTCCGGCGGGATGTTCATCCCCCGCAGCTCGTGGAAGATCTGCCACTCCGGGTGCGGCGTACCCGGCGCCGAGCGCCGGATCAGCTGCTGCTCCGAGCCGTCCTGCGCGCGGTAGCGCAACACGGCCTGGTAGCCGGGACCCACGGTCGGCTGCCCCTGCTGCGGGTATCCGTAGGCCGGCGGCTGCCCCGGCCCGGGCTGCCCGGGCGGCGGCATCGCACCCGGAGGCATCCCTGCGGGCGGCATCGCACCCGGAGGCATCGGCCGCGGGGCGCCCGGAGCCATGCCCGGGGCGCCCGGGAAGCCAGGGGCGCCGGGGGCCTGCGGCGGCGGAGGCGCGCCGGGGGCGCCCACCGGGGGCGCCGCCAGCATGGTCTCCGCGTGGTGCACGGCACCCTGCGCACCCCCGGCGGAACCCGGCGCACCGGGCATTCCAGGGGCGCCCGGCGCGTGGGGTGCGCCCGGAGCGCGAGGCGGCGTCTGCGCACCGGGGGCGCCCGGAGGCTGCGGCGCGCCGGGGCCCATGCGCCCGGGGTCGGCCAGCATCGTGGCGGCGTGGTGCACACCGCCCGGAGGCGTACCGCCGGGCGGGTTCGGCGCACCCGGCGGGCCCGGAGGCTGCGGCGCCCCCGGCCCGGCGGGCGCACCCGCGGGTCCCTCGGGACCCAACGCGGAGACGAGCTGCGTCGGCACATACCCACCGGCCGGCGCACCCGGCGCGGGCGGCGGCGTGGCACCCGGCCGCGCGCCCGGCGCCCCGGGGGCACCCGGCGGAGGCGGCGCGGTCGTACCGCCACCCCGGCGCGGCGGAGGAGCCGCCTTGCTCGTGGCGGCGTCGGCGATGTCCCCGGCGTTCGGAGGGAGCGGCCGCTCCGGCGCACCGGGCCCCGCCGGAGGCTGCGGAACCCCCGGCGCACCGGCGGGCCCCTGCGGATACCCATAAGAAGGAGGCCCCGACACCGGCGGCGGCGTACTGCCCTGCGGCGCACCCGGCATCGGCGGGGCGCCCGGCGGCGGCGTACCCGGCGCGTTCGGGAAGCCGTACGCCGACCCATCCGGCGCGGGCGCACCACCCGGCACCGCACCACCCGGAGGCGGCGTACTCCCCTGCGGCACACCCGGCGTCCCGGGCGCACCCGGCGCATTGGGGTCCTGGAGCGCCGGCGCGAGTGCCGTCGGCGGCAACTGGCTGCCTCCGGAGATGAGCGCCGTCTTGGCGTCCGGCGGTGTCGCGGGCGCTGCGGGCTCGTCGTCGGCACCGCTCAACGGCGGCGCGAAGACCGTCGCGGGCAACGGCACGGAACGGTCGTCCCCCGCGTCCGCGTTGGTGTCCGTCCCGGCCCAGGGCGTGGCCCCGACCGGCACGGCGGCGCCACCCGGCACGGACGGAACGGACGGCGCACCCGGCACAGAAGGCGCCCCCGGCGCCCCGTCGGCAGCCGCCCCCACCGGCACCCCGGGCTGAGTCTCAGGAAGCCCTCCACCCCGACCGAACCCGGCACTCGAGCCCGAGCCCGAACCCGAGCCGCCCGAGTCCTCGTCGGCAGCGTCAGCGGCAGCGGCCCCGGCACCCGTACCGGTCCGCCGGTCCGGAATCCCCAACTGGTCCGCCGCCTCCTGCAACCACTCCGGCGGCGTCAGCAGGAACGAGGTCTGGTTCAGATCGATGCGGGCCGCGGGCGCCGGCGCGGTGGCGGCCTCGTCGGCGTCGCGCCCGTACTCCTCCTCGTACCGGCGAATCACCTCGCCCACCGGCAGCGAGGGCCAGAGCGTGGCCTCACCGCTGTCCCGCGCGATCACGAGCCGCTGGGCGCCGCCGTCCGAACGGGGCCCGTCCGGGCGGTCCTCCGCCCACACCACGAACCCGAGTTCGAACTCCCGTACCCGCACCTCGCGATGCTGGTACGACGGCACATCCCCGTTGATCCACTCTTCGGCGCGCTCCTGCGCCTGTGCGAACGTCACCATCGGTCAGCTCACTCCCCAGCCCCGGCCACAGCGACCGGCACGGACCGCGCGAAACCGCCGTCCACCATCAGGTTCGCCACCGTCTCCAACTCCGGCGGAGAGCCGGCCAGTCGGGACAGGAACACGTCGAAGTCCTCACCGCACGGCAGCAACAGCCGCTCCACGCGCTCCGCCGGCGGCATGGACGGGTCCACGTCCCGCGCGTCGTCGTACGCGCAGAACCACACCGACCCGATCCCCTCGCCCTTCACCTTCACGGCCAGCAGACCGCCCTGCACGAAGCCGACGCCGAGGTAGTCCTTGGTCAGATGGTCACGCAGGCACTTGTTGACGTACACCAGGTCGTTGACCGCGGCCTCGTCGCGGACCGTGAAGAACGGCTGGTCCACCAGCAGTCCCAGCTCCGGGTCCAGGGCCGTCCCCACCGGGGCGCAACCGCCCGCCGCCTTCAGGAAGGACCGGTACGCGCCCGGCAGCCGGTAGCCGAGGTCCTCCTCGACGCCCAGCACCTGCGCCTCCGACACCGCCGTACCCGACCTCGGCAGCCCGAAGTGCGCCGGCCGCGTCTCCTGCAACGGCCGCGTGCCGCGCTTGCCGTGGTCCACCGCCGCCGTGGCGATCCCGCCGTGGTGCCGCAGCAACGCCTTCACCTCGACCGGCACCAGTTCGAGCCGGCGCGAACCGACCACGTGGTGCCAGGTCCAGCCGTGCGGCGTCGCCACCGCGGGCACCGTGTCCCACAGGTCGTGACCGGACGCCGCGAGAGCCGCGTTCGCCGACACGTAGTCCGTCAGCCGCAGCTCGTCGACGCCGAAACCCTCCGGCGGATCGGCGATCTCGACGGCCGCACGCGCGTAGGCCGAGAAGTCGGGGTAGCCGCGCTCGTCCACCCGCACCCCTCGGGGATGACGGGCCGCCCGGACCGGATCCGGGAAATGCACGACCTGCCCGGCATAGGCCGCGTTCGGCGGCGCGGCGTGTCCCCCGGCCTGGCGGCCGGGAGGTGCCCCCAGCCCGAGCCGACCTGTCGTCATGGCGGTTGCCCCCTGCGGCACTCTGTACGACCCACGACGACCCGTTCCGGTAACCCGGTTCCGACCCGCCCCAGCCCGTATCGACTTCTCCGACGCGTTGACCGCATTCATGCGGGTGCCGACAGCCTATGCGGTACGACGACACCGGTCACCGGGCGCCGGTCAGCCGCCCTCCGCTTCCGTGACCAGCCGTCACCCCGCCGTGACAGCCCGCCCGGACTCGGGCGTGTCGCGCCGCCCCAGCTTCCGCACCAGCCACGGCATTTGGCACTCTGTGTCGTCCGGGGGGATGCACGGGAGGGGACGATGATCATGAACACGACGCAGACGGGACCGCACACAGGGCCGCGACCAGCCAGGTCCGGCGACCCGCGGATCGGCTGGAGTAGCGCCGAGACGCCGCACGCACCCACTCTCCGTCACCGCCGCGACGGCATACTCCCGACCGTCGCCGCCGCCCTCTCCGTCCGCGGCGCCACCCTCACCGGCACCGCCGCCCGCGGCGACCAGGCTCCGCCCCTGCACCCGCTCGTGCGGGACTTCCTCGACACCCTCACCTCCGCCCAGCGCGACCGCTTCACCGGCCGCTGCGCCGAGACGATCCTCATCTCCCGCCACCTCGCCGCCGCCGACGCCGCCCGCTCCAAACGCGCCGCCCGCAGACCCATGACCAACGGCGAGGCCCGCAAAGCGCTCAAGCACGCCAAACTCACCGCCCGCCGCATCCGCGAGGACGGCGACCCCCTGCACGGCAGCTTCGCCGCCCCCTGTCGCGCCTGCACCGCCCTGAGCGCCCACTTCGGCGTGCACATCGTCGATCCGGCGGCGGACGACTGACCCCCTGACCCCCACGTACGGCCGACAGCTCCCCGCGCGGACCACCGGCGCTCGCACCACGTCCATGACCTCGACGATCGAAGGGCAGATGCACCCCGACCGCACCAGCTCCACGCGCTTTTCCGTACCCGTCGACGCCGCCCTGCGCGCGGCCGGCTGGCAACCCGGGCGCTGGGACATCAAGCAGGCCGAGATCTGGGCCGACGCCCTGCGCGAGCACGTCTCCCCCGCGGGCCATCGCCACCGCGTCTTCCCCGCCGCCGTCGAGGCCTGGGCCGAGTTCGGCGGCCTGCACATCGTCCCCACCGGGCCGGGCCGCCAGATCGCCCCCGTCGGCCTCCACCTCGACCCCCTGCACGGCCTGCACATGGCCCGCACCCTCGGCGACCTCGGCCGCGCCCTGGACACCGAGGTCTGCCCCCTCGGCGCCGAGACCGACACCGGCGCCCTCCTCGCCATCGACGACGAGGGCCGCGTCTACGTCCTCGACCACACCGGCGACTGGTACCTCGGCCCCGACATCGACCACGCCCTCGCCACCCTGGTCACCGGCATGGAACCGGTACGGCTCACCGCGGGCTGAGACACCGCGGGCCGCGGGCCGAGGCGCGACGGACGCGGGTACGACGGCACCGGGGGCCAGAGGGCCCGACGCGATGGACGCGGGTACGACACCGGAGGCCAGAGGGCCGGACGCGGCGGACGCCGGTACGACGACACCGTGCGCCAGAGGTCAGGACGCGGGGCTCGCGGCGCTCACGCCGCCGGGATCACCGCCGACACCCGGAAGCCCCCCGAGTCCGTGGGCCCGGACACGAACACCCCGCCCAGCGCCACCACGCGCTCCTTCATCCCCACCAGGCCGTTCCCCCCGGACGGCAGCCGCGCCGACGACGCCACCGACACCTCCGGCGGCGGCTCGTTCTCCACCTGCATCGCGATCTCGGAGACCCGGTGCGCCAGCCGCACATGCGTCTTGGCGCCCGCCGCGTGCTTGTGGACGTTGGTGAGGGCCTCCTGCACCACGCGGTACGCGGTCTGCTCGATGTCGGCGCCGTACTCCCGGGCATCGCCCTCGACGGTCAGGTCCACGACCATCCCGGCCGCGCTGGACTGCCCGATCAGCTCCTCCAGTTCGGACAGACACGGCCCGTCCGGCTCCTCGACGGCCCGCGAGGCGGCGACGGCCGCGGCGACCCCGACCGCGGCGAGCGGCACGGACTCGGCCCCCGCCCGCTTCCCGCCGTCCCCGCTGCGCAGCACCCCGAGCATCTCCCGCAGCTCGGTGAGCGCCTGGCGCCCCATGTCCCCGACGAGCGCGGCGTTCTTGACCGCCTTCTCAGGATCCTTCCGGGCGACGGCCTGGAGCGCCGCCGCGTGGACGACCATCAGGCTCACCCGGTGCGCGACCACGTCGTGCATCTCCCGGGCGATGCGGGTGCGCTCCTCGTTCCGCGCCCACTGCGCCCGCTCCTCCGCCCGCTCCGCGAGCAACTGGAGCTCCCGCTCGAGACTGTCGGCCCGCTCCCGCAGACTCTCCATCAACCGGCGCCGGGCCCCGACGTACAGGCCGAGCAGCAGGGGCGGTGCCGTCAGTCCGATGGCGATGGTGGTCGCGGCGAACGGCACGAACCAGTCGCCCAGCTCCCACGACCCGCGTGAGGCGCCCTGCCGTATCCGCACGAACATCACGATCATCTGCCCCACCAGCGACATCGCCGCGAGGGAGCCGATGATCCGGCGGGGCAGCTCGGAGGCGGCGAGGGTGTAGAGACCGACGATCGCCATCAGGTAGCCCATCTGGGCCGGGGTGATGGCGATCGACACCAGCACGACGGCGATGGGCCACTTGCGCCGTACGAGCAGCGCGGAGCCGGCGAGCAGCCCGAACACGATCCCCGCGGCCCGGGGGATCCCCGCGTCCCCCGCGAACCGCCATCCCTCCGTGCCGCACTCGACGACCGACGCGAACGCCAGGCCCACGTCCAACACCGCACTGCGCCACCTGGCCCACCACCATGGCCCCGGCCGGGCCGCGGCGTGGTCTTCCCCCGTCGTGGTCATGACTCCAGCCTACGGGCGGGCGCCGCGCGTTTTCCGGTGAGTTTCCGGGATTGGCCTACACCACACAGCGTGACCGTCCGGATACGAAAGAGCCCGATATTCGTCGAACTGCTGAATCGCTCACCGTTCGACCCCGGAAGATCGGATTCCGCCCGTCGGACGCCCGTCGCCGCCCGGTCGTGAGAGTCCCCGAGGGAGCCGACTTGTACCGTCGCATCGAAGGCGGGTGGTACGGCATAGTAGGGGCTGCACGCCGCGTCGATCTACGGAATCGGACGTGGCGGACGAACCATCCCGGGTCGTCTAAAGGCAGGACAAATGGTTTTGGTCCATTGAATGAGGGTTCGATTCCTTCCCCGGGAGCCACAGTTGAGTGCGGGCCCTGACAGCTCAGTCAGGGCCCGCACCCATGTCCCCCTGGAAACGCCCCGGTATCCTGCGGATGTCACCCACCCCCTCACAGCCGAAGGGCATCCCGTGAGCGCCATTCGCCCGGCAGCCGTCGTCGTTCTCGCAGCGGGTGAGGGCACCCGTATGAAGTCGGCCACACCCAAGGTTCTGCACGAGCTCTGCGGCCGCAGCCTGGTCGGCCATGTGCTCGCCGCGGCGCGTGAGTTGGACCCGGAGCACCTCGTCGTCGTCGTCGGCCACGCACGCGAGCAGGTCACCGGGCATCTCGGCGTCATCGACCCCGGCGTCCGCACCGCCGTGCAGGCGCAGCAGAACGGCACCGGGCACGCCGTGCGGATGGGCCTCGAAGAGCTCGGCGGGGTCGTGGACGGGACCGTGGTCGTCGTCTGCGGTGACACTCCGCTGCTCACCGGCGACACCCTCCGCGCGCTCACGCAGACGCACTCCGCCGACGGCAACGCCGTCACCGTGCTGACCGCCGAGGTCCCGGACGCGACCGGCTACGGCCGGATCGTGCGCGACGGGGCCTCGGGCGCCGTCACCGCGATCGTGGAGCACAAGGACGCCTCCGAGTCGCAGCGGGCCATCCGTGAGATCAACTCGGGGGTGTTCGCGTTCGACGGGCAGCTGCTCGCCGACGCCCTGGGCAAGGTGCGCACCGACAACAGCCAGGGCGAGGAGTACCTGACGGACGTCCTCGGCATCCTGCGCGAGGCCGGTCACCGGGTGGGCGCCTCCGTCGCCGGTGACCACCGCGAGATCGCCGGGATCAACAACCGGGTGCAGCTGAGTGAGGCCCGCCGGATCCTCAACGACCGTCTCCTCACGCGCGCGATGCTCGCCGGTGTGACCGTGATCGACCCGGCGACCACCTGGGTGGACGTGACGGTCACGTTCGAACAGGACGCCCTCGTGCACCCCGGGACCCAGCTCCAGGGCGCCACGCACCTCGGTGAGGGCGCCGAGGTCGGCCCCAACTGCCGGCTGAAGGACACCGTGGTCGAACGGGGCGCCCGGGTCGACAACACCGTCTCCGACGGCGCTCACGTGGGCGCCGGCGCGACGGTGGGCCCGTACGCCTATCTGCGTCCCGGGACCCGTCTGGGCGCGAAGGGCAAGATCGGGACGTACGTCGAGACGAAGAACGCCTCGATCGGCGAGGGGACGAAGGTCCCGCACCTGTCCTACGTCGGGGACGCCACGATCGGCGAGTACACCAACATCGGTGCCGCGAGCGTGTTCGTGAACTACGACGGGCAGGACAAGCACCACACGACCGTCGGCTCGCACTGCCGCACGGGTTCGGACAATATGTTTGTGGCTCCTGTCACCATCGGGGACGGTGCGTACACCGCCGCCGGCTCGGTGATCACCAAGGACGTGCCGCCCGGTTCGCTGGCCGTGGCCCGTGGTCAGCAGCGGAATATCGAGGGTTGGGTGGCCCGTAAGCGCCCGGGGAGCGCGGCGGCGAAGGCGGCCGAGGCGTCCTCCCGGGAGTCGGAAGGCGAAGGCTGACCGGAAACAGGCGCGTCGGACACGGCGTACCGTGATAGGTGCACACCCGCACCCACCAGCTGAGACGGCCCCGTCGCGCCCAGCGGCGAGGTCTCTCGACAGCCGGCTGAGAAACCTCTGAGGAGACAGTGCTGTGACCGGGATCAAGACGACCGGCGAGAAGAAGATGATGTTCTTCTCCGGCCGCGCCCACCCCGAGCTTGCCGAGGAGGTCGCCCAGCAGCTGGGTGTCGGGGTCGTCCCGACGAAGGCCTTCGACTTCGCCAACGGCGAGATCTACGTTCGCTACCAGGAGTCGGCGCGAGGTGCGGACTGCTTCCTGATCCAGAGCCACACGGCTCCGATCAACAAGTGGATCATGGAGCAGCTCATCATGATCGACGCGCTGAAGCGGGCTTCCGCGCGGTCGATCACGGTGATCGTGCCCTTCTACGGTTACGCGCGCCAGGACAAGAAGCACCGCGGGCGTGAACCGATCTCGGCGCGTCTGATCGCGGACCTGATGAAGACGGCCGGCGCGCACCGGCTCCTGACCGTGGACCTGCACACCGACCAGATCCAGGGCTTCTTCGACGGCCCGGTGGACCACCTCTTCGCGCTGCCGCTGCTCGCGGACTACGTCGGGGCCAAGGTCGACAAGGACAAGCTGACCGTGGTCTCCCCCGACGCCGGCCGGGTGCGGGTCGCCGACCGCTGGTGCGACCGGCTCGGCGCTCCGCTGGCCATCGTGCACAAGCGGCGCGACAAGGACGTGGCGAACCAGGTCACCGTCCACGAGGTCGTGGGCGAGGTCAAGGGCCGGGTGTGTGTCCTGGTCGACGACATGATCGACACCGGTGGCACGATCTGCGCCGCCGCGGACGCGCTGTTCGCGCACGGCGCCGAGGACGTCATCGTCACCGCCACGCACGGTGTGCTGTCGGGCCCGGCCGCCGACCGGCTGAAGAACTCCCGGGTGAGCGAGTTCGTGTTCACGAACACGCTGCCGACGCCGGGTGAGCTCGCCGCGGACCTGGACAAGCTCAAGGTCCTGTCCATCGCGCCGACGATCGCGAGCGCGGTGCGCGAGGTGTTCGAGGACGGTTCGGTGACGAGCCTGTTCGACGAGCAGTGAGCTCGATCGAGCCGTAAGGCGCAGCGGAGCCGTACCGCGCCGAGAAGCCGTGAAAACGGTTCTGCATGATCGATTTTCCTGCGGCCTCCCCCGCCCAGTAGACTGCCCGGGTTGCTCGGCGAGGGAGGCCGTCCTCATGACGAGGTACGGCTGTCCGTTATCGACGCGCTCTTCGTAGCAGGCCGTTCGTGGCCGGGTGACCTGTCCGTCTCTCACCCATACGAGGAGTGATCTGCATGTCCGAGGTGAAGCTCACCGCCGAGACCCGCACCGAGTTCGGCAAGGGTGCCGCCCGTCGTATCCGCCGCGACTCCAAGGTCCCCGGCGTGCTCTACGGCCACGGTTCGGACCCGATCCACCTGACGCTGCCGGGCCACGACCTGCTGCTCGCGCTGCGCACGCCGAACGTCCTGATCTCCCTGGACATCGACGGCAAGAGCAACGAGCTGGCGATCCCGAAGTCGGTCCAGCGTGACCCGATCAAGGGCTTCCTGGAGCACGTCGACCTTCAGCTGGTCCAGCGCGGCGAGCAGGTCAACGTCGAGATCTTCGTCCACACCGAGGGCGAGCTGGCCCCGGGCGGCAACCTGCTGGAGCACGTCCTGAACGCGCTGCCGGTCGAGGCCGAGGCCACGCACATCCCCGAGTCGGTCACCGTCTCCATCGAGGGTCTGACCGCCGGCGACTCCGTTCTCGCCAAGGACATCCCGCTGCCCAAGGGCACCAAGCTGGCCGTCGACGAGGACACCGTCGTCCTCCAGGTCCTGGCCGCGCAGGCCGAGGAGGCCGGCGAGGAGTCGGCCGAGGGTGACGAGGCCGCCGAGGCCTGAGCCTCAGCCCCGTAGAAGTCCGTCAGCCGCTGCTCCCGTACGGGAGCGGCGGCTGGCGCGTATCGAGGAGACATGGACGTGACCACCCCCGCAGGCGCCGCCTCTGCCACCGCCCCCTGGCTGATCGTCGGTCTCGGCAACCCCGGGCCCGAGTACGCGGCCAACCGGCACAACGTCGGTTTCATGGTGGCCGATCTGCTGGCCGAGCGGATCGGGGGGAGGTTCAAGCGGGCCGGGAAGGCGCAGGCGCAGGTCGTGGAGGGGCGGATCGGGCCGCCGGGGCCGTTGAACCGCCGGGTGATCCTGGCGAAGCCGATGTCGTTCATGAACCTGTCCGGTGGGCCCGTCAACGCGCTCAAGGACTTCTACAAGGTGCCCGTCGCGAACATCGTGGCGGTCCATGACGAGCTGGACATCGACTACGGCACGCTGCGGCTGAAGCTCGGCGGCGGGGACAACGGGCACAACGGGCTGAAGTCGATGACGAAGGCGTTCTCCGCGGAGTACCACCGGGTGCGGTTCGGGATCGGGCGGCCGCCGGGGCGGATGCAGGTCGCCGACTTCGTGCTGAAGGACTTCTCCTCCGGCGAGCGCAAGGAGCTGGGCTACCTGGTGGACCGGGCGGCGGACGCCGTGGAGTGCCTGGTGATCGAGGGCCTGGAGCGGGCGCAAAGCACGTACAACTCCTGACTTGTCCCCAGCGGAGTTGACGGGCCGTTCAGGCATGGCCAATGATCCCGGCCATGCCTGCCCCAGCCCTCACCTCTCGTCAGGCCTCGGTCGTCGCCCTCCGGTTCGGTCGGCTCGCGGCGATGGGCACGGTCGCGGTGCTGATCCTGATCGCGGGGGTGTGGGCGTCCTGGGGCACGGCGCAGCACGTGATGCTGACCAAGGGCCGGGAGCGCGGCACGATCGAGGTGACGCGGTGCGGTGCCCGGACCTGCACCGGGCCGTACACGCCGGTGTCGCAGGGGTCGCGGCCGCGTGAGCGGGTCGTCATCGAGAAGACGGTCGCGGTCGAGCGGGGCGGGACCTACCCGGTCGTGCTGAAGCCGAGCAGCGACGACGTCGTCCGCTCCGGGCCGGCCGGGATCCTGTACGCGTGGGTGCCGCTGGGTGGCGCGCTGCTGCTGGCGTCGGTGGTGGTGGCGGGCGGGTTGGGGCGTACCCGGGGCGCGTGGGTGATGGCGGGCGCGGGGGTCGCGCTGCTGACCGCCGCCTTCGTGACGATCTGAGCTCCTTCGGCGTTCTCCACATCTGTGGAGGAGCTGAGTGTTGCCTGTTCGTGATTGACCTCGGGTCAGCGGGAGCTGGAAGCTGAGCCGCCCCCTCCACATCTTCCCTGCCACGTCTCGAAGATGGACTGCCCATGCGTACCCTCTCCCGCGCCGGCGCCCTGTCCGCCGTCGCCGCGGCCGCCCTGCTCGCGGCCCCCTCCGCCCACGCCACCCCTCCCGGTGACAACGGCACCGTCAAGATCCACGACGCCTCGACCGGCGAGGAGCTGCGCCGCAACGAACCGCACGTCTGCACCTTCTACCTGGACGCCTTCGGCTTCGACCGCGCCCAGGAGGTCGACTGGCACATCGAGGCCTGGGCCCCGGGCGCCGACGTCAAGGGCGAGACCGTGAAGTCCGGCGAGATCACCCTGGACGGCGAGGGTCACGGCCGCACGCAGGACCTGTCGCTGCCCGACGGCCACTACAAGCTGTTCTGGACCTTCGAGGGCGAGCACGGCGCCGCCAAGCACAAGGTGTTCTGGACCGACTGCGAGGACGGTGACGGCGCCAACCCCGGGACGACCCCGTCCTCGACGCCCTCGGCCTCCGCCGGCGGCTCGGCCTCCCCCAGCGCCTCGGCCTCCGCCCCCACGGGTGCGTCGACGGCTCCCTCGGCGGCCCCCTCCCCCTCCACCCAGGGCGCGGGCGGCGGCGACGGCGGTGATCTCGCCGAGACCGGCAACGGCGCCCCCGTCGGGCTGCTGGGCGGCGTGGCGGCCGCGCTGGTCGCGGCCGGCGGCTACCTGGTGTTCCGCCGGCGCAGGGCGTCGTAGGACACACGTACCGAGACGAGGGTGCCCCCGAGGTCGGACCTCGGGGGCACCCTCGTACGTGCGGCGGGCGTCAGCCGGTGTTGCGCAGGCCCGCCGCGACACCGTTGACGGTCAGCAGCAGGGCCCGGGCGAGCGTCGGGTCCGGCTCCTCGCCCGCGGCGACCGCGTCGCGCTGGCGCTTGAGCAGGGCGACCTGGAGGTAGGAGATCGGGTCCAGGTAGGCGTCGCGGATGGTGAAGGTCTGCTTCAGGACCGGCTGGGCGGCGAGCAGTTCGCTCTCGCCGGTGATCCGCAGGACCTCGGCGACGGTGAGCTCGTGCTCGGCCTCGATGGTGGCGAAGACGTGCTGGAGCTCGGCCGGGACCAGGGTCTCGACGTAGTGGCGGGCGATGCGCAGGTCGGTCTTGGCGAGCGTCATCTCGACGTTGGAGATGAAGTTCCGGAAGAAGTGCCACTGCTCGTACATCTCGTCGAGCACGGTGTCCCCTTCCTGCCGCAGGCCCGCCTCGCGCAGCGCCTTCAGGCCGGAGCCGACGCCGAACCAGCCGGGCACGATCTGCCGGGACTGGGTCCAGCCGAACACCCACGGGATGGCGCGCAGGCCGTCGAGCGAGACACCCGAGCCGGGACGGCGGGAGGGCCGCGAGCCCAGGTGCAGGTCGGCGAGCTGGTCCACGGGAGTCGACGCGAGGAAGTAGTTCGGCAGGTCCGGGTCCTCGACGAGCCTGCGGTACGCGGAGTGCGCGGCGTCCGACACCACGTCCATCGCCGCGTCCCAGCGGGCCAGGGCCTCGTCGGACTGGCGGGGGGCGGTGTGCAGGGCGGAGGCCTGGAGAGTGGCCGCGACGGTCAGCTCCAGGTTCTCGCGGGCCAGCGACGGCACCAGGTACTTGTCGGAGATGACCTCGCCCTGCTCGGTCACCTTGATCTCGCCCTCCAGGGTGCCCCAGGGCTGGGCGAGGATCGCGTCGTGCGAGGGGCCGCCGCCGCGGCCGACGGTGCCGCCCCGGCCGTGGAAGAGCCTCAGGCGCACCCCGTACCGGTGCGCCACGTCCCGCAGGCGGCGCTGGGCGCGGTGGATCTCCCACTGGGAGGTGGTGATGCCGCCGAACTTGGAGGAGTCCGAGTAGCCGAGCATGACCTCCTGCACGTCCCCGTTGAGCGCGACCAGGCGCCGGTAGGACGGGTCGGAGAGCATGTCCTCCAGGATGGTGTCCGCGGCCTTGAGCTCGTCGGTGGTCTCGAGGAGCGGCACGATGCCGATCTTGGCCCAGCCGGCATGCAGGTCGATCAGGCCGGCCTCGCGGGCCAGGACGGCCGCGGCGAAGACGTCGTCGGCGCCCTGGCACATCGAGATGATGTACGACTCGATGACCTCGGGGCCGAAGACGTCCAGGGCGCGCCTGACGGTGTGGAAGACGCCGAGGGTCTTCTCGCCGGCGGCGTCCAGCGGGGCCGGGGTGGGCGCCAGCGGGCGGCGGGACCTGAGCTCCTTGGCGAGCAGCTTGCCGCGGTAGTCGCGGGGCATGTCGGCGTAGCGCCAGGACTCCTCACCGAGGCGGTCGAAGAGCTGGCCGAGGGCGTGGTGGTGGGCGTCGGCGTGCTCGCGGACGTCCATGGTGGCGAGCTGGAGGCCGAAGGCGGCGAGGGTGCGGATCGTGCGGTTCATGCGGCCCTCGGCGAACAGGCCGCCGCGGTGTTCGCGCAGGGAGCTCTGGATGAGGGTGAGGTCCTGGAGCAGCTCGCTGGTGCCGAGGTAGTCGCGGCCGGGCTCGTGCGGGGTGTTCCTGGCGAGCCGGAGCTTGGTGTTCTCCAGCTTCTGGCGGATCGCGGTGGCCTTGAGCCGGTAGGGCTCCTCGGCGTTGAGGCGCTTGTAGCGGGGGCTGATCTCCGGCAGGCGCTCCAGGTCGTCCTGGAGGGAGGCGAGCAGTTCGTCGGTGGCGCCGGTGTAGCGGATGGAGTTCGACAGGAAGCCGCGCAGCTCGTCGATCATGTCGAGCGCGTCGTTGATGCCGTGCTCGTGCTGGAGGATCAGGACGTCCCAGGTCACCTGCGGGGTGACGTTGGGGTTGCCGTCGCGGTCGCCGCCGATCCAGGTGCCGAAGGTGAGCGGGCGGGTGTCCTCGGGGAGGGTGACGCCGACGCGCTCCAGCTCGGCGGTGAGGTCCTCCAGGACGTCGCCGACGGCGCCGGCGTGGAGTTCGTCGAGGTAGTAGATGGCGTTGCGGGACTCGTCGGTGACCTCGGGGCGTACGACGCGCAGCTCGTCGGTCTGCCAGACCAGGTCGATGTTCTCGGCCAGACGGGTGTCGTAGCGGCGGCGGTCGGTCTCCAGGACGGGGGTCTCCAGGAGCTCGGCGATGCGGCGCAGCTTGTTGAGGACCGAGCGGCGGGCGGCCTCGGTGGGGTGCGCGGTGAAGACGGGGCGCACGTTGAGGTTCTGCACGGTGGCGCGCAGGTGCTCGGGGTCGGCGTCCTTGAGGCGGTCGGCGGTGCGAGCGAGCAGACCGCCCTCGGCGGCGCGCCGGGCTCTGAGCTCGCGGCCGCGGTGGACTTGCTCGGTGACGTTGGCCAGGTGGAAGTAGGTGGAGAAGGCCCGCACCAGCTTGGCGGCGGTCTCCAGCTCGGTGCCCCGCAGCAGTTCGGCGGCGGCGTCACCGTCCTCGCGGGTGAGGCGGCGGACCTTCTCGACGAGCTCCAGGAGCTCCGGGCCCTCCTGGCGGACGAGGGTCTCACCGAGGAGGTCGCCGAGTCGCCTGATGTCGGCGCGCAGCTCACTCGAGGCGGTCGTGGTCTGGTCGTCGGCACTGCTCACAGGTGCGGCTCCTTGCAGTGTTGAAGCTCGTCCGGGAGGGAACCCGGTAGCGGTCGTGCGGCGACCGCCGCGTACCGACCGGACATCCGGGAAGAAATGAGAGCGGACCGCGCTGTCCGAACGACTCCAGGATATGTGGCGCCACGGACGCGCAGACTCGCGGGCTCTTGCCGTCGGGCGACGCGCTGCCATACTTACGATGCCGTAGGTTACGGAACCGTAGGGAAGTACCGCTCGCTCCCCGCAGGGCTCCTGTGACCTGGCCCTTGTCACAACCCTCGAACCCCACAGGGGACGCCCCATGACCTCAAGCTCCGATGTGATCCAAGACGCCTCGGAGGCGACCGACGACACCGCGACGTCCGCCACCCTGGGCGGCGAGCAGAAGCGTTCGCTCGAGCAGATCACCCTCCTGCTCTTCATCATCGTCCCCTTCCTCGCGGTGCTCGCGGCCGTGCCGCTGGCGTGGGGATGGGGGGTGAGCTGGCTGGACCTCGGCCTGCTCGTCCTCATGTACTACCTCGGCTGCCACGGCATCACCATCGGCTTCCACCGCTACTTCACGCACGGCTCCTTCAAGGCCAAGCGCCCCCTGCGGATCGCGCTGGCGATCGCGGGGTCGATGGCGGTCGAGGGGCCCCTGGTGCGCTGGGTCGCGGACCATCGCAGGCACCACAAGTTCTCCGACGCCGAGGGCGACCCGCACTCCCCGTGGCGGTTCGGCGAGACGGTTCCGGCGCTGATGAAGGGCCTGTGGTGGGCGCACATCGGCTGGATGTTCGACGAGGAGCAGACGCCGCAGGACAAGTACGCGCCGGATCTGATCAAGGACCCGGCGATCCGCCGGATCTCCCGCAGCTTCATCTTCTGGGCGATGCTGTCGCTGGCCATTCCGCCGCTGGTCGGCGGGCTGGTGACGATGTCGTGGTGGGGCGCGTTCACGGCCTTCTTCTGGGGCTCGCTGGTCCGGGTCTGCCTGCTGCACCACGTGACCTGGTCGATCAACTCGATCTGCCACGCGGTCGGCAAGCGGCCGTTCAAGTCACGGGACCGCTCGGGCAACGTGTGGTGGCTGGCGGTGCTGTCCTGCGGCGAGTCCTGGCACAACCTGCACCACGCCGACCCGACCTGCGCGCGGCACGGTGTGATGCGCGGCCAGATCGACTCCTCGGCGCGGCTGATCCGCTGGTTCGAGGCGTTCGGCTGGGCGTACGACGTCCGCTGGCCGTCACGCTCACGTATCGATTCACGCCGTAACACCGACGAAGGCGGCGCCCGGCGCGGGAAGGAGCCCGCGAAGGCGGCATGATTGACGCCGTGGCGACCGACTCAAGCAGCAACGAGAGCACTGAGAAGCCGAGGCGCACGCGCCGCACCCGGATGACGGGAGCCGAGCGCCGGCAACAGCTGCTGGAGATCGGTCGCACCCTCTTCGCCGCCAAGGGCTTCGAGGGCACGTCGGTGGAGGAGATCGCGGCGAAGGCCGGGGTGTCCAAGCCGGTGGTGTACGAGCACTTCGGCGGCAAGGAGGGCCTGTACGCGGTGGTCGTGGACCGCGAGATGCGGCGGCTGCTGGACATGGTGACCGGTTCGCTGACGGCCGGTCATCCGCGGGAACTCCTCGAACAGGCGGCGTTCGCGCTGCTCGACTACATCGAGGAGTACACCGACGGTTTCCGCATCCTGGTCCGGGACTCGCCCATCCCGCAGTCGACGGGCACCTTCGCGTCGCTGATCTCGGACATCGCCACCCAGGTGGAGGACATCCTCGGCCGCGAGTTCAAGAGCCGCGGCTTCGACCCGAAGCTGGCCCCGCTGTACGCGCAGGCGCTGGTGGGCATGGTGGCGCTCACGGGTCAGTGGTGGCTGGACGTGCGCCGCCCGAAGAAGGCGGAGGTCGCCGCGCACCTGGTGAACCTGTCGTGGCACGGACTGGACGGTCTCGAGCAGAAGCCGCACCTGATAGGGCGCCGCAAGAGCTGACTCCTGCGGCGCCCTGACAGGTGCGGTGCGTCACCGTTTGAAGGCGTCCTTGGCCTTCTCCTTGGCCTGACGCAGGTCGCCCTTGCCGGCCTCGGTGCGGCCCTCGGCGGTCTTCTGCTCGTTGCCGACCGCGCGTCCCAGGGCTTCCTTGGCCTTGCCCTTGGCCTGTTCCACCTTCGCCTGGGTCTTCTCGTCCTTCGCCACGTCACTCACTCCTGACAAGTCGTCTCCCATGTCACTGAAGCGAGTGGCCCGCACCGGCGCGCTCAAACCACCGGCTCCAGGAACTCCAGCCGGTTGCCGACGGGGTCGTGGGACCAGAAACGCCGGTGACCGGGCAGGTCGTCGTCCCAGGTGACCGTGGCTCCACGGCTCCGCAGCCGGTCGGCGTACGACGCGATGGCGACGACCCGCAGCCCGGGATGCGCCTTCAGCGCGGGCCGGAAGGCGGCGTCGACCCCCACGTGCAGCTGCGCGCCGCCCGCCCGGAACCAGCACCCCCCGCGCGCCGCGAGCCCGGGCGGCTTGGGGATCTCGGTCATCCCGAGCACCTCCACGTAGTACGCCCGCACCAGGTCCTCCGCACCCGGCGGCGCGGCGAGCTGGACGTGATCGACGGCGGTGATCATCTCTCACGCCTCCTTGCGGGCCACGGCGAAGATGCGGCGGAACGGGAAGGGCGTGCCGTGGGCTCCCGTCGGATAGGCCTTGCGCAGGGCGTCCCGGTAGCGGGCGACGAAGGTCTCCAGCGCCTCGGGGTCGTCGGCGAGGGCGGTGAGCAGGGGCCGCAGCCCGGTGCCCTTCACCCAGTCCAGGACCGGGTCCTCGCCGGGGAGGAGGTGGACGTACGTCGTCTCCCACACGTCCGCCGCGCAGCCGAGGGCGGTGAGGTGCTCCAGGTAGGCCTCGGGGGTGTGGACGGCGTCGTCGTGGCGCAGGACGTCGTCGAGACCGGCGCTGTGGGCGAGTTCGCGCATCAGCCGGTGGCTGGGGGCGCCGAAGTTCCCGGGCACCTGGAAGGCGAGGGTGCCGCCCGGCCGGAGCGCCTCGACCCAGTCGGCGAAGCGCTCCACATGCCCGGGGACCCATTGCAGGGTGGCGTTGCTGACGATGAGGTCGTGGGGCTCGGCGGGTGTCCAGGTGCGGACGTCGGCGTGGGCGAAGTCGAGGCGGCCGCCGCCGGGGGTGGGTCCGGCGTGCTCGGTGTGGGCGCGGTCGAGCATCTCGGGGGAGTTGTCGTAGCCGGTGACGTGGGCGGTGGGCCAGCGGGCGGCGAGGAGCGCGGTGACGTTGCCGGGGCCGCAGCCGAGGTCGGCGATGCGGGGCGCCGGTCCGGGGGGCGGGTCGGGGACGCGGGCGAGGAGGTCGGCGAAGGGGCGGGCGCGATGGTCGGCATGGCGGAGGTACTGGGCGGGGTCCCAGGTCGGCGTGGATCCACTGTCGGTCATGGCTCCCACTCTGGCCCTCGATTTATCTTGACGTCAAGAGACTTCACATCAAGAGACTCCACATCGACACAACCACTAGACTGATCGCCATGGAGGACGAGGTCGATCGGCTGGTCGCAGCATGGCGCCGGGAGCGCCCTGACCTCGACGTGGAACCGCTCGAGGTGCTCAGCCGGGTGAGCAGACTGGCCCGGCACCTGGACCGCGCACGCCGGCTGGCGTTCTCCGAGCACAGCCTGGAGCCCTGGGAGTTCGACGTGCTGACCGCGCTCAGGCGCGCGGGAACGCCGTATCAGCTCTCCCCCGGACAACTGCTGACGCAGACCCTGGTCACCTCGGGCACGATGACGAACCGCATCGACCGCCTGGCCAAGAAGGGCCTGGTGGAACGGCTGCCGGACCCCTCGGACCGGCGCGGTGTGCTGGTGCGGCTGACGGAGGAGGGCCAGGACCGCGCGGACCAGGCGCTCGCCGGCCTCCTCGACCAGGAGCGCGCGATCCTCGCGGAGCTCTCTCGCGCCCAGCGGGGCGAACTGGCGGCACTGCTACGCCAGTTGACCGCCCCGTTCGACAACATCCCCGGCTAGGTCGGCAGGACCCACGCCAGCCCGGCGGGCGAGCGCGACGGCGGCCAGCGTGGAGTGCACGCCGAGCTTGCCGAGGACGTTCTGCATATGGGTGCGGACGGTGTGCGGGGAGAGGAACAGCCGCTCGGCGACGGCCTTTCTGCCGAGCCCGGCGACCATGCACCGCAGCACCTCCCGCTCCCTCGGCGTGAGGGACTCCACCAGCCGCTCGCTCTCGGTGCGGTGCTTGCGCGCGGCGGTCAGCTCCCGCAGGACGCCGGTGAGCAGGGCGGGCGGCAGATGCGTCTCCTCCCGCAGCACCCCCCGTATGACGGTCAGCAGCCGGGACAGCGAGCAGTCCTTGGCCACCCACCCCGACGCCCCGGCCTGAAGGGCGAGCGCGGCACGGCGCTGGTCGTCCTTCTCGGCGAGGACGACGATCCGGACGCCGGGCTGCGCGGAGCGCACCCCGGCCACCAGCGAGATGCCGTCGACGACCCCGTCCTCGCCGCCCTCCTGCACGGGCACGGCGGGCCGGATGCCCTGGACGTTGCCGCCCAGGTCGGCGTCGACGAGCAGCACGTCGTAGCGGCGCCCCTCGGCGGCGGCGCGCTCCAGACTGCGCAGCGCGGCGGGCCCGCTGCCGGCGGCGGAGACGTCGACGTCGGGCTCGGCGGCCAGGGCGGCGGCGAGCGACTCGGCGAAGATGCGATGGTCGTCGACGACCAGGACTCGGATGCGAACCACGAAACCCCCTTCCCCAAGCTCTCCAAGAGCAGGGGATACCTCATGGCGGGAGACGGAAAGAGCAGGCGCAGGTACGACGTCCGAAGTGCGAGGGCCGCACGGCCGCCGCCGTGCTCGGACTGCTACCCCCACTTCGGGCGCCGTACCCGACTGTCTCGCCCCCTGAACAGCACCGGCCCCCACCGGTGCTGCTCATCAGGGTACGGCCGGGGGCCGGGAGGGGAAGGCAATTTGCAGAACTGGCTGTCCGCCGCGTTTATGGTGAGCCGCATGTTTCGCATTGAGGCAGAAGTCGACAGAGCCCGACGTGATCTGCTCCGGACCCGGCTCCGCGCCGACAACACCGCGGCCTCCCCGGTCCTGCGTGCCCTGCGCGGAACCCCAGGTGAACGCGAACTTCCCCTCCACGTCTGGGCCCTGCACGGCTCGGGCGAACTCGCCGGCGGACTGGTCGGCCACACCTGGACGACCTGGCTGCACGTGACCTACCTGTGGGTGGACGAGCGGTGGCGCGGGGCGGGCCTGGGTTCGCGACTGCTTGCACACGCGGAGACGCTCGCCCGCGAGGAGCGCGGGTGTCTCGACTCCCGCCTGGAGACATGGGACTTCCAGGCACCGGAGTTCTACCGGAGGCAGGGGTACGACGTGGTGTGCGTGATCCCCGACTATCCGCCGGGGATCACCGAGTACACGCTGACGAAGCGGATCGCCTGAGGCTTCAGGGCCGCGGACGGTGCCGGTGGGGGCGCCGCCGGAGCCGTCAGCCCACCCGGCGCGCCCCCGGTGCGGGCACCGCCTCGAAGACGCGGGGCGCGGTGAAGCCGGCCGCGGCGAAGGCCGCCTCGACCGCCTTGGTGACGGTCTCCACGTCGGCCTCCTCCGCCAGCACGATCGCCGAGCCGCCGAAGCCGCCGCCGGTCATCCGGGCGCCCAGCGCGCCGGACGCGAGGGCCGTGTCGACGACCAGGTCCAGCTCCGGGCAGGAGATGCGGAAGTCGTCGCGCAGGGAGGCGTGGCCCTCGACGAGGACCGGGCCGATCGCCCGGGTCTGGCCCGACTCCAGCAGCCGTACGACGCGTTCGACGCGCTCGTCCTCCGTCACCACGTGGCGGACCAGGCGCACGACCTCCTCCTCGTCGCCGAGGCGGGCCAGCGCCGCGTCCAGCTCCGCGTACGGCACGTCCCGCAGGGCGTCGACGCCGAGCAGGGCCGCGCCCTTCTCGCAGCCCGCGCGGCGCTTGCCGTACTCGCCCTCGCTGTGGGAGTGCTTGACCTGGGTGTCGACGACGAGCAGGCGCATGCCCTCGGCCGCCAGGTCGAAGGGGATCTGCTTCTGGGACAGGTCACGGGTGTCGAGGAACAGCGCGTGGCCGTCCTCGCAGCACGCGGACGCCGTCTGGTCCATGATCCCGGTGGGGGCGCCGACGTAGACGTTCTCGGCACGCTGGCACAGGCGGGCCAGCTGCCGGCGCTCCAGGCCCAGTTCGTACAGGTCGTCGAGCGCCAGGGCGATCACGACCTCCAGGGCCGCCGAGGAGGACAGGCCCGCGCCCGAGGGGACCGTCGAGGAGAGGTGGACGTCGGCGCCGGTGACCGGGTGCCCGGCCTCGCGCAGCGCCCAGACCACACCCGCCGGGTACGCCGTCCAGTTCTTGTCGGACAGCGGCGCGAGGTCGTCCAGGCGCAGTTCGACGGGGTCGCCCCCGATGTCCGCCGAGTGCAGGCGCAGGATGCCGTCGGTCCGCCGGGAGACGGCGGCGACGGCCGTGTGCGGCAGCGCGAAGGGCATCACGAAGCCGTCGTTGTAGTCGGTGTGCTCACCGATGAGGTTGACGCGGCCGGGCGCCGACCAGACACCTTCCGGAGCGGTTCCGTAGAGGTCCGTGAAACCGTCCTGCACCTGCTGCCCCACTACTGCTCCCTTGCTGTGCCGATGTGCCGCGCGAACTCCCACGCGTCCGCGACGATCCCCGCGAGGTCCGCGCGGGACGGGTTCCAGCCCAGCTTCTCGCGGGCCGCGTCGGCCGACGCCACCAGGACCGCCGGGTCGCCGCCGCGGCGGGGGGCCACGACCTCGGGGATCGGGTGGCCGGTGACCTGGCGGGCCGTCTCGATGACCTGGCGGACGGAGAAGCCCTCGCCGTTGCCCAGGTTGCAGATCAGGTGCTCGCCCGCGGTGGCGTGCTCGACGGCGAGCAGGTGGGCCTCGGCCAGGTCGGCGACGTGGATGTAGTCGCGGACGCAGGTGCCGTCCGGCGTCGGGTAGTCCTCGCCGAAGACGGAGATCGCCTCCCGGCGCCCCTGCGCGACCTGGAGGATCAGCGGGATCAGGTGCGACTCGGGGTCGTGGCGCTCGCCGAACTCGCCGTACGCGCCCGCCACGTTGAAGTAGCGCAGGGAGACCGCGCCCAGGCCGTGCGCGTGCGCCTCGCTGCTGATCATGAAGTCGACGGCGAGCTTGGAGGCGCCGTAGGGGTTGGTCGGCCTCGTGGGTGCCGTCTCGACGATCGGCACCTCCTCGGGCTCGCCGTAGGTGGCGGCGGTGGAGGAGAAGACCAGCTTGCGCACGCCGGCCTCGCGCATGGCGCCGAGCAGCGCCATGGTGCCGCCGACGTTGTTGTCCCAGTACTTCTCGGGCTTCACGACCGACTCGCCGACCTGGGAGGAGGCGGCGAAGTGCAGGACACCGTCGTAGGAGGGGTCGAGCCACTTGCCGGCGTCGCGGATGTCGCCCTCGATGAACACGGCACCGGCCGGGACGCCCTCGCGGAAGCCGGTGGAGAGGTTGTCCAGGACGGTGACGTCGTGCCCGGCCTCCAGCAGATGCTGGGCCACCACGCTGCCGACGTAACCCGCGCCACCCGTCACCAGGTACTTCATGAACTCGCTACCTCTCGCAGTCGCTGGGCCGCGGACTCCGGCCGGATGTCGTTGATGAACACGTTCATGCCGGACTCGGAACCCGCGAGGAACTTCAGCTTGCCGGAGGTGCGGCGGATGGTGAAAAGCTCGAGGTGCAGCGCGAAGTCGTCGCGGTGGACGCCGTCGAACTCCTCCAGCTGGCCGAACGGCGCCTGGTGCCAGGCGGCGATGTACGGCGTCGGAGGCTCCCCCTCGCCGAAGATCCGGTCGAAGCGCCTCAAGAGTTCCAGATAAACCTGGGGAAACTCTGAGCGCGCGTCCTCGTCGAGCCCCAGCAGGTCCGGCACCCGGCGCCTGGGGTACAGGTGGACCTCGTAGGGCCAGTGCGCGGCGTACGGCACGAAGGCCACCCAGTGCTCGCTCTCCAGGACGACCCGCTCGTCGGCCAGCTCGCGCTCCAGGACGGCGTCGAAGAGGTTCTCCCCGCCGGTCGCGTCCTTGTGGGCGGCGACCGAACGCAACATCTGGGCGGTGCGGGGGGTGGTGAAGGGGTAGGCGTAGATCTGCCCGTGCGGGTGACCCAGTGTCACGCCGATCTCGGCACCGCGGTTCTCGAAGCAGAAGACCTGTTCCACGGAGGGCAGATGAGACAGCTCCGACGTCCGGTCCGTCCACGCGTCCAGGACCAGACGCGCCTGTTCCTGCGTGAGGTCGGCGAAGGACGCGTTGTGGTCGGAGGTGAAGCAGACCACCTCGCAGCGGCCCGAGTCGCCGGCCAGCGAGGGGAAACGGTTCTCGAAGACCACGGCGTCGTAGGACGAGTCCGGGATCTCGCTGAGCCGTTCGCCCTGCGAGGGGCACAGCGGACACTCGTCGGCGGGCGGGTGGTAGGTGCGGCCCTGGCGGTGCGAGGCGATCGCCACCGAGTCGCCGAGCAGCACGTCCTGGCGCACCTCGGAGGTGGTGACGGTCCGGTCCAGCGGGCGGCGGTCCACCGCGTCCCGCACGGTGTCGTCGCGCAGGTCGTAGTAGATCAGCTCGCGACCGTCGGCCAGCCGCGTCGAGGTCTTCTTCACCGCCGGACTCCTTCACTCAAACAGAACTAAACACAAGTAACCATAACTCGACAGCGCAGTCAACATCACAATCAAACAAAGAGCATCAACAGAAGTGTTCAATATCTGAACGCGGAGGCGTAGGTTCCGCTCTGTATCGGTTCACGCAACGAAGCGAGTGCTTATGCAAACCCCCACAGCGGCCACCACCCTGGCCGCCGAGCTGCGACTCCCCACGAACTGGCTCGACTACACGATCCTCGGCATCTACTTCCTGGTGGTCCTGGGCATCGGCTTCGCCGCCCGTAGATCGGTGAAGACCAGCCTCGACTTCTTCCTCTCCGGGCGCTCCCTGCCCGCCTGGATCACCGGCCTGGCCTTCATCTCGGCCAACCTCGCCGCCACCGAGATTCTCGGCATGGCCGCGAACAGCGCGCAGTACGGCGTCTACACCGTGCACTGGTACTGGATCGGCGCCATCCCCGCCATGGTCTTCCTCGGCCTGGTGATGATGCCCTTCTACTACTCCTCGAAGGTCCGCTCCGTCCCCGAGATGCTGCTGCTGCGCTTCGACAAGTGGGCGCACCTGCTGAGCTCGGCGCTCTTCGCCCTCGCCGCGATCCTCATCTCCGGCGTCAACCTGTACGCCCTCGCGATCGTCGTCGAGGCGCTGCTGGGCTGGCCGCAGTGGGTGGCGATCGTGGTCGCCGGCGCGTTCGTGCTGGCGTACATCACCCTCGGCGGGCTGTCCTCGGCGATCTACAACGAGGTCCTGCAGTTCTTCGTGATCCTCGCGGCCCTCATCCCGATCGTGGTGCTGGGGCTGAAGAAGGCCGGCGGCTGGGACGGTCTGACGGACAAGCTCACCTCCCAGCACGGCGCCGACTTCACCACCGCCTGGGGCGGCACCGGCATCGGCAGCGACAACCCGCTCGGCGCGAACTGGCTGACGATCGTGCTGGGCCTCGGGTTCGTGTTGTCCTTCGGCTACTGGACGACGAACTTCGCCGAGGTCCAGCGCGCCCTGTCGGCGAAGAACCTGAGCGCCGCCCAGCGCACCCCGCTGATCGCCGCGTTCCCGAAGATCTTCATCGTCTTCCTGGTGATGATCCCGGGCCTGACCGCCGCGGCCCTCATCCCCGGCTTCGGCACCCCCGAGTCCGGCTACCAGTACAACGACGCCATCCCGTACCTGATGGAACAGCTGCTGCCCAACGGCGTCCTGGGCATCGCGGTGACCGGTCTGCTCGCGGCCTTCATGGCGGGCATGGCGGCCAACGTCTCGTCCTTCAACACGGTGTTCACCAACGACATCTGGGGCCGGTACGTCAAGCAGGGCCGGGAGGACGCGTACTACGTGCGCTTCGGCCGGCTCATCACGGTGATCGGCGTCTGCGCGTCCGTGGGCACGGCGTTCCTCGCCTCCTCCTTCTCCAACATCATGAGCTACCTCCAGACCCTGTTCTCCTTCTTCAACGTGCCGATGTTCGTGGTCTTCGTCGTCGGCATGTTCTGGAAGCGGGCCTCGGCGAAGTCCGGGTTCTGGGGACTGCTCGCAGGCACGGTCGCCGCGATGGTGAACTACTTCTGGATCTACAAGCAGGGCGTCGTCGACATCCCGACCGACCAGGGCGCCAACTTCGTCTCGGCGATCGTCGGCTTCGTCGCGGGCGCGGTGGTGATGGTCGCGGTGTCGCTGTTCACCGCGCCGAAGCCGGCCGCCGAGCTCCAGGGCCTGGTCTACGGCACCCGCTCCCCCGGCATGTCCGAGGCACCGGCCGAGGGCGACGACGCCTGGTACCGCAGGCCGGCCCTGCTGGGCTGGGGCGCCGTGATCCTGGCCGCCGCCTGCTACATCCCGTTCTCGTTCTGACCCGGGAGGATTGAGAGACCATGCCCGAGACTTCCGGACACTCCGAGCGCGACGTCCAGCGGGAGGTCGCCGAACTCCAGGCGAAGTCCGCCACCGCCGCCCGCATCTTCGACCTGCGCCGCATCATCGGCGGCCTGTTCGTCCTGTACGGCGTCATCGTCACGATCGCCGGCATCAACCCCTCCGACGCCACCCTCGACAAGGCCGAGGGCGTCAACATCAACCTCTGGACCGGCCTCGGGATGCTGCTGCTCGGCGTCTTCTTCCTGGTCTGGCTGAAGCTGCGGCCGACGCCGCCGCCGGTGCCGGACGCGGACGCCGAGGACAAGCCCGCCGCCGATTAGGCGCGGCCGGGTACGGGACGGGGTCCGCGGGCCGCCTCAGGCCTCCGGACCCCTCCCCGGCTCCGCCATCGAGTGCGCCACCGGCCCGGCCCGGTCCAGCAGTCCCGTGCGGGCCGCCAACGCCGCCGCCTCCAGCCGTGAGCCGACGCCCAGCTTCATCAGGACCCGCTGCACATGGGTGCGGGCCGTGGACGGCGCGATGCCCATGCCCGCCGCGATGAGCCGGGTGTCCTCCCCGTCGGCGACCCGTACCAGCACCTCCACCTCCCTCGGGGTGAGCAGCTGGAGCAGGCGCTGGCCCTCGTCGTCCGGTTGGGCCGCCGGGTTCAGCAGTTCACTGAAGGCCTGCTGCAACAGCTGCGGTGCCACCGCCGCCTCGCCCGCCCGGGCCTTCATGATCGCCCGCTCGACGCCCTCGATGCGCTCGTCGTGGCGGACGTAGCCGGAGGCGCCGGCCGCGAAGGCCGCCGCGATGCCCCGGGGGTTCGGCACCGGGCCCAGGACCAGGACAGCCACCTGCGGACGGTCCCGCTTGATCTTCACCACCGGGTCGAAGATGCCCGGCTCGGCCGGTGTCGCCGTGCCCAGCAGGCACACCTCGGGCGCCCGGGTGATCACCAGTTCCGCCGCACCCGCGGCGGGTGCCGCCGCGGCGAGCACCCGGTGCCCCCGCAGCTTCAACGCCGAGGCGAGCGCCTCCGCGAGCAGTCGGTGGTCGTCGACCACCATCAGCCGCACTCCCATCGAGCAACCCCCAGTCCCCCCAATGGATGCCCCAGCCATGGATGCCCACTGGTCCGCACGGTCGGAAGCCCCCTCCCGGCTCCCCCGCTCTTCATGCCCCCGGAAGCTACACGCTTGTTCGACGTTGCGCTCCCCCTACCGGTGAGAAGTGCCCCGGATCGACGGAATTTCCGGCATTCGAGGTTGATGGGTGGTACGCGCACGGCCCCGTCCCTGAGCAGGGACGGGGCCGTGGTCGTCGGCGGTTCCGCGGCTATTTCGCGCCGAAGGCGATCGCGAGGTACCGCTTCTCGGTCGAACCGCCTCCGAAATCGCTCGCGTAGACCTTCGACATGAACAACCGGCCGTCGTGGTAGAGGATCTCGGACGAGTCGGGGAGCATGCTGGTCTCCACGTCGCGCACCGTCTTCTCCGACGGCATCTCCAGCAGCTTCGTCTCCTTGAAGGTGCCGCCGTCGATGGTCACGATCTGACCGCCCTTGTCGTACGGCGGCCGCTTGTACGCCAGCAGGTTGCCACCGTCCATCCGCAGCGGGGTGATGGTGTAGCTGTCACCGGCGTCGGCGCGCTGGCCGGTCTGCTTGCCGGAGGCCAGGTCGAAGGCGACGATCTCGTTGGTCCGGTTGATGTACTCGCCGCCGGTGCCGTCGTGCTCCTCGGTCTGCACGTAGAGCCGGTCGTTGCCGACCACGACCTGGAAGCAGTTCTCGACCTGGTAGATGCCGTCACAGCGGGCCTCGTACCGGTCCGCCGGCAAGGAGATGCGGGAGCGCAGCTGACCGGTCTTGTTGTCGATGGCGAAGACGTCCGAGATGCCCCGGGCACCCTCGACCTCACCGACCTCGGCGGCCACGACGAGCGGCTGGGTGGAGATGACGCTCGCGTACTCGATGCCCTGCGTCATCTTGTACTCGGAGATCACCTTCCCGGAGGCCGGGTCGATGGTCTGGATGTGCAGCTGGCGCGCGTCGTAGGTGCCGCACTTGCGGACCGCGACGAGCTTCTCGCCACCGGCGTAGCCCGCGTCGTAGCAGCTGTCGGTGGGCTTGGGGGTCCACAGGGACTTGCCGGTGGAGATGTCCCAGGCGGCACCGCCGTTGGTGCTGCCCGAGGCGACCGTGTGCGCGCTGACGTTGACGTTGTCCCAGGTGATCAGCCGGTCACCGGTCTTGGCCGTCTTGGTCCACAACTTCTTGCCCGCGTCCAGGTCGATCGCCGCGACCTGGCTGCACCCCGCTGTACGGGTCTTCGTCGGCATCGCCGGCTCGTAGGCGATGGCCGTCAGGTGGTCCTCGGTCATGTGCCGGCTGGCCCGGCACACCGGACCGGGCAGCTTGACCGTCCACAGCTTCGTGCCCTTGTCGCGGTCGTAGCCGACGACCTCGGCGATGCCGCTCTTGGCGTAGACCTTGTCGGTCAGCCAGGAGCCGTCCACCGTGTAGGTGGTGTCGACCTCCAGCTCGGGCTGCGGGACCTGGAAGAGGACCGAGGCGGCCGTGTTGGAGGGGACCTTCTCCTCACCCTTGCTGGAGGTGCCGCCGGTGCCGCCCTTCTGGTCGCCGCCACCGCCGGTGCCACCGCTGGAGCTCGTGGTGTCCTTCTTGCCGTCGTCGTCGGACGAGGAGGCGTACAGGACGCCGCCGCCGACGATCAGCGCGATCGCCACGACCGCCGCGACGATGATCGCCAGCTGCGGGTTGAGCTTCCGCCCGCCGGCCGGCTGCCCGGGCTGGGGGTGCAGCGGCACGGTCGGCTGCGGGAACCCGTAGCCGGGCTGCTGCTGCTGCTGACCGTAGGGCTGCTGCTGCGCGTACGGGTTCGGCTGCTGGCCGTACGGCGGCTGCTGCTGGCCGGGGTACCCGTAGCCCGGACCCGCCGGCGGTGCCTGCGGGGGCGGGGGCGTCTGCGGCGCGCCCTGCGGGGGCGGCGGGGTCTGCGGGTAGCCGTACCCCGGCTGCGGGGCCGGGTGCTGCGGCGGCTGGTCCTGGGGCGGGCCGAAACCTCCCCCGGGCGGGGGCTGGTTGGGCGGCGGGGGCGGCGGCTGGGTCATGACGCGGGTACCTCGTAAGGGGGGACGGCGACGGGAACGGGACGGGGCGAGGGGCTACTTGCCGTAGGCGAGCATCAACTTCTCCTGCGTGTCGTCGTTGCCGGTCAGCCGGGTGGTCGAGAGGTAGAAGCGCCCGCCGACCCAGTCGATGTCCTTGGAGAAGAAGCCGTCCTCGATGTCGGCGACACCCGCCGGGTTCTGCAGCAGCTTGGCCGGCTTGTGGTCCGAGCCGGTCGTCGCGATGGAGACGACCTGGCCGCCCGCCTCGTAGGAGGGCTGGACGTACGCGATGAGCTTGCCGTTCTCGATCTTCATCGGCAGCATCGAATCGTCCGCCGGGGACTTCACGCGCCACTTCTCCTTGCCGTCGGAGAGGTTGACCGCGACGACCTCGTTGGCGCCGGTGGTGGCCTCGGTGGGCAGGTAGAGCGTGTTCGCGTCGGCGACCGCGCCCGTGCAGCCGGTGAGGTCACGCGAGAGGATCGCCCACCCGCAGACGGGCGCGAAGTCCTCGTCGAAGTCGACCTGGGAGCGGAACTTGCCGCCGGAGGTGAAGGTGGAGATGTTCCAGGCGTTCTTGTCCTCGTTGGTGCTGTAGATCACCAGCGGGTCGAGGGAGTAGGCCCGCGCGACGCGCCAGCCCTTGTCGAACTTCTGGGTCCACCTGGCCTTGCCGGTCGCGGGGTCCAGCTCCTGCACCTCGTCGTGCTCCTTGGCACCGGAGGCGTCGCAGGAGGAGACCGCGATCAGCCTGCTGCCGCCCGCGAAGGCGCTGGGGAAACAGGCGTTGCCGTACTTCTCCTTGTTCCACAGCTTCTTGCCGGTCTCCACGTCGTAGGCGGTGCCGGACATCGAGCGGCCCACCATCAGCGTCTTGCCGGTGATGGACAGGTCGATCTGGAGGGCGCTGTCGAACAGGTCACCGTCGGCGACCTCGGCGGTCCAGCCCTTGGCGCCGGTGTCGAGGTCGATCTCCTGGAGCTGGTTGCACTTCGCGCGGTCGCTGCTGCCGTTCTGGTAGGCCACGACGATCTTGCCCGCGGCCGTCTTCTGGTCGGTGGCCGCGCAGATCTTCTGGTCGAAGGTGATCGGGTCCCACGCGGGCTTGCCGTCGGCCACGGCGTAGCCGAAGAGCTGCTTGTACGCCGCCTTCACCGCGGTCTTGTCGGTGATCCACATGCCGGGGGCGTCGGCGCCGGAACCGGGCGCGTCGGGCGCGTCCTTGTACCAGAGCACCTTCGACTCGCCCGCCTGGCGGCCCTCGTTGAGGTCCTGCTGCTCCTTGCCGCCGCCACCGTCGCCGTACCCGGGGTTGGCCGGGTCGTCGGAGGCGGACGGCTTGGCGCTGCCGCTCTCCTTGGCGACCGGCTTCTTCGGGTCGTCGTCCCCGCTCGTGACCGCCCACACGGTGCCGCCGACGACCAGCAGACCGGCCACGGCCGCGGCGATGACGAGGGCGGGCTTGCCCTTGAAGGGGTTGCGCGGACCGGACGGCGGGGTGCCGGGCCCACCGGGGTACTGCGGCGGGGGCGGGTAGCCGTAGCCGGGCTGGCTGTAGGGGCCGGGCTGCTGGGGCTGCCCGTACGGACCGGGCTGGGCGTACGGGCCGGCGGGCGGCTGCTGGGGCTGGCCGTACGGACCGGCGGGCGGCTGCTGGGGCTGGCCGTACGGGCCGGCCGGCTGCTGCTGCGGATAGCCGTAACCGGGCTGCGGCGGGCCCTGCGGAGACGGCGGCGTCGGCGGCTGCCCCTGCGGGGGCGGCACGGGCGCGCCGAACCCGCCCTGCGGCGGCTGGTCCTGCGGCGCTCCGAAACCGGGCGGCTGGTTGGGCGGCTGAGTCATCAGCGTGCTCCCCCTCGTCACTGATTTTTAGCCACGCCCTGAGGTACGTACGGGCTCAGAGTCGTTCTCAGAAAGTTCTCAGACGGCCCTTTCTATCACCCGGGGCTGACGGAGCAGCGGGCCGATCAGCGCCTGTACCCAAGGGCGGACCGGCCCGTGACGCCTCCGTTATGCGCCTTCACGCGCCCTTCACGCGTCCTCGGCGAGTTCCAGCCAGCGCAGCTCCAGTTCCTCGCGCTCACCGGCCAAGTCCCGGAGGGTGGCGTCCAGTTCGGCCACCTTCGCGAAGTCCGTGGCGTTCTCGGCGATCTGGGCGTGCAGCCTGGCCTCCTTCTCGGAGACCTTGTCGAGCTGCCGCTCGATCTTCTGCAACTCCTTCTTGGCGGCGCGCTGGTCGGCGGAGCTCACCGCCGGCACGGCCTTCTGCACGACGGGCGCCGAGGCTGCCGCCGCCGCCTCCATCGCGTGGCGGCGCTCGATGTACTCGTCGATACCGCGCGGCAGCATCCGCAGGGCGGCGTCGCCGAGGAGGGCGAAGACCCGGTCGGTGGTGCGCTCGACGAAGAAGCGGTCGTGGGAGATGACGATCATCGAGCCGGGCCAGCCGTCGAGGAGGTCCTCCAGCTGGGTGAGGGTCTCGATGTCGAGGTCGTTGGTGGGCTCGTCGAGGAAGAGGACGTTGGGCTCGTCCATCAGCAGGCGCAGCAGCTGGAGCCGGCGCCGCTCACCGCCGGAGAGGTCCCCGACCGGCGTCCACTGCTTCTCCTTGTTGAAGCCGAACGTCTCGCACAGCTGACCGGCGGTCATCTCGCGGCCCTTGCCGAGGTCGACGCGCTCGCGCACCCGCTGCACGGCCTCCAGCACCCGCAGGTTCGGGTCGAGTTCGGCGACCTCCTGGGAGAGGTAGGCGAGCTTGACCGTCTTGCCGACGGCGACCTTCCCGCCCACGGGCTGCGTCTCGCCGTCGGTCCGCCAGGCCTCGGCCATGGCCCGCAGCAGCGAGGTCTTGCCGGCGCCGTTGACCCCGACGAGGCCGACGCGGTCGCCGGGTCCGAGCTGCCAGGTGACGTGCTTGAGCAGCACCTTGGGGCCGGCCTGGACGGTGACGTCCTCCAGGTCGAACACCGTCCTGCCGAGCCGCGAGGAGGCGAACTTCATCAGCTCGCTGCTGTCGCGCGGCGGCGGGACGTCCTTGATCAGCTCGTTGGCGGCCTCGACCCGGAAGCGCGGCTTGGACGTCCGGGCGGGGGCGCCGCGCCGCAGCCAGGCCAGCTCCTTGCGGACCAGGTTCTGCCGCTTGGTCTCCTCGGTGGCGGCGATCCGCTCGCGCTCGGCGCGGGCGAAGACGTAGTCGGAGTAGCCGCCCTCGTACTCGTAGACGTCGCCCTTCTGCACGTCCCACATGCGCGTGCACACCTGGTCCAGGAACCAGCGGTCGTGGGTGACGCAGACGAGCGCGGAGCGGCGCTCGCGCAGGTGCTGGGCGAGCCAGGAGATGCCCTCGACGTCGAGGTGGTTGGTGGGCTCGTCGAGGACGAGCAGGTCCTGTTCCTCGATGAGCAGCTTGGCGAGCGCGATCCGGCGGCGCTCACCGCCGGAGAGCGGGCCGATGACGGTGTCCAGGCCCTGCGGGAAGCCCGGCAGGTCCAGGCCGCCGAACAGGCCGGTCAGCACGTCGCGGATCTTGGCGTTGCCGGCCCACTCGTGGTCGGCCAGGTCCCGGATGACCTCGTGCCGCACGGTCGCGGTGGAGTCCAGGGAGTCGTGCTGGGTGAGGACGCCGCTGCGCAGCCCGCCGGAGTGGGTGACGCGGCCGCTGTCGGGCTCCTCCTGCTTGGCGAGCATCCGGATCAGGGTGGTCTTGCCGTCGCCGTTGCGGCCGACGACACCGATGCGATCGCCCTCGGAGACGCCGAGCGAGACGCCGTCGAGCAGGGCACGGGTGCCGTACACCTTGCTGACGTTCTCGACATTGACCAGGTTGACGGCCATTTCTCTCCTGACAAGGGGGATGCTCGACCCTCCAGGGTAGTCGCGCGCGCCGACAGCCCTTCCCACCCGTCGGCCGGGGCCGGAGGCGGCGCCGGTCGCCCGCCGCTCAGGGGACGGCCGGGCAGGGCGGGGTCGTCAGGTCCCGGCCACCACGGTGGCCCCCGGCGCGGGCGCCGACGCGACGCGGACCGTGCGGCAGGTGCCGGAGGCCCGCAGCGCCTCGGCCACCTTCGCCGCGGACCGCGGATCACGCACCAGGAACGCCGTCGTCGGACCCGACCCCGAGACCAGCCCGGCGAGCGCGCCGCCGGCGCTGCCCGCGGCGAGGGTGTCGGTGAGCTCGGGGAAGAGCGAGAGGGCGGCGGGCTGGAGGTCGTTGGAGACGGTGGCGGCGAGCGCGTCGGGGTCGCCCTTGGCCAGCGCGTCGAGCAGGGTCTGCGAGGCGACCGGTGCGGGGACGACGAGCCCCTCGGTCAGCCGGTCGAACTCCCGGAAGACGGCCGGGGTGGACAGCCCGCGCGCGGCCATCGCGAAGACCCAGTGGAAGGTGCCGCCGACCTCCAGCGGCCGCAGCCGCTCCCCCCGCCCGGTCCCGAGCGCGGCCCCGCCCACCAGGCTGAACGGCACGTCGCTGCCCAACTCGGCGCAGATGTCGAGCAGTTCCGCGCGGGAGGCGTGGGTGCCCCACAGGGTGTCGCAGGCGAGCAGCGCCCCGGCCCCGTCGGCGCTGCCGCCCGCCATGCCGCCGGCGACGGGGATGTCCTTGGCGATGTGCAGGTGCACGGCGGGGCTGCGGCCGTACCGCGCGGCCAGCGCCTCGGCGGCCCGCGCCGCGAGGTTCGTACGGTCGAGCGGCACCTGCGCCGCGTCCGGGCCCTCGCACGTGACGCGCAGTTCGTCGGCGGGGGTGGCCGTCACCTCGTCGTGGAGGCCGACCGCGAGGAAGACGTTGGCCAGGTCGTGGAAGCCGTCGGGGCGGGCGGCACCGACCGCGAGCTGGACGTTGACCTTGGCGGGGACGCGGACGGTGACGCTCACGGGCGGCTGTGCTCCTCGGTGTCCGGGGCGGGGGTCTCGGTGACGCGGTGCTCGGCGATGCGGGCGAACTCCTCGACGGTGAGGGACTCCCCGCGCGCCTGCGGTGAGACGCCCGCGGCGACGAGCGCGGCCTCGGCGGCGGCCGCGGACCCGGCCCATCCGGCGAGGGCGGCCCGCAGCGTCTTGCGCCGCTGGGCGAACGCGGCGTCGACGACGGCGAAGACCTCACGCCTGGACGCGGTGGTCCTGATCGGCTCGGAGCGCCTGACGAGCGACACCAGCCCGCTGTCGACGTTCGGCGCGGGCCAGAAGACCGTGCGGCCGATGGCACCGGCCCGCTTGACCTCGGCGTACCAGTTGGCCTTCACCGACGGCACGCCGTACACCCGGGAGCCGGGTCCGGCGGCGAGCCGGTCGGCGACCTCCGCCTGGACCATGACCAGGGTGCGCTCGATGGTCGGGAAGGTCTCCAGCATGTGCAGCAGCACGGGCACGGCGACGTTGTACGGCAGGTTCGCCACCAGCGCGGTGGGCGGCGGGCCCGGCAGCTCGCCGACGTGCATCGCGTCGGAGTGCACCAGCGCGAACCGGTCCGCGCGGCCGGGCATCCGCGCCGTGATCGTCGCGGGCAGCGCGGCGGCGAGCACGTCGTCGATCTCGACGGCGACGACCCGGTCGGCGGCCTCCAGCAGCGCGAGGGTGAGGGAGCCGAGCCCCGGACCGACCTCGACGACGACGTCGTCGGGGCGGACATCCGCGGTCCGGACGATCCGCCGGACCGTGTTGGCGTCGATCACGAAGTTCTGCCCGCGCTGCTTGGTCGGCCGCACACCGAGGACTTCCGCGAGTTCACGGACGTCGGCGGGGCCGAGGAGGGCGTCGGGGGTGGGGCTGCTGCTCACGGCCACAAGGGTACGGGGAGCGGAGCCGGCGGCGGACCGCGCGGCCCCGCGCCCCGCTCACCCGTGCAGTCGGCGCCCGCAGTGTGGCCAGGGGCTCGCCCCGCGCTGCACGTACAGCTTCTTCGCCCGGAACGTCTGCTCCGCCGCCGGCGCGTCCTGCGGCCGGCCGCTCCCGCCGAGCGCCTGCCAGGTCCGGGTGTCGAACTGGTACAGCCCGCCGTACGTCCCCGAGGGGTCCACCGCGTTCGGCCGGCCCCCCGACTCGCACGCCGCGAGTCCCTGCCAGTCCAGGCCGTCCGCGCCGCGCACGGAGGTCGGCATCGGCCTGGTCCCCACCTTCACCACCTGGGCGCGCGGCTCCCGGACCACCTCGGTCCTGACCCGGCGCGGCTTCTGCCGGACGCCGTTGACGGTGCGCAGGGCGTAGGTGACCCGGCGCAGGCCCGCCCGGCCGGCCTGTTCGACGACCTCGGTGCCCTGGAACAGCGTGGGGTCCTCGGTCCGCTCCACCCGGAACGGAATGGCCTCCTCGCGGACCTCCTTCGACCCGGTGATCCGCAGCACGGTGACCGTCTGGCCGTCGCGGGGGAAGCTGTCCGGCGGGACGGAGGTGGTGTCCTGGCCGCGCAGCGTGATGCCGGCCTCCTCGACGACCTCCCGCACGGTCGCGGCGTTCGTGCGCACGGTGCGGGAGCGGCCGTCCGCCATGACGGTGACCGCGCGTTCGGTGCGCACGTCCAGCGTGAGCCCCTCGCGTCCGATGGGCCGGGAGCGCAGGGCGGACAGATACGCGCCCTCCACGCGCACCCCCAGCTGTTTGAGCGCTTCCTCCACCGTGCGCGCCGTCGTCCAGACCTCGCGCCGCTGCCCGTCGAGCGTGAGCCGTACGGGGCGCCCGTAGTGCACCGCGATCTCGTCGCCGCTGGCGAGCGCGGTGCCGGGGGCCGGCGCGACCACGTCGTGCGCCCCCACGTCGACGCCCTCGGCGGCGAGCAGTTCGCTGACGTCGTCGGCGAAGGTGTGCAGGGTGCGCGGCTTGCCGTCGACGGTCAGCTCGATCGCCTTGTCCTCGGCGACGAAGGCGGTGGTGCCGCCGGCGAGGAAGGCGACGACCAGCGCCTGCGGCAGCAGCCGGCGCATGGTGCCGTCCGCTCGCTCGGCACCCCGCGCCTTCCGCCGGCGCGCGGCCCGCCGGTCCGCTCCGTCACGCGGGACCGGCGCGCGCACCTCCACGGGCAGGGGCAGGGTCGCCGGCGCCTCGTAGGCGGGCCGGTAGGTGTCCTCGTAGGACACCGGCATCGGCGGCGTCGGCGCGACCTGGACGCCGTACGCCACCGTCTCCGCGGTGTGCGGGTCGTAGCCCGCGCCGTACGGATCGATCGGGCCGTACGTCTCGTACGCCTGGTACTGGGAGTTGCTCACGCCGACACGCTCCAGGGTCCGGAGAGACCCAGAACCTAGCGGAGAGGCCGTCACTCTCCAAAGTGGCGCGGCTACTCAGAGTGGTGTTCCGTAGCCGAACGCGCGTGCCGTGTTGGCGCCGAGTGCCGTGGCCAGAGCGTCCTCGTCGATGCCCCGCACGGCGGCCATCGCGCGGACCGTGACCGGGACGAGGTAGGGCGCGTTGGGCCGTCCGCGGTACGGCGCCGGGGTCAGGAAGGGCGCGTCGGTCTCCACCAGGACCAGCTCCAGGGGGGCCACGGCGAGCGCGTCCCGCAGGTTCTGGGCGTTCTTGAAGGTGACGTTGCCGGCGAAGGACATGAAGTAGCCCTCGCGGGCGCACACCTCGGCCATCTCCGCGTCCCCGGAGTAGCAGTGGAACACCGTCCGCTCGGGGGCGCCCTCCTCCTTCAGCACCCGCAGGACGTCGTCGTGGGCGTCGCGGTCGTGGATGACGAGAGCCTTGCCGTGCCGCTTGGCGATCTCGATGTGGGCGCGGAAGGAGCGCTCCTGCGCCTCCTTGCCCTCGGGGCCGGTGCGGAAGTAGTCGAGGCCGGTCTCGCCGACGCCCTTGACCTGCGGGAGCGCGGCCAGACGGTCGATCTCGGCGAGCGCCTCGTCGAGCGCCTGCGCGCCCCCCGGCTGCCGCGCGCCCTGCCGGGACCAGCCGTCGGGGTCGCCGTGGACGATGCGCGGCGCCTCGTTGGGGTGCAGGGCGACGGTCGCGTGGACGGCGTCGTGGCGTCCCGCCGTCTCGGCGGCCCACTGCGAGCCCCGGATGTCGCAGCCGACCTGCACCACCGTGGTCACGCCCACCGACGCGGCCTTGGCGAGGGCCTCCTCCACCGTGCCGGACTGCATGTCGAGGTGGGTGTGGGAGTCGGCGACGGGCACCCGGAGGGGCTCCGGGAGCGGCGGTGCCGCGTTCTTGTCCCGGGCGCTGGAGCGTGAGGAGGGCATGCCCCGATCCTACGAAAGGGGCATGCCCTCTCCCCGAGGGGAGGCGGGGTCCAGGGGCCGGTCCGCCGTGCGGCGGGGCTCAGCCGGCCTTGCGGTGGTGGAACGGGTGCAGCAGGTCGGACAGGTGCCAGTGGTGGCGCTCCCCGGCCGGTGCGGGCACCGCCGGCGCCTCGACGGGCCCGGCCTGCGGGGCGCGGCGCTGCTGCCGGTGCGCCACGTCGAGCACCGACGAGACCTGCCCGGCCCGCATGATCCGTACGACATGTCCGTCGCAGTTGTGGCAACCGGGCCGGCTCAGCGGTGAGGGCACGACCTGGCCGTCCGCGACGTAGATGACGAAGTCGTGGCCGTCGGCGCCGGTGTGGTGCTCTATCTCGTACGACTGTTCCCAGCCGTGCCCGCACCGCATGCAGGCGAAGGAATACGACTCGTGGACGACGGCGGTGGCGCCGCTGCGCAGTGCGGCGGTCTGCCCTGCGATCTCGCTCATGCCAGCTCCTCTGGTCCGCTGGACACCGGGACGGATGCGTCCCTGTCACCCAGTGGACGCCTCCGCCGCCGCGAACGCATCAGGCCTGTCGAGTGTTGGCCCCGTCTTGGACGTTCCTTGCCGCAACGGCCCTCGCGGCGGGGTCTGCGCTTTGCCTTCCGAGCCTGCCCTTTGCCTGTCCGTGGGGCGCCCGCTCAAACGACATGCGCCCTGCTCAGAGCGGGTGTGCCCCCTCTTGCACAGACTCTTCACGCACCGGCGTTCTTCGCCGCCACGACCGCGTCGAAGACCTCCCGTTTCGGCAGCCCGGCCTCCGCCGCGACCGCCGCGATGGCCTCCTTGCGCCGCTCGCCCGCCTCCTCACGCACCCGCACCCTGCGCACCAGCTCCGCCGGGTCGAGCTCCCCGGGTGCCTTCTCCGGAGCGCCCTCCACCACGACGGTGATCTCCCCGCGCACGCCCTCGGCGGCCCACACCGCCAGCTCCCCGAGCGGGCCGCGCTTGACCTCCTCGTACGTCTTGGTCAGCTCGCGGCAGACGGCGGCCCGCCGCTCCGCGCCGAACACCTCGGCCATCGCGGCGAGGGTGTCGTCGAGCCGGTGCGGGGCCTCGAAGTAGACGAGGGTCCGCCGTTCCCCGGCGACCTCCCGCAGCCGGGTCAGCCGTTCCCCGGCCTTGCGCGGCAGGAAGCCCTCGAAGCAGAACCGGTCGACGGGCAGCCCGGACAGCGCGAGCGCGGTGAGCACGGCGGAGGGCCCGGGGACGGCGGTGACCCGGATGTCCTGCTCCACGGCCGCCGCCACCAGCCGGTAGCCGGGGTCCGACACCGACGGCATGCCGGCGTCGGTGACGAGCAGCACGCGCGCGCCGGCGACGAGTTCCTCCACCAGCTCGGGTGTGCGGGCGGCCTCGTTGCCCTCGAAGTACGACACGACCCGCCCCTTGGGCGTCACGCCGAGCGCCTGGGTCAGCCGCCGCAGCCGCCGCGTGTCCTCGGCGGCGACCACGTCCGCACCGGCCAGTTCCTCGGCGAGCCGCGGCGGGGCGTCCGCGATGTCGCCGATGGGGGTGCCTGCCAATACAAGGGTTCCTGTCACTTTTCCATCCTCGCAGGACCCATCCGCGGGACTCCCACAGGCGTCTTCCCTACGATGGCGCGGTGACCAGTACAGCGTCGTCCATGGACTCCACGGACACCCGGCGGGCCCAGGCCCCGCACGACCAGCGGCCGTCGTGGCAGCAGCGGCTGCGCCGTTTCGGCTACACGGCCGGGCCCAGAAGCGACGTGCGCGACCGGCTCGTGCCCCCGTACGCGCGCCCCAACCCGCGGATGTGGGCGGCGCTCGGACTGCCGAAGGCGCTGGTCGACCGCGTCACGCGCTGGTCGGGGTGGGGCGGCCCGCTGCTCGTCACGCTGTTCGCGGGCGTGATCCGGTTCTGGAACCTGGGCAGCCCGAAGGCGGTGATATTCGACGAGACGTACTACGCCAAGGACGCGTGGGCGCTCGTCCACCGCGGCTTCGAGGTCAACTGGGACAAGAACGCCAACGACCTGATCCTGGACATCGGCGGCAAGGTGTCGGTGCCCACGGACGCCTCGTACGTGGTGCATCCGCCGGTCGGCAAGTACGTCATCGGGCTGGGCGAGCTGATGTTCGGGTTCGACCCGTTCGGCTGGCGGTTCATGACGGCGCTGCTGGGCACGCTGTCGGTCCTGATGCTGTGCCGGATCGGCCGCCGGATCTTCCGTTCGACGTTCCTCGGCTGTCTGGCCGGCGCGCTGATGGCGGTGGACGGGCTGGCCTTCGTGATGGCCCGCACCTCACTGCTCGACGGGGTGCTGATGTTCTTCGTGCTGGCCGCGTTCGGCGCCCTGGTCGTCGACCGGGACCGGGCCCGGGAGAAACTCGCGGCCGCGCTGCCCACCGACGCCGACGGCCGGGTCCGCCCGGACGCGCACACCGCGGAGACGACCCGCCTCGGGTGGCGCCCCTGGCGCTGGACGGCCGGTCTGATGCTGGGCCTGGCCATCGGCACCAAGTGGAACGGCCTGTACATCCTGGCCGCGTTCTGTGTGATGGCGGTCCTGTGGGACGTCGGCTCCCGCAAGGTCGCCGGTGCCCGCCACCCCTACGAGGCGGTCCTCAGGCGCGACCTGGGCCTGGCCTTCGTGGCGACGGTCCCGGTGGCGATCGCCACGTACCTGCTGTCCTGGCTGGGCTGGATCCTCTCCCCCGGCGACGGCTCGGGCGGCTACTACCGCAACTGGGCCGCGACCGACGGCCGCGACAGCGACTGGTCGTGGCTGTTCCCCGACTGGCTGCGCAGCCTGTGGCACTACGAGCACCAGGTCTACGAGTTCCATGTCGGCCTGCACTCCCCGCACACCTACCAGTCCAACCCGTGGAGCTGGATCGTCGACGGCCGCCCGGTCTCGTTCTTCTACGAGTCGCCCGCCCCCGGCAACGACGGCTGCCCCACCGACGCCGCCGAGAAGTGCGCCCGCGAGGTCCTCGCCATCGGCACCCCGCTGCTGTGGTGGGCGGCCGCCTTCGCGATCCTGTACGTCCTGTGGCGCTGGTTCTTCCGCCGCGACTGGCGCGCGGGCGCCATCGCCTGCGGCATCGCGGCCGGCTACCTCCCCTGGTTCATGTACCAGGAGCGCACGATCTTCTTCTTCTACGCCGTCGTCTTCCTGCCCTTCCTGTGCCTGGCCGTCGCGATGATGCTCGGCGCGCTCATCGGCCCCCCGGGGTCGAGCGACACCCGCCGGGTGGCGGGGGCGACCGGGGCGGGCGTGCTGGTGCTGCTGATCGCCTGGAACTTCATCTACTTCTGGCCGCTGTACACCGGGACCGCCATCCCGATCGAGGACTGGCGTTCACGGATGTGGCTGGATACCTGGGTGTAGCCCCGGGGACTGATCTCTCTTCGGCCAACAAAAGGACACAGCTCTCACAGGACTCCCGCACGCCACCTACAGTTCGGAGGACTGATAACGGGGAGGGGCACGGTTCCATGGGCAAGGGGGTCAAGGCCGCCGTCATCGGCGGTGTGTTCGCCGTGATGGTGGGTGGGGCCGGGTACGGCGCGTTCAACATCGTGTCCGCACTGAACGGTGACGACGGGTCCGGCACGTCCGAGGCGAAGTCGGGGCCGCCGGGCGCGGACGAGGTGGAAAAGGCCTCGGGGGAGTTCTTCGCGGCATGGGAGAAGGGGTCGGCGGCCGCCGCCGGCCAGCACACGAACAACAACGCCGCGGCCCGGGCGCTGCTGACGGAGTACGCCGACGAGGCGCACATCACGGGCGTGCGGATCACCCCGGGGGCCGCGCGGAAGACCACCGTGCCGTTCACCGTGCGGGCGAAGGTGGTCTACAAGGGGACGTCCAAGCCCCTGGAGTACCAGAGCACCCTGACCGTCGTGCGCGGCCTGACCACCGGCGAACCGCTGGTCGACTGGAAGCCCGCCGTGGTCCATCCCGCGCTGCGGACGGACCAGGACCACCTCGTCACCGGACCGTCGTCGGCCCCGCCCATCGAGGCCGTGGACCGCTCCGGCACGGTGCTGACCAAGGACGCGTACCCCTCGCTGGGCCCGATCCTGGACGCCCTGCGGGAGAAGTACGGCAAGCGGGCGGGCGGCACTCCCGGGGCCGAACTGGTCGTCCGGCACGACGGTGACGGCAGCCCCGACACCCCGCTGCTGACACTCGCCAAGGGCACCGCGGGCAAGCTCCGGACCACGCTCAGCGCTAGCGCGCAGGCGGCGGCGGAGAAGGCGGTGACGCGGTACGCCGAGTCCTCGGTGGTGGCGGTCAAGCCGACCACCGGCGAGGTGCTGGCGGTCGCCAACCACCGCAAGGACGGCTGGAACGCGGCCTTCGAGGGCGCGGCACCCCCCGGCTCCACGATGAAGATCGTCACCGCGGCGATGCTCATCGACAACGGCGTGACCTCGATGAACGGCCCGGCGCCCTGCCCGGACGACGCGATGTGGCAGGGGCAGACCTTCAGGAACCTGAAGACCATGAAGCCGGACCTGAACGCCACGCTCGCGGGCAGCTTCATGCGGTCCTGCAACACGGCCTTCGTCAAGCTGATCGACGAGAAGCCGCTCACCGACGAGTCGCTGACCGCGGAGGCACGGGACAAGTTCGGGCTTGGCCGGGACGACTGGAAGACCGGGATCGCCTCGGTCGACGGCAGCGTCCCCGCCGAGAGCGGTCCGGACCGCGCCGCCAACGCCATCGGCCAGGGCAAGGTCACCATGAACCCGCTGAACATGGCGTCGGTGACGGCGACCGCGATCACCGGCACCTTCCGCCAGCCGTACCTGGTCTCGCCCGAGCTCGACGGCCGCGAGCTGGCCACCGCCGAGGGTCTGCGGCCGGGCACGGCCGAGCAGCTGCGGCAGATGATGCGGCTGACGGCCACGCAGGGCACCGCGGCGCCGGTCATGCGGGGTCTCGGTGGGGAGATCGGGGCGAAGACCGGGTCCGCCGAGGTGGACGGGGTGAAGACCTCCAACAGCTGGTTCACCGCTTTCCGCGATGATGTGGCGGTGGCGGCCATGAGCGAGGACGGCGGCCACGGCGTCGACGCGGCCGGACCGATCGTGAAGGCCGTACTGGCGGCGGGTGGCTGAACTCACCCGCACAGGACGGGACTCCAGGATGGTCGCCGTCGTTGAGCTGAGGAACGAGGGCGACGGCGCCCTGGGATCGCGGAGGACCGAGGACAGTGGGCAAGAGAAGGCGCGTCGCCGAGCGACGGAGGACGAGTCGTCCCGCCGTGATCGGCGGGGTGATCGCCGTGGTCGTCGGCGGCGCGGGCGTCGCCGGGTACGCGCTGTACGGCGGCGGGGCGGCCGAGGACCGGGCGTCCTCCGTCGCCGACCAGAAGCCGGAGGTCAGGACGGGCCCGCTGTCCGCGACCGAGGTGAACACCGCCTCGCGGACCTTCCTCACCGCCTGGCAGTCGGGCCGGGTCGCCCAGGCCGCCGCCGTCACGAACGACCCCGAGGCGGCCACCGCCCTGCTCACCGGCTACACCAAGGATGCCCGCCTGAGGGACGTCACCCTGACTCCTGGTGCCCGCACCGGCGCCACGGTCCCCTTCTCCGTCAAGGCGACGGTGGCGTACAAGGGCGCCGGCAAGCCGCTGGCGTACGACAGCTCCCTGACCGTCGTACGCGACAAGGCGACCGGGAAGCCGCAGGTCGCGTGGCACTCCGCCGTGGTCCACCCCGACCTGGAGGACGGCGACACGCTCGTCACCGGGGAGTCCGGGACCCCGCCGATCAAGGCGCTCGACCGGGACGGCGGCGAGATCACCACGAAGAAGTACCCCTCGCTGGGCTCGGTCCTGGACGGGCTGCGGGAGAAGTACGGCAAGAAGGCCGGCGGCCGGGCGGGCGTCGAACTGCGGGTGGTGCGCGGCAAGGAGGCCAGGGCGGACAAGCTGTCCGACAAGACGCTGCTGACGCTCAGCAAGGGCACGCCGGGCACCGTGAGGACCACCCTCAGCCCGGCCCTTCAGGCGGCGGCCGAGGCGCAGGTCGCGAAGAAGGCGCGCTCGTCGGTGGTGGTGCTGCGGCCCTCGACCGGGGAGATCCTGGCCGCCGCGAACGCCTCCCACGGCTTCAACGTCGCCTTCCAGGGCTCGCTGGCGCCGGGGTCGACGATGAAGGTCGTCACCTCCTCGCTGCTGATCGAGAAGGGCCTGGCGTCGGCGGACAAGCCGCATCCGTGCCCGAAGTACTTCAGCTACGGCGGCTGGAAGTTCCAGAACGACGACAAGTTCCAGATCAAGGGCGGCACCTTCAAGGCCAGTTTCGCCCGCTCCTGCAACACCGCCTTCATCAGCCAGGCGCCCGAGCTGGAGAACGCCTCGCTGACCGAGCAGGCCCAGCAGGTCTTCGGGCTGTCCATGAACAACTGGGCGGTCGGCGTGCCCACCTTCGACGGCTCGGTCCCGGTGCAGTCGAAGGCCCAGATGGCGGCCTCGCTGATCGGCCAGGGCGGGGTGCGGATGAACCCGCTGAACATGGCGTCGGTGTCGGCGACCGTCGCCTCGGGCGTGTTCCGGCAGCCGTACCTGGTCTCGGCGGAGGTCGACGGGCGGACGCTGGCGAAGGCCACCCGCACGATGTCCGCGGGCACGCTCGGCCAGCTGCGCGAGCTGATGGCGTACACCGCGGCCTACGGCACGGCGGCCGAGGCGATGCAGGGGGTCTACGGAAAGGTCGGCGCGAAGACCGGTTCGGCGGAGGTCGACGGCCAGAAGAAGCCCAACGGCTGGTTCACGGCCTACCGCGGCGACCTGGCCGCGGCCGGTGTCGTCCAGTCGGGCGGACACGGCGGCGACACGGCGGGCCCGATCGTGGCGGCGCTGCTGAAGCTGGGCGGTTAGCCGCCCACCGGCGTCGCCATGTAGGTGCGCCGCAGAAACCTCAGCAGCGCCTTCGTCTCGAACTGGACCACCGAGACACCCTGGGCGGAGTGGAACTCGACGACGGCCTGGACCCGGCCGCAGGGCCAGACGCGGACCTCGCCGCTGCCGGCGGGGGCCCGCAGGCCCTGTTCGAGCAGGGCGCGGGAGAACGTCCACGCGTGGGTGCCGGGCAGGTCGACCCGTACCGAGCGGGGGTCGGCCTCCGGGTCGTAGCGCAGGAGCACGGGGATCGCCTCGTCGTGCGCGATGTCGGCGTCCGAGACGACGTGGGCGCGCGCGTACTGTTCGACTACAGACATCGTGACGACCCTCTCACGCTGCGTAACCTGTGTGGAATCTGTGCGTCCACTGCCTCTCCAGCGTCGCACATTTCCGGGATTCCGCCGCCGGGGCCGCAGAGCCTGCACCTTGCAGTTCACTGACCGGCTCTCTTGCAAAACGTTCGCATTAAGCCACATCATCTACGGGTGCATGTGCCTGACGGATTCATCGACGCCCCCACGTCCGCCGCCGCCGGAGCGGTCGCCGCCGCCGCCGTCGCGGTGTCCCTGCGCGGCGCCCGCCGCGAACTCGACGAGCGCACCGCGCCCCTGGCCGGCCTGGTGGCGGCGTTCATCTTCGCCGTCCAGATGCTCAACTTCCCCGTCGCCGCGGGGACCAGCGGCCACCTCCTGGGCGGTGCGCTGGCGGCGATCCTCGTCGGCCCGTACACCGGGGTCCTCTGCGTCTCCGTCGTCCTGCTCATGCAGGGCATCCTCTTCGCGGACGGCGGGCTGACCGCGCTCGGCGTGAACATCACCGTCATGGGCTGTGTCACGACGGTCGTGGCCTACGCCGTCTTCCGCTTCCTGGTCACGGTGCTGCCACGCACCCGCCGCTCCGTCACCGTCGCCTCCTTCGCCGCCGCCGTGCTCTCCGTGCCGGCCGCGGCCCTCGCCTTCACCCTCATCTACGGGATCGGCGGCACCACCGACGTCGCCATCGGCAAGGTCGCCACCGCCATGGTCGGCGTGCACGTCCTGATCGGCATCGGCGAGGCGGTGATCACCGCGCTGACCGTCGGCGCCGTCATCGCGGTGCGCCCGGACCTGGTGCACGGGGCACGCGGGCTCCAGCAGAAGCTCAAGCTGCGGGTCAACGGCGAGCTGGTGGACGTACCGGCCGCCGAGGGGGCGCGCACGGCGCCCGTCGCGGCACGCACCTCCCGGCGCACGCTGTGGCTGTCCGGCCTCGCCACCTCCCTCGTCCTCGCCGGCGTCGTCAGCTTCTACGCCTCCGCCAGCCCCGACGGCCTGGAGAAGGTCGCCGCCGACAAGGGCATCGACGCCAAGGTCGAGGACCACGCGGCGGCCGACTCGCCGCTCGCCGACTACGGCGTGAAGGACGTCGACAACGCCCGCCTGTCCGGGGGGCTGGCGGGCGTGATCGGCGTCGGCGTGACGGTCGTCGCGGGCACCGGCGTCTTCTGGGCGGTGCGCAGGCGCCGCGGCGCCGAGCCGGCCACCCCGGTCAGCACGAGCGTCTGACGTGGGGGCCGGGCACACGCACAAGCTCTACCGGCACGGGCACTCGCCCGTGCACGGTCTGCCGCCGCACACCAAGCTCGCCGCCGTCCTCGCCTTCGTGGTGGTCGTGGTCTCCACGCCGCGCGAGGCGATGTGGGCCTTCGGGCTGTACGCGGTGCTCCTGGGCGTCGTCGCACAGGTCGCGCGCGTGCCGGCCGGCTTCGTGCTGAAGCGGCTGCTGATCGAGGTGCCGTTCGTGGCGTTCGCGGTGCTGCTGCCCTTCGTCGCGGAGGGCGAGCGGGTGGAGGTGCTCGGCGTCTCGCTGAGCGTCGGCGGGCTGTGGGGCGCCTGGAACGTGCTCGCCAAGGGCACCCTGGGCGTCGCCGCCTCCGTCCTGCTCGCCTCCACCACCGAGCTGCGCGAACTCCTGCTGGGACTGCAACGGTTGAAGCTCCCGCCGCTCCTCGTGCAGATCGCGTCCTTCATGATCCGTTACGGCGACGTCATCACCGACGAGATGCGGCGCATGCGGATCGCCCGGGAGTCGCGCGGGTTCGAGGCGCGGGGCGTGAAGCACTGGGGGGTGCTCGCGAAGTCGGCGGGCGCCCTCTTCATCCGCTCCTACGAACGGGGCGAGCGGGTGCACCTGGCCATGGTGAGCCGGGGGTACACCGGGTCGATGCCGGTCATCGACGAGGTGACCGCGTCCCGCGCGCAGTGGACGTACGCGTCCTCGCTCCCCCTCGCCGCCCTTGTCGTATGTCTGCTGGGATGGACGCTGTGACCGCATCTCTGGAGGTCTCCGGCCTCGCCTACGCCTACCCCGACGGCCACCAGGCCCTGTTCGGCGTGGACTTCTCGATCGCGCGCGGTGAACGCGTCGCGCTGCTCGGCCCGAACGGCGCCGGCAAGACGACCCTCGTGCTCCACCTCAACGGCATCCTGGGCGGCGGCACCGGCACGGTGACGGTCGCCGGGCTGCCCGTCGGCAAGCAGCACATGGCGCAGATCCGGCGCCGGGTCGGGATCGTCTTCCAGGACCCGGACGACCAGCTGTTCATGCCGACGGTCCGGGAGGACGTGGCGTTCGGGCCGGCCGCCGCGGGCGTGCGGGGCGCGGAGCTGGAGGCGCGGGTGGACCACGCGCTGGCGCTCGTCGGCATGGGCGAGTTCAAGGACCGGCCGCCGCACCACCTCTCCTTCGGTCAGCGGCGCCGGGTGGCGGTCGCGACCGTGCTCGCGATGGAGCCGGAGATCCTGGTGCTGGACGAGCCGTCCTCCAACCTCGACCCCGCCTCCCGCCGCGAACTCGCCGACATCCTGCGCTCCCTGGACGTCACGGTCCTGATGGTCACCCACGACCTGCCGTACGCCCTGGAGCTGTGCTCGCGCTCCCTCATCCTCAGCGAGGGCGTCATCGCCGCCGACGGCAAGACCTCCGAGCTGCTCTCCGACGACGACCTGATGCGCGCCCACCGCCTGGAGCTGCCCTACGGCTTCGACCCGCGCTCGGTGCCCGGCGCCTCCGGGCGGCCCTGACCGCGGGCGCGTGCCGCCGCCCGCCCGGCCCGCTGGCAGGGGCGCCCCGCGGGAACATCGACGTGACGGTTCTGCTTGGGTGTGACAGGCATCGAGCGGCACGAAGTGGAGTACGGGCGTGGACGGCGTGGACGTGAACGGCACAGTCGCCGAGGGCTTCGAGCCGGTCAGGGACGCCTTCGTGCGGAACTTCGAGGCGCTCGGGGACCGGGGCGCGGCCGTCGCCGTGTACCGGGACGGGCGCCGGGTCGTCGACCTGTGGGCCGGGACCAAGGACGTCGACGGCACCGAACCCTGGCGGCGCGACACCGCGCAGATCGTGCGCTCGGCGACCAAGGGCGTCGCCGCCGCCGTCCCCCTGCTGCTCGCCCAGCGCGGGCTGCTGGACCTGGACGCGCCGGTGGCCGCGTACTGGCCTCAGTTCAAGGCGCACGGCAAGGAGCGGGTGCTGGTCCGGCACGTGCTGAACCACCGGGCCGGGCTGCCGGTGCTCGACCGTCCGCTCACGCCCGAACAGGCTCTGGATCCGCTGCGGGGCCCCGAGGCCGTCGCCGCCCAGGCGCCCGTCTGGGCACCCGGCACCGACCACGGGTATCACGCGCTGACGTACGGCTGGCTGCTCGACGAGGTCGTGCGCCGCGTGACGGGGCGCGGCACCGGCGAGTGGATCGCGGCGGAGATCGCCGGGCCGCTGGGCGCGCAGCTGTGGCTGGGGCTGCCGGAGGCCGAGGCGCACCGGGCCGGGCGGGTCGGCCGCGTGGAGGGTCCCGAGCCCGCGAACGCCCTGCGTGCCCGCCCCAAGCGCGCGGTCACCGAGGCCTACACCGACCCCGGCTCCCTCACCAACCGCGCCTTCGCGGCGATCACCCCCTTCCCCGACCAGAACGACCCGGCGTACCGCGCGAGCGCGCTGCCCGCGACCAACGGCATCGCGACGGCGGACGGGCTGGCCCGGGTCTACGCGGCGCTCATCGGCGAGGTCGACGGCGTACGGCTGTTCACGCCGGCCACCATCGAGGCCGCCCGCGCGGAGGAGTCCGCCGGGCCCGACCGGGTGCTGGTGGTCAACACCCGGTTCGGCCTCGGCTACATGCTGCACGGCAGCGCCTCGCCGTTCCTCGGCCCCGGCTCCTTCGGTCACCCGGGCCGCGGCGGCGCCCTCGGCTTCGCCGACCCGGAGTCGGGCATCGCGTTCGGCTATGTGACCAACGGCCTGCGCAAGACGGTGACGGCGGACCCGCGGGCCCAGGCACTGGTGCGGGCGGTCCGGGCGGCGCTGTAGTCCCGCCCGCACGGCCCCGAGGCGCGGGCGCCGGCACCCCCGCGCGGTCCTAGACGTGGATCGGGTGCGAGGTCCGCCCCGAGGCCGCGTCGATCTCGTCGTGCGCCTTGGTCAGCAACCGCATCGCGAGCTCGTTGAGGGCGCGGGCACCGGCGATCTCCTCGCCGACCCTCGGCTGGTGGGGGTCGGTGCGGTGGCGGCTGGCCCGTCCGTGGGCCCGTACCTCCGAGCCGTCGGGCAGGCGCACCATGGCGACCGCCCGGGTGTGGTCGGTGTCCTCCTGGAACTCCAGCTCGACGTGCCATCCCACAGCGGTGTGCATCATCACGATCACCTCCACAAGACCTGCTTCCAGAGTGCTCCTGGCACGGTGGCCGCGACTAGGGCGTGTTGTGGAAGTGGCCTCGTCGCCCGGAGGGCGGCCGCGCGGCGTTCGGTGCGTGCTCTCGGCGTGCCGCCCGGAAGCCCTCGTACTGGGCGTACTCGGGCTTTCGGGCGGTGCGGCGAGAGTGCGTGCCGGGCGTCGCGCGGCAGAGGCCACTTTCACAACAGGCCCTTAGTCGGGCCCGGCGTACTCCTCGGGCCCGAGGGCCGGGGCGGTCGGCTCGGGGCGCGGGGGCGGGCTCAGCTCGGCCACCCGCCGCAGCAGCCCGTCCCGGAACCCGGTGACCTGGCGTGCCAGCTCACGGCGCTGCCGCCGCCGGCAGCGGTACGCGGTCTCCAGGGTGCCCAGCGCCAGGGCCCCGCCGACCAGCGCCACGACCCCGAGCACCACGTACCGGCGGACCGTCCCCTCGCCGGTGGCGATGTAGGCGAGCGCCGAGGCCACGAGCAGCGCGGCCGTCAGGGCCAGCCACAGGACGTACCCGGCGAACAGCCAGGGGTGGTCGCCGCTCAGCCACCCGCGGCGCGACCGGGCGGCCTCGCGCTCCACCCGCCGTACGGCGCCGGCGATGTCGTCGAGCTCCCAGGCTGCCTTCTCCCGCTGCTCGCGCGAGAGCGGGGGTGTCATCCGGTCCAGGCGGACGTGGAGGCGGGCGGCGGCGCGGCGCAGTTCGGTCCGGGAGACGCGGTCGGGCAGACGGTGGGGCCAGCGAGCCCACAGGTCGTCGTCGCGGCGCCTGAGGCGCAGGTGGGTGACGGTGGCGTGGGCGACGGCGATCCCCAGGACCAGCAGGAGCGGGAGGACGACCGCCGTGCCCTGGTCGCCGCGCAGCGCCCCGCAGGCGCCGAGCAGGACGATCCCGAGGCCGAGCGGCCAGGTGTGGCGGATGGACGTGCGGCGGTGCCGGACGGCGTGCAGCTCGCGCTCCAGGTCGTCGCCGGACCGCCGTACGAGCCGGACCGCGAAGACCGCGGCGACCGCGAGGAAGGGCACGCACAGCAGCGTGGTGGACAGCAGGGCGGCGGTCAGGGTGTACGGCAGGACGTCGGTGCCGGCCCAGTCGTCGTCCTGCGGGAGGGCGGGCACGCCGACCAGGGTCGCGCAGGCGAGCGCGGCGGTGAGGACGCCCAGCCACCGTCCGGGCCGCCGCCCGCGCTCCTGCGGCGCCGGGACGGGCCGCCACCGCGGGCGCGCCTCGCCTTCGAGGACGGCGATCAGGTCCGCGAGGTCCGCGCTCCAACGGGCGCGGCGCAGCGGCCGGGCGTCGTGGCCGGCGAGGGCGCGGATCGAGGGCGGCAGGTCGGTGGGCCGGGGGGCCGTGACACCGTCCAGGAGGACGGGGACGACGACCGTGCCGCTCGCCAGGGCCTGCTCGATCCCGCTGCGGACCCGGTCGTCCTCGTCGTCGACCCCGCGCGCCCCGGATCCGTCCCGTACGTCGGCCCAGCCCGGGGGGAGCACCGCGAGCAGCACATCGCAGTCGGGCATCCGCGCCCGCGGCGTGTCGCGGAAGCGCTGACCCGGCAGGAGGGACGGCCGGTCCAGGAACACCTGGCCGCCGCCGAAGTGCCGGTCGAGGTCCGCGTGGAGGCGCTCCACGGTCTCGTCGTGGTCGCCCGTGCGGTAGGTGAGGAAGACGCCGCCCATGGGCCGTTGCTACCAGACGAACCGCGGGCCGGGCGCGCGGTTCACCCGTACGAGCGCTACCCGGCGTGCAGCATCAGCCCTATGCCGACGACCAGCAGCCCCGCGGCGGCGATCCTCGGCATCCCGAAGCGTTCCTTGAAGAACACCGCGCCGATGGCCGCGCCGACGATGATGGACGACTCGCGCAGCGCGGCGATGGGTGCCAGTTCCGCCCTGGTCTGGGCCCACAGCACCAGCCCGTACGCGGTGACGGAGAGGACGGCCCCCACCAGTCCCAGGACCGCGAACGGCCGCAGGTCGGGCACCAGCCGGCCCCGCCGGCGACAGGCCGCGTACACCGGGAGCACCGCGCCCTGCACGGCCATCAGCCAGGCGATGTACCCGACGGAGGTGCCGGAGGCGCGGACGCCGAGCCCGTCGACGACGGTGTACGCCGCGATGGTCAGCCCGGTCGCCAGCGCCGCCCCGATCGCCGCCCAGTCGGGCCGGCGGCCGCGCAGTCCCCACAGCGCCACGCCGGTCAGTCCGGCGCAGGACACCGCGATGCCGGCCGCGGCCCAGCCGTCCGGGACCTCGTGCGCGAACAGCGCGGCGAGCACGGTGACCACGAGAGGCGCCGTCCCGCGCGCGATCGGGTACGCCTGCCCGAAGTCGCCGAGCCGGAAGGACGTCATCAGCAGCGCGTAGTACGCGATGTGGATGCCCGCCGAGGCGAGCAGATACGGCCAGGCGCCCGCCGCCGGGAAGTCCGCGAACGGCGCCAGGGCCAGCCCGATCAGCATCCCGCCGCCCGCGATCAGCGTGAACCCGACCAGCTTGTCGGGGATCTTGTGCGCGAGGGCGTTCCAGCTGGCGTGGGTGACCGCGGCGAGCAGGACGGCGGCGGTGACCAGCGGGGTCACGCGGGCTGCTCGCGGACGTCCACCAGGGTGCCGCCCGCGTGGGCGATCAGCGTCTTGGGCTCCATGGGGAACACGGTGTGCGGGGTGCCGGCGGCCGCCCACACCAGGTCGTGGTCGAGCAGCGAGCGGTCCGCCAGCACCCGGGTCCTGGTCCGGTGCCCGAAGGGCGGTACGCCGCCGATGGCGAACCCCGTCGTCTCGCGCACCACGTCCGCCTTGGCCCGGGTCACCTTCTGCGCGCCGAGTTCGCGCCGCACCCGCTCCACGTCCACCCGGGACGCCCCGTCCATGAGGACCAGCACCGGCACCCCGTCCGCGGCGAAGATCAGCGACTTGCAGATCTGGCTCAACTCGCAGCCGATCGCCGCGGCCGCCTCGGCGGCGGTGCGGGTGGCGTCCGGGAAGCGGCGGATCTCGGCGCGCAGTTCCCCGAGGCCGAGGGCGTCGAGAGCTTCGGCGAACAGGGGATGCGCTGCGGAGTCTGTCGTCATGCACCGCACGCTAGCGGTCGGCGCGGAGGGCGGGCGACCGAGTTCCCGACGCCGGCGCGGGTCAGGCCCGGTCCTCCTCGCCGGGCGCCTCGAACGCCACCGTCGTCGTCTCCGTCACGTCGGCCGTGCGGCCCGGTGCCGTCTGGAAGCGCCAGTAGAGGTTGGTGTGGGTGATGACCTGGTCCGGCGGCGGGGCGCCCCACGCGCTCTTGTCACCGGTGGTGTGGGCGTCGGCGACGAGCGTCACGTCGTACCCCCGGGTGAAGGCGCCGTGGATCGTGGAGCGGACGCAGGCGTCGCTCTCCGCGCCGGTGACGACGAGGTGTCCGACGCCGGCGTCGGCCAGGACCTGCTCCAGGTCGGTGCCCTCGAAGGAGTCGCCGTGGCTCTTGTGGACCAGGGGCTCGGAGCCGAGGCGGGACAGCTCCTCGACGTACTGCCAGGGCTCGCTGCCCCGGGGCAGGCCCTCGTCGGAGTGCTGGACCCAGACGACCGGCGTCTCGTCGGCGCGGGCCCGCTCCACGAGCGCCGCGATGTTGGCGACGACCTCGTCGCGCCGGTGGGCCTCGGCGACGACGCCCCTCTGGACGTCGATGACGAGCAGTGCCGTACGGGGTCGTGCGGGCAGTGTGGTCATGACGTACACGCTAGCCGCGGGCACTGACAACGGCCGGGTCGGACCCGGGCGGCGGCTCGGGCCCGACCTCGGCGGCTCAGGATCGGGTCAGACCCGTACCAGCTCCCGGTCCTCGTCCTTCGTGTCGTCGTCGCCCAGGTCGCGCAGGCCCTCGCCCTCGACGTCCACGTTGGGCAGCGCGCGGTCCAGCCACTTCGGCAGCCACCAGGCCTTCTTGCCCAGCAGTGCGAGGACGGCCGGGACGATCGCCATGCGGACGACGAACGCGTCGAAGAAGACGGCGATCGCGAGGCCGAAGCCGATCATCTTGATCATCGACTCGCTGGAGCTGATGAAGCCTCCGAAGACGGCCATCATGATGACCGCGGCGGCGACCACGACCCGGGCGCTGTGCCGGAACCCGGTCACCACGGCCTGGCTCGGCGACTCGCCGTGCACGTAGGCCTCCCGCATCCGGGTCACGAGGAACACCTCGTAGTCCATCGCGAGACCGAAGACCACGCCCACCATGAAGATCGGCATCATCGACATGATCGGGCCGGTCTCCTCGACGCCCAGCAGACCGCCGAGCCAGCCCCACTGGAAGACCGCGACGACCGCGCCCAGCGCGGCGAGCACCGACAGCAGGAAGCCGAGGGCCGCCTTCAGCGGGACCAGGATCGAGCGGAAGACCACGATCAGCAGCAGGAAGGCGAGCCCCACCACCAGCGCCAGGTACGGGACGAGCGCGTCGGTGAGCTTCTGCGAGAAGTCGATGTTCATCGCGGTGGTGCCGGTGACCAGGACGTCGGTGCCGGTGTCGGCCTTGACGTCCGTGCCGATGTCCCGGATGGCGTGCACCAGGTCCTCGGTCTGGGTGGAGGAGGGCTTGGAGGCCGGGATCACGGTGATGGTGAAGGTGTCCCCGGCCTTGTTGAAGGCCGCGGGTGTCACCGTCACGACGTCGTCCAGGCCCTTGATCCGGTCGATCACCTCGGCGGCGGCGGCCTTCGGGTCGTCGCTGTCCTTGGCGTCGCCGACGCCCATCAGGGAGCCGTTGAAGCCGGGGCCGAACCCCTCGGAGAGCAGGTCGTAGGCGCGCCGCTGGGTGGTGGAGGTGGGCTGCGAGCCGTCGTCGGGCAGGCCCAGCTCCAGCTGGGTGGCGGGCAGGGCGATGGTGCCGAGGCCGACCACGCCGAGCAGCAGCACGACGGCCGGGCGGCGGATGACGAAGGAGGCCCAGCGGGTGCCCATGTTGGGCCTGGCCGCGCCCTCGCTCTTCCCGGCGCCCTTCGTGCGCTTCTCGCCCGCCGGGCGGATCCTCCGGCCCGCGTACCCGAGCATGGCCGGGATCATGGTGAGCGCGATGAGGACGGCGATGACGACCGTGCCGGCCGCGGCGAGGCCCATCTTGGTGAGCATCGGCACGTTGACGACGGCGAGTCCGGCCAGGGCGATCACGACGGTGAGACCGGCGAAGACCACCGCCGAGCCCGCGGTGCCGGTGGCGCGTCCGGCCGCGTCCTCGCGGTCACGGCCCTCGGCCAGTTCGCCGCGGAAGCGGGAGACGATGAACAGGGCGTAGTCGATGCCGACCGCGAGGCCGATCATCAGGGCGAGGGTGGAGGTGGTGTCGCCGAGGTCGAGCGTCTTGGCGAGGGCGGTGATGGTGGAGACGCCGATGCCGACACCGATGATCGCGGTCAGCAGCGGCAGCCCGGCCGCGACGAGCGAGCCCAGGGTGATGACCAGGACGACCGCGGCGATGGCGAGGCCGATGATCTCGCCGACGGCTCCCGGTTCGGCCCCGGCCTGGAGCGCGTCACCGCCGACCTCGACGGTCAGCCCGGCGTCGCGGGCGTCGTCACCGGCCTTCTCCAGGGCGTCACGGGTGGTGTCCTCGAGCTCCATGCCGGAGACCTCGTAGCGCACCGAGGTGTAGGCGATCGTGCCGTCCTTGCTCACGGCGTTCGTGGTGAAGGGGTCGGAGACGGAGACGACCTCGGAGCCGTCGGCGAGGTCCCTGACGGTCTTCTCGACGGTCGCCCTGTTGGCGGCGTCGGTCATCTTCTCGCCCTCGGGCGCCTTGAAGACCAGGCGGCCGGTCGCGCCGTCGGCGCTGATGCCGGGGAAGCGCTGGTCCAGCAGGTCGAAGGCCTTCTGGGCCTCGGTGCCGGGCATCGAGAAGGACGAGGCGCCCGCGGCGGGCGCGCTGGCCGCGCCGGCGCCCGCGAGCACCAGCAGGGCCACCCATATCAGGGCGACGAGGTGCCGTCGTCGGAAGGAGAGCCGGCCGAGCCGGTAGAGGAATGTGGCCACGTGGGCGTACTCCCGGTCAGGTCGTGTGGGTTCGTGCAGGGAAGGGGTGATCGACCCGGTGGGGACATGGGTGATCGTCCCGACGACTTGAGCGGTGACGTCAGGTGCCGGCTACGGGGAGGGGATGTCAGCTGGCGGGCACGCCGAGGGCGGGGAGGACCACGGCGTCGATGTACGAAAGGAGGAAGGCCTGCGTCGGCGGCAGCTCGTCGATCATCGTGCGGGCGGCGAACCCGCCGAGCATCATGTGGAGCATGAAGTCGATCGCCGGATTGTCGGCCCGCACCTCGCCCCGGTCGATCGCCCGCTGCACCACCCGGCGGAACTCCGCCACCTCGGGTTCGATGAGGTGGGCGCGGAAGGCCGCCAGCAGATCGGGGTTGCCGTGGACCGCCATGGCCAGGCCCCGCATCAGCGCGGAGTTCTGTTCCAGGTCGCAGTCGTCCGACTTCGTGGTGAGGGCGTGGAGGTCGCCCCGGAGCGAGCCGGTGTCGATCTCCTGGAGCGCCATGCCGCCGGGCTTGCTGTGCCGTACGGCCTTGGCGACCAGCTCGGCCTTGCCGCCCCACTGACGGTAGAGGGTGGCCTTGCTGGACCGGGTCCGGGCGGCGACGGCGTCCATGGTGAGGGCGTCGTAGCCGACTTCGCGGAGCAGTTCGAGCACGGCGTCGTACAGCTCGGCCTCGCGCTCCGGGGTGATCCGACTGCGACGCGTGGTCGCGACCTCGGTCATGAGTCCCGCCTCCCAGTCCGAACGACACGGTTTCGTACAGGACGAATGTAGCGCATCCACGTTCGAAACGAAACCGTTTCGTACGTGTCCTGGCTCACGCCGCAGGCGCCCCCTAGGACCGTCCGGCGATTTTTCATAAGTTGCTCCGGTCCATCCCCCGGAAAAGCATGGGGAGGTGAGCTATCTGCGCCTGCCGCACCTGAGCGGTGACCTGCTGTGTTTCGTGGCCGAGGACGACCTGTGGCTGGCCCCCCTGGACGGGACGTCCCGCGCCTGGCGGCTGACCGCCGACCGCACCAAGGTCGGCCACCCCCGCTTCTCCCCCGACGGCCGCCACCTCGCGTACACGAGCTGGCGCAGCCTGGTGCCGGAGATCCATCTGATCGACGTGGCGGGCGGCCCGGGCAGACGGCTCACCTACTGGGGCTCGGCGGACACCCAGGTCTGCGGCTGGACACCCCCCGACGGGGACCAGGGCGCCCAGATCCTCGCGGTCGCCTCCCACGGCGAGCCCTTCTCGTACTTCACCTGGGCCTACAAGGTCCCCACCGACGGCCACCCCGGCCGCAAGCTCCCCTGGGGCCCGGTCTCCGACCTCCAGGTAGCCGACCTCGACGGCGAGCGCCGCACCCTGCTCCTGACCGGCACCCCGCCGCACGAACCGGCCGCCTGGAAGCGCTACCGGGGCGGCGCCACCGGCCGCCTCTGGCTGCACGGACACCGCCTGCTGGAGGACCTCGAGGGTCACCTCCACTCCCCCATGTTCGTCGGCGGCCGGATCGCGTTCCTCTCCGACCACGAGGGCGTCGGCAACCTCTACTCCTGCGCCCACGACGGCTCCGACCTGCGCCGCCACACCGACCACGACGCCTTCTACGCCCGGCACGCGGCGAGTGACGGCACCCGGGTGGTGTACCAGTGCGCGGGCGACCTGTGGATCGTCGACGACCTCGCGAGCGAGCCGCGCCGGCTCGACGTACGGCTGGACGGACCGCGCACCGGCCGCCGCGCCTACCAGGTGCCGGCCGCCCACCACGTGGACAGCGCCTCCGTGGACGAGACGGGCCGCGCGAGCGCCGTGGTCGTGCGCGGCAGCCTGTACTGGCTGACCCACCGCGACGGCCCCGCCCGCACGATCACCGACACCCCCGGCGTACGGGTCCGGCTCCCGGAGATGCTCGGCCCGGTCGGCCAGGTCGCGTACGTGACCGACGCGGAGGGCGAGGACGCGGTCGAGATCGCGTACCTCCCGCGCGCGACCGGCGACCGCGCGCCCCGCCGCCTGGCCTCCGGCGCCCTGGGCCGGGTCCTGGAGCTGGCGGCCGACCCCCGGGGCGAACGCCTCGCCCTCGCCTCCCACGACGGCCGCCTCCTCCTCATCGACGCCACCGAGGACTCCACCGGCGAGGTCACCGAGCTGATCCGCTCGGTCAACGGCCCGGTCCGCGACCTGGCCTTCTCCCCCGACGGCTGCTGGCTGACGTGGTCGCACCCGGGCATCGGCCGCTCGCTGCGCCAGATCAAGATGGCCCGGATCAAGGACCGGCTGATCGTCGACGTGACGAACGGCCGCTTCGAGGACGAGAACCCGGTCTTCACCCGGGACGGCCGCTATCTGGCCTTCCTCTCCTGGCGGGGCTTCGACCCGGTCTACGACGTCCACACCGGCGACCTGTCCTTCCCGCTGGGCTGCCGCCCGTACCTGGTCCCGCTCTCGTCCGCGACCCCCTCCCCCTTCGCGCTGAACCCCGAGGGCCGCCCGGCCGCGGGCGGCCTGGACCCGGAGGACGAGCCGGGCGACGGCAGCGCGGTCACCGTGGAGGTCGAGGGCCTGGAGAGCCGCGTGACCCCCTTCCCGGTCGCCGCCTCCAAGTACTCGGCGCTGCACCCGGTGGCGGGCGGCGGACTGGTCTGGCTGCGCTGGCCGATCTCGGGGGCGCTGGGCGAGACCTTCGCCAACCCGGACGACACCAGCGGCCGTCCGACCCTGGAGCACTTCCACATCACCAAGGCGAAGAAGTCCGAACTGATCGAGCACCTCGACTGGTTCGCGGTGAGCGGCGACGGCTCCCGCCTGGTCGTCTTCGACGAGGGCGACCTGCGCGCGGTGCCCGCCACCGAGACCGGCGACAGCGACTCGACCGTCTGGATCGACGCCCGCCGCATCCTGCACGAGGTGGACCCGGGCGCCGAGTGGCGCCAGTCCTACGAGGAGGCGGGCCGGATCATCCGCGCGTACTTCTGGGAGCCGGGGATGTGCGGCATCGACTGGGACGGCGTGCTGGCGCAGTACCGCCCGCTGGTCGAACGGGTCGCCACCCCGGACGAGTTCGCGGACCTCCTGCGCGAGGTCCTCGGCGAACTGGGCACCTCGCACGCCTACGTCACCCCGGCCCGCCGCAACGAGGGCCCGCCCCACTACCAGCGACTGCAGGGCCTGCTGGGCGCCAACTTCGTCCGCAGGGACGCCGGGTGGACGGTCCGCCGGATCCTGCCCGGCGACTCCTCCGACTCCAAGGCGCGCTCCCCGCTGGCCGGCACCGGCATCCGCGAGGGCGCGGTCCTGACCCATGTGGACGGCCGCCCCGTGGACCCGGTGACCGGCCCCTACCCCCTCCTGGCGGGCGCGGGCGGTACGACGGTGGAGCTGACGTTCACCCCGGCGGAGAGCGAGGGCCGCGCGCGGCGGGTGGCGGTGGTCCCGCTCACCGACGAACGCCCGCTGCGCTACCAGGACTGGGTGGCAAAACGCCGCCAGGTGGTGCGGGAGTTGAGCGGCGGCCGCTGCGGCTACCTGCACATCCCCGACATGGGCGGCTCCGGCTGGGCCCAGTTCAACCGGGACCTGCGCCTGGAGGTCTCCCGCCCCGCCCTCATCGTCGACGTACGCGGCAACGCGGGCGGCCACATCAGCGAACTGGTCGTGGAGAAACTGACCCGCACCATCCTCGGCTGGGACCTCACGCGGAACGCCCAGCCGGTGTCGTACGCCTCCAACGCCCCCCGGGGGCCGGTGGTCGCCCTCGCCGACGAGGCCACCGCGTCCGACGGCGACATGATCACGGCCGCCTTCAAACTCCTCGGGCTCGGCCCCGTCGTCGGCCAGCGCACCTGGGGCGGGGTCGTCGGCATGACCGGCCGCCACACCCTCGGCGACGGCACCGTGATCACGGTCCCGATGAACGCGGCCTGGTTCGACACCTACGGCTGGTCCGTCGAGAACCGCGGCGTCACCCCGGACCTGGAGGTGCTGCGCACCCCCCTGGACTGGGCGGAGGGCAGACACGTCCAGCTCGACGACGCCGTACGACTGGCGGTCGAGCTGCTGCGGAAGACCCCGCCGGCGACACCCCCGGACTACGCGAACGTGCCGGACCGTTCCCGCCCGAAACTGCCGCCCAGGTCGACGTCTTAGGGGGCGCGTCGGGAGGTCCCGGGGGGTGGGGACCGCCGGGCCCTGCGGCCGGGCACGCGGACGTGGGGTGCCCCGACACACAGGGCACCCCACGTTCACGGCTGAAGCGAGCCGCAGCTACATGTCGTAGTCCTGCTCCAGCCGCTCCTGCTCCTCGCGCTGGAGTCGCTCCGACTCCTCGTCACGCCGCTGGCCGCGCTCGCGACCCGGCTCGCGACCCGGCTCGCGGCCCTGCTCCCGGCCCTGCTCCCGGCCCTGCTGGGCCTTCTGCTTGGCCTGCTCCTGCCACTGCTCCGACTTGTCCTGGAACTGGTCCTTCATACCCATGTGGGTTCACTCCCGAATCGGGTGAGGGGATGAGCCCCGTACCGGGGCCTCGACCAGATTCACACGACCGGTCACCGTGCGCATGTCGATCAACTACGGTGCGTAGCCGTGGTCAGCCGCGCCGCGCGGCACGCGCCTCCTCGTCCGCCGCCCCGCCCGCGCCGACGAGCCCCGAACGGACCCCCGCCAGCCGGTCCCCGAACCGCCGCATCTCCCGCTGCCCGACCGTCCCGATGATCCCCGGCAGATACCCGCGCACGCCCTGCATGCCGCGCAACCACCCCTGGCCGTACACATGGACGGCCCGCCGCTCGATGCCCGCCACGATCCGGTCCACCGCCGGTCCGAGCGGATAGGTCTTGTTGGCCGGCCACGGCAACCGCTGCCGCAACTCCCGCATGACGTCGTCCTGGTCGGCCCCGCGGACCATGTCCGTGTCGGTCCAGGACAGATAGCCGACCCCGACCCGTACGCCCTGGTGCGCCACCTCGGCCCGCAGGCTGTGCGCGAAGGCCTCCACACCGGACTTGGACGCGCAGTACGCGGTCATCATCGGCGCCGGGGTGATCGCCGCCAGCGAGGCGATCTGCAGCAGATACCCCCGGCTCTCCATCAGCACCGGCAGGAAGGCCCGCGCGGTCACCGCCGAGCCGATCAGGTTGACCTCGATCACCCGCCGCCACGCCTCCGGATCGGAGCCGACGAACGGACCGCCGCTGGCCACACCGGCGTTGGCCACCACGATGTCGACCTTCCCGAACCGCTCCTTCACCTCCCGCGCCACCTGGGCCATCGCCTCATGGTCGGTGACGTCGGCGTACCAGTGGTCGCTGTCGGTGTGCAGCCGCTCGGCGACCTGCTTGAGCGCGTCCGGCTCCAGCCCGACCAGCGCCACCCGCGCCCCGCGCGCGGACAGCTTGCGCGCGAGCAACTCGCCGACACCGCGCGCCGCCCCGGTGACGACCGCGACCTGCCCTTCGAGACTGACCCTGCTCATGCGCCCTCCTTGATCGTTGCGTACGTCACCACGAGCTCCCGGATCCTGCCGGTGATCAGCTCCGGTGCCTCCACCGGCGTCATGTGCCCGAGCCCGGGCAGTTCGGTGAGCCCGACGCAGTGCGGCAGCGCCGCCACCAGCGACCGCGCGTGCACGGCCGGCGTCATCCGGTCGGCGCTGCCGACCACGACCGCCGTCGGGACGTGCACCGACCGCACCGCGTGGTCGAGATCGAGCAGGTCGAGGACCTGGGACCAGGCGTGGCGCACCTGGCGGGGACAGGAGTGCACGATCCGCGCGCAGGCCTCCACCATGTGCGGGGCCGAACCCGGCCCCATCGTCGCGTACTTGAGGATCCGGCGGGCGAGCGGCGTGACCGGCCCGAGCGGGGCCCGGGAGCCGAGGACGTGCTTGGTCAGCCAGGTCCGCAGCCGTCCCGCCCGCAGGGGGACGACCGTCGACTCGGCGACCAGCCGCGAGGCACCGGTGCTGCACAGCAGGACGGCGGCCGCGTGCTCCCGGAACACCGCGCGGTCGGCCGTCGCCAGCACCGTCATCCCGCCCATGGAGTGCCCGGCGAGCACGGCCTTCTCCCCCGGCGCGAGCGTCGCCCTCAGCACGGCCTCCAGGTCGTCGGCGAGGGCGTCGGTGCTGCACACCGGGCTCGCCGGGCTGCGTCCGTGGCCGCGCTGGTCGTAGGCGATGACCCGGTGGTCGACGGCGAGGTCTCGTATCTGCGCCGCCCAGAAGGCGGTCGAGCAGGTCCAGCCGTGCACGAGGACCACGGGCGGCGCGTCCTGCGCCCCGTGGACCTCCACGTGCAGGCGCGCGCCGTCGGCGGAGACCGCGGTCAGCTCACGCGTGGGAGTGGGTGGGGCGTACGGCCCGGAGGCCACGTGCATGAGCCGGCTCACGCGTTCACCTTCTTCTCGTCCGTGTCGTCCTTCAGGTCCTTCAGGTCCTTCTCGGGCCCGTTCCCGGCGGTCCTGGCGCGGATCACCTGGTACTCGGTGAGGTCCACGCGCCGGGTCGCGCGCCGGAACTCGGTCGTGGTCCCGGGCCAGATGGTGGTGTTGCGGCCGTTCTCGTCGAGGTACCAGCTGGTGCAGCCGCCGGTGTTCCACACCGTGCGCCGCATGCGCTCCTGCACCCGCCGGTTCCAGGCGGCCACGGCGCCCGGCCGGGCGTCCAGGGCCGCCCGGCCGCCCAGCACGTCGAGCTGCCGTACGAAGTCGGCCAGGTAGTTCAGCTGGGACTCGATCATCAGGATCATGGAGGAGTTCCCGAGCCCGGTGTTGGGCCCGATGATCGTCATCCAGTTCGGGAAGCCCGCGGCGGAGGCCCCGCGCAGCGCCTCCATCCCGCCCTTCCACGCCTCGGCGAGGGTCCTGCCCTCGGCGCCCACGACCCGGTCCGCGATCGGCATGTCCGTGACGTGGAAACCGGTGCCGAAGATGATCGCGTCGACCTCGGTCTCGGTGCCGTCGGCGGCGACGAGGGTGGAGCCGCGGACCTCGCTGAGCCCGCTCGCCACGAGGTCGACGTTGGGCTGGGCGAGCGCGGGGTAGTAGGTGCTGCTCAGCAGGATCCGCTTGCAGCCGATGCGGTAGTCGGGGGTCAACTTGGCCCGCAGCGCGGGGTCCTTGATGGCCCGTGCCATGTTGGCCTTGGCCAGCTTCTCGACCAGTCCGAGCTCGTTGGGGCGCTTGGTGAAGGCCTGGACCTGCAACTCCCGGATGCCCCACAGCAGTCCGCGCCTCGCCTGGGTGGTGAAGGGCAGCGCCCGGTGCAGGGCCCGCTCGGCGCCGCCGATGGCCCGGTCGACGCGGGGCATGACCCAGGGCGGGGTGCGCTGGAAGAGGGTGAGCCGCTCGGTGAGGGGCTGGATGGCGGGCACGATCTGGATCGCGGAGGCGCCGGTGCCGACCATGGCGACCCGCTTGCCGCGCAGGTCGTAGTCGTGGTCCCAGCGGGCGGAGTGGAAGACCTTGCCGGGGAAGGAGTCGAGGCCGGGGATGTCGGGGACCTTCGGGTCGGAGAGCGGCCCGGTGGCGGAGACGACGAGGTCGGCGGAGAGCCTGCCGCTGCTGGTCTCGATGTCCCAGCACAGCCTCTCGGCGTTCCAGGTCATCATCTTCACCTCGGAGTCGAGGCGGAGGTGCGGGCGCAGCCCGAAGACGTCGGTGACGTGCTCCAGATAGGCGCGGATGTGCTGCTGCCCGGAGAAGGTGCGCGGCCAGTCGGGGTTGGGCGCGAAGGAGAAGGAGTACAGGTGGGAGGGCACGTCACAGGCGCACCCGGGGTAGCTGTTGTCCCGCCAGGTGCCGCCGACGCTGTCGGCCCGCTCCAGGACGACGAAGTCGGTGACGCCTTCGCGCCGCAGCCGTACGGCGGCCCCGAGCCCGCCGAACCCGGACCCGATCACCGCCACCCGCACATGCTCGTGCTCGGTCATCCCGAAGCCTCCACGCATCACTCATCGGACTCTGCCAGTGAACACTGGCGCAATGGGAGCGTAGGACAGCGGCGTACCGATGGGTAGGGGGCGGGGAAGGAAAGTTACCGGCGGTACAACATAGGCTGCGGGCGTGACGCACAAGCGCGAGTACCGCATGGAGGAGTTGGCCCGCCTGGCCGGCATCACACCGCGCACCCTGCGCTTCTACCGCGAACGCAAGCTGATCCCGCCGCCCCGCCGCGAGGGCCGCATCGCCTGGTACGACGACCACCACCTGGCCCGCCTGCGCACCATCGCGGCACTCCTGGAACGCGGCCACACCCTGACCGGCATCGCGGAACTCGCCGAGGCGCTGGACCACGGCCGCGACGTGGCCGACCTCCTGGGCGTCGCCCCGCCCACCGAGGAGGAGCCGGTCCACCTCACCCCCGAGGAACTCGCCGCCCGCTTCGAGGGCCAGGTCACCGCGGAGAACCTCGCCGCCGCCCTGGACCTCGGCTACCTCGGCACCGACGGCGGCGAGATCGTCCACATCAGCCGCCGCCTCCTCGACGTGTCCTCCGCCCTGGTCGCCGAGGGCATCCCCCTCGCCGAGGTCCTCGCCGCCGGCCGACGCGTCCGCGAACACGTCGACGCCCTGGCGGAGATGTTCGCCGACCTGGTCCTCCGGCACGCCACGGAGTCCGACATCCCCCGCTTGCGCCCCCTCGCACGCAGCGTGGTGGAGGCGGAACTCTCCCTGGCCCTGGACCGGCGACTGCGGAAGCCGGACTAGAGCGGCGGGTCCGGAAGGGGACCTAGAGGTCGTAGACGACGGTCACGGGCGCGTGGTCCGACCAGCGCTCGGCGTGGGTGGCGGCCCGCTCCACGAAGCCCTTGACCGCCTTGGCGGCGAGACCCGGGGTGGAGAGCTGGTAGTCGATGCGCCATCCCGAGTCGTTGTCGAAGGCCCGCCCCCGGTACGACCACCAGGTGTACGGTCCCTCGACCTCCGGGTGGAGGGTGCGCACCACGTCGACGTAGCCGCCGTCGGACAGGGTCAGGACGCGTGTCAGCCACTCCCGCTCCTCGGGCAGGAAGCCGGAGCTCTTCTGGTTGGCGCGCCAGTTCTTCAGGTCGGCGGGCTGGTGGGCGATGTTCCAGTCGCCGCAGACGACGACCTCGCGGCCGTCGGCGGCGGAGCGTTCGCGCAGGTCCTTGAGGTAGGCGAGGAACTCGTCCATGAAGCGGACCTTCTCGTCCTGCCGCTCGGTGCCGACCTCGCCGGAGGGGAGGTAGAGGGAGGCGACCGTCACACCCGGCAGGTCGGCCTCGACGTAGCGCCCGCTGGTGTCGAACTCCGAGGAGCCGAAGCCGACCTGGACGCGGTCGGGCTCCCGGCGCGTGTACAGGGAGACACCGGACCGACCCTTGGCGGCGGCGGGGGCGTGCACCACGTGCCAGCCCTCGGGGGTGCGGACCTCCTCGGGCAGCTGCTGCGGCTCGGCGCGCACCTCCTGGAGGCACAGCACGTCGGCGGAGGTCCCCGCGAGCCATTCCACGAAACCCTTCTTCGCGGCGGCGCGGAGCCCGTTCACATTCACAGAGGTCACAGTGAGCACCCCGGAACGATACCGGCACACTGGACGGGATCCCGTCTCTGGAATGCATTCACATACGGTAGGAAGCATGAATATCCGTCGCGTCTCCTTCGACCACCCCGACGCCGTCAAGCTCAACGACCAGGTCCAGGCCGAGTACGGCGTCCGCTACGGCGACGGCGGCGACGCCACCCCCATGGACCCGGCGGACTTCGACCCCCCGAACGGGGTCTACCTGATCGCCTACGACGAGCTGGGCGTCCCCGTCGCCACGGGCGGCTGGCGGGTCCAGGACGCCAACGGGGAGGGCAACCGCGACGGCGACGCCGAGCTCAAGCGCATGTACGTCATAGAGCAGGCGCGCGGCCAGGGCCTCGCCCGGCGCATCCTGGCCGCGCTGGAGGAGGACGCCCGTGCCGCGGGCCGGGTGCGCATGGTCCTGGAGACCGGCGACAAGCAGCCGGAGGCCATCGCGCTGTACGTGTCCAGCGGCTACGAGCCGTGCGAGAAGTTCGGCTACTACCGGCACCACGAGGCGAGCCGGTGCTTCGCGAAGGCCCTCTGAGAAGACCCGCGGGGTCAGCTTCTGAGGTACGCGAGCACCGCCAGCACCCGCCGGTGGGTGTCGTCCGCCGGCGGCAGGTCCAGCTTGGTGAGGATCGAGCCGATGTGCTTGCCGACGGCGGCGTCCGAGACCACCAGCGCCTTGGCTATCGCGCCGTTCGACCTGCCCTCGGCCATCAGCGCCAGCACCTCCCGCTCGCGCGGGCTGAGCCGGGCGAGCGGATCCCGGCGCCGGCGCAGCAGTTGCCGTACGACCTCGGGGTCGACGACCGTGCCCCCGGCGGCCACCTCCCGCAGCGCGGCCACGAACTCCTCGACCTGGCCCACCCGGTCCTTGAGCAGATAGCCGACGCCGGTGCCGTCGCCGGAGTCGAGGAGTTCGGCGGCGTACGCGCGTTGCACGTACTGGCTGAGCACCAGCACCGGCAGTCCGGGCCGGTCCTCGCGCAGTTTCACGGCCGCGTGCAGCCCCTCGTCCTGGAAGCCGGGCGGCATCCGGACGTCGGTCACGACCACGTCGGGCGCGTGCTCGGTGGCGGCCGCGAGGAGCGCGTCCGCGTCGCCGACGGCCGCGACGACCTCGTACCCGAACCGTGTGAGCAGTGCGACGAGTCCGTCGCGCAGCAGCACGCTGTCCTCGGCGAGGACTACGCGCGGGACTCGGTCGGCCGGCACGGGATCTCCACTCGCAGCAGGGTCGGTCCACCCGGCGGGCTGGACAGGGAGAGTCTGCCATCGAGCACTGACACCCGGTCGGCGAGACCGGTGAGACCGGTGCCGTTCCCGGTGACGGCCCCGCCGCGGCCGTCGTCGCGGATGTCGAGGGTCAACCGTCCGCCGGTGTGGCCTCCGCTGATGGTCACCCGGCTCGCCCCGCTGTGTCTGGCCACGTTGGCGAGGGCCTCGCAGACCACGAAGTACCCGGCGCTCTCGACGGGTTGGGGCAGCCGGTCCGGGAGGTCCAGTTCGAGGTCGACCGGGACCGGGCTGCGGTCGGCCGCGTCCGCCACGGCGGCTTCCAGGCCGTAGTCGGCGAGCACCTTGGGGTGGATGCCGTGGATGAGTTCCCGCAGTGCGGTGAGGGCTTGTCCGGCCTCCCCGTGGGCCTTGGCGAGTTGGTCGGCGAGCGGGCCGGGCGGCGCGTCCAGACGGGCCAGTCCGAGGGTCATGGTGAGGGCGACGAGGCGCTGTTGGGCGCCGTCGTGCAGGTCGCGCTCGATGCGGCGCCGTTCCGCCTCGAAGGCGTCGACCAACCGCGCGCGTGAGCGGACGAGTTCGGTGACGCGTTCGCTGTCCCGGGAGGAGCGCAGCAGCACTCTCGCGACCTCTCCGCGCGCCCCGGCGCTCACACCGAGGACGTACGCCCCCACGAGCAGCAAGGCCGCCCCCGCCGCCGCGACCCCGAGGACCACCGGCCAGGTGTCGACCGTCCACAGCTTGACCACCTTCGCCTCGCCGTCGACGGCCACCAGCAGCGGCGTCGCCAGCAGGAACAGCGGCACCCCGGCGGCGAGGGCGACGACGAGCGCGTCCAGCGGCCACAGCACCAGCGCGAGCAGTACGGCGTACGCCAGTTCCCGCCAGGTCGCGCCCTCCTTGAGCCGCACCGTGAGCCAGGTGGTGAGCCCCGGCGCGTCCGGCACCCGGTGCCCCGTCCCCGGCACCGGCCCCACCCCCGCGAGCCGGAGCCGCCGGCGCTCGACGGCGGCCACCGGGATCCCCGCGAGCGCGGTGAGCACCAGCAGCGGCAGCCCGACGAGCACGACGGCCGTGGCACCGCCCACGGCGACCCCCGCGACGATCCCCACCAGGACGACCGCCCCGAACAGCGCCCCGCTCGCCAGGAAGGCGACCGACCGCCACGGCCATGCCGATCCCAGGTATCCGCGCCTGCTCAGCGCCTGCCACACCGTCATGGGGATCACGGTAGGAGGCGGGCGGGGGCCGGGGGAATCGGTCCAGGCGGAGATCCGGGGGTATGCCTGGCCCTACCCCGGGTCTCGGTCCTGCCGCACTGCCCCGGAGGGCGGCGGCGGGGTTTCGTGGAGCCCTCTTCACCGTTCCCCGCGGACGCCGCCTTCCGGGCCGCCTCCGCGAGGGACTCCTTCGGACGCGATGAGGGCAGATGACGATCCAACTGACGTCGGTCAGCAGGCGGTACGGCGACGGCGACAGCGGTGTGACCGCGCTCGACGACGTCTCGCTCGGCTTCGGGCAGGGCACCTTCACCGCCGTCATGGGCCCCTCCGGCTCGGGCAAGTCGACGCTGCTCCAGTGCGCGGCCGGCCTGGACCGGCCGACATCGGGCTCGGTACGGGTCGGCGGCACGGAACTGACCGGGCTGAGCGAACGGCGGCTGACCCTGCTGCGCCGCGAACGCATCGGCTTCGTCTTCCAGTCGTACAACCTGCTGCCCTCCCTGACCGCGGAGCAGAACGTCGTCCTGCCGCTGCGGCTGGCCGGCCGGCGCGTGTCGACGGCACGCGCGCGTGAGGCGCTCGACCGGGTCGGGCTCGGCGAACGGGCCCGGCACCGGCCCGCGCAGCTGTCCGGCGGCCAGCAGCAGCGCGTCGCCCTGGCCCGCGCGCTGATCACCCGCCCCGAGGTGCTCTTCGCCGACGAACCGACGGGCGCGCTGGACTCGCGCGCCGGGCGCGAGGTGCTGTCGCTGCTGCGTGCGCTGGTCGACACCGAGGACCGCACGATCGTCATGGTCACCCACGACCCGCTCGCCGCGTCGTACGCCGACCGCGTCGTCCTCCTGGTCGACGGGCGCGTGCACGGCGAGCTGACGGGGGCGTCGGCCGAGGAGATCGCGGGGCGCATGGCGTCGCTGGAGACGGGGGCGGCGGCGAGGGACACGACGGCCGGCGCCCGCGGGGCCGGCGGGTCGGAGGTCGTCCCGTGCTGACCCTCGCCGTGCTCACCCTGCGCTCCCGCTGGACCGCCTTCCTCGGCAGCTTCGTCGCGCTGTCCCTCGGGGTGTCCCTGATCGCCGTGATGGGCCTGGCCCTCGCCTCCTCCCTCGACGCCCCGCACCGCGCGCCGGAACGGTTCGCCGCGGCCCCGGTCGTGGTCAGGGGCCAGGACACCCTGCGGGTGCCGACCCCGGTCGGCGACCGCGTCCAGGAGCTGGCGCAGCCGCGCCCCGTCCCGGCGGACACGATCGCCGCGCTCCGCAAGCTCGGCAAGGTCACCGAGGACCGCACCTTCGCCGTGCGCGGCGACCTGGTGGGCCACCCGTGGTCGACCGCGGCCTTCGCGCCGTACGCACTCACCACGGGCCGCGCGCCCCGGACCGCGGACGAGGTCGTCGCCACGGGCGACCACACCCCGGTGGGCCGACGCCTGCACACGCCCCACGGGGTGGTGCGGGTCGTCGGCACGGTGGCCGCACGCGGCTTCGAACGAGCCCTCTTCTACACGGACGCACGAGCGGCCCAGCTGGCGCCGGTGAGCACACAACTGGTGGTGCAGGCGGACGCGGCGGCGGTACGGCGGGTGGTGGGGGGCGGGGGCGCCGGGGGCGGGTCGGCGGACGGAGGCACCGGGGGCGCCGAGGGCGCGTCGGCGGACGGGGACGCCGGGGGCACCGGGGGCGCCGGGGCCGAGCCGACGAGGGGCGACCTGCGGACCGGGGAGGCACGCGAGGGCTCGGGGGGTCGGGAGGCACGCGGTGACTCTGGAGCTGGGGCCGCGGGCGGTGGCGTTCAGGTGCTGACGGGGGCGGACCGGCGGCTCGCGGACGCCGATCCCGGGCGGGACGCGGAGGCGCTCACCACGCTGAACGCGCTGTTCGGCACGGCGGGCGGGGTGAGCGGGTTCGTGTCGGTGTTCGTCGTGGCGTCGACCTTCGCCTTCACGGTCGCCCAGCGCCGACGCGAGTTCGGCCTGCTGCGCACGGCGGGCGCGACGCCGGGCCAGATCCGCCGGACGGTCCTGGCGGAGGCGCTGCTCGTCGGCGCCCCGGCGTCCGCGGTGGGCTGCGCGCTGGGGGCGTACGCCTCCCCCTGGCTGGCCGAGCGGGTGGTGGCCGGCGGTCTTGCCCCGGCCTGGTTCCGGATCGGCGACCACGTGTGGCCGTACCACCTCGCCTTCTGGACCGGTCTGACGGTGGCCCTGTGCGGGGCGGCCGCCGCGTCCTGGCGGGCGGGCCGGACCGCGCCGACGCAGGCGCTGCGGGAGGCGGCGGTGGACGAACGGGCCCTGACGCGGGGCCGTCTGCTGTGCGGGGCGGCCCTGTTGATCACGGCCGTGGTCACCCTCGCGCTCACCCTCTCCACGGACCCGGGCGACCTGCTGCACCGCAAGACGTACGTCAGCCGCCCGATGCTGCTGATCACGGCGACCGCCCTGCTCGCCCCGGCCCTGGTCCGCCCGCTGCTCCGCCTGCTCGTGCCGCGCGGCACCCTGGTCCGCGCCAACGCGGGCGCCGCCGTCCGCCGTACGGCCGCCGTCGCGGCCCCCGTCCTGGTCCTGGTCGCCCTGACGGGCTCACTGCTCGGCGCCACGGCGACCCTGGACGAGGCAAGGGCGGCGGAAGCCCGCGCGCGGACAGTGTCCGACTTCGTGGTGACCTCGCCGACCGGTTTCTCCCCGGCCACTCTCCACCGCCTGCGCGCGATCCCGGGCACCGAGGTCTCGGCGTCCGCGTCGGGTGCGGTGTACGTCCTGGAGGACGGCGTCGCCCTCATCAAGTCCGAGGCGCGCGCGGCCGATCCGGGGGCGCTCGCGGCGACCGTACGCCTCCCCGTGACCGCCGGGCGCCTCACCGACCTCGACGACGACTCGATCGTCGTCAACGAGGAGTGGGCCCACCACGAGGTCGGCCGACGGGTCGGCGTCTGGCTCGGCGACGGCACCCGCAGGTCACTGCGGATCGCCGCGGTGATGCCGGTCGGCACGGGCGACAACGGGGTGTACGTCACTCCCGCCAACGCGCCTCGCGCCACCGTGGACCGGGTGGAGGTGAGGGCGTCCGCCACCGCGGGGGCGCGGCTGCGAGAGGCGGTGCGCTCCACGGACGCGACGGTCCGCACGCGCGAGGCGTGGCTGCGGGACGCCTATCCCACGGGCGGCTTCTCGGGCACCGACGAGAGGACCCGCCTGGGTGTTCTCCTGGTCCTGGGCATCGCCTTGCTGTACACGGCCATCTCCCTCGCCAACACCCTGCTCATGGCGACGGCCGACCGTGAGCGGGAGTTCGCGTCCCTGCGGCTCGCGGGGGCGACGACCGGCCAGGTGCTGCGCCTGGTCGCCGTGGAGGCGGCGGTGGTGGTGGCGGTCGGGGCGCTGCTCGGGCTGCTGGTGACGACACTCGACCTCGCCGGCATGTCGAGCGCCCTGCACCTCCAGTCGGCCCCCGCCGCGCTCCGCCTCCCCTGGCCCGAGCTCGCCACGGTCACCGGAACCTGCGCCGTCTTGGCGATCACCTCGGCAGTGCTCCCGGCGGCTCTCGCACTACGCCGCAACACCCCCGCCCGACCCTGACGAACAAGGCCCCGGAACGTGCAAGAGCCTCTGTCGGTTCTCACCGACAGAGGCTCTATGCTGCGTGGACCTGAGGGGATTTGAACCCCTGGCCCCCTCGATGCGAACGAGGTGCGCTACCGGACTGCGCCACAGGCCCTTGCAACGAGTGAAACCTTAGCACCCCGATCGGGGTGCTTGGAAATCCGTTCTCTGCCTGCCCGGCGGCCCAGCCACAGGTGGGACGGGTGGCCGCGACCGCCCGGGGCGCCGCTTCTACTCGTTGGCCGCGCGCGGCCGCTCGCCGTCCTCGTACTGGTCGAACAGCGGCGTACGCCCCCGTTCCCGCGCCCGTCGCGCGGACGCGGCCCGACGGGCGTCGCTGCGCCCGCCCTCCTCGGCCCGGTCCTCGTCGTCGACGTCGGCCGACGCCTCCGCCGCCCGGTGCCCGGCCGCATCGTCCCGTTCGGCGTGGGACTCGGTGGCGGCACCGTGCGCCTCCCGCTCCCCGGCGACCGAGCTGGACCGCGCGGAACTCCACGCGTCCGGCGCGCCCAGGTCCACGTCGGCCGTGGCGCGCGGGGCTACCGGCGCCGTCACATACGTCGGCAGCGGCACCGGCACCGGCTCCCAGCTGTCGCCGTGGCCCGGCCTGCGCTGCCGCTCGCGCTGCTGGTCGACCCACTCGGCGTGGTCGGTCTGCTCGACCAGGGCGCGCCGGTCGGCGGCGAGGGCCGAGAGCCCGGGGTCGAGTTGCGTCTCTGGTCCCTCGTCCGGGTCGTCCGCGTCAACGGTCTCGGCCGCCGGGCGCCGGCGCGGCTGGCGTGCCCGCTCCTTCAGCCGCTGGGCGGCCTCCTCGGCCCGCTGCCGGTCCATCTGGTAGGCGAACCGGCGGCGTTCCTGGGAACGCAGGTAGGCGATGTACGCGCTGAGCAGTATCGCGGGCACGCCGGGCGCCCACAGGAACGTGAGCCCCCCGACGGCGGCGACGATCGCGCCCAGGGTGAAGGCGAAGAAGAGCACCACTGTGGTGCGCCTCCGGCGTGCGAGCGCCTTCGTGCGCCGGGCGCGCGCCGCGGCGGCTTCCGCGGCGGGCGAGCGCCGGGCCGCGGGCACGTGCTTGCGCGTCGGCGCGGATCCGGATGCGGAGGCGGACGCGGGGGAGTGGGGGGCCGGGGCGTGCGCGGCCGGATCGGCCCCACGCTCGCGCGCCGGCGCGCGCATCGGTTCACGCGCCGCTTCCCGGCGCTCCGGTGCCCTCACTTCCGCGCGCGCCTGCGGGCGCGTCGGAGGCATGGCGAAGGCCCGGACGTCCACCGAGTCGGTGACGGCATCCGGGTCGACGGCGCTGGACTCCCCCTCCTCGGTGGAGCGCGCCCGCAGGTCCTTGGCGTACCGGCGCTCCATCCCCGCCCGTCCGGACAGCAACCGGATGGCGGTGCTGAAGCGTTCCGTCGGACGGGCCTCGTTCAGCTCGTCCTGCCTACGGAGCCACATCGGCACCAAGTAGGCGGCCCAGGCCCCGACAATGACTGCGTAGATGAGGCCGCTGCTGCTCACGCCTCACACGGTAGAGGGATTCGCGTGAGGCCATCCGCCAATTGGGCCGGTGTGTCGCACGATCTGGCTGATATTTCTAGCTTTTTTTGTGACCGATGCGATCAACAGGCCGCCTGGCCGCGAAATTAACGCCCTGAGACGGTCGCCGCACGATCATTCTCGAACATTTATTCAATTTCCCTGGCGCTTCCCACGCTATGCGGGGTTCCCCGGCGTGTTCTGCGGGTTCCGGGGGGTGTCGTGCGGCGCCTGCTGTGCGCGTGCCCGCTGCCAGCGCCCGAGCAGTCCCTCCGGCACCTCTTCCGCGGTGAGCGCGAAGACGAGGTGGTCGCGCCAGGCCCCGTCGATGTGGAGATAACGGGGCCGGATCCCCTCCTCACGGAATCCGAGTTTCTCCACGACCCGGCGGCTGGGACCGTTCTCCGGGCGAATGCAGACCTCGATGCGGTGCAGGCCGACGGTGCGGAAACAGTGGTCCACGACGAGCGCCACCGCTGTCGGCATCACCCCGCGGCCGGCCACCGACTCGTCCACCCAGTAGCCGACGTGCCCGGAACACATCGACCCCCAGGTGATCCCGGCCACCGTCAACTGCCCGACGAGACGCCCCTGGTACTCGATGACGAACGGCAGCATCCGGCCCGCGTTCGCCTCGGAGCGCAGATGCCGCACCATCTGCCGGTAGGTCGGCCGGTGCACGATCGGTCCGGTGGGCGTGGGCGGCGGGATGGTCGCCTCCCAGGGGCGCAGCCAGTCGCGGTTGCGCCGGTTGACGTCACGCCAGGCACGCTGGTCGCGCATCCTTATGGGCCGGAGGACGACATCGCCGTCCGCCAGCACCACGGGCCAGGACGGGCTGTTCAGCTCGCACCCCCACTGCCGGCCCCGGGTCTGGGGTGATCCCCGCCGCGGATCTGCTCGACGGCGTGGACCAACAGGGGCTCAAGGACCGCGAGTCCGTCCTTCACCCCACCGGTGGAACCCGGCAGATTGACGATCAGCGTCCCGCGCGCCACCCCCGCCAGCCCCCGGGAGAGCGCGGCGGTCGGCACCTTCTGCCGTCCGAACGCCCTGATCGCCTCGGCGATGCCCGGCACCTCGTAGTCGACCACCGCGCGGGTCGCCTCGGGGGTGCGGTCGGTGGGCGAGATACCGGTGCCGCCGGTGGTGACGACGGCGTCGAAACCGGCGTCGACGGCCGCGCGCAGGGCTGCCTCGACGGGCTCCCCGTCCGGCACGACCTGCGGCCCCTCGACCTCGAACCCGAAGTCCTTCAGGCCCGCGGCGATCAACGGACCGCCCTTGTCCTCGTAGACCCCGGCCGCCGCCCGGTTGGAGGCGGTGACCACCAGTGCGCGATACGTCATGCCCGGCTCCAGTCGCCCGACTTGCCGCCCGTCTTCTCCTCGACCCGTACGTCCGTGATGACCGCTCCCTTGTCGACCGCCTTGACCATGTCGATCACGGTGAGCGCGGCGACGGAGACCGCGGTGAGGGCCTCCATCTCGACGCCCGTGCGGTCCGTCGTCCGCACCGTGGCGAGGATCTCCACGGCGTCGTCCGCGACCGACAGATCCAGTGTCACACCTGACACCGACAACGGGTGGCACAGCGGGATCAGGTCCGGGGTGCGCTTGGCTCCCATGATGCCCGCGATGCGCGCGGTGGCGAGGGCGTCGCCCTTGGGGACGCCCTCGCCGCGCAGCAGCTCGATCACCCGGGGCGAGACGAGGACCCGGCCGCTGGCGCGGGCGGTGCGCGCGGTCACGTCCTTGTCGGATACGTCGACCATGCGGGCGGCGCCCGCCTCGTCGATGTGGGTCAGTCGGTCCTGCGTACTCATGCTGTGCGGCGCTCCCGGTCCCGGCCCTTCGCGGTACGGCGCGCGGGCCTGTTGTGCGCGACACGGTACCGCCAACCAGGAGCGCTCAGCCGAGCAGGACCACCTCGACCTCGGTGCCGGGTTCGACGGACTCGACGTCCTCGGGGACGACGATCAGCGCGTCCGCGTGCGCGAGGGCGGCGACCAGGTGCGACCCGGCGCCGCCGACCGGGGTCACCGCGCCGTCGGCGTAGCTGCCGCGCAGGAACTGCCTGCGCCCCTTCGGCGAGGTCAGCGCCTTGTGCGCGGTCAGCGTCGCGGTCACGCGCGGCCGGTGCACGTCCTCCAGGCCCATGAGGGCGCGGATCGCGGGCCGGACGAACAGCTCGAAGGAGACGTACGACGAGACGGGGTTGCCCGGCAGGGCGAGCAGCGGGGTGTGGTCGGGGCCGATGGAGCCGAAGCCCTGGGGCTTGCCGGGCTGCATGGCGAGCTTGCGGAAGTCGATGCCGCTGCCGGCCTCGTCCTCGTCGCCGACGTGCGACAGCGCCTCCTTGACGACGTCGTACGCCCCGACGCTCACTCCGCCCGTGGTGACCATGAGGTCGGCTCGGACGAGTTGGTCCTCGATGGTGTCGCGGAGGGTCTCGGCGTCGTCGGCGACGGCGCCGACACGGTAGGCGATGGCACCGGCGTCCCGGGCGGCCGCGGTGAGGGCGAAACTGTTGGAGTCGTAGATCTGGCCGTGGCCGAGCTGCTCGTCGGGCGGGACGAGTTCGCTGCCGGTGGACATGACGACCACGCGCGGGCGCGGGCGTACGCGTACCGTGCCGCGGCCGATGGCGGCGAGCAGCGCGATCTGCGGCGGGCCGAGGACGGTACCGGCCTCGAGGGCGCGGTCGCCGGCCTTCACGTCGCTGCCCTTCGCGCGTACGTGCGCGCGTGCCTCGGCGGGCCGGTACACGTGCACGTGCCCCTCGGCGCCCTCGGGAGCCAGGGCGCGGGCGCGCATGCCGGTCACGGGCCCCTCGCCGAGGCCGCCGTCGGTCCACTCGACGGGGACGACGGTCTCGGCGCCGGGTGGCAGCGGGGCGCCGGTCATGATGCGGGCGGCCTGGCCGGGGCCCACGTGGAGCAGGTCGGCCTGGCCCGCGGCGACGTCCCCGACGACCTCCAGGACGGCGGGGAACTCCTCGCTCGCGCCCGCGACATCCGCGACCCGCACCGCGTACCCGTCCATGGAGCTGTTGTCGAACGGCGGCAGCGAGACCGGCACCGTGACGTCCTCGACCAGGACGCAGCCCTGGGCGTCGAGGAGTTGCAGCTCGATGGGTTCCAGGGGGCGGACGGTCGCGAGGATGTCCTCCAGGTGTTCGTCCACCGACCAGAGGTGGTCCTGGCCGGTGGCGTGGGGCGCGGCGCTGCTCAACGTTGCTACATCTCCTCGGCTACGTAACGGCGAAGCCAGGTCCGGAAGTCCGGGCCCAGGTCCTCACGTTCGCACGCGAGTCTGACAATGGCACGCAGATAGTCGCCGCGGTCACCGGTGTCATAGCGGCGGCCCTTGAAGACGACGCCGTGCACCGGTCCGCCGACCTTCTCGTCCGCCGCGAGCTGCTGGAGGGCGTCGGTGAGCTGGATCTCGCCGCCGCGGCCGGGCTCGGTCGTGCGCAGTATGTCGAAGATGTGCGGGTCGAGGACGTAGCGGCCGATGACCGCGTAGTTCGACGGGGCGTCCGCGGCGTCCGGCTTCTCGACGAGGCCGGTCACCTTGACGACGTCGCCGTCCTCGGTGGTCTCCACGGCCGCACAGCCGTAGAGGTGGATCTGCTCGGGCGCGACCTCCATGAGCGCGATGACGCTGCCGCCGCGCTGCTCCTGGACCTCGACCATCCGCTTGAGCAGCGGGTCGCGCGGGTCGATCAGGTCGTCGCCGAGGAGGACGGCGAAGGGCTCGTGGCCCACGTGCGGCGCCGCGCACAGGACGGCGTGACCGAGGCCCTTGGGGTCGCCCTGGCGGACGTAGTGCATGGTGGCGAGGTCGCTGGACTCCTGCACCTTCGCGAGCCGGCCGGCGTCGCCCTTCTTCTGGAGCGCCGATTCCAGCTCGTAGTTGCGGTCGAAGTGGTCCTCAAGCGGCCGCTTGTTGCGGCCCGTGATCATGAGGACGTCGTCGAGACCCGCCGAGGCGGCCTCCTCGACCACGTACTGGATCGCCGGCTTGTCGACGACCGGCAGCATCTCCTTGGGAGTGGCCTTGGTGGCCGGCAGGAACCGGGTGCCAAGACCTGCTGCGGGAATGACAGCCTTGCTGATCCGAGGGTGTGACTGAGTCATGCCCGCAACCTTATCCGGTGCCTTTGCAGGGAATCTGAGGCTCCGATTAATTAGCTCTGATATGAGCGTATTGGAAGGGTACGGGAGCGACCTGTGAGCCACATCGGACGTCCGGCCGAGCCTGACAAGCGAACGTTGCGGCGGGAGTTCCTCGCGGTGAGGAACAGGTTGACGGCCGATGACGTGCGGGAATCCGCGACCGCGCTGGCCCGCAGGGCGCTGGAGCTGCCCGAACTGGCGCGGGCGCGCACGGTGGCGGCGTACGTCTCCGTGGGGAGCGAACCCGGCACGCTCGCGCTCCTGGACGCGCTGCGCGCGCGGGGCGTGCGGGTCCTGCTCCCGGCGCTCCTGCCCGACAACGACCTGGACTGGGGCGCGTACACCGGCGAGGACTCCCTGACGCGCGTCCGGCACGGCGGGAAGATGGCCCTTTTCGAGCCCGCCGGCCCCCGCCTGGGCCCGGACGCCGTGACCGCCGCCGACGTCGTCCTGCTGCCGGGCCTGGCGGTGGACGCGCGCGGTATGCGCCTGGGGCGCGGCGGCGGATCCTATGACCGGGTGCTGGCGCGCCTGGAGCGCGCGGGCGCGCATCCCGCGCTGGTGGTGCTGCTCTACGACGTCGAAATCGTCGGGTCCGTGCCGGAGGAGGCGCATGACCGACCGGTGCACGCGGTGGTGACGCCGTCAGGCGTGCGGCGCTTCCGCGCGGAGGACTGAGGCACGGCGAACCGTCGAGGGGCCCTCCACGCGCGCGTGGAGGGCCCCACGACGGGTCGCCCGCCCTGGGGCACCGCGTCAGCCCCCGGGTGTC
>NZ_JBIRUZ010000006.1:206827-542023 GCF_044386545.1 Streptomyces sp. NPDC020489
ACACCCTATTTGAGGGTTTTACTGCGTTGTGCTCGCGGGTGGGGGGGGGGGGCGGCCCCCCGGGGGGGGCCCCCCCCCGGGGGGGGGGGGGGCCCCCCCGCGGGTTCGCCGTCAGTGGCTCACGGCTTCAGCACCAGGGTGTCGCTCGTGCTCTTGTCGACCGCGCCCTTCGAGAAGGACCAGTCCAGCAGTTCGCCCTTGACCCACTTGCTCGTCTGATCCGTGTAGTGGGCGCTGTAGGCGTGCCCCGAGGCGCCGGTGAGGTTGATCCACTTCGACTTGTCGAGGTCGCCGAGGTTGACCACCATCCGCATCGACGGCACCCAGACGACGCCGTAGCCGCCGGCGGCGTTCCAGCCGGTCGCGTTGACCGTGGCCTCGCCGCCGCTGAGCTTCCAGGGGCCGCGGTTGAGCATGTACCGCACGAAGCCGGGTCCCTCGATGCCGAGCGTCTGGTTCTTCAGGAACAGGCGGTGCAGGCGGCCCCAGCTCCAGGAGTCGATGTCCTTGCCGAGCTTGGCGGTCAGCTCCCAGCGGGCGTCGATCATGGCGCGCTTGAACAGCTCGTCACGGTTGTCGGCCTCGGGCCGGTCGCCGACCCCGTCCGGGGTCTTCCACCAGGCGCTCTTCTCGTCGTCCATGAGGTTGCGCACGACCTCGAACCAGCGGTCGCCGCCGTCCGGCTGGGCCTGGTCGGCGTCGCGCTGGCCGCACTCGCGGACCTTCTTCGACTCGTCAGCGGGCCCGGTCGTGTTGATGGGGTCCACCCACAGGCACTGGCCCTTGACCCGCAGCTCCTTGGGCAGCTTGTTGCCGAAGGCGAGCTTGAGGATGTTGCGCCAGACCGAGTTGAAGTAGGCGGCGGCCGCCGAGTCGGCGTCCTGGGTGTAGTCCCAGCCCTCCAGCAGCTTCTGCGCCTCGCGGACGTCCTTGTCGTCGATGTCGATCTTCAGCAGCTTGGGCACGAGCAGCTTGGCGATCTCGCTGCTGTTGTCCAGCTGCATCTGGCGCATGTCGTCCGTGGAGATCTTGCCGCCGTCGTCGATCTTCGACTTGATCAGGTCGGTGATGCGCTGGCTGCGGGTGCCGTAGCCCCAGTCGGTGGTGAGCGTGTACGGGTACTTGTCCTTGTCGATCACGGCCTGGTTGGCGGTGACGATGTATCCGCGCGCGGGGTCGAACTCGTAGGGCAGCTGGTCCTTCGGGATGTAGCCGGTCCAGCGGTACTTGGAGTCCCAGCCCGGCTGCGGGATCGATCCGTCGACGCCGTCCGCGCGCGTGGGGATCTTCCCGGGCAGGGTGTAGCCGATGTGGTTGTCCGTGTCGGCGTAGATCAGGTTCTGCGAGGGCACGTCGAAGAGGGCCGCGGCCTCGCGGAAGCCGTCCCAGTCCGTCGCCCTGTCCATCGCGAACACAGCGTCCATGGAGGTGCCGGGGTCGAGGGCGGTCCAGCGCAGGGCGATGCCGTAGCCGTCGCCGCGGTCGGGGGCGGCGGCGTCGACGGTGGCCTTCTTGCCGACCTTGACCAGTTCGTCGTCGCGGTCGGACAGCAGGGGGCCGTTGGTGGTCTCGCGGACGACGATCGTCTTGGACTCGCCGCCGGCGACCTTGATGGTCTCCTCGCGCGTGGTGAAGGGCTTCACCTTGCCGTCGTACAGGTAGCCGTCGCTGCTGAGCTTCTCCAGGTAGAGGTCGGTGACGTCGACGCCGGAGTTGGTCATCCCCCAGGAGATGTCCTGGTTGTGGCCGATGATCACGCCGGGCATGCCGGCGAAGGTGTAGCCGCTGACGTCGTACTGGCACTTGCTGGAGAGGGTGCGGCAGTGCAGGCCCATCTGGTACCAGACGGACGGCAGCGAGGCCGACAGGTGCGGGTCGTTCGCCAGCAGCGGCTTGCCGCTGATGGTGTGCGAGCCCGCCACGACCCAGGAGTTCGAGCCGATGCCGTTGCCGTTCACGCCGACGGCCGCGGGAAGGTCCTCGAGGACACCGTAGAGGCCCGAGAGCTGGCTCTGGAGGGCCGTGGAGCCCGAGCCGGACGCGGTGCCCGTGGTGCCGCCCGTACCCGTGCCCGTGGTGCCGCCCGTGCCCGTGCCGGCGGTCGACGTCCCCGTGCCCGAGGTGCCGTCGCCCTGCTCGAACGCCTTGGTCAGCTCGTCGTACTGGCCTTCCTGGACGATCGCCTTGTTGCGGCTGTACGGATAGTCCGGGTACAGGTCCTTGATCTGCTTGGGGCCGAGGCGGCTGGTCAGCAGGGCGCGGTCGACCTCGTCCTGCATGTTGCCGCGCAGGTCCCACGCCATCGCCTTCAGCCAGGAGACCGAGTCGACCGGCGTCCACTGCTCGGGCTTGTAGTCGTTGACGAAGCCCAGGGCGGCGTACTCGAGGGAGATCTCCTTGCCGTCCTTGCCGTGCAGGTAGGCGTTGACCCCCTTGGCGTACGCCTGGAGGTACTTCTTCGTGGCGGCCGACAGCTTGGTGTCGTACTCCTTCTTCGCCACCCGGTCCCAGCCGAGGGTGCGCAGGAACTCGTCGTTCTTGACCTGCCCCTTGCCGAACATCTCCGACAGGCGCCCGGAGGTCATGTGGCGGCGCACGTCCATCTCGTAGAACCGGTCCTGCGCCTGGACGTAGCCCTGCGCCATGAACAGGTCCTCGTCGCTGGAGGCGTAGATCTGCGGGATGCCGTAGCCGTCGCGCTTGACGTCGACCGGTCCGGACAGGCCCTCGAGCGTGATCGAACCCTTGGTCTGCGGGAAGGAGGCACGGACGGTGCTGATCGACCAGTAGGCCCCGTAGGCGACGCCCCCGATGATGGCCAGCACCAGGACGAGGACGATCAGACGGGCTTTGCGCCCCTTTTTCCTGCCGGACTTGCCGGGCTTCTGACCCGATGAGGCGGTGGTGTTGGGGGGCATCGCTGTCCTTGCTGTCCTAACGCGAGCGGCAGGCGGGGCTGTGACTTTGAATGAGCGCTGGAGCAACCATAGGCGCAGGGCCCGACGCCACTTGACGCGGAGTCGGGAACCAGCGCGCACGGGCGTTCGATCTTGCCTGGGGAAGTGTCAAGAAATCGTCAAGAGTTAGGTAAGGTAACGAAGTACTTGGGTGCGGAGACCCAGCACTTCGTGTCCTATGTACGTGAGCCCACGCGCGCGTGCCGCCCGTGAGCCAGGGAAGGGAACAGCCGCTGACCGTCCACGACCTCAACCAGCTCCTGCTCGTCTGCTCGCTCGTCCTGCTCGTCGCCGTCGCAGCGGTCCGGATCTCCTCGCGCAGCGGGCTCCCCAGCCTGCTCGTGTACCTGGGCATCGGCGTCGCCATGGGCCAGGACGGCGTCGGCGACATCCACTTCAACAACGCCGAACTGACCCAGGTCATCGGATACGCGGCCCTGGTCGTGATCCTGGCCGAGGGCGGTCTCGGCACGAAGTGGAGAGAGGTCAAGCCGGCGCTGCCGTCCGCGACCGCGCTGGCGCTGGCCGGGGTCGCGGTGAGCGTCGGGGTCACGGCGACGGCGGCGCACTACCTGGTCGGGCTGGAGTGGCGTCAGGCGCTCATCATCGGCGCCGTCGTCTCCTCGACGGACGCGGCGGCGGTCTTCTCGGTGCTGCGCAGGATCCCCCTCCCCGCGCGCGTGACGGGCACGCTGGAGGCGGAGTCCGGCTTCAACGACGCCCCCGTGGTCATCCTGGTCGTCGCCTTCTCCACGGCGGGCCCGGTCGAGCACTGGTACGTCCTGCTGGGCGAGATAGCCCTGGAACTGGCCATCGGCGCCGCCCTGGGCATCGCGGTCGGCTGGCTGGGCTCCTGGGGCCTCAGGCACGTGGCGCTGCCCGCCTCCGGCCTCTACCCGATCGCGGTCATGGCGATCGCCGTGACGGCGTACGCGGCGGGCGCGCTGGCGCACGGCAGCGGCTTCCTCGCCGTCTACCTCGCCTCCATGGTGATGGGCAACGCCAAGCTGCCGCACTGGCCCGCCACGCGCGGTTTCGCCGAAGGGCTCGGCTGGATCGCCCAGATCGGCATGTTCGTCCTGCTCGGTCTGCTGGTCACACCGCACGAGCTGGGCGACGACGTCTGGCCCGCGCTCGTCATCGGGCTGGTGCTGACCATGGTCGCGCGCCCTCTGAGCGTGGTGCTGTGCCTGACGCCGTTCCGGGTGCCGTGGCAGGAGCAGACCCTCATGTCCTGGGCCGGGCTCCGCGGCGCCGTGCCCATCATCCTGGCGACGATCCCCATGGTGAACGGCGTCGACGGCAGCCGCCGCATCTTCAACATCGTCTTCGTCCTGGTCGTCGTCTACACCCTGGTCCAGGGACCGACGCTGCCCTGGCTCGCCCGCCAGCTGCGGCTGGGCCAGGACGCGGAGGCCGCCGACCTCGGCATCGAGTCGGCGCCCCTGGAGCGGCTGCGCGGGCACCTGCTGTCCGTGGCCATCCCCGAGGGCTCCAAGATGCACGGCGTCGAGGTCAACGAGCTGCGGCTGCCGGCCGGGGCCGCGGTCACCCTCGTCGTACGCGAGGGAAAATCGTTCGTCCCGCTGCCCACGACGGTGCTGCGGCGGGGCGACGAGCTGCTCGTCGTCGCCACCGACCCCGTGCGGGACGCGGCGGAGCGGCGGCTGCGCGCGGTGGGCCACGGCGGCAAGCTGGCCGGGTGGCTGGGCACGAACGGCGAGACACCGCGGCCCGAGCGGCGCTGAACGGGCACCCCGCGAGGCGGGATGTCGTTAAGGGCACGTTTCGTACGGTTCACACCCTGGGTAATCGCAGGCGGACGACTCCATGGTGCGCGTTTTCACAGGCGCACCATGCGTTGACCCCTGTACGATGAAGGCACATTCTGATCGAACCAACTCTGCCTGACGCAGGGCTGGCGCGACCGTATGGCGGCCGAGAAGCCCCTCCGCAGTGGGCGCCGGCATCTACCGCAGTCCGCGCAAGAGGACAGCTCTCGGCGCCCCCGCACGGGCGCGCTACCAGGCGGCAGAAAGGCACGGGCCGTGGCATCCACGGTCACCTCACGCCCGGGATACGGGCAGCTGCTGCGCACCCGCGGCGCCTGGACGTTCCTGCTCCCCGGCTTCGCGGCACGCCAGCCGTTCGCGATGCTGACGATCTCCATCGTGCTGCTCGTGCAGCACACCACCGGCTCGTACGGCGCGGCCGGCGCCGCGGCGGCCGTCACCGGCGTCTCCATGGCGCTGTTCGCGCCGTACAGCGGGCGCCTCGCCGACCGCTACGGGCAGCGCACCGTCCTGATTCCCGGCGTGCTCGTCCACACGGCCTCCGGTCTGACGCTGACGGCGCTCGCGCTGTCACACGCGCCCCTGTGGGCCCTGTTCGTGGCGGCCGTCCCCACGGGCGCCTCGGTGCCGCAGGTCGGTCCGATGGTGCGCGCTCGCTGGGGCGTGAAGCTCCAGGGTTCGCCCCTCATGACCACCGCGGCGGCCTTCGAGTCCGTCACGGACGAGCTGACCTTCGTCGTCGGCCCGCTGCTGGCCACCGCCCTGTGCACCGCCGTCGACCCGGCCGCGGGCCTGCTCACGGAGGCGGCGCTGACCCTGGTCGGCGGTCTGCTGTTCGCCGCGCAGAAGAGCACGCAGCCGCGCGTCGCCCTCGACAGGCACGCACGCGTGGAGCACGGTTCCGCACTGCGGGTGCCCGGCGTGCGCGTGCTGATCGTGGCGTTCCTGGGGATCGGCTCGGTCTTCGGTGGCATGCAGGTCTCGCTGGCCGCGTTCACCGAGTCGATCGGCGAGCCGGGCATGAACGGCGTCCTGTACGGCGTCTTCGCGGCGGGCAACATGCTCTCCGGTATCGTCTGCGGCGCGATCGCCTGGAAGGTGGCTCCGCAGCGGCGCCTCCTCGTCGGCTACGGCGCGCTCGCGCTGGCCGCCTCCGGGCTGTGGGCCGCGCACTCGGTGCTCGCGCTCGCCGGACTCGGCCTGCTGGTCGGCATGTGCATCGCGCCCGCGCTGATCACCGGCTACACGCTGGTCGAGACCCTGGTGCCGGCCGGCGCCCGTACCGAGGCCTTCACCTGGCTGACCGGCGCGGTGGCGCTCGGTCAGGCGGCCGCCGTCACGGCTGCCGGACAGCTGGAGGATCGCTTCTGGAACGGTGCCGGATTCCTCGTGCCGATGGGGGGCACGCTGCTCGCCCTGGGGACCCTGCTGGCGCTGCGGTCTCGCCTGATGGCCCGGCCCCGGACACGCACGGTGGCACGTGGCGTCGGTCACCGCGTGCCGGTGACGGTGGACTGATCCTCAGGAATACGTCACTATGGACCATCGTTAGCACTCATTGAGTGAGAGTGCCAGGAGGAAGACAAGTGCCGACCTACCAGTACCAGTGCACCGAGTGCGGCGAGGGCCTCGAGGCGGTGCAGAAGTTCACCGACGACGCTCTGACCGAATGCCCGAACTGCCAGGGCCGCCTCAAGAAGGTGTTCTCCGCGGTCGGCATCGTCTTCAAGGGCTCCGGCTTCTACCGCAACGACAGCCGCGGCTCCTCGTCGAGCACCTCGCCGGCGTCGTCGAAGCCGTCGACGTCCTCCGCGTCCACCTCGACCTCGTCGTCCTCGGACTCGAAGTCGTCGAGCAGCGGCACCTCCAGCAGCACCTCCGCCGCGTAAGGACTCGTTCGCGGGACCCTGTCGTCGTACGACGACGGGGTCCTCGGCGTTTGCGGAGCCGCCCCCTGCCCTCCGCGGGGGCCCGCTAGTGTGCGGGCATGGCGAACGCAGAGATCGGTGTAATCGGCGGCTCGGGCTTCTACTCGTTCCTCGAGGACGTGACCGAGATCCGGGTGGACACCCCGTACGGGCCGCCCAGTGACTCCCTGTTCCTCGGTGAGATAGCGGGCCGCCGGGTCGCCTTCCTGCCCCGGCACGGACGCGGCCACCATCTGCCGCCGCACCGGATCAACTACCGGGCCAACCTGTGGGCGCTGCGCTCGGTGGGGGCGCGCCAGATCCTCGGGCCCTGCGCGGTGGGCGGTCTGCGCCCGGAGTACGGGCCGGGCACGCTGCTCGTGCCGGATCAGCTGGTGGACCGTACGAAGTCCCGCGTGGGGACGTACTTCGACGGGTTGCCGCTGCCGGGGGGTGCCGTGCCCCACGTGGTGCACGTGTCGCTGGCCGACCCGTACTGTCCCGTCGGGCGGACGGCGGCCTTGAAGGCGGCGCGTGGGCGGGACTGGGAGGCGGTGGACGGCGGGACCCTGGTCGTGATCGAGGGGCCGCGCTTCTCGACACGCGCCGAATCGCTGTGGCACCAGGCGCAGGGCTGGTCCGTGGTGGGCATGACCGGTCACCCCGAGGCGGCCCTCGCCCGTGAACTCGAGCTCTGCTACACGTCCTTGACGCTGGTGACGGATCTCGACGCGGGCGCCGAGACCGGTGAGGGCGTCTCGCACGACGAGGTGCTGCGGGTGTTCGCCGCGAACGTGGACCGGCTGCGGGGTGTGCTGTTCGACGCCGTGGCGGCGCTGCCGGCCAACGAGGACCGGGACTGCCTGTGCACAACCGCGTTGGGTGGCATGGATCCCGGGTTCGACCTGCCGTGACGTGGTGGAGGACGGTGGCCCCGAGCGGATGGAACTCCTCGTTCGGGTGAGGGAGTTGTCCACAGTCGGGCGCTGATCCACCTGTCCCGGCGGGCGACGGCGCGAGGCCTCATCGTGGCCTTGCAAGCCGAACCCTCGCGACAGGTGGTGCCCCGTGTCCTACGGTCCGTCCTCCCCTCCCCCGCACCTCTCCCCGCTCTCCCCGCTCGCTCCGCGTCCACCGGGCGCCGACGCCCCCGCCACCTGCGAGGTACCGCACTTCGCCCCGGTGCGGGTGGGTGGCGGACGGCGTCAACTGGCCCGGCTCGTCAGGCATCGCAGGCGGGCCGTGGCGGCGGGCCTCGCCGTCACCGCCGCCGCGCTGGTCGCCGTCGGCCCGGGCGAGGCCGACGGGGCGCGCGGGCATCCGGTGGCCGAGCCGGTACGGGAGCGCCGCGCCGTCGAGATGGTGACGGCGCCGGTACGGATCGCCGATGGGGCCACGGTCCTGTTGCTGCGGCCGGGCGACCGGGTCGACGTGATCGCCGCCGAGACGACGGCGACGGGCGGTGACGCCCAGGTGGTCGCGCGCGGGGCGCGGGTGAAGAAGGTGCCGGAACCGCTCGAAGACGCCCCGGAGAGCGGCGCGTTGGTCGTGCTCTCGGTGCCGCGCCCGATCGCGGCACGTCTCGCGGGGGCGAGCGCCACGGCCCGGCTGGCGGTGACACTGTGCTGAGCCATGCGGACCGCCTGCTGCGCGGATTCCTGTCAAGTCCCTCTTACGAGCTACCCAATTGGACAGGGTCGCCTCGCGTTGACGTAGGTTGCGGAGCTGTTTGTTCCACACCCTGCGCGTACGAGGAGAGTCCCCTAGGTGAGCGAGAAGAAGACGAGCCTCTGGGAGGGCTTCAAGGCCTTCCTGATGCGCGGGAACGTCGTCGACCTGGCCGTCGCGGTGGTCATCGGCGCCGCCTTCACCAACATCGTCAACTCGGTGGTGAAGGGCATCATCACGCCGCTGGTCGGAGCGATCGGCACCAAGAACCTCGACAGCTACAGCTCGTGCCTCCAGGCCCCGTGCAAGGTCGCGCCGGACGGGACCGTGCTGAGCGGCATCCCGATCCGCTGGGGCACCGTGCTCGGCGCGACACTCAGCTTCTTGATCACCGCGACGGTCGTGTACTTCCTGATGGTGCTGCCGATGTCGAAGTATCTGGCCCGGCAGGAGGCCCGCAGGAAGGCGAAGGAGGGCACGCAGGAGGTCATGGACGTGACCGAGCTGGAGGTCCTCAAGGAGATCCGCGACGCGCTGCTCGCGCAGCGGGGGCCCGGCCACGACATGCGCTAGCGGTCACGGTCCGGGCGGCGGTCCGGCGGGTCCGGGCGGGGGTCCGGCTGGTCCGGGCGGCGGCCAGGCCGCTTCGGGCGGCGGCCGGGCCGGTTCGGGCGGCGGCCCGGGTCGGTCAGAGGTGGTGGGGCGGCTTCTCGTCGAGGAAGCGCTTCAGGTCCGCCGCGCTGTCGGTGCCGGGTCGCTCGCCCCACCCGCGGTCCGTGTCGTCCGAGGACTGCTGGTCCAGCGGGTCGTCGAAGATCAGCGACGGCTTCGGGGCGCGCGGGGGCTCGGGGTCGGGGACGGTGCTCATGCGTCCAGGGTACGGCCCTGGGGGCGACCGGCGTCCGGGGAGGGCGGAGGCGGAGGAGGAGGCGACGGACAGTGCTTGTGAATCCGTTCACAAGAATTTCCGGCCGGTATCTGCTCTGCTAGGACGCATGACGTCCAGTTCGACTCCCCCGCCGGTTCCGTCCACGGATCGCTCCAGCCCGCTGCGCAGGCTCACCGCCCGCGCCCGCGACGAGAGCCACCGGGTCGCCTCGCCCCTGGAGCTCTTCTTCGACCTGTGTTTCGTCGTGGCGATCGCACAGGCGGGCGCCCAGCTCGTGCACGCGGTGGCCGAGTCGCACACGGGCGAGGGAATCCTCAACTACGCGATGGTCTTCTTCGCCATCTGGTGGGCCTGGATGAACTTCTCCTGGTTCGCCTCGGCATACGACAACGACGACGTCCTCTACCGGGTCGTCACCCTCGTCCAGATCGCCGGCGTCCTGGTGCTGGCGGCCGGGATCTCGCGGGCGTTCGAGGACCATGAGTTCCTGGCCGTCTGGTTGGGCTACCTGATCATGCGGCTCGCCATGTCCGCGCAGTGGCTGCGCGCGGCGCGATCGAGCGAGGGACCCGAGCGGACGACGGCCCTGCGCTACGCCTTCGGGGTGCTGCTCTGCCAGGTCGGCTGGCTCGGCCTGCTCCTGCTGCCCGAAGGCGGGCGGCCCTGGGTCTTCCTGGTGATGGCGGTCCTGGAGATGTGCGTGCCGCTGTACGCCGAGAAGGACTTCGCCACGTCCTGGCATCCGCACCACATCTCCGAGCGGTACGGCCTGTTCACGATCATCGTGCTCGGCGAGACGATCGCCGCGGCCACGGTCGCCGTGAAGTCCGCCGTGGACGAGCACGAGGCACTCGGAGAACTGCTGCCGATCGCCGCGGGCGGGCTCCTGATCATCTTCTCCGCCTGGTGGATCTACTTCGTGGTGCCGATCCACGGTCATCTGCGTTCCAACCGGCAGTCCTTCCTGTGGGGGTACGGCCACTACCTGATCTTCGCCTCGGCGGCCGCGATCGGCGCCGGGCTGGAGGTCGCGGTCGAGCAGGCGGTCGGCCACGCGCACATCTCCACGCCGGCGGCGTCGGCCGCGGTGACCCTGCCGACCGCGCTCTTCCTGCTCACCGTCTGGGCACTGCACTCACGCCACTTCAAGGTGGGCATCGCCCAGCAACTGGTGCTGCCGACCACAGCTCTGCTGGTGATCCTCTGCACGTTCCTGGGCGACTGGGCCGTCCTCGCCGCGGGCATCGTCTCGGCGCTCGCGGTGGCGACCGGGGTGACGCTGACGGCGCGCATGGCGGCCCGGGAGAGCAGAGCGGCCGTACCGGTCGGCTGACCTCCTGGGGCGGCGCCGCCGGCTGGACGAGACTGGTCCCATGACAGTTGACGCTCTGACGGATGTCACCGGCGTGCGCGTGGGACACGCGACACGCGTCGGCGACGGATGGCTCACCGGTACCACCGTCGTGCTCGCCCCGGAGGGCGGGGCCGTCGCCGCCGTGGACGTGCGGGGCGGCGGGCCCGGAACCAAGGAGACCGACGCCCTCGACCCGCGCAACGTGGTGCAGAAAGTCGAGGCGATCGTGCTGACCGGCGGCAGCGCGTACGGACTCGACTCCGCGTCCGGTGTGATGGCGTGGCTGGAGGAGCGCGGGCGCGGAGTGCCGGTCGGGGTGGACCCGGCGCATGTCGTTCCCGTCGTACCCGCGGCCTGTGTCTTCGACCTGGGCCGGGGCGGCGACTTCCGCGCCAGGCCCGACGCGGCCACCGGCCGGGCCGCGGTCGAGGCGGCCGCGGCCAGCGAGGTCGGCGCGGCGGTGGCGGAGGGGGGCGTGGGCGCCGGTACGGGTGCCGTGGTCGGGGCGATGAAGGGCGGAGTCGGTACCGCGAGCACCGTTCTCGACTCGGGGATCACGGTCGCCGCGCTGGTGGTTGCCAACGCGGCGGGCTCGGTGATGGACCCCGAGACGGGGGTGCTGTACGGGGAGTTGTTCCAGGGGCGCGTGAACTATCCGGAGGCGAGCGTTCATGAGGCCGCGTGCCGACGCCTCGCGGAGGGTGCGGCCAGGAACGCGCCGCCCCCGCTGAACACCACGCTCGCGGTGGTCGCCACCGACGCGGACCTGTCGAAGGCGCAGGCACAGAAGCTCGCCGGCACGGCGCACGACGGCATCGCGCGCGCCGTACGGCCGGTGCACCTCCTGCACGACGGCGACACCGTGTTCGCGCTGGCGACCGGACAGCGCCCGCTCGACACGGGGCACCCCCTCGCGCTGAACGACGTCCTCGCGGCCGGCGCCGACGTGGTGACGCGCGCGATCGTGCGGGCTGTGCGCGCGGCCGAGTCGGTGGAGGGTGCTGGTGGAGTGTGGCCCTCCTACGGGGAGTTGTACGGGGGCCGATGACGGAGGGCGGGACGGGCGGACAGTGATGACGGAGGTGGGGCGGCCGGGGGCGGACAGCCGCGCCCACGCCGGGGGTTGAGCGCCGGTGCGGGAGGCCTGGGAGGCCCGGGAGGTCTCCTGTCCACGGCGCGCGGATCCCGTCGCCGTGGGCGGCACGAAAGTGGCGTGATGTGGCGCAAAGTGTGCGATTGATGTCCCGGTTCTGTCACGTGATGGCGTTCACGGCTGTCGGAGGGAACCCGTGCGGTCATGGATGCGCTCTTTCTCCACACAGAGGAACGGATCACGCACATCACACGAACCTGGAGCAGCTCGTGACTACGCCGGACATATCAGCGCGGCGCGCACTCGGGGCCTGTGCCGTCCTGGCGGTCGGCGCCCTCACCCTCACCGCCTGCGGCGGTGGTGCCGATGCCGGGAAGGACGACGGCAAGAACGGCGGGGACTCACCCAAGTCGTCGGACGCGAAGATCGTCATTTCGGCCAAGGACGGTTCCACCCGCGCGTCGATCAACACGACGGCGGTCAAGGTCAGCGGCGGCAAGCTGGCCGACGTGAAGATGACGGTGGCGGGCACGGGTGAGTCCGTGCCGGGGTTCATCTCGGCGAACGGCGGGAGCTGGAAGCCGAAGGAGCAGTTGGAGCGCGGCACGAAGTACGAGATATCGGCGACCGCGAAGGACTCGGACGGACGGACCACCACGGCCGATTCGACGTTCACGACCGTCAGCAAGGCGAACAGCTTCATCGGGACGTACACGCCGGACAACGGGACGACCGTGGGCGTGGGGATGCCCGTGTCGTTCACCTTCGACAAGGCGATCGGCGACAAGAAGGCCGTGCAGTCGCACATCAAGGTCACCACCACCAGCGGGCAGAAGGTGGTCGGGCACTGGTTCGGCTCGCAGCGGCTGGACTTCAGGCCCGAGGAGTACTGGAAGGCCGGGTCCAAGGTCACGATGAAGATCGACCTGGACGGGGTCGAGGGCGCGAACGACGTCGTCGGGGTACAGAAGAAGACCGTCACGTTCACGGTCGGGCGGTCGCAGGTCTCGACGGTCGACGCCGACACGCAGACCATGACGGTCGTGCGCGACGGGAAGACGCTCAAGAAGGTACCGATCTCGACCGGTGACGCGCAGTACACCACGTACAACGGCCAGATGGTGATCTCCGAGAAGTTCCCCAAGCTGCGCATGGACAGCAGGACGGTCGGCCTCCAGAACGCCTACGACATTCCGGACGTGCCGCACGCGATGCGTCTGACGCAGTCGGGGACGTTCCTGCATGGCAACTACTGGTACAACAAGAGCAATCCGCCCTTCGGCCGGCAGGGCACCAGCCACGGCTGTGTCGGGCTCCAGGACGTGCGGGGCGGACAGGGGGACACGAACGCCGCGTGGTTCTACGACAATTCGATGCTCGGGGACGTCGTGATCGTCAAGAACTCCCCCGACAAGACGGTGTCGCCGGACAACGGCCTCAACGGATGGAACATGTCGTGGGCCGAGTGGATGGCGGGAAGCGCCGTGTGAGCGCCCGCCGAGCGCGGGGGCGCACGGGGACCGGGGCGCGCCGTCCGGGGCGCCTTGACGCGGCAACCACCCTCTGACCGGCGGTTTTTGACGGTCGCTCGGGTCGCGCGGGAACCTCTCGCGCGACCTGAGCGTTTTCTGTGCGCACGTTTTCTCGGTTCCCGGACATGATGTCCGACCGAGGGGCTACGGTATGCACCCACAAGGTGACATGCAGCAACGCCGGGAGAAGCCTTGAGCGTTCCGTACGAGACAGCAGCGTACGAGCCACGCGAGTCGCCCGAGTCTCCGGAGGAGCATCTCGCGCGACTCCTCGGTCGCGCGCTGAACTCCTTCGAGCTGCCCGACGAGACGATACGGCGACTCGACTGCGCGCTCGCGCACGACAGCTCGCTGCACTCCGCGCACCACAGCGCGGGGCTGCACCGCGAGACGTACCGCCACACCTGGCTCCTCGCCGACGGCACGGCGCTCACCCTCTGGGAGCTGGTCCACAACACCGGGCGGGACAGCGTCCCGCAGCACGAGGTGTACGTCGACGAGGAGGAGGTGCGCGCCGCCACCGCACGGCTGCCGCTGCCGCCGGACGCGCCGGACCTCGCGCTCCCGATGTCGGTGCAGCTCTCGCCGATCCCCGCGCCCCGGCACGCGTACGTGCCCGACGACTCGGCGGACCACGCGCGCCGGCTCCTGCGCCGGGCGGAGAACGCGGACCGGCCGGACGGGGAGACGGCCGAGCTGCTGCGGACGGCGTGCGCGCACCAGATCACCCAGGCGTTCGGGCGGCCGTGCCGCGCGGGGCGGATCGGACTGTGCTTCTCCCTCTACGAGCACGCGTTCCTGTTGCGTGACGGCAGGGAGATCTCCCTGTGGGAGGTCGAGCACACGGCCACGCCCGACGGACGGCACATGTGCGAGGTGTACGTCTCCGAGGACGCGGCGCGCGATGCCATGGAGCGGCGCGCGGCGCGGGTTTCGTAAGCCCCGCGTGATCCCCGAGATCCCCGTCATCTCCGCGAGCCTCGTGAGCCCCGCGATCCTCGTATCCCCGTAGGCCCTACGAGCCCCGCCGGGTGCGGTCTCAACCGCGCGCGCCGGTCGCGCCCCGCCGGACGCTGGTCCCCTGGGCCCGCCGGACGGTGGTCCGCTGAACCCGCCGGACGCTCGTTCAGCGGCCGTCGCTGAGCTGTCGTACCAGGCCCGCGAACGCGTCCCGCTCCGCCGGTGTCAGCTGGACGGCCTCCAGGTCGGGGCCGGTCTGCCGCTGGTAGGGAAGAGCCGGAAGGCCGGTGGAGGTCCGCCACAGGGTGGCCTCACGGCTGCGGCGCAGGACGCGGGTCAGGCCGACGGCCCAGACGACGGTCGCCAGGGCGAGGACGGCCATGCCCGTCAGCTGGTAGATCGAGACGTGCTCAGGCATGCGCCCCAGTAGACACCACGGTCCGGGACTTTGGCCCCGGACCGTGACGTATCTCGCAGGAGCCGTGAACAACTCACGGCTGCCCAAAGGGACATAGGACCGCTGAAACGGCCGCGGCCGGGCGCCACCCCGTCCCGCGAGGGTGGCGACCGGCCGATCTCGCCGGGGCGGGCCCTGTGCGCCCGCCCCGCCTCCCGCCGCTTACGCGGCGACGGGCTGCTTCACCTCGGCCGCCGGAGCCGCCGCGGACTCGTCGGTGCCGGTGGCCGGGTCGCCCGGGGACGTCTTGCGCACGCCCTTGAGGACGATGACCAGGCCGGCCGTGATCGCGGTGCCGATGGCGATGGCCACGAGGTAGAGAAGCGGGCTGCCGATCAGCGGGACCACGAAGATGCCGCCGTGCGGGGCGCGCAGGGTGGCACCGAAGGCCATCGACAGGGCGCCGGTGACAGCGCCGCCCGCCATCGAGGCCGGGATGACCCGCAGCGGGTCCGCCGCGGCGAACGGGATCGCGCCCTCGGAGATGAAGGAGGCGCCGAGGACCCAGGCGGCCTTGCCGTTCTCGCGCTCGGTCTGGGTGAAGAGCTTCTTGCGGACGGTGGTCGCCAGCGCCATGCCCAGCGGCGGGACCATGCCCGCGGCCATCACGGCGGCCATGATCTTCATCGCGGAGTCGCTGGGATCCTGGACGGCGATACCGGCGGTGGCGAAGGCGTACGCGACCTTGTTGACCGGGCCGCCGAGGTCGAAGCACATCATCAGGCCGAGCAGGACGCCGAGCAGAACGGCGTTGGTGCCGGAGAGGCCGGAGAGCCAGTCCGTCATGCCCTTCTGGGCCTCGGCGATGGGCTTGCCGATCACGACGAACATCAGGAAGCCGACGACGATCGAGGAGATCAGCGGGATCACCACGACCGGCATGATGCCGCGCAGCACCGGCGGGATCTTGACGCGCTGGATCGCGAGGACCACGGCACCGGCCAGCAGACCGGCGGCCAGACCGCCGAGGAAGCCCGCGGCGATGTTGGAAGCGATCATTCCGCCGACGAAGCCGGGAACGAGACCCGGGCGGTCCGCCATGCCGTAAGCGATGTATCCGGCGAGGACGGGGATGAGGAAGCCGAAGGCGACCTGACCGATCTGGAGCAGCAGGGCGCCCCAGCTGTCGACCTGGGTCCAGGAGAAGTGCTCCATGACCGAGGGCGCCTTGGTGATCTCCCAGCCGCCGATGGCGAAGCCAAGGGCGATCAGCAGGCCGCCCGCCGCGACGAACGGGACCATGTAGCTCACGCCGGTCATGAGCCACTTGCGCAGCTTGGTGCCGTAGCCGTCGCCGGACTCACCGGCCCGCTCGACCGGCGTACCCTCGCCGGACGCGGCAGTGCCCGTCACCTCACCGCGCGCGGCCTTGCCCCGCACCTCGCTGATCAGTTCCGCGGGGCGGTTGATGCCCGCCTTCACGCCGACGTCGACGGTCGGCTTGCCGGCGAAGCGGTCCTTGTCGCGCACGGGGACGTCGTGGGCGAAGATCACGCCGTCCGCCGCCTGGATGACGGCCGGGTCGAGCCGGGTGAAACCGGCCGAGCCCTGCGTCTCGACGACGAGTTCGACGCCGGCCTCGCGGCCCGCGTTCTCCAGGGACTCGGCCGCCATGTACGTGTGGGCGATGCCGGTCGGGCAGGAGGTGACGGCGACGATACGGAAGGGGCGCGCGTCCGCGGCGTCCGTGTCCGTGGCGTCCGCCTTCCTGACGTCCACGCGGGCACCCGGGGTCGGGGTCGGTTCACCCGTGGCGGCATCGGCGGAGGCCGCCCCCGATGCCGCCACGGAGTCTGCGGAGGCACCCACAGGAGCGCCCACCTCGCTCTGCGCGCCCACGGGAGCCGCGGAAGCGGCACCGGCGGAAGCCGCGCTCGCGCTCCCCGTCGGCGCATCCCCACGGATCAGCGCCGCCGCGGACGCCGCGTCCGTCGCCGCCCGCAGTGCGTCGGTGAACTCGGCGTTCATCAGCTGCCGCGCCAGCGAGGACAGGATGGTCAGATGGGCGTCGTCGGCCCCGGCGGGCGCCGCGATCAGGAAGACCAGGTCGGCGGGGCCGTCCGCCGCGCCGAAGTCGATCCCGGCAGCGCTGCGCCCGAAGGCGAGCGTGGGCTCGGTGACGTGCTCGCTGCGGCAGTGCGGGATGCCGATGCCGCCGTCGAGGCCGGTCGGCATCTGTGCCTCACGGGCGGCGACGTCGGCGAGGAAGCCCTCCAGGTCGGTCACCCGGCCCAGGGCGACCATGCGTTCCGCGAGGGCGCGTGCCGCCGCTTCCTTGGTGGGGGCGGACAGGTCGAGATCGACCAGGTCCGCGGTGATCATGTCGCTCATCGCGGGCTCCTTCGCACGCGTATCGCCCGGGGGGAGAGGTGGGCGGGGGCGGGGGTGGGGACGGGGGTGCGGTGGGGGGTGGTGGTGAGGGCGGAGCCGGGGAAGCCCCGCCCCCACCGGGTGGCAGGGCGGCTCAGGTGGCCCTGCCTCCCGCAGGCCGCGGCGAGTAACGGGGAGCCTCGCCGCGCCATGGCCGGGTCATCGGGGGGTGCGCCGCACGGCACCGGCGCGGACAGGGACGTACCCGCGCCGCACGCCCGCGGTGCCGACACGGACGTACCCGCGGCGCACGCCACCGGCGCCGCCCCGGACACGCCCCGCACCACCGGCGCCGACACCGCCGTAGAAGCCGCCCTCGCAGAAGCGGTCGTCGCAAAAGCGGTCGTCCCAGAAACTGTCGTCCCAGAAACTGTCAGGTCTCTCATGACACCGGCTCCTTCAGCGCGCGGTCGACCGGTACCTCGGACGTCACCGAGACCGCCGCCGGGTCCAGGTCGTCCGGTGTCGGCATCACGCTGCCGGGCAGCTGTACCGCCGCCGCGCCGTGGGCGACCGCCGAGGCGAGCGCCTCCGGGCCGCTGCCGCCGGCGATGAGGAAGCCGGCCAGGGAGGAGTCGCCGGCGCCCACGTTGGAGCGGACGGCGTCCACGCGGGCGCTCGCGAACCAGGTGCCCGCGCCGTCGACGAGCAACTGCCCGTCCGCGCCCAGGCTGGCGAGCACGGCGCGTGCGCCCATCTCGCGCAACTCCTCGGCCGCCTTCATCGCGTCGCCCACCGTGGACAGGGGGCGCCCGACGGCCTCCGCGAGTTCCTCCGCGTTCGGCTTCACCACGTCGGGCCGCTCGCGCAGCGCCTCCAGCAGTGCACGCCCCGAGGTGTCGAGCGCGATCCGCGCGCCTCCGGCGTGGGCCCGCGCGACGACCTCGGCGTACCAGGAGGGGGCGAGCCCCCGGGGCAGGCTGCCGCAGCACGCGATCCACGAGGCGTCACGCGACTGCATCTTCACGGTCTCCAGGAGGAGTTCCTGCTCCTCGGGAGTCAGCTCCGGACCCGGCGCGTTGATCTTGGTGAGCACCCCGTCCGCCTCCGCGAGCGCGATGTTCGAGCGCGTGGCGCCCGCGACCGGGACCGGCGCGACCTCGATGCCCTGCGCGTCGAGCAGGTCCGCCACCAGCGCCCCCGGCGCGCCGCCCAGGGGCAGCACCGCGACCGTGCGCTGCCCGGCGGCCGCCACGGCGCGCGAGACGTTGACGCCCTTGCCGCCCGGGTCCATGCGCTCGCCGGTGGCGCGGATGACCTCGCCGCGGTCGAGTGAGGGGACCTCGTAGGTGCGGTCCAGGGAGGGGTTCGGGGTGACGGTGAGGATCATGCGCGCACTACTTCCGTGCCGCCGCGCTCGATCGCGGTGGCGTCTTCGGGGCTCAGCCCGCTGTCGGTGATCAGCAGGTCCACGTCGCTCAGGTCACCGAAGCGGGCGAAGTGCTCCTGGCCGTGCTTGGAGGAGTCGGCGAGCAGCACCACGCGCCGGGCGGCGGCCACGGCCGCCCGCTTCACCGCGGCCTCGGCGAGGTCGGGGGTGGTCAGGCCGTGCTCGGCGGAGAAGCCGTTGGCCGCCACGAACAGGACGTCGGCCCGGATCTCGCCGTAGGCACGGAGCGCCCAGGCGTCGACGGCCGCGCGTGTGCGGTGCCGTACGCGGCCCCCGACGAGGTGGAGCTGGATGCCGGGGTGGTCGGCGAGGCGGGCCGCGATCGGCAGGCTGTGGGTGACGACGGTGAGGGACGCCTCCAGCGGGACGGCGGCGGCGAGGCGCGCCACCGTCGTACCGGCGTCGAGGATCAGGGTGCCCTCGGTCGGCAGTTCCGCGAGGGCGGCCTTGGCGATGTGGTCCTTCTCGTCGGCCGCCGTCGTCTCGCGCTCGGCGAGGTCCGGCTCGAAGTCGAGGCGCCCGGCGGGGATGGCGCCGCCGTGCACCCGCCGGAGAAGGCCCGCGCGGTCGAGCGCCTTGAGGTCGCGGCGGATCGTCTCCGCGGTGACCTGGAACTCCTCGGCCAGCGACACCACGTCCACCCGCCCGCCGTCACGCGCGAGCCGGAGGATCTCCTGCTGCCGCTCCGGTGCGTACATGTCCGTCGCCTCCGACTCGATGTCCGACCACTCCCGGTCGGTGCCCGAACTTGTGGTTTCGCTCGGGAGGCTACGCCCGGATGTCCGAAAAGTAAACGGGTTCAGACCCAATCGGGACCCAACCGGGCATGAACGGACTCCCGGACCTGCGCCGGATCATCCGTCGGGCCTGCTCAGGGCAGACGGAAGGCCCGGCGCCCCGGGTGGAACCCAGGTGCCGGGCCTTTTCCTCTGTGTTCAGACGAGCTCCGGCTCCCGCTCCCCCACGACGCCGCCGGTCGCCTCGGCCCCCTCCACGTGCTGCACCGCCCGCTTCGGCAGCGCGAACATCAGCAGGAAGATCACGCCCATGATCGCGGCCACCCACCACAGCGCGTGCTGGAAGGCGTTCACGAAGGCCGGGCCCACGTCGGCGGGCCGCAGATCGTCGGCGATCGTGCCGAAGAAGACCACCGAGACCAGGCCCAGTCCCAGCGCGTTGCCCATCTGCTGCACGGTGTTGATCAGACCGGACGCCGAGCCGGCGTGCTCGCGCGGCACCCCCGAGAGCACCATGTCGGTCAGCGGCGCGAAGATCAGGCCCATGCCGACGCCCATCACGACCAGGGGCAGGGCCATCTGCCAGGGGGCGATGGACATGCCGTAGCGGTCGGCCTCCCACAGGTAGAGCAGGACGCCCGCCGCCATGGTGAGCGCGCCCGCCTGGAGCACCTTGCGACCGAAGCGCGGCACCAGCTTCTGCACGGACAGCCCGGCCGCCACGGAGACCGCGATCGAGAACGGGACGCCGGTCAGGCCCGCCTTCAGGGGACGCCAGCCCAGGCCGGTCTGCATGTAGAGCGTCCACACCAGGAAGAAGATGCCGAGCGCGATCCCGAAGACGGTCTGCACCGCGATGCCCGCCGCGAAGCTCTTCACCTTGAACAGCGACAGTTCGACCAGCGGGGAGCCGTCCCGCGCGCTCTTGCGCCGCTCGTACGCCACCAGCGCCCCGAAGACGACGAGCGCGCCCGCCATCGATACGTACCCCCACAGCGGCCAGCCCAGCTCACGGCCCTGCGTCAGCGGGTAGAGCAGCATCAGCAGACCCAGCGTCACCAGGGCGACGCCCACCAGGTCCAGCTTCAGCGCGCGCGGCGCCCTGGACTCGGTGATGTAGCGGCCGCCGAGGATCAGGCCGGCGATGCCGACGGGCAGGTTGATCAGGAAGATCGGGCGCCACTCCAGACCGAACAGGTTCCACTCCGTCAGCAGCGCGCCGAGCAGCGGTCCGGACACCGCGCCCAGGCCCACGATCGCGCCGAACAGCCCGAACACCTTGCCGCGCTCCTCCGCCGGGAAGGTCGCGTGCACGATCGACAGGACCTGCGGCACCATCAGCGCCGCCATGCCGCCCTGGAGGATGCGCGCGGCGACCAGCATCTCCGGGTTCGCGGCGAAGCCGCAGAGCGCGGAGGCGACGGTGAAGCCGCCGATGCCGATGAGGAACAGCCGCTTGCGACCGTGGATGTCGCCGAGCCGTCCGCCGGTGATCAGTCCGGCGGCGAAGGCGAGCGCGTACCCCGCGGTGATCCACTGGATCTGGCTGACGGACGCGCCCGCGTCGGCCTGGATGGACGGGATCGCGATGTTGACGATCGTGACGTCGACGAGGTCCATGAAGGCCGCGGTCATCACGATCGCGAGGGCGAACCAGCGACGCCGGTCAGACGTGGAAGCCGTGGCTCCCGGGATTTCGGTGGAGGTCATGCTGTGAAGCTACGGCCGCAATAGGTCAGATCGTGTCCTAGTTCTACGGCATCCTCGAACTCATGACGACGGACACCCCGGCTCGGCTCCTCCAGCTCCTCTCCCTCCTCCAGACCCCGCGGGAATGGCCGGGCGGCGAGCTCGCCGACCGCCTGAGCGTCTCCCGCCGCACCGTGCGGCGGGACATCGACCGGCTGCGCGAGCTGGGCTATCCCGTGCAGGCGACGAAGGGCGCCGACGGCGGGTACCGGCTGGTCGCGGGCAAGGCGATGCCGCCGCTGGTCCTGGACGACGAGGAGGCGGTGGCGATCGCGGTCGGACTGCGAGCGGGTGCCGGGCACGCGCTGGAGGGCGTCGACGAGGCCTCGGTGCGGGCGCTGGCGAAGCTGGAGCAGGTGCTGCCGTCCCGGCTGCGCCACCGGGTGTCCACCCTGCAAGCGGCGACCACCCCGCTGACCAGCGGGGACGGGGCGAGCATCGCGCCGGAGACCCTGACGGTGATGGCGTCCACGGTGGCCGGGCACGAGCGGCTGCGGTTCGCCTACCGGGCGAAGGACGGGGTCGGCTCGCGGCGCGTGGTCGAGCCGTACCGGCTGGTGTCGACGGGACGGCGCTGGTACCTCGTCGCGTACGACCTCGATCGCGCCGACTGGCGGACGTTCCGGGTCGACCGGGTGAGCGAGCCGTTCGCGACCGGGGCGCGGTTCGCGCCGCGGGAGCTGCCGACGGGGAGCGCGGCGGAGTTTCTGCGGCAGTCGATGTACCGGCGGCAGGAGACGTACGGGTTCGAGGCGACCTTCGAGGCCTCGGCCGACTTCGTGGCGGCCCGGCTGCCCGGGTGGCTGGGGACCCCGGAGCCCCTGGGGGACGACCGGTGCCGGCTGCGGGCCACCGTGGGGGACGCCGTGGAGTGGATGGCGGTGCGGCTGGCCACGGTGGGCTGCGACTTCACGGTCCGGGAGCCGGAGGAACTGGTGCGCTGCGTACGGGACCTGGGTGCCCGGCTGACCCGGGCGGCGGGCGACTGAGGGCGTCCCGCTCCGCGGTACGTGGGCCTGCTCACACCGGCAAGCTATGCCCATGTGACACAATCTGCCATCCGGCGGGCGTCCCCGGGGTTCAGGTACGGGGAAGCCCGCCGCCCAGCATGCCCGGCGGCACGAACACCCCGCGAGCTGGCCCCCCTGAACCCGTAGCCCTGGAAAAGGGGCAGAGCCGGACCCCGGCGCCCGGGGGGGGGAGGGCGCCGAAGTCCGGCTCGGGGAGAGTCCCGGCGCCGGGGGGGGTTGCGACGGGACGTGGTCATCGGGGTCCGGACCGTCGTCCGGGAGTCGAACTGGTGGGCCCTGAAGTCTTGTTCCCAGGGTTCCACCTGTTGAAGCAGTCGGGGACCGCTGTGTTTGCGCCGCTTTCGCGACCCGGCGCACGCGGGCACACGGCCCGTGAGGCGAGCCGTGTCCCAGCCCTTACGCCGCCGCGTCGAACCCGGTGTCCCGGGCCAGCTTCTTCAGTTCGAGCAGCGCGTGCTTCTCGATCTGCCGGATCCGCTCGCGCGTGAGGCCGTGCTCCTTGCCGACCTCGGTCAGCGTGCGCTCCCGGCCGTCCTCGATGCCGTAGCGCATCTTGATGATGGAGGCCGTGCGCTGGTCGAGGCGGCCGATCAGGTCGTCCAGTTCCTCGCTGCGCAGCAGCGTCAGCACCGACTGCTCGGGCGAGACCGCGGAGGAGTCCTCCAGCAGGTCGCCGAACTGGGTGTCGCCGTCGTCGTCCACCGGCATGTTCAGCGAGACCGGGTCGCGGGCCCAGTCCAGGACGTCCGTGACCCGCTCCGGGGTCGAACCGAGCTCGGCGGCGATCTCGGCGTGCTCCGGGTCCCGGCCGTGCTCGCGGTTGAACTCGCGCTGCACACGGCGGATCCGGCCCAGTTCCTCGACCAGGTGGACGGGGAGGCGGATGGTGCGGGACTGGTCGGCTATCGAGCGGGTGATGGCCTGGCGGATCCACCAGGTCGCGTACGTGGAGAACTTGAAGCCCTTGCGGTAGTCGAACTTCTCGACCGCGCGCACCAGGCCCGCGTTGCCCTCCTGGATCAGGTCGAGCAGGGGCAGGCCGGCTCGCGGGTAGCGGCGGGCGACCGCGACGACCAGGCGGAGGTTGGAGCGGATGAAGACGTCCTTGGCCCGCTCGGCATCGGCGACCAGCGCCTCCAGCTCCTCGCGGGTGGCGTCCGCCCGGGCCTCCTCGAATCCGTCGAGGACCTGTCGTGCGAACACACCCGCCTCGATGATCTGTGACAGCTCGACCTCCTTGGCGGCGTCGAGCAGCGGCGTACGCGCGATCTCGTCGAGGTACATGCCGACCAGGTCGCGATCGGCGATCTCGCCGCCATGGGCGCGAACACTGTTTGCCGCGTGAGTCCCGCCAGTGGCGGACTGACGACGGGCGACGGCACGGGTTGCCATGCGTGCTCCCTTGCGGTGGTGGGCTGGCGGGTGGTCCTGTGGACGCCTGGCGCGTCTTCGGCACTGTCCTCGGGTGCCCTGCATCCGATGGAAACAACGACTGGAATCAGGACAGAATTCCCAACCGGCGCCACTATTTTTCTGATCATGCAGTACCCTGTGCGGCCACACGGGGAGGACGGGCGATGACGGAGCGTACAGAGGTGCAGGTCAGGCCAGGAGTCGAGGCCGACCTCACGGCCCTCACGGACATCTACAACCACTATGTACGTGAGACGCCGATCACCTTCGACACGTCCGTCTTCACTCCGGAAGAGCGACGCCCTTGGCTGCTCTCCCACCCTGTAGACGGTCCGCACCTCCTGAAAGTTGCCGCGGACGCGGACTCACAGGAAATTCTCGGTTACGCCACCTCCAGCCCGTTCCGCCCGAAGGCCGCCTACGCCACCTCGGTCGAGGTGACGATCTACCTCGCCCCGCACGCGGGCGGCCGCGGCATCGGCACGCTCCTGTACAAGACCCTGTTCGAGGCGCTGGCCGGCGAGGACGTCCATCGCGCCTACGCCGGCATCGCCCAGCCCAACGAGGCCTCGCGGCGCCTGCACGAGCGCTTCGGCTTCCGGCACGTCGGCACCTATCGCGAGGTCGGACGGAAGTTCGGCCGTTACTGGGACGTGGCCTGGTTCGAGAAGGAGCTGTGAGCCGGTCTCAGCCGAACTGCACCGAGCGCTTCGCCAGCCCCAGCCAGAACCCGTCGATCACCGAGCGCTGCTCCCCGAGCTCACCGGTCGCCTCGGCGGCCCCCATCGTCACGAACAGGGGTGCGAAGTGCTCGGTGCGCGGGTGGGCCAGGTGGCCGGCCGGGGACTTGTGGAGGAAGTCGAGCAGGGAGTCGACGTCCCCGGTGTCCAGCGCGTGCCGGCCCCAGTCGTCGAACTCGGCGGACCAGCCGGGCACTCCCCCGCCGGTGTGCCGCAGCGCGGCCAGGTTGTGGGTGAAGAACCCGGAGCCGACGATCAGCACGCCCTCGTCGCGCAGCGGCGCGAGCTTGCGGCCGATGTCCATGAGCTTCACGGGGTCCAGGGTCGGCATGGAGATCTGGAGGACCGGGATGTCGGCCTCGGGGAACATCTCGACGAGCGGGACGTAGGCGCCGTGGTCCAGGCCGCGGTCTGGGATGTCCTGGACGGGCACGCCGGGGGTCCGCAGCAGCTTGCGCACGGACTCGGCGAGGCGCGGGGCGCCGGGAGCCTCGTAGCGCACCTGGTAGTAGTGCTCGGGGAAGCCCCAGAAGTCGTACACGAGCGGGACCGTCTCGACCGCGCCGAGCGCGAGCGGGGCCTCCTCCCAGTGGGCGGAGACCATGAGGATCGCCCGTGGGCGGGGCAGGTCGGCGGACCAGGCGGCGAGTTCGCCGGGCCAGACCGGGTCGTCGGCGAGGGGCGGGGCGCCATGACTGAGGTAGAGCGCGGGCATGCGTTCCTGGGTGGCGGCGGACATGGCGGCTTCCTCCGGACGGAATTGCTTGAAGTCTAAAACTCCTGAGGAAAAAAGTGTACGCCGAACTTGTTTAACTTTCAAGGAGAACTCTCGTACAGTGGAACCCATGAACACGGCATCCCCCTCCACCACCGCCGAGGAGCCGCAGTGGCTCACCGCCGAGGAACAGCGCGTCTGGCGCTCCTACCTGCACGCCACCACGCTCCTCGAAGACCACATGGACCGCCAGCTCCAGCGTGACGCGGGCATGCCGCACATCTACTACGGCCTTCTCGTCAAGCTCGCCGAGTCCCCCGAGCGGCGGCTGCGCATGACCGAGCTGGCCATGCACGCCAAGATCACCCGGTCCCGGCTCTCGCACGCCATCGCCCGGCTGGAGCGGAACGGCTGGGTCCGCCGCGAGGACTGCCCCTCCGACAAGCGCGGCCAGTTCGCGGTGCTGACGGAGGAGGGCGGCCGGATGCTCGCGCAGGCCGCGCCGGGCCATGTCGCCGTCGTACGCAACGCCCTGTTCGACCGGCTCACCCCGGAACAGCAGAAGTCCCTCGGCGAGATCATGGAGATCGTCGCCGAGGGACTTCAGCCCGACGAAGCGGGTGCGGACCTGCCCTGGCTGCGCTGAGCCGCCGGCTCAGCCCCGACAGGGCAGGCCCTGGGTCGTACGTACGGAGCGTCCCCGTCCCCGTACGTACGAGACCCGGAAGGGGTACGACCCGACGGTCGCCGTCAGTGGGCGACGACCGGCACCTGGAACTCGTCCTCGATCGCCTCGCCGGAACCGGCGACCGCGTGGTCCTCCGGCTTGCCGGCGGTGACCAGCGTCACCACGATGACCGCGGCCAGGACCAGCATGCCGACGGCGAACCAGATCGCGTTGGTGTAGCCGTGCACCTGACCCTCCAGCGCCACCAGCCGGGCCTGCGCCGGGGAGGCCGCGGAGCCGATGTGGTCGGCGACGTAGGTGGTCGTGGCGGACGCGGCGATCGTGTTCAGCAGAGCCGTGCCGATCGCGCCGCCCACCTGCTGCGAGGTGTTGACCATCGCGGAGGCGACACCGGCGTCCCGGGGCTCGACGCCCAGGGTGGCAAGCGACATGGCGGGCATGAACGCCGTACCCATGCCGAGACCGAGCAGCAGCATCGCGGGCAGGATGATCGAGGCGTACGACGAACCGATCTCCAGCTGCGTCATGAGCAGCATGCCGACCGCGGCGACCAGGAAGCCGGGGCCCATCAGCATGCGGGCCGGCAGCCGGGTCATCAGGCGGGTGCCGATCTGGGTGGAGCCGACCATCATGCCGACGATCATCGGCATGAAGGCGAAGCCGGTCTTGATCGGCGTGAAGCCCTTCACGATCTGGAGGTAGTAGGTCAGGAACAGGAACGTGCCGAACATCGCGATGATCGCGATACCGAGCGAGAGGTAGATGCCGCCGCGGTTGCGGTCGGTCACCACGCGCAGCGGCAGCAGCGGGGCCTTGACCTTCGCCTCGGTGACGACGAAGGCGATCAGCAGGACCGCGGAGGCGACGAACATGCCGATGGTCACCGAGTCGCCCCAGCCCTCGGACTCGGCGCGGGTGAAGCCGTAGACCAGCGCGACCAGGCCCAGGGTGGAGAGCAGGACGCCCGGGATGTCGAGGGGGTTGCGGTTACGGCCGCCCTCGGGCTCACGGATGACGAAGTACGCGCCGAGCGCGGCGGCGACGGCGAACGGAATGTTGACGAAGAACGTCCAGCGCCAGTCCATGTACTCGGTCAGCACACCACCGAGGATGAAGCCCACCGCGCCGCCACCACCGGCGATGGCGCCGTAGATGCCGAACGCCTTGGCGCGCTCCTTGGCGTCCGTGAACATCACGGCGAGCAGGGAGAGCGCGGCGGGCGCGAGCAGCGCGCCGAAGACGCCCTGGAGGGCGCGGGCGCCGAACATCATGGCCTCGTTGGTGGCCGCGCCACCGAGCGCGGAGGCACCGGCGAAGCCGATCAGGCCGACGACGAAGGCGTTCTTGCGGCCCCACAGGTCGGCTATACGACCGCCGAACAGGAGCAGACCACCGAAGGCGAGGGCATAGGCCGTCACGACCCACTGCCGGTTGCCGTCGGAGATGCCCAGGTCGGTCTGGGCGGAGGGCAGGGCGATGTTCACGATGGTCGCGTCGAGCACGACCATCAGCTGGGCGAGCGCGATGAAGATGAGCGCCTTCCAGCGGTTGGGGTCGCCGGTGCCGGCGACCGAGCCGGGAGCCTTTGAGGCTGTTTCAGACATGGGTGTACCCACTTCGGGACTTCGTGACGGAAAAACGCAGTGACAAGGGGACGGTCCGTCTTCGGTGACGGCCGGTGAACGTCGAACGTCGTGGCAATGACTGCGGTGGCGCTCTGAAGTAATCGGTGCGGTGGGGCGCTCTGGTAATTGGTGGGGTGGTGCTCTGCGGTAAGTCGGTGCGCTGCGGTGATCGGTGCGGGGCGCTCCGCGGTAGTCGGTGCGGTGGCGCTCCGCGGTGGTCGGTGCGGTGGCGCTGTCAGTGATCGGTCAGGCCTGGCGCAGGTCCTCCATGGTCATGGCCGAGCCCGGCAGGACCGAGCGGGCCGGGGCCCGCAGCCCGTCGAGGAACAGCTGAAGGTGACGGTGGACGAACCGGTCGACGTTGAGGCAGTCGGTGCCGGCCAGCGGTCGGCTGAGCTGCGCCACGGCGACCGTCAGGTCCCCGACCCCGATGTCCGTGCGGAGCTGTCCGGCCGCCTTGGCACGGTCCATGAGCTCCGCGATGAGCTCCTCGCACCGCACGCGCGCGGCCTCCAGGTCGGGGTGGTTCTGGTCGAAGGTGCTCTGGACCATCGGGCACAGCGCGCTGACCCGTTCGTCGGCGGAGGTGTGCACGAAGCGCTCCAGAGCCTCGAAGGCGTCCCCGGTCTCGGCGAGCGCGAGCTCGGCCGCCTCCGTCGTCCGGTCCATGACGGAGCAGACGACCTCGCGGACGAGCGCGTCCCGGTCGGGGAAGTTGCGGTACACCGTGGCGTTGCCGACGCCGGCGCGGCGGGCGATCTCGTCGAGCGGCACCTCGGGGCCGAACTCGGTGAACATCTCCCGGGCGGCGGTGACGATGCGCTCCCGGTTGCGCAGGGCGTCGGCGCGGGGCCGGGTCACCTTCTTCTGCACAGTGGTCGCGGTCACGGCGTACTCCTCGGACAGGGGGTTGGCGATCCGGGGAAGGCTTCCCCGTTTCGCGCGGACACAGGTCTAAACGGGGAGACGCTCCCCGGTTATTTCGGGTTGAGGGAAAGATTTCATGTGACCTGAATCACAAAGCGGTCCGAGAGAAACCCACGTTCGGCCTCTCCAGCGAGCGCCCACCCCACCCGCGACACAGGGTGATCGCAAGGGTGCAGCCCGTGGACCTGCGGCTGCCGGGGACGGAAGAGGGCGTGCATGCAGCAGACCAGCCGGATACGACCGCGCCGCCTCGCCGCCCTCGCCTCCGTCACCGCGCTGACCCTCGGCGTCTGCACCTCGGCCGGCACCGAGCACCTCACGCCCCCGCCCGCGCCCGCGGGAGCCGGCCCCGTCGCGCTGGCCCGCACCTCCGCCCACGGCCCCTGCATGATCCGCGGCGGCACCGCCGTCCAGATGTCGGAGGGCGTGCCCACCCCCGGCGGCTACTCCCGCTCCACCGGCACGGTCCGCGCCCTCACCCTGATGATCGACTTCTCGGACGCCCCGGGCCGCGGCCGCGCGCTCGACCGCTTCGAGGAGTTCTTCCCGCAGACCCGCGACTGGTTCCGCACCAGTTCCTACGGCCGTCTCGACTACCGCGCCGAGACCCCCGTCCCCGGCTGGCTGCGCATGCCGAAGTCCTTCGGCTCCTACGGCATAGAGCGCGGCGCCCCCTTCGACCCCGGCTACCGGGAGCTGGTCCAGGACATCGTGGCCGCCGCCGACCCGAAGGTGGACTTCCGCTCGTACGACTTCCTGAACGTGCTGGTCACCCCGAACGCCGGCCCCTCCGCGCTGGACACCGTCCTGTCGGTGACCTTCGCCGGGAACCCGGACGCGCCGGTGGCCGACGGGGTGCCGGTGGCCAACGCGTCCTTCGTGTACTCACGTCAGGACGACGGCTCCGGTTCCTTCCCGCGCACCGGCTACCGGGTGCTGCCGCACGAGAACGGCCATGTCTTCGGCCTGCCCGACCTCTACACCGCCGAGGGCGGCGGCGCGGTCGGCCACTGGGACATCATGAGCGAGGACTGGGGCGCCAACAACGACCTGCTCGGCTGGCACAAGTGGAAGCTGGGCTGGCTGGACCCCTCCCAGGTCAGCTGTGTGACCACGCCGGGCACCACCGAGTACGCGCTGACCCCGCTGGCCCGCTCCGGCGGCCACAAACTGCTCTTCGTACCGGTCAGCCCCCGCACCGGGTACGCCGTCGAGCTGCGCACCCGCGACGGCAACGACGAGGCGGTGTGCCGGCCGGGCGTACTGATCTACCGGGTCGACGCGGACGTGGACACCGGCATGGGCCCGGTCTCGGTCTACGACTCCGAGCGCGACAGCGGCGGCTGCACCCGCAGCCCCAACGTCCACGCGGAGCTCTCCGACGCGCCCTTCACCTCCGGCGAGGACTTCCAGGACCGCAAGAAGGGCATCCGCATCAGCGTGCTGGGGACGGACCCGGCCGAGGACTATCGGGTGCGGGTGACGCGGAGGTGAGTGGGCGGGGGGTGCGGGGCTGGTCGGGGGGTGCCGGGGGCGCGGGCCGGGGCGCCGGGATCTGGCTGAGGGTTGTCGGGTGCGTGTGACGCGGGGGTGAGTGGCCGGGGGGCGCGGGTCTGGCCAGGGGTTGTCGGGTGCGCGGGCCGGGGCGCCGGGATCTGGCCGAGGACTGCCGGGTGCGCGGACCCCGGGCGCCGGGATCTGGCCGAGGATCGCCGGGTGCGTGTGACGCGGGGGTGAGCAACCGGGGGCGGCGCGGGTCCGGCCGAGGACTGTCGGGTGCACGGACCGGGGCGCCCGGATACGGCCGAGGAATGCCGGGTGCGCGTGACGCGGAGGTGAGTGGCCGGGGCGGACCGGGATTACGGTAGGCCTTCCCGCGACCGCCGTACCGGAGAACCGATGCCCGCGAAGACCACCACGGACCACCCGGCCGCCCTGGCTTCGGCCGGCTCCGCCGCCGCACCGGCCGAGGCGGTCACCCCGCTGATCCGCGGTGTCGCCGTGCTGCGGGAACTGACCGAGGCGGGCGGCACCCTCAGCCCGAGCGCCCTGGAACGCGCGACCGGCCTCGCCCGCTCCACGATCGACCGCATCACCTCGACCCTGGCCCGGATGGGACACGTCCGCGTCGACGGCCGAGACGTGGTCCTGACCCCCCGGCTGATGGAGCTCGGCAACGCCTATCTGGCGGCCCTGCGGCTGCCGGCCCTGCTGGACGCCCGGGCCGACCGGCTCGCCGACGAACTGGACGAGTCGGTGTCCCTCGCGGTCGCCGACCGCGACGGCATCCGCTTCATCCACCAGCACACCCGCCGCCGCGCGATGTCCCTGAGCTTCCGCATCGGCGACCTGCTCCCGGCCGAACGCACCGCGCCGGGTGCCCTGTTCGCGACGGAGTGGACGGCCACCGACTGGGCCGGCTGGCGCGCCCGCCGGGCGGCGGATCCCGAGGACCGCGGCTTTCCCGCCGTACCCCCGCGCGAACAGCCCGCCCCCACCGCGGAGTTCGAGCGGCGGGTACGGCAGGCGGGGGTGGACGGCTGGGCGCTGGACGACCAGTTGATCGAGCCGGGCCTGGTGGCCGTCGCGGTTCCGGTACGGGATCCCCGTACCGGCCGGATCGCGTGCGCGGCCAGCGTCGTGAGCCACACCAGCCGGCACACCGCGGCGGGCCTGCGCGAGACGCTGCTGCCGCGGCTGCGGGCGGCGGTGGCGGACATGGAGCGGGAGTTGCGGGAGGCGCCGGCCGGCGACACGGAGCCGCCGCCCTGCGATCTGGCCCTGTGGACCGGGGCGTCGAAGCAGGAACTGGGCCGGGAGTTCATCGAGTCCCTGGCCCGTGGGCTGACGGTGCTGACCGCCTTCGGCGAGGGCCGGGCCTCCCTGACACTGACCGAGGTGGCCAAGGCGACAGGCCTGGCACGGGCGACCGCACGCCGGGCGCTGATCACCTACGAGCACCTGGGACTGGTGACGGCGACCCCGCACCGCACGTTCACGCTCACACCGCGGGTGCTGTCCCTGGGCTTCCCGCCGCTGTCGCGGACTTCGCTGCCGCAGATCGCCACACCGCACCTCGCGGAACTGGCCGCGCGCATCCACGAGTCGGCGTCCCTGGCGGTGCTCACGGCCCCCGGCGTCTCGGGGCACGAGATCCAGTACACGGCCCGGGTGGCCACCCAGCGCGTGATGAGCGTGAACCTCGCCGTCGGCACCCGGCTGCCCGCGTACGCCACCTCCATGGGCCGTGTGCTGCTGGCCGGACTCCCCGCCGCACAGCGGGAGTTCGGCGAACTGCGCCCGCTGACCTCCCACACCGTGACGGACCCCGAGGCGCTCACCCGGGCGCTCGACGAGGTCCGCGCACAGGGATACGCCCTCGTGGACGAGGAGTTGGAGGAGGGGCTGCGCTCGATCGCGGTCCCGGTGCGCGACCGCAGCGGGACGGTGGTGGCGGCGCTGAACACCGCGATGCACACCACCCGCCGGACCACCGCGGAGTGCGTCCGCGACCTCCTGCCCGAACTCAGGGAGACGGCGGCCCGGATCGAGGGGGAGCTGCGGGTGGCGGCGCGGTTCACCCGGGTGCCGGTGGTGTGAGCGGGGGCCGGGGGGCGGCGGTGCGCGCTGGTCACGGGCCCGGGGGTCAGGCGCGGCGGGCCCCCTGTCCACGACGGAGAACGTACCGGTGACGGCGACGGCGACGGCGCGGCGACGGCGAGGTTGGGGCGCCGCCGGGGTCAGCCGGTGACGAGTTCCTCCGGTGTGGAGCGGGCGAGTTCGGCGAGGGTGCCGAGGGCCCGGGCCAGTACCTCCGGCGGGGGTGTGGCGAGGCCGAGCCGGACCGCGTTCGGGGCGTGGTGGTCGGGCGTGGTGAACGCGGCGGCGGGCACCACCCCGATGCCGTGCCGGGCGGCCGCGGCGACGAAGGTGTCCGCGCGCCACGGCCGCGGCAGCCGCCACCAGCAGTGGTAGGAACGCTGCTCGCCCCGCACCTCGAACCCCTCGAGACAGCGGGCCGCGATCCGCTGCCGGGCCACGGCCTCCCGCTGCTTGGCCGCGACCAGCGCCTGGACGACGCCGTCCTGCTGCCAGCGGTGCGTGGCCTCCAGGGCGAAGCGGGCCGGGGCCCAGCCGCCCGACCGCAGGGCGGAGAGGATCCCGTTCGTCAGCGCGGCCGGCGCCACCACGAAGCCGAGCGTCAGGCCGGGGGCGACCCGCTTGGAGAGGCTGTCGACCAGCACCGTCCGCTCGGGCGCGTACGCGGCGAGCGGCGGCAACTCGTCCTGGAGAAAAGCCCAGATGGCGTCCTCCACCGCGACGATCCCCAGCCGGTTCAGCACGTCGGCGAGCTGCTGGACCCGCTCGGCGGGCATGGTGAGCGAGAGCGGGTTGTGCAGCCTCGGCTGGACGTAGACGGCGTGCAGCGGAGCCGCCGCGTGGGCCTCGGCCACGGCCTGCGGGACCAGTCCGGACTCGTCCATGGCGAGCGGGACCAGGGTGATGCCGAGACCTGAGGCGATGGCCTTGACGACGGGGTACGTCAGCTCCTCGACGCCGAGCCGGCCGCCGGGCGGCACGAGGGCGCTGACGACGGCCGAGATCGCCTGTCGTCCGTTGCCCGCGAAGAGGACCTGGGCCGGGTCCGGGCGCCAGCCGCCGCGGGCGAGCGTGTCGACGGCGGACTCGCGTGCGGTGGGGAAGCCGACGGTGCCGACCGGGCGCAGGGCGTGTCCGAGGGCGTCGGGCCGCAGCAGCCCGGCGAGCGCGTCGGCGAGGAGCGCGTTCTGCTCGGGTACGACCGGATAGTTGAGCTCCAGGTCGATCCGGCCCCCGTCGGCGGGTTCGGTGAGGGCGGGGGCGGACACCGCGGACTCGGCGGGCACCGCGCGGACGAAGGTGCCGCGCCCCACCTCGCCCACCGTCAGGCCCCGGCGCCCCAGTTCGCGGTACACGCGGGCGGCGGTGGAGCCGGCGATGCCGTGCTGCCGGGCGAAGGCGCGCTGCGGGGGGAGGCGGTCGCCGGGGCGCAGGGCGCCGGACCTGATCTCCGCGGCGACGGCGTCGGCGACGCTCTGGTAGTCGTTCACGACCCTCCACCCAACCACAGCATTGCACCGAGCGCAATATAAAGATTGCACCGATGCAATCGGAAGCCCTAATCTCGAGCAATACAGCGGCGCGGCGGCGGGACGGGGGCTCTCATGATCGAACCGAGCGGGCTGATCGGCGTGGCGGTGGTGGCACTGGGCATGGTGCTCACGCCCGGCCCGAACATGATCTATCTCGTCTCCCGCAGCATCACCCAGGGCAGACGGGCGGGCCTGGTCTCCCTCGGCGGCGTCGCGCTGGGCTTCATGGTCTACCTGCTCGCCGCGAACCTCGGCCTGTCGGTCGTCTTCGCCGCGGTGCCGGAGCTGTACTTCACGGTCAAGCTCGCGGGCGCGGCCTACCTCGCCTACCTGGCCTGGAACGCCCTGAGGCCGGGCGGGGTCTCCGTCTTCGCACCGCAGGACGTACCGCCCGACTCGCCCCGCAGGCTGTTCACGATGGGCCTGATGACGAACCTCCTGAACCCGAAGATCGCCATCATGTACGTCTCGCTCATCCCCCAGTTCATCGACCTGGACCGTGGCCACGTCCTCCTCCAGGGCCTGCTCCTGGGCTCGGTCCAGATCGTGGTCAGCGTCGCGGTCAACCTCTGCCTCGTCCTGGCGGCCGGCGCGATCGCGGTCTTCCTGGCCCGCCGCCCCTCCTGGCTCAGGGTCCAGCGCTACGCCATGGGCACGATCCTGGGCACCCTGGCGATCTCCCTCGCCATCGACACCACACCCCCGACCAAGCCGAACTGACGCCCGCCCACAGCACCCCGACGCCGGTCACGGCCCCCACACCACCCGCTACACTGTCGCCGGTGGCATCGCACACGCCACGCCTCGCCTTCGTAGCTCAGGGGATAGAGCACCGCTCTCCTAAAGCGGGTGTCGCAGGTTCGAATCCTGCCGGGGGCACGAGATCCACAAGGGGAAAGGCCCCGGAACTCCCAGGTCAGGGATGGTCCGGGGCCTTTCTCGTGCCCGACGCCCCACTCTGCCTCGGTCCGGCTGACGGATCAGGTCATCATCAACAGCCGTGTTCAGGATCGCCCGCACGATCTGGTCAGCCTTGACCACGGTCGGCTCACCTGTCCGCGCGAGGCACCGTGCGCCAGGCCCGAACGCGAGCGGTCGTGGCTCCGCAGCGGCTCCGGCCCACGGTCGTTCGACCGACCGCGCGGTATCGTGCCGCCACGGGGAGGCGGGAGGGCATCATGAGCGAGGGCATCAGCCGAGAGCGGTTTGAGGTCGGTGACGTCTTGCTCGTCAGCTGCCCGTCAGCACGTGCACGAGTCGTCCACGTGACCCCGCGAGAAGTCTCGGTCGAGTGGCCGTGGGGACAGATTGATCCGAGCTCTGAGATCCGGTGGAACGGCCACAGGTCAATCCCCTGCACTGCGCCAGACGATGAGTGGGGCGGGCTCTTCCAGATCGACCCACATCCGGGACACCTGGAGGTCGGCGGCTACTGCCTCGTGGGCATCCCCGAGACTCTCGTACGGATCATCGACATTGGTCGTTTCGACCCACCGGCAGACGTGGGATGGCTTCCGAGACCTCACACCATGTTGATCGTGTTGCCGGTCGCCCATCCGCGCGCCCCCCGCGCGGAGGAAGAGGGCGACACCATCGACCTCGAATCGGCGGCTCCCATCAAAATCGATCTCCTCTCGCGGGGCTGACGAGTCATCTTCCGGGCCGTCTCTGAGCCGTGCGGAGATACGCAACGACGCCCACCCCGACCTCCACCACCGAGCCGCCCCCGCCCGAAGCCCCCTACTTCAGCTCGTCCGCCGTGAAGTACTCGTCCTTGATCAAGATGTCGTAGTTGGACTTGTCGACGCTCGTCGGCTGGAGCAGGACCGCGGGGACGGCCTTGACGCCGTTCTTGTAGGCGACCGCGCTGTCCACCCACGGGTCCCGGTCGCTGAGGACGTCGTCGACCACCTCCGCGGCGGCGGTGGCGAGCCGGCGGACGTCCTTGAAGACCGTCTGGGACTGCTGACCGGCGATGATCGACTTCACCGATGCCAGCTCGGCGTCCTGGCCGGTGATGATCGGCAGCGGCTTGGCGCCGGTGCCGTAGCCGTCGGAGGTGACCGCGGTCAGGATGCCGCGCGAGATGCCGTCGTACGGCGAGAGGACCGCGTCGATCCGTCGGTCGCGGTACCACTTGGCGAGGAGGCCGGTCATGCGCTTCTCCGCGGTGGGGCCGTCCCAGCGCAGGGTGGTGATCTGCTTGAGCTCGGTCTCGCCGGACGGGACGACCAACTGCTTGTTCTCCAGGAAGGGTTGCAGCAACGCCATCGAACCGTCGAAGAAATACTTGGTGTTGTTGTCGTCGGGCGAGCCGGCGAACAGCTCGATGGCGAACGGGCCCTTGCCGTCCTCCAGGCCGAGCTTCTTGATGATGTGGCGGGCCTGCATCCGGCCGACCATCTCGTTGTCGAACGAGACGTAGTAGTCGACGTTCTTGGTGCCGAGGATGAGCCGGTCGTAGGAGATCACCGGGATCTTCGCGTCGGCGGCCTGCTGGAGCACCCCGTTCAGCGACTTGTTGTCGATCGCCGCGATGATCAGCGCGTCGACGCCGTCCTTGACCAACTGCCCGATCTGCGCGACCTGCGCCTTGGGGTCGTCGTCGCCGTAGACCAGCTTGCTCTTGTAGCCCATGTCCTTCAGACGGTCGACGACGCTCTTGCCGTCCATGAGCCAGCGGTCGGAGGCCCGGGTCGGCATGGCGATCCCGACGGTACCGCCCCCCGAGCCGCTCCCGGCACTGCCCTCGTTCTCCTTGCCGCAGGCGGACAGGGTGAGGGCGAGGGACGCGGCTCCGGCGAGGACGGCTCTGCGATTGAGCATGGTGATGGTTCCTTGTGCCTCTCGTCATTGAGGGGGGTGACGGCTGGTCAGACCGAACTCCAGACAGAGCCGTGCACACAGGTCCAACGGCGAACGTTCGAAATACCGTCACACGTTCGCAAGATTGGCGTGACAGTAGGGGCAGGTGCGCGAGGTGTCAACGGTCCGAACAGGATCGGTTACAGAAACGGCATCATCGGAAGTCGACCGAAACATTCGTAAAGATTCGATCCTGGAGATGATCTCGGAAGGAGGCGAGCGTTCTTACTGACGGCTGCCATATCCGCAAATCGCTTCCCTAGCTGGGGAGTTGAGGGCCAGCCGGACCCCAGCCGCATCCGAATGTTTCGAAACAATTGCCGAAACTGTTGACAGCTGACAGGGACACTCCAAAACTGCCGATGACCGGGCTACTCGACCAGGAGGAGGCAGGCACATGAACCACATCAGTCGCAGGACGTTCGTCAGCGGTGTCGGGACCACGGCGCTGGCCGTCGCGACCGGGGTGGCCTTGCCGGGTACCGCGCACGCGGACACCGTCGTCACCACGAACCAGACCGGCACGAACAACGGGTACTACTACTCGTTCTGGACCGACGCCCCGGGCACCGTCTCGATGACGCTCGCCTCCGGTGGCTCCTACCGCACCTCGTGGCGCAACACCGGCAACTTCGTAGCCGGCAAGGGGTGGGCCAACGGCAGTCGCAGGACCGTGAGTTACTCCGGTTCCTTCAGCCCGTCCGGGAACGCCTACCTGTGTCTGTACGGCTGGACCTCGGGCCCGCTGGTCGAGTACTACATCGTCGACAACTGGGGGACCTACCGGCCGACGGGGACGTACAAGGGCAGCGTCACGAGCGACGGCGGCACGTACGACATCTACCAGACCACCCGCTACAACGCCCCGTCCGTGGAGGGCACCCGCACCTTCAACCAGTACTGGAGCGTCCGGCAGTCCCGGCGGACCGGCGGGTCCATCACCACCGGCAACCACTTCGACGCCTGGGCGCGGGCCGGGATGACGCTCGGCAGCTTCCGCTACTACATGATCATGGCGACCGAGGGCTACCAGAGCAGCGGCAGCTCCAGCATCACGGTGGCCTGAGCATGAACCCCATGAGCCGCAGGAGCCGGCAGACCCGCACCCGGCCCCCGTCCCGCTCTCTCGTCGCCCGGCTCGCGGTCCTCGCGACCGTCGCCGCCGGCACCCTCACCGTCCACGCCGGACCCGTCCACGCCGACCCCGCCCAGGCCGCCGCCGCCTGCACCGGCTACGTCGGTCTCACCTACGACGACGGCCCGTCCGCCAACACCCCGGCCCTGCTGAACGCGCTGCGGCAGAACGGGCTGCGGGCCACCATGTTCAACCAGGGCCAGTACGCCGCCGCCAACCCGGCCCAGGTGCGGGCGCAGGTCAGCGCCGGGATGTGGGTGGGCAACCACAGTTACACCCACCCGCACCTCACCCAGCAGAGCCAGGCGACGATCGACTCCGAGATCTCCCGCACCCAGCAGGCCATCGCGAACGCGGGCGGCGGCACCCCCCGGCTGTTCCGGCCGCCGTACGGCGAGACCAACGCCACCGTCCGGGCGGTGGAGGCCAGGTACGGGCTGACCGAGGTCCTGTGGCAGGTCGACTCGCAGGACTGGAACGGGGCCAGTACGGACGCCATCGTGGCGGCGGCCGGACGGCTGACCAACGGGCAGGTGATCCTCATGCACGACTGGTCCGCCAACTCCCTCGCCGCGGTCCCCCGGATCGCCCGCGGACTGGCCGCCCGCGGTCTGTGCGCCGGGATGATCTCCCCGCAGACCGGCCGCGCCGTGGCCCCCGGCTGACGGACGACCGCGGTACGCGCGGATGCCGTATTCTCGCCGCACCCGCCGTGCCCGTGACCTGGGGGGTTCCAGGGTCCGCGGCCGGCACGAGGCAGATGGGGATCCATGCGTACAGCAGTCATGGGCGCCGCTCTCAGCGGCGCCCTCCTCCTTTCCGGCACCGCCCTCACCGCGCCGGCGGCGTACGCGGCGGAGACGGGGGTGGTGATCGAGAAGGTGTCGGTCAACGGTGGCAAGTCCATCGTGTTCGGTACCTCCCGCACGGAGTCGTTCACGATCGCGGTGACCGTCTCGGACGACTCCGGCATCAGCAAGGACCTCGCGTTCCTGGCGCTCGACCGCGAGAAGGGCGACGACTACTGGTCCTTCCACGGCGTGCCGACGTGCACCGCCGTCAGCTCGACCACGTCCAGCTGCAAGCTCACCGTGCGGCTGGAGAAGGACATCGACCTGCCCCGCAACACCCTCGCGGGCCCCTGGGACGTGTACGTCCAGTTCCAGGCCAAGGACGGCGACTACTACGGCGGCGACCGGGGCACCCACCCCGTCAAGCGCCGCGCCACCCTCGGCGTCGACGCCTCGCCCGAGCCCGTCACCAAGGGCAGGAGCATCACGGTCACCGGCAAGCTGGCCCGCGCCGACTGGGACCGGTACGTCTACGCCGGCTACACCTCGCAGCCGGTCAAGCTCCAGTTCCGTCCGAAGAACAGCAGCACCTACACCACGGTCAAGACCGTCACGACCGACGGCACCGGCAAGCTGCGTACGACCGTCACGGCGTCCCAGGACGGCTACTGGCGCTGGAACTTCGGCGGTACGACCACCACCGCCGCGGTCAAGGCGACCGGCGACTACGTCGACGTACGCTGATGGGAAACAGATGTCGGAGGGTTCCCCGCATGGTGATCGCGACGGTCCGTGAGTGGCGGGACGAGGAGGGCTGGGGCGTGCTCGACAGCCCCGAGACCCCGGGCGGTTGCTTCGGGCACTACGCCGACATCCAGAGCCCGGGCTTTCGCACCCTCTCCCCCGGCCAGCAGGTCGAGTTGGAGTGGGAGGCCCCCGGCTTCCGGCAGGACGGGTACGACTACCGCGCGGTGAGCATCGTGCCCCGCCCTGCCTGAAGCCCGCTCACTGGCCGAGGGGCGCCGGCGGGGTCGTGTCCGGGACGGCCTTCGGGGGTGCCGGGGCCGGCGGGCGGGCGGGCGCCACCCGCTCCTTCGTCAGGGCCTTGGTGACCTTGCGGGCCAACAGCGGGTCCACCGGCAGGACATGGGAGGCGAACCAGCGGGCGGGCCCCGGGTCCGGGGAGGGTTCCACGAACTCCGCGCCCGCGTAGTCGTCCAGCGGCGGGTCGTAGATGTACCCGGTGACCATCCCGTGGCCCACCAGGCGTTCCACCAGCTCGTCGCGGCCCTCCACCAGGAGCGGTACGCGGAAGAGCGGGAGGGGACCGTGGTGGGCCGCCCGGTCCCGGAGCGCCGGGGACGCCCAGGGGGTGCCGGACAGCAGGGTCACCCCCTGGCGGCGGTGGGAGAGGTTCTCGTCCAGCAGGTTCAGGCGCAGGTTCAGGCCCGCCCGCAGCAGGCGTCCGTGGCGGGCGCGGTAGTCGTGCAGGTCCACGCGGATCCAGGGGTCGTACGGCGGCAGGCCCGGGGCCTCGTATGCGCTGAGGGCCAGCCGCGGGGCGTGCAGGGCCATCCGGAAGGCGTCGCGTTCCATCAGGCCCAGGCGTTGCATGGTGCGCCAGGTGGGGCGTACGAGGTGCAGGGCGCGGACCGTCGAGCGGGCCAGGGGGCGCAGGCCGGCGGCCAGGTCCGCGGTGAGCCGGGCGGGGGTGAGCAGGTCGTCCCGCAGGAGCTCCAACTCCCGTCTCGTGCGGGCGTCCTCGACCGCGAGGAAGCCGCCCGCCATCGCGGCCACGTGCTTGGACAGGCTGAAGGCCGCGGCCGTGCCGAAGGTGCCGATCGGCTGTCCGTCCACGTGCGTGCCGATCGCGTGCGCCGCGTCCTCGATCAGCGGGATGCCCAACTGGGCGCACCGGTCCCGGAGTTGGACGATGCGGTCCGGCATCCCGTACAGGCTCGTGGTCAGGACGGCGTCCACCTCGCGCCAGGTGGACTCGGGGACGGCGTCCGGGTCGATGTTGCCGTCCCAGGGCGACACCGGGGCCTGGACCGGGCGCAGGCCGGCCGCCAGGACGACGAAGAGGATCACGTCGTCGTTCACGGGGGACATCAGGACCCTGGCGCCGGGGCGGCACCAGCGCCGCAGGGCCAGGTAGAGGGCCAGTCGCGCCGAGGGCGTGAAGACGCATTCCCGTCCGAGCCGCCGCGTCATCGTCGCGGCGAGCCGCGATCCGTACGGCATCGTCACCTCTTCCCGCAAGGAGTGATGGAGGGGGCAGGAGTCCCGTGGACGGGATCTCCGAAGGGGCACCCGGCAGCGGTCTCGCGCTCTCGGATGCCGTACGAGGCGACGCTCAGGGCGTCTTCGCGCGCAGCGCGCCGACCGTCCGCAGCAGGCGGTCGGCCGGTTCCCGCAGCCGCGGGTGCGCCAGCACCGTGTTCCTGAGGCCCCGGACGGGTCTGCGCCACAGCCGGTGGGCCGCGGCGACCGGGTGGGGCCGGTAGGCGAAGCCCTCGCCGACGCGCAGTTCCCGCGTCTTGAGCCAGTCCTTGTACTCCTTGTCGCCGCGCCCCAGGTCCATCACGCGCACGCCCCGCCGTCCCGCCGCCTCCGCCATCCGCAGGTGCATCAGCAACCCCGGTGAGTAGTAGCGCAGTTCGGGGTCGTACGCCGTGAACCAGGCGGCGAACACGGTGCGCGAGGTGGGGCCGAAGTGGGCGGCGACCGGCCGGTCACCGGCGTAGACGACCGACAGGACGCCGGTGAGGTGCTCCTCGCGCAGCTGGAAGAGGTGGTCGGTGAGGGCGACGATCCAGGGCCGGGCGAAGCGGTCCATGCGGCCGGTGCGGCGGTACTGGGCCGACTTCCACCGCATCAGCTGCCGCAGCGCCCGCGGGTCCCGCTCGTCGAAGACGAACCGCAACGGGCCGTGGTCGCGGGCCAGTCGGCGTTCTTTCTTCAGGACCGTCTTGGCCAGTCCCGGGTAGGCGCCGCGCAGCCACTGCGGATAGTCGCCGTCGGCGGCCCTGAGGTCGACGACCGGGGAGGCGAAGGTCCCGGTGACGTACCGGCCCAGCGGCTTCTGCTCGTCGACCAGGTGGTCGAACTCGAAGACCGACAGCCCGCAGGCCCGCAGCAACTCCCCCATGTCCCAGGTGACTCCGGGCCGGTGGACGAGCGCCTGGCAGTCGGAGAGGCCGAGACCGATGGCCCGGCCGACGCCGAGGGGGTTGCGTTCGTACGGGAAGAAGCCGACGGGTTCCCCGTGCTCGTGCAGCACCGCCACCCGCGCCCCGCCGCGGTACCGGGCGATGCCGGCGGCGAACTCCGGGGACAGGAACGGGTTCTGGAAGTCGGGCGTCTCGTCCGTCACCCGGTGCCAGGCCTCGCGGAGCTCGGCGCCGAGCTCCTCGGGTCTGTGGATCGTGATCTGGTTCCTCGTGGAGTTGCTCATGGATCGCATGGGCGATCGCTCCCCCCAGTTCCCCCCCATGACGCGCGGGCCGCGTCCTGCCACGCGCACAGTGTGCGGTGAGGCTCAAACGTCGCGAAACAGTACGCAGCCTGTCAAGAGTGCCTGTCGTAACGGAACCGCACGGGGCGGGAGGTTCCGCTCACCTCGGCGGCCCGGCGACGTTCCGGGCGGCGACCGGCCGCCGCCAGCGCCAGCGTCACCGCGATCGACGCCGCCGCCATCACCGTCATGCCCGTCGCGGGGGAGGTCAGCTGGGCCACGGTGCCCGCGAGGGCGGCGGCCACGCCCTGCATGGTGAGCATCCCGGCGGACCGCAGCCCGAGCGCGTGGCCCGCCATGTCGTCCGGGGTGAGGGACATCAGGCGTTCCTGCTGGACCAGGCTCGCGGCGAAGCCGATGTTGGACAGGCCTACCGCCAGGGCCGCGACAGCGACCGGTGGGTGGAACGCGAAGAGCAGGTAGGGCGTCGCCAGCAGCAGGAGCAGTGGGGTGGCCAGCCGGGGGCGCAGCGCGGGGCGTACGAAGCGGCCCACCCACACGTCACCGGCGAACATGCCCAGCGCCCCGCTCGCGAACAGCGCGCCCGCGGCCTCCGGGGCGTAGGAGACGTAGAGGGAATCGCAGCCGACCACCAGGCCGTTGGGGATCCACAGGCCCAGGTAGGTGAGGCGGCGGGGGCGTGAGGACCACAGGACGGCGTTGTTGCGCCAGGTCGCCGTGACCGAGAGGCGACCCGAGGTGCGGGGCGGGCGGGCGGTCAGGCCCAGGCGGTAGCCCAGGGCCTGCGTCAGGTACAGGGCCGCCGCCAGGAGCAGGCAGGCGCGCGGGGACAGCAGTGCCAGGAGCGCGCCGCCCATCGCGAAACCCAGCACCTGCATCAGACCCGAGGCCATGTTGAACATCGAACGCCCCAGTACGAAGCCGGACTTGGGGAGGATCTCGTTCAGCAGACCGCCGGTCACTCCCCCGCCCAGTGACGCGATCAGGCCCTGTACCAGCACCACCGCGAAGACCGCCCAGACCGGCAGCCCGGGCAGCGCCAGCACCGCCGTCAGGGCCGCGAAGGCGAGTCCCGTTCCGGCCAGCGTCGCCCGCGGCGGCAGCCGGTCGGCGCCCGAGAGCAGGAAGGTCGCCCCCAGCACCTGCGCCAGCTGCGGGCCGAACATGCTCATCGCCGCCAGCAGCGGCGAGTCCGTGGCCCGGTAGACCAGCGTCGCGAGCGACAGACCGCCGGTCGTCAGGGCCGCGTTGAAGGCGGCGTAGGAGAGGAAGAAGGGGGTGAACTCCGGGGTGCGGAACAGGTCGCGATAGCTGCGCATGGACGGGAGTCTCGGAGCGATCACCGGCCGGTCGTTAATGTTTCGCGCAGACACGAAAGGTCGTACGACACATGGGCCAGTGGCTGATCGACGCCGACACCCTCGCCCGCAGCCGCTTCCTGCTCTCGCCGTTCGCCGAGACCTTCGCGAACCTGTGGCTGCTGCACCGGGCGACCGGCACCCACCCGGGCGAGGAGACCTGGCTGCGCGCGCACCTGCCCGGCTACCGCGCGCTCCTCGCCGCCGACCCGGTGACCGGACCGCTCGTCGACGCCGCGCTGCGGTCCTGGATCGCCGACTTCGTGTGCCCCACCCCGCGCGCCGGGGAGCCCTTCGAGGAGACGGTGGCCCGGGTTCGGGCGACCGCCCCCGACGCGGCCCGCGCCCACCTGCGCGTCTCCCTGGCCGGGCCGCTCCCCGCCGTCCTGGAGCGGGACGACCTGCCCGAGCGGGCGAACGCGCTGCTCACCTACGTCTGGGAGGAGACGGTACGGCCGTACTGGGACCGTCGGCGCCGGGTCCTGGAGGCCGATGTGACGGCCCGGACCGCGCGGGTGAGCCAGGGCGGGTGGGTCGCCGTGCTGGACTCGCTGCGGCCCTGGACCCGCTGGCTCGGGGAGAGCCGCTTCCAGGTCAACCTGCACGCGTACCCGCCCCGCGAGATCGCCTCCGGCGCCGAGCTGGCCTTCGTCCCGGTGACGACCGGCAACGGCTGGGTGTCGTGGGAGGGCCGGGACCGGTACGCGGTGGTCTACCCGTGCTCCGGGGTGCTCGCCGAGGACCACGACCGGCGGCCGGTACCGGCAGGACTCGGGGCCCTGATCGGCACGGCCCGGGCCCGGGTGCTGATGCTGCTCGACTCGCCCCTGAGCACCACCCAGCTCGTCGCCGTCACCGGGCAGTCGCTCGGCTCGGTCGGCCGCCATCTGCGGGTGCTGCTGGACGCGGGGCTGGTGGAGCGGCGGCGGGCCGGGAGGTCGGTGCTGTACGAGCGGACCGCGGCGGGGGACGTGCTGGTCGAGGCGCCGGGTGCCGGTCCGCGCCCCGAAGGGGCGCGGGGAACGGCGCGCCCCGCCACGGACGGCCCGCGGCCGTAATGCGACCTTCGTTCGGCTGCCCCCGGCGGAGCGCCTAGCATCCGCTTATGACTTCTGACAGCACCTCCCCTCTCTCCGTCGAGATCAACACCCTCCAGGGCGGCGCCGCCGACCTCTCCCAGTACGCCGGCCAGGCCGTCCTCGTGGTGAACGTGGCCTCCAAGTGCGGCCTCACCCCGCAGTACACGGGCCTGGAGAAGCTCCAGAAGGAGTACGCCGACAAGGGCTTCACCGTCCTCGGGGTGCCCTGCAACCAGTTCCTCGGGCAGGAGCCCGGCAGCGCCGAGGAGATCGCGGAGTTCTGCTCGGCGACGTACGGCGTGAGCTTCCCGATGACCGAGAAGGTCGACGTGAACGGGGAGGACCGGCACCCGCTCTACGAGCGGCTGGTCGGCTTCGCGGACGCCGAGGGGCACAGCGGCGACATCCGCTGGAACTTCGAGAAGTTCCTCATCGGCCGCGACGGCACGGTCGTGGCCCGCTTCTCGCCGCAGACCGAGCCGGAGGCCGCCGAGCTGGTCGCCGCCGTGGAGGCGCAGCTCGCCGCTTGACCTTGCCCCTGGGGCAGAGCCGAACCTCCCGTCACCGGGCGGACGTCGCCGTCCGGTGACGGAGGATGAACCGGTGACCGACGACCTGCTCACCATCGGCGCGTTCGCCGCCCGCTCCCGCCTGTCGGCCAAGGCCCTGCGGCTGTACGACCGGCTCGGCCTGCTGTCCCCGGCCCATGTGGACGAGGCCAGCGGCTACCGCTACTACCGCGCCGAGCAGGCCGAGCGCGCCCGGCTCGTGGCGCTGCTGCGGCAGCTGGACATGCCGCTGGCCCGGATCGCCGAGGTGGTCGAGGCGGGGGGCGTCGAGGGCGCCGAGCGGCTCGCCGCGTACTGGGCGGACGTCGAGGCGCGGGTGGCGGGGCAGCGGACGCTCGCCGAGTACCTCCGTGGACGACTGTCGGGGAGGAGCTCCGAGATGTACGGGAAGTTCGTGGTGGAGACGGTGGACCTGCCGGAACGGGTGGTGATCACCGAGAAGCGGCACATCCTGGCGGACGAGCTGCCGACGTGGATCGGCGCGTCCCTGGACCGCCTGGTGGCGGCCTCGCGGGAGTGCGGGGGCGTGAGCGCGCCGCCGTTCGTCGTGTACCACGCCGAGGTGTCCATGGAGAGCGACGGCCCCGCCGAGGCCTGCGTCCCGGTCGCCGACGAGAGCGCGGCACGGGCCTGGGCGGACGGGCCGGGGCGGACCCGGGGGACCGCGCTGCGGGTCGACCCGGCCCAGCGGTTCGCGTACACCCGCATCACCAAGGCCCAGGTCGCCCACCCGCAGATCCTGGCCGCCTTCGAGGCGGTCGAGCAGTGGATCGCCGGGCAGGGCCTCGAACAGGCGGGGCCCTGCCGGGAGATCTACTTCGCCGACTGGGACGCGGCGGGACCGGACGACGCGGTGTGCGACGTGGCGTTCCCGGTCGGGTAGCTACTTCAGCTCGTCCGGACAGGGCGTGCCCCGCGGCAGCTGGTACGGCGCCGCCAGCCGGTACGTGCCCGCCTTCGGGGCCAGCAGCTCGGTCCACCGGTCGCCGTGGACGTCCTCCTCGGTCTCCGTCAGGCAGCCGTTGACGTTGTCGTACGTCTTCGGCTCGCCGTCGGCCCGGTCCTTGGACGCCTCCGTCTCCCGGGGGCCCTCCAGGCTCTGGCCGTCGGCGTCGACGATGCTCAGCCACGGCGAGTAGGGGATCCGGATGAGGATCCGGCCCGGCTCCCTGACCTGGAGGGTCATCTCACCCTGCGCGGCCCGGTCGACGACCGCGTTGGGCTCGGCGAGCGGCGTCGGGTCGGTCACCTGGAACAGCTGCCAGTTGGCGTCCCCCCAGATCTGCTTCAGATACGGCATCCCGCGCTGCACCAGCGCCCGCTCGCGCTCCCCGCCGTCGTCGGGCTCGTCCTTCGGCAGGACCACGAAGTGCACGGCCCAGCGCTTGAGCCACTCGTGGTAGTTCGCCGAGTTCAGGGTGTCGTCGTAGAAGAGCGGGTTGCGCTTGATGTCGGCCTGGCGGTTCCAGCCGCGGGCCAGATTGACGTACGGGGCGAGCGCGGAGGCCTCGCGGTGGGAGGCGGCCGGGACGACCTCGACGCGGCCCTTCTCGGCGCCGACCTCCTGGAGCTCGTTGACGAGCGGGGCCAGCTCACGGGCCCAGGAGGCGGCCGGGGTGGTGTGGACGACGTCGTCGACCGACTTGAAGCCGATCCAGCCGGTGAACACGGCGATGGACAGGGCGATCGCGTACCACTTGCGGCTGCGCGGGACGGCGTAGGGCAGCGCCGCCACCAGGGTGACCCCGGCGAACAGCATGGGCAGCCGGGAGATGTTCGTGCCGATCTGGGAGCTGATCAGCCAGACGAGCAGGACCCCGAGCGCGTAGACCCCGGCCGTCAGCCGGACCGTCTTCCATCCCTTGGGGACGAGCACGCAGACCAGCACGCCGTACAGGAACGGCAGGATCACCGAGCCGATCTTCATGGGCTGGGTGCCGGAGAACGGGAACAGCCACGCCGAGACCGCCACCACCGCGCTCGGCGCGAGCCCCAGCGCCCAGGCGCCCGGCCGCCGCTTCTGGAGGAACAGCGCCGCGGCCACCAGCCCGACGAAGAGTCCCGCCACCGGCGAGGCCATCGTGGCGAGCGCGGCCAGCGGCGCCGCGCACAGGGCCTTCGCCCACCGCTTGTAGCGCCAGCGGTGCGGCCAGCAGAACACGACGGCGACCGCGCCGAGCGCGAACACCGTGCCCAGACCGAAGGTCACCCGCCCGGAGGCGGCGTTGCACAGGAACGCGAAGACCCCGGCGAGCGCCGCCCACAGCGGGTTCTTCACCGACCTGCTGCGGATGAGAACCATCGTCAGCAACCCGGCGGAGATCGTCCCCGCGATCATCATCGTCGTACGGACCCCGAGGACCGACATCAGATACGGCGAGACCACGCTGTACGACACCGGGTGCATCCCGCCGTACCAGGCCAGGTTGTACGCCGAGTCCGGGTGCCGGCCGACGAACTCCGCCCAGGCGTCCTGGGCGGCGAGGTCGCCGCCGCTGTTGGCGAAGGTGAAGAACCAGACGATGTGCAGAACGCCGGAGAGCGCGGTGATCGACAGGACGGGGTGTCTCAGCAGCCGCTCACGCAGAGCGAGGAAGGCGGTGTACGCCGCCGACTGCTGTCGCTGCTGGGCGGGAGCGCTCTCGCGCTCCGCGCCGTCACGCGGCGCGGGCACCCGTATTCGCGGGCCCGCTCCCGGGTCCGGATCGGCGTCGTCGGCGCGTGTCGGCTCGGCTGTGGCCACCTTCAGGCACTCCCCGTGTCCCGTCTTCTTTTCTCGGCCCCGTCCCGTTCCGGCCATGTTCACGGCCGCGTCACCGGGACCGGCGACCTGCCCCGATTCGTGACGCTAGCACGCTCCCCCGCTCTCGGCCTCGCCCGAGCGTCAGGGCCCCCGTCACCGACGGGCGCCCTGACGGGTACCCGGGTGATGGGGTGCCCACGACCTCTTCGCGGCGGTTTCGCCGTACGCGTCGGCCGCCGCCGTACGGGTCAGGTGATGCGCGTGAGCTTGGCCGCGAAGCCCGGCTCGACGAGGTCCTCCTGAAGCGCGACCGGCACCTTCACCGCACCGGCGGAGGCGTCACCCACGGTGAGCGTGCCCACCTTGGTGCCGGCCTCGGCGCTGTGCGGCACGTCGTCGCCCGCGAACGTCAGCTTGACGGTGAGCCCCGACCAGCCGACGGCCGTGACGTCCTTGGTGGCGATCACGGGGGTCCGGCCGCCGAGACCGTCGTCGACGTACCCGACGACCTCGCCCTTCTTGATGATCGTCGAGGACTTCAGCGCGTCCTGCGCCGCCCGGATGAGCTGGTCTCCGGCCGTCAGCGCGGCGCTGAGGATGGTGTTCTCCACGCCACCGGCGGGCTGCCGGATGACGGCGCCGACGATCGTCCGGGTCTCCCCGTTCACGTCCTTCTTCGCGGCGAAGACGAGGTTGCCGAGGGCGGAGGTGGTGGTGCCGGTCTTGATGCCGACGACGTTGTTCTTGCCGACGAGCTGGTTCCAGTTGGAGTGGTTCTCGCCCTTGTAGTCGTCGTACGACATCATCGCGGCGACCTCCCGGAACGCGGGGTACTCCATCGCCTTCTTGGCGAGCTTCACCTGGTCCACGGCGGTGGAGACGGTGGTGTTGTTCAGCCCGGAGGGGTCGGTGTACGTCGTGTTCGTCATCCCGAGGTCCTCGGCGGCGGCGTTCATCTTCTCCACGAACGCCTTCTCCGAGCCGGCGTCCCAGCGGGCCAGGAGCCGGGCCACGTTGTTCGCGGACGCGATCAGGATGCTCTCCAGCGCCTCGCGCTGGGTGATCGAGTCACCGGCGGTCACCTTCACGGTCGACTCCTGGCCGGCGTTCTCGCCCTGCTGCTGCGCGGCCTGGTCGACCTTGATCTTCGGACCGGCGGCGCCGCTCTTCAGCGGGTGGTCGCGCAGGACGAGATACGCCGTCATGACCTTGGCGACACTGGCGATCGGCACGGACTTCTGCTCGCCGGAGGAGCCGAAGCTGCCGATGCCCTGGACGTCGAGGGCGGCCTGTCCGTCGGCCGGCCACGGGATGTCGACCTTGCCGCCGTCGAAGGAGTAGCTGTCCTTCGCGGTCAGCTCCAGAGTCGGCGCCGGGAGTGGGCGCACGGACTGCACGATCGCGAACACGACCAGGACGAGCAGGACGAGCGGCGTCCAGATCTTGACCCGGCGGACGGTGGTGCGGAGCGGGGTCTCCGGGGGCGGCGGGGTGTTGGTGAGCTCGGCCAGCAGGTCCAGCGGCGGCTTCGGCGGCAGGGGCTGCTGGGTGGTCCGCTCGGGTCCGACCTGCGGGACAGAGGCGGTCATGTCGGGCTTCAGCGCGACGAACTTGCTGGTGCGCTCGGCGGGCTGCTCGACGGGACGCGGGCGCTGCGCGGGGCTCTGAGCGGGGCTCTGGGCTGCGCCCTGGGCGGGGCTCTGAGCTGGGCCCTGGGTTGGGCTCTGAGCTGGGCTCTGGGTGGGCGGCAGCTTGAGCATGGTGGTGGGCTGGTCCACGGGCGCCTCGGCTGCGCCGTCGCGCTTGTCGTCGCTCCCACCCGCACCACCCGCGCGGCTCTCGTCGTCACCTGCGGGTGGCCCCTGCGGGGCGTCCTCGCCGTCGGCGGCTTGCGGAGCGGGGGTGACTCGGGGGGTGAGGGTGGGGGTGTCGGTGGGGGGCTTGGCGGTGCGCTTGGCTGCGGGCTGGGCGGGGGTGGCGGCGGGTGCGGCGGGCTTGTCGGCGGCGGGGGCGGTGGCGGTGGTGTGGTCGGGGGTGGCGTCCTCGACGTCGGCCGTCTTGTCGGCGGGCTCCGGCACGGCGTCGGCCACGCGGTCCTCGGGCTCGGCGTCCGCGCCGGGCCTCACGGCGTCGGTCACCCGGTCCGCGGGCACGGGGCCCGCGCCGGGCTTCGCGGCGTCCGCGACCCGGTCCTCGGGCTGGGCAGACTCCGCCACGCCGTCCTCGGGGTCGGTGGACTCCGGCCCGGCGTCGGTCACCCGGTCCTCGGGCTCGGCGTCCGCGCCGCGCTTCACGGCGTCGGTCACCCGGCCCTCGGGCTCGGGGCCCGTACCGGGCTTCGCGGCATCCGCGACCCGGTCCTCAGGGTCGGCGGACTCCGGCACCGCGTCGGCCACCCGGTCCTCGGGCTCGGGGCCCGAGTCGGGCTCTACGGCGTCGGTCACCCGGTCCTGGGGCTCCGCGCCCGCGTCGGGCTTCACGGCGTTGTCCGGCCGCTCAGCGGTCTCGGCGGCCGCGGCCTCGGCGCGCGGGTCCGACGTCGGCGCCGGGTCCCCGGTCCGCACCCAGGCGGCCACCGCGGCCCGCAGCCGGGCGTCACCCGCCGGCTCGGCCTTGGCACCCCAGGAGCCGCCCGTGGCGGCCTCCCCGGCACCCTTGGTGGCATCGGCGGCGCGCGTGCGGCCGGCCGCCACGGCATCCCCCGCGTTTTCGGCGTCAGCCGTCACGGCCGCATCGGCGTCACGCGAGCCGTCAGCGCCCTCGGCCGCGTCACGCGGACCCCCGGCGCCCTCGGCGTCACGCGAGCCGCCGGCACCCTCGGGGTTCCCGGCAGCACCGACTCCGGCCCTACCGGCACCCTGGGCGCCCCCAGCCGCGTCAGCATCACGCGAACCGTCAGCATCCTCAGCGTCACCCGCTACGGCCCCTCGGGCGCCCCCAGCCGCGTCAGCGTCACGCGAGCCGTCAGCGCCCCCAGCCGCGTCACGCGAACCCTCGACATCACGCGAGCCGTCGGCACCCTCGGGGTCCCCGACAGCGCCCGCCCCGGCCCTTCCGGCGCCCCCGGCGTCACGCACCCCGGCCCCTCCGGCGCCCCCGGCGTCACCCGAACCCTCGGTACCCCCGGCCGCGCCGGTGGCCTCCGGGGGCTCCCCAGGGCCCGGCTCCGCTGCCGCGCGGGCCTTTGCCACGTCCTGGGTCGAGAAGACCCGCGTGGCCGTGTCGACGGCGCGGCGCGGTGTGGGCCGGTCCGTTTCGCGGGCGACCGCCAGGCGGGGGTCGCGTACCTCGCTCCGGGCCTCGGGAACCGGACTCGCGCTCCCCGACGTCGGTTCTGCCGACGACTCGCGCTGCTTCGACCTGTCGGGGGACTCGCCCGCCACCGATGCCTCCTAAACCGTGGACCGTCTGAACCGCCGTGCCCTGACAGTGCTCCCCCGCGCTGTCCGAACCATGTACCAGTGTCCCGCTGTGAGGGCTTGGCTCCTGCGGTAGACGAGAACGACATACCTACTGGTTCCACTACAAACAGGTCACGCACCCTCGACAGACCAATGTGAGAGGGGTCACCCTGTCTTTCATCCACGCGGGGAGGCATGGATGGGCAGGAGCCGCAGAACACTTCCGGAGGAGCTTCTGCTGCTGGCGTTGGACCCGGCCACGGGTACCACCGCACAGCCGCAGTCGCTCGACCTCGGTCTGGCCGGAGCACAGCTAGTGGAGCTGGCGCTGGCCGGACGGATAGCCCCTGACGGGGATCGTATCGCCGTGGTGTCCCCACGGCCGACTGGAGATCCGACACTGGACTGCGCGTTGGAGTTGCTGCGAAGGCGTGGCGCTCCGGTGCGAGCCGTCCACTGGATCGGCGGGCCGCGTCTCGGGCTCCGCCAGACCTACCTCTCGCATCTGGAGCGGTGCGGCATGGTGCATGCCGTGGCGGGCCAGATGTGCGGAGTGCTGCCGACGACTCGCTACCAGGCGAGTCAGACCGAGATCAGCCGGGAGATCAGAGCCCGGCTGGACTCCGCGATCCGTACCGGTGTGCCACCGGACCCGCGGACCGCGGCGCTCGCCGCCCTGGCGCACGCGGTCGGCCTCGGCAAGCACCTGTATCCGGGCAACGAGGGTCGCTCCTCGCGGTCCCGGCTGCGGGATCTGATCAGGCACGACCCCATGGGCGGTCTCGTCGCGCACGCCGTGATGGACGTCCAGAACGGCGTGGCGGCACAGCCCCGCCGCAGCCCGGCCCCGGCCGGCCGTCCGGCCGGACCAGGCGTCAGGCAGGCAGCGGAGCCCGCTCGCGGCGTTCCGGTGCAGCCGCACCGCGGTTCCATGGCGCGTGTCGTGGCCCACTGAGCCGCGGCACCACGACACGAGCGACCACAGAGCCGCAGTACAGGCACCACCGCACCACACGCACCTCCGGCGTACCCCAGACCCGGTCACGGGAGCCGCTGGTCCGCGCGGGGCGGCGGGACCGTGTGTCCGGACGACACCACGGCCTCGCCGCCCCGCGCGGCTTTTCGTGCCCGCGGGGCCCCAACTGCCTTCCGATCACGGCGAACTGGCGTCTGTGCTGCGCATATCCACGGTTTGCCAGCGGTAGAAAGCCCTGTGGTGGCAGTCTGCTCAACAGCAGATACGCATAGTGGCAGTTCTTGATGGCACGCAGCCGGAGGTGCACGTCCCGTGGCGTCCAATGTCAATCCCACCGTCAGGCGACGCCGGCTCGGCCAGGAGTTGCGCCGGCTCCGTGAACTCAAGGGCATGACGGCCGAAGAGGTGGCCGAGCGGCTTCTGGTCTCGCAGTCGAAGATCAGCCGGCTGGAGAACGGCCGGCGCAGCATCAGCCAGCGCGACGTCCGCGACCTGTGCGGGGTGTACGAGGTCGAGGACCACCGGATCGTCGACTCCCTGATGCAGATGGCCAAGGACAGCCGCCAGCAGGGGTGGTGGCACTCCTTCGGCGACATCCCGTACAGCGTCTACATCGGGCTGGAGACGGACGCCGCGAGCCTGCGCGTGTACGACCCCCAGGTGGTCCCCGGTCTCCTCCAGACCCGTACCTACGCGGAGTCGCTGATCTCGGGCGCGCTGCCCGAGGCGACGGCGACCGACATCGACAAGCGCGTCCAGGTGCGGCTGCGCCGGCAGGAACGTGTCTCCGCCGCCGAGAACCCGCTCCGGCTGTGGGCGGTCCTGGACGAGGCGGCACTGCGGCGCGAGGTCGGCAACCGGCAGGTGATGATCGAGCAGTTGGAGCATCTGATCGAGATGTCTCAGCTGCCGCACGTCACGGTGCAGCTGATCCCGTTCACGATGGGCGCGCACCCGGGGGTCAGCGGGCAGTACGCGATCCTGGAGTTCCCCGACGCCGCCGATTCCAGCGTGGTCTACATCGAGGGCGTGACGAGCGACCTCTACCTGGAGAAGGCGCAGGACGTGCAGAAGTACAGCGTCATGTACGAGCACTTGCGGGCACAGGCCCTCAATGCGGACCAAAGCCGCGAGTTCATCTCCAGCATCGCGAAGGACTACGCGCGCTGAGCCACTCCGCCAGGGAAGGCGCCGAAAGGTACACCTTCGCCTACCCGTGATGGAAGACCCCACTGGAATATGCCACCCGCCCGGGTGAATACTCCCTCCGCTGCCCGATGTTGGCGAGTAGCGTCGATCACGCCATCGGATAACAACCTTGGCGCAAACCCGTGCCGTGCGGATCAAGACAACCGCGCGCCACGGCGACAGCAACTCAGCAACTGGCTATCGGAGCGAAAATGGCAATCAAGCAGGGCGCCGCGGACACGTGGGTCAAGTCTTCGTACTCCCAGGGCAACGGCGCGTGCGTGGAGATCAAGTCCCCTGTCCTGTCGGCGATGGCCGTCCGGGACTCCAAGGTCCAGAACGGCCCCACACTGGCCTTCCCCGCGGACGCGTGGAACGCCTTCGTCGGCTCGGTGAAGGCTTAGCCGATCGAGTGATCGAACAGCACCACACAACTCCACAAGCACCATCGAAGAGCCCTCTCGTCGAGCTCGCCGTCCTTGCCGAGGGGGCTCGGCTTGTGCCCGGGGGCGGGGCTACCGCAGCCGGTCCACGTAGGTGTCCGTGCCGGGCAGCGTCGGGATGAACGGCGCCACCAGTTCCACCCGCCCCAGCCCGGCCTCCTCGACCGGCTCCGCCAGCCCCGTGAAGTACGCCTCCCAGCAGTCCCGCGGATCGGCCTCCAGGAACCACAGCAGCGTCAGCCGGGTGTCGACGCCCTCGACCTGCTTCACATAGGTCATCCGGTCCCCCGGCAGCGGTGTGGGCCGGAAGACCGTCACCATCGCCACCGGCGACCCCGCGACCCGCCGGGGCAGGTGCCGGGTTCGCAGCCACTGGAGCAACTCGGCCCGCTGCCCGGCGGATTCGGCGTCGATCACCTCGACGACCAGCCCCGCGTAGGGGTGGTCGAGGGCGTGGAAGTCGCGGGGGCCCACCGCCCCGTCCCGGTACACGGTCGTCTCGTGGTCCTGGAAGGCCGTGAAGACGTGGGTGCGGTCCTGGTAGACCCGGGCGTCCCGGTTGAGGCGCTTGTTGATGCCGACGGTCCACTTCATGTGGTCGTCGTAGCGGCCCTCGGTGATCCAGTACGTCGAGAGGTAGCACCCGGCGGTGACCGGTTGCGCGACCGCCGACTTCTCCGGGTAGCGCAGGAGTTGGAGGTCGCGGGTGGCGACCCAGCGGCGCCCGGCGTACATCCAGGGCATCGCCATCGCGCCGGCGTAGTAGTGGTCGTCCTCGTACCAGCGGTTGTACGCGTACTCGTGGCCCGGGTGCGGCTCGACCATGGTGATGAGCGCGTGGCCGGGGTGGACGCCGTACGGGCCCACGGCGGCCAGTTCGGCGTAGGTCTGACTGCGGGTCTCCTCGCTCATGCCCTTCCCCTTCCTGGGTGGCTCGCCCATACTCTGACGCCCCGTCAGATAGAGCGCCAGAGCCAGGGAGGGCCCATATGTCACTGCTCACGGGCAAGACGGTCGTCGTGTCGGGCGTCGGCGCCGGACTCGGCCACCAGGTCGCCGCGGCCGTCGTGCGGGACGGCGGGAACGCCGTGCTGGGGGCCCGCACCGAGGCCAACCTCGCCAAGAGTGCGGGCGAGATCGATCCGGACGGGGCGCACACCGCGTACCGGCCGACGGACATCACCGACGAGCAACAGTGTCTGGCGCTGGCCGAGTTGGCGACCGAGCGGTTCGGGCGGATCGACGCGGTGGTCCATGTGGCCGCCTGGGACAGCTACTTCGGGGGCCTGGAGGACGCGGACTTCACGACCTGGCAGTCGGTGATCGACGTGAACCTGCTGGGCTCGCTGCGGATGACCCGGGCGTGTCTGCCGGCGCTGAAGGCGGGGGGCGGCTCGGTCGTCTTCATCGGGACGCAGTCGGCCGTGGCCGCCCCCTCGCAGGTGCGGCAGGCGGCGTACGCGGCGTCGAAGGGGGCGCTGACGAGCGCGATGTACTCCCTGGCCCGGGAGCTGGGCCCGCACCGCGTCCGGGTCAACACCGTGCTGCCGGGCTGGATGTGGGGGCCGCCGGTGCAGGCGTACGTGCGGTTCACCGCCCAGGCCGAGGGCGTGGGCGAGCCGGAGGTCCTCGGCAGGCTCACCGAGCGCATGGCCCTGCCCGATCTCGCCACGGACGGGGATGTGGCGGACGCGGCGGTGTTCCTGGCGTCGGATCGGGCGCGGGCGATCACCGGGCAATCCCTGCTGGTCAACGCCGGGGAGCTGATGCGCTGAGTTCACATGGATGAACCAGAACCATCATGCCGAATACTTTTACCTCCCCTTGACCTTCCGCTGGCTTGTCGTGTTCACGCGGCAGCGCCCACGATGAGCGCCGGGTCGAACCCCTGGGAGGACGCACATGAACGGTCTCGACTGGGCCGTGCTCATCGGCTATTTCGGCGTGATGGTCGCGATCGGCGTGTGGTCGCACAAACGCGTGGACAACGTCAGCGACTTCTTCACCGCCGGCGGCAAGATGCCCTGGTGGCTCTCCGGCATCTCGCACCACATGTCGGGCTACAGCGCGGTGATGTTCACGGGGTACGCGGGCATCGCGTACACCTACGGCGTCACCTCCTTCGTGACGTGGTCCTTCCCCATCGCGCTCGGCATCGCGATCGGTTCGAAGCTGTTCGCGCCGCGCATCAACCGGCTGCGCTCACGCCTCCACGTGGCCTCCCCGCTGGAGTACCTGAAGAACCGCTACGACCTCAAGACACAGCAGGCGCTGGCCTGGTCCGGCATGCTGCTGAAGATCGTGGACGTCGGCGCGAAGTGGGCCGCGATCGCGACCCTGCTGTCCGTGTTCACCGGCATCTCCCTGAACCAGGGCATCCTCATCACCGGCACCATCACCGCCGTCTACTGCACGATCGGCGGCCTGTGGGCGGACGCGCTGACCGAGCTGGGCCAGTTCGTCATCCAACTCCTCGCCGGTGTCGCGATGTTCGTCGCCGTGGTCGCGGAGCTGAACGACAAGGGCATCGGCTTCCTCGAGGCCTGGGACCGCCCGGAGCTGGAGGGCCACGGCGAGCCGCTGGTCGGCCCCTACGGCACCGTCTTCCTCCTCGCGTTCCTGTTCATCAAGCTCTTCGAGTACAACGGCGGCATGCTCAACCAGGCCCAGCGCTACATGGCCACGGCGAGCGCCCACGAGGCCGAGCGCTCGGCGCGGCTGTCGGCGATCCTGTGGCTGGTGTGGCCGGTGGTCCTGTTCTTCCCGATGTGGATGTCCCCGCTGCTGGTGGAGTCCCAGAAGCCGGACGGCTCCGACTCCTACGGCCTGATGACCGAACAGCTCCTGCCGCACGGTCTGCTGGGCCTGGTGATCGTCGGGTTCTTCTCCCACACCATGGCGATGTGCTCCTCCGACGCCAACGCCATCGCGGCCGTCTTCACCCGTGACTGCGTCCCGGTGGTGTGGCAGCGCGCCCGGACGTGGAGCGAGGGCCAGGGGCTGCGGGTGGCCCGGGTCGCGACCGTGGTCTTCCTCGGGCTGTCGATGGCGGCGGCGACCCAGGTCAACTCGCCCGCCTTCAAGGACATCATCACGGTCGTCATCAAGTGGGTGGCCGGGCTGATGGGCCCGATGGCCATCCCGATGATGCTGGGCCTGCTGCGCCCCTTCCGCCGCTCGGGTCCGACGGCCGCGCTCACCAGCTGGTCGCTGGGCCTGCTCACCTTCTGGCTGGTCAACTACCCGATCAACTGGAACGTCGACGGCGGCGTCCCGTTGCAGTACCAGGTCTCCATCCCGCTCGCGGTGTCCCTGGTGCTCTACATCCTCGTCGGCTTCCTCAAGCCGGAGGACACCCCGGAACGCCTCGCGATCATCGAGAAGATCAACACGGACGACGACGGGACGGGCTCCGCGGCGGCCGCGATCCCGGCGCCCGCGGGCGGCGTGGAGGACGCGGTGGGCCGTACGGCGGTGAAGGACTGACGGACCGCACGGGCCCCGGGGCGCACCGGCCTCGGGGCTCCCGCGGTCCGGCGCGGTCTCGCGCGGGGCCCGGCACCGGGCGCTCAGGCCCGTGGGTACCGGGCCAGCCATCCCGGGGCCGCGCCCGCCGGGCCGTGCAGCGCGGGGCCCTGGGTCATCTCCATGGCGAAGTCGTCGGCCAGCGCCAGGATCGTCGGCCGCCCCTCCAACTCGGCCAGCCAGGCCGGCGGCAGGGCGGTCTCGCCGTGCAGGGCGCCGAGCAGGCCGCCGGTGAGGGCACCGGCCGCGGCGGAGGGGCCGGCGTGGTTCACGGCGAGGCAGAGCCCGTGGCGGACGTCCTCCCCGACGAGAGCGCAGTACACGGCCACCGCGAGCAGTCCCTCGGCGGTCGTCGCCTCCCCCAGGAGCTCCTCCACCCGCTCCGGCGAGGGAATGCCCTGCCGTACGGCACCCAGGGCGTGCTGGAGGGCGTCCGAGACGGTCTGGTGCCCCGGCCGGGCGGCCAGCAGCGCCAGCGCCCGCTGCACGGCCCCGTCGAGGCTGTCGCCGCGGGCCAGCGCGTGCACGATCACGGCGTACGCCCCGGCGGACAGGTACCCGACCGGGTGCCCGTGCGTCTGCGCCGCGCACTCCACCGCGAGCTGGACGACGAGCTGCGGCTCCCACCCGACGAGCAGCCCGAACGGCGCGGACCGCGCGGCCGCCTCCGGTCCCGCCTCACCGGGGTTCTTGGGCAGCTCCAGGGTCCCCATGTGCTCGTCGCCCAGCCCGACGAGCAGCGCGCGGGCGGGGTCGCGCCGGGCGTAGAGCCACTCCTCCCGGGCCAGCCATCCGTCGTCCTTGCGCCGCTCGTCGGGCCCCCAGTCCCGCTGGGTGGCGGCCCACCGCAGATACGCCCGGTGCAGATCGGTCGGCGGGTGCCAGGCTCCGGTGTCCCGCCGCACCTGGGCGCGGATCAGCCCGTCGACGGAGAAGAGGGTCAGCTGCGTGAGGTGGCTGACGGTGCCGCGCCGGCCGTACCCGAACCCCAGGTCGACCAGGCCCTCGGAGCCGTACTCCGCGCGGATCTCCTGCAGGGCGAGGCCGTCCACCGGCGCGCCCAGCGCGTCCCCGACGGCGACCCCGAGCAGCGCCCCGCGCACCCGGCTGCGGAAGTCCTGCTGCTCGGCCCGCCCCCACACGGCCCCGGCTGTCGCACCCACTAGACCTCCCACGGCGACCGTCCGTACGTACGACGCTCAGCACTGTATGCGAACGCGGTGGACATTCTGGCTCGATGGGGGCGGCGTACCGCGGGCCCCGCCGGGAAAAATGGTCGCCATGGCCACGACATCCTCACGCAGCGCACTGCACCTCACCAGCACCCTGCTCACGGCGACCGTCGCGCTCTACATGGCTCTGGTCGCCTTCGGGAACATCACCGACTTCGGCACCAACCAGGCGTTCGTGCGGCACGTGCTCGCGATGGACACCACGTTCAAGGACGACGACCTGATGTGGCGGGCGATCACCAGCCGGGCACTTCAGGACACCGCGTACGTCGCGATCATCGTGTGGGAGACCCTCGCTGCGCTGGTGCTGGGCTACGGCACCTGGCTGTGGTTCCGGCGCGACGACGCACGGGCGCGCCGGTTCTCCACGTACGGCCTGCTGATGGTGATGCTGCTCTTCGGTGCCGGGTTCATCGCGATCGGCGGGGAGTGGTTCTCGATGTGGCAGTCGCAGGACTGGAACGGGCTGGACGCGGCGCTCAGGGTGTTCGTGCTGAGCGGGGTCGTGCTGCTGGTCGTGCAGCTGTCCGGGCGGGACTCAGCTCATCAGTCCGAGGCGTGAGCGGCGGCGCCGGATCTCGCTCATGCGGTCGCGGACGTGGTCGGCCGGCAACTCCTCCGCCAGGCGGGCCAGTTCCTCGAATATCGTCATGTAGTTGCCGCCGCCCGTCTCGCCTCGAAGCTCCCGTTCCCGCTCCACGAACGGCCGGACCGCCTTCCACACCGAGATGATCCGGGTCCGCAGGATCGTCACCAGCAGGGTGTCGTCGAGCAGCCCGAAGACGGCGAGGTTGGCGAAGGACTGGTAGTAGTACACGACGCCGAAGAAGGCCTGCTTGGCCTCGTCGGGCAGCCCGCGCACGCCGTTCGCCGGGTCCTGCTCCGCCCCCAGCCGCAGGCACACGTAGTCGTGCTGCTCGTGGAACTCGGCGGACCGGAACTCCGCGAGCAGGTCGATCACGACCGATATGTGGTTGGCGTGGTGGGCTATGCGGGCCTGCCGCGCGCTGAACACCACGGAGGTCACCACGGCGACGAGGGCGATGGCCGTGGTCGCGACGTTGAAGACGACGGAACTGTCCATCCGGCCACCGTACGGAGCCGTGCGGGCCGGTGGGGGCCACTTGAGGGGCCTACTCGACCACCACGACACTCGTGCCGGTCGCGCCGAACGTCCACAGCGCCGCCCCGTCCGCCTTCTTCATGCGGATGCCGCTGGTCCGGGTGCCGGAGGCGACGGCCGGGGGCGAGGAGCCGTCCACGGCGTTGGAGAAGGCGACGGACAGGCCGGACTTGCTGGCGAAGTAGACGATGTGCTCGATCTCGACGCCGTCGGAGCCGGTGGTGGAGTCCCGGCGGACGTCGACCTTGTAGTCGCCGGGGTCCGGGCTCACCGTGCCCGGCCACACCGGGAAGGTGCGCCGGGCCGCGTCGCTCGCGTCGACCAGCCAGACCCGCTTCTCGCCGAGCGAGTAGACGATCCGGCGGCCGGTGCCGGAGTCGTCCGGCACCGCCGTGGAGGAGGGCTTGGGGGGCGACGCCGAGGGCTGCGCGGACGCCGACGCGCTCGGGCGGGCGGCGGCCGTGGCCTCGGGCTTGACGCCCTTGTCCGCCTGGACGGTCAGGGCGACGACCACTGCTATCGCCCCCACCGTCAGACCGGTCACCCAGACCTTCGGGGCAGGCACGGCACGTATCTCCTCAGCTCACCGACAGCGTCGGATCATCGTACTGCCGTGCGCCCGCCCTCTTGGTCGCCGTCCGCGTCAGTCCAGCACCGGCAGCAGCTCCGGCAGATGCCCGTCCGACACCGCCGCCGCCCGCCGGCGCTCCTCGGGCACCTCGCCGTACAGCGTCGTGCGCGGCCGGGCGGGACGGCCCGCCGCCTGCGCGACCGCGATCAGGTCCTTGACCGACTTGTAGGAGCCGTACGACGAGCCCGCCATCCGCGAGATGGTCTCCTCCATCAGCGTGCCGCCCAGGTCGTTCGCGCCGGAGCGCAGCATCTCCGCCGCGCCCTCCGTGCCGAGCTTCACCCAACTGGTCTGGATGTTGGGGATGTACGGGTGCAGCAGCAGCCGCGCCATCGCCGTCACCGCCCGGTTGTCCCGCATCGAGGGGCCGGGGCGCGCGATGCCCGCCAGGTACACGGGTGCGTTGGTGTGGATGAACGGCAGCGTGACGAACTCCGTGAAGCCGCCGGTGCGTTGCTGGATGCCTGCCAGGGTGCGGAAGTGGCCCAGCCAGTGCCGGGGCTGGTCGACGTGGCCGTACATCATCGTCGAGGAGGAGCGGATGCCGAGGTCGTGCGCGGTCTCGACGACCTCGATCCAGGTCGCCGTCGGCAGCTTGCCCTTGGTCAGGACCCAGCGGACCTCGTCGTCGAGGATCTCGGCGGCCGTGCCGGGGATGGAGTCCAGGCCCGCCTCCTTGGCCGCCGTCAGCCACTCGCGGATCGACATCCCGGTGCGGGTCGCGCCGTTCACCACCTCCATCGGGGAGAAGGCGTGCACATGCATGCCGGGGACCCGCTTCTTGACCGCCTCGGCGATGTCGAAGTACGCCGTCCCGGGCAGGTCGGGGTGGATCCCGCCCTGCATGCAGACCTCCACCGCGCCCACCTCCCACGCCTGTTGGGCGCGGTCGGCGACCTGGTCCAGGGAGAGCGTATAGGCGTCCGCGTCCGTGCGGCGTTGGGCGAAGGCGCAGAAACGGCAGCCGGTGTAGCAGACGTTGGTGAAGTTGATGTTCCTGGTGACGATGTACGTCACGTCGTCGCCCACCGCCGACCTGCGCACGTCGTCCGCGATCCGGGTCAGGGCGTCCAGCGCGGGCCCGTCCGCGTGCAGCAGCGCCAGCGCCTCGGGATCCGTCAGCCGCGTGGGGTCGTCGGCCGCCACCCGCAGCGCCTGCCGTACGTCGGTGTCGATCCGCTCCGGGACCATCCCGGGCGCGGCCGCCTCCCGCAGGGCGCCCCAGTCGCCGTAGACCTCGTCGAAGTCGTCGCGGCGGTCGGAGGTGCGGCCCTCGGTGTCGATGGCGGAGTGCAGGTCCGTACGGCCGGACGCCACGAAGACCTCCTCCGGCTCCTGCCAGGGCAGACCCTGCGGCAGGGCCTCGGAGCGGGCCAGGCCGGTCTCCGGGTCCGCCAGGGCGCGGACGTGCGGCAGCAGCCGGGGGTCCAGCCACGGCTCGCCGCGCCGCACGAACTCCGGGTACACGCACAGCCGTTCACGCAGCTGGAAACCGGCCGCGGCCGAGCGCTCCGCGAGCTCCTCGATCTGCGGCCAGGGCCGTTCGGGGTTCACATGGTCGATCGTCAGCGGGGAGACCCCGCCCCAGTCGTCGATGCCGGCGCCGATCAGCCGCTCGTACTCGGAGTCGACCAGGTTCGGCGGGGCCTGGAGGCAGGCCGAGGGGCCCATGATGTGCCGCGCCACGGCCACCGTCGCGACCAGTTCGTCGAGTTCGGCGTCCGGCATGCCGCGCATCGCGGTGTCCGGCTTGGCGCGGAAGTTCTGGATGATCAGTTCCTGGATGCCGTGGTAGGCGCGGGACACCCGACGCAGCGCGAACAGGGAGTCCGCGCGCTCCTCGTACGTCTCCCCGATCCCGATGAGCAGGCCGGAGGTGAAGGGGACCGACGAGCGGCCCGCGTCCTCCAGCACCCGCAGCCGGACGGCGGGCTCCTTGTCCGGGGAGCCGTGGTGCGGGCCGCCGGGCTGCGACCACAGCCGCTCGGCCGTCGTCTCCAGCATCATGCCCATGGACGGCGCCACCGGCTTCAGGCGCTGGAAGTCCGTCCACGACATCACGCCGGGGTTCAGGTGCGGCAGCAGGCCGGTCTCCTCCAGGATGCGGATGGAGATGGCGCGGACGTAGGCGATGGTGTCGTCGTAGCCGTGCGCGTCGAGCCACTCCCGGGCCTCCGGCCAGCGGTCCTCCGGCTTGTCGCCGAGGGTGATCAACGCTTCCTTGCAGCCCTGCGCGGCCCCGCGCCGGGCTATGTCGAGGACCTCGTCCGGCGACATGAACATCCCGTGCCCGGCACGGCGCAGCTTGCCGGGCACGGTGACGAACGTGCAGTAGTGGCACTTGTCCCGGCACAGCCGGGTCAGGGGGATGAAGACGCTCTTGGAGTAGGTGATGACGCCGGGGCGGCCGGCCGCCTCCAGGCCCGCGTCACGGACCCGGGCGGCGGACGCGGTGAGGTCGTCGAGGGCCGCGCCGCGCGCCTGGAGGAGGACCGCCGCCTCGCCGGCGTCGAGGGCCACGCCGTCACGGGCACGTTTGAGGGCGCGACGCATGGAGTTCTCGGTCGGGCCGGTTCCGGGGGTCGCGGAAGTCGTCATGACGTCGAGCATACGGACGGGCTCCGCCGGTTCGGCGGGGTCGGGGGTCGTCCTGGGGGCGGTGGTGCGGTGCCGGGTGCGGGTGTGTCGTGGCCGGTCGCGCCCAGGCGGCGACAGCCGCACATCGACACGGCCCCGCGCCCCCGGGCGGCTCCGTCGCCCTCGGTCAGACGTACTCGGCGTATGCGTCCAGCACCCGCAGCACCTCCGCCTCGCCCGCCGGCGGCAGCTGCACCACGACCTCCTCGATGCCGAGGTCGGCGTAGTGCGCGAGCTTGCCCGGGGTGGGGAAGACGGCGTACGGGACGACCTGGAGGGCGTCCGGGTCGCGGCCCGCGTCCGCCCAGGCGGCGCGCAGGACCGGGAGCGACTCGGTCAGACCGCGCCCGCCGATCGGCAGCCAGCCGTCGGCGTACTCGCTGATGTGCGCGAACAGCTTGGGTCCGGCGGCCCCGCCGACGAGCGTGCGCGGTCCGACGACCGGGCCGCGTTGCTTGCGGACCGGCTTGGGGAACGCGAGCGAGGCCCGCACCCGGCCGAACTCGCCCTCGTACGCGGTCGGTTCGTCCTGCCACAGGGCCCGCATCAGCGCCATCCGGTCGCGGACCAGCTCCCGCCGGGTCCGCCAGTCCACGCCGTGGTCGGCGGCCTCCTCGACGTTCCAGCCGAAGCCGAGGCCGAGGGTGAAGCGGCCGCCGGAGAGGTGGTCCAGGGTGGCGATCTGCTTGGCCAGGTCGATCGGGTCGTGCTGGGCGACCAGCGTGATGCCGGTGCCGAGTCCGAGCCGTTCGGTGACCGCCGCCGCCTGGCCGAGGGCGACGAAGGGGTCGAGGGTGCGGCCGTACTCGGGTGGCAGCTCACCGCCCGCCGGGTACGGCGTCACCCGCTCCACCGGGATGTGGGTGTGCTCGGGCAGGTAGAGACCGGCGAACCCCCGCTGCTCCAGCTCACGGGCGAGCCGGGTGGGGGTGATCGTCTCGTCGGTGAGGAAGATCGTGGCGGAGATGCGCATGACCGCATCTCTACCGCGCCGGGTCCCAGATGTCCATACCGACTGGTCGGCATCGCGTGCGCGGGGAGCGGGGCCACGCACCGAACCGCCCTGATTCCCTTTTCTTCCACGGGAGTTCACCGCCATCCCCGACAGTGGAGGCATGTGTGAGGACGAGCGCCAGATCGCAAGACGCACACTCGTGACGGGCACCGCCGCCGCGCTCACCCTGGGGAGCGTGACCTTCGCCCCGGCGTCCGACGCGGCCGACGGGGACCGGCGGACGGTGACGATCCGTGGCACCCTGCCCACCGGATCCCCCGACTTCGTGTACGTGCCGGTCGAAGTCCCCTCCGGCGTACGGGAGATCAGGGTCGCCTACACCTACGACCGCCCCGCCGTCCCGGCCGGCACCGCCGGCAACGCCCTCGACATCGGCATCTTCGACGAGCGGGGCACCGAGCTGGGCGGGCGGGGTTTCCGGGGCTGGTCGGGCGGCGCCCGCACGGAGTTCTTCCTGCGCGCCGACGACGCCACCCCCGGCTACCTCCCGGGCCCGGTGCGCGAGGGCACCTGGTCGATCGCCCTCGGCCCCTACACGGTGGCGCCGCAGGGCCTGTCGTACGAGATCACGGTCACCCTGACCCACGGCGAGCAGGGCGCCGTCGTCGCGCCGGCCTACCCTCCCTCCCGCGCCAGGGGGCGGGGCCGCGCCTGGTACCGGGGCGACTGCCACCTGCACTCCTGGTACTCCGACGGCCGCCGCACCCCGGCCCAGATCGCCGCGCTGGCCCGCTCGGCGGGGCTGGACTTCATCAACACCTCGGAGCACAACACGCACGCGGCGCACGCCCATTGGGCCGATCTGGCGGGCGAGGACCTGCTGATCATGCTCGGCGAGGAGGTCACCACCCGCAACGGCCACGTGCTGGCCCTCGGCACCGACCCCGGCACCTTCGTCGACTGGCGCTACCGGGCCCGCGACAACCGCTTCGGCCGGTTCGCCCGCCGGATCCGGCGCTCCGGCGGCCTGGTGGTGCCCGCCCACCCGCACGCCACGTGCATCGGCTGCGGCTGGCGGTTCGGCTTCGGCGAGGCGGACGCGGTGGAGGTCTGGAACGGCCCGTACACGCCGGACGACGAGGTGGCCCTGGCCGACTGGGACGCCCGGCTCGTGGCCTCCGTGCGGGACGGCGGCCGGGCCTGGCTCCCGGCGATGGGCAACAGCGACGCCCACCGGGACCCGGACGTCGTCGGCCTCCCCCAGACCGTCGTCCTCGCCGACGACCTGACCCGCGAGGCGATCCAGGACGGCATCCGGGCGGGGCGGTCCTACGTCGCCGAGTCCAAGGACGTCTCGCTGACCTTCACGGCGTCGGGCGGCAAGGGCGAGCACGCCGGCATCGGCGACCGACTGACGGCCGCCCCGGACACCCCGGTCACGATCCGCCTGGAGGTCTCGGGCGCCCCCCACTGCACCGTCCGCCTCGTGACCGACCAGGGCGTCCTGCACACGAGCCCTCCCCTGCCGGCCACGGGGTCGGGCGTGGTGGAATGGCGCACCACACCCGCGCACGCGGCCTATGTCCGGGCCGAGGTGAGACACGAGGGAGCAGTGGGCCCGTTGCCGGGAGCACTGGCGGCCTTCACGAACCCGATCTTCCTGGGCCGGCGGTAGGAGGACCGCCGGGCCTCGGGGGCACCGGGTCCGCACCACCCGAATCTCCAGGAGACTCAGTGACCATGCCCCCTCGCCACGAGCGCAAGTACCGTGCCGTGTCCGCGTTTCAGCGGGTGCTCAACCCCGTGCTGCGCCGATTGCCCTTCCAGACCGTCCTGGAGACCACCGGACGTGTCTCGGGGCTCCCCCGCCGTACCCCGGTGGGCGGGCGGCGGGTCGGGGACTCCTTCTGGCTGGTCTCGGAGTTCGGCGAGCGTTCGCAGTACGTGCGCAACCTCAAGGCCGACCCCCGGGTCCGGGTCCGGCTGCGCGGCCGCTGGCACACCGGCACCGCGCATCTGCTGCCCGAGGACGACCCGGTCGCCCGGCTGCGCGGTCTGCCGAGGCTGAACAGCGCGGGGGTGCGGGTGATGGGGGCGGGGCTGCTGACGGTACGGGTGGACCTGGACGGCTAGGCGGCGCCTCCAGCACCTCCGGGGCCCGCACCCCCTGGTTCCCCTCACCCCGGCCAGACGATCGCCTGGACCTCGCTGTAGGCGTGGAGGGCGTAGGAGCCGACGTCCCGGCCGACGCCGCTCTTCCTGAAGCCTCCGAAGGGTGCCTCCATGTTCCGGCCGACGGTGTTCACGCCCACGCCGCCGGACCGCAGGCGCCGGGCCACGCGGAAGGCCCGGGCCACGTCCCCGGACCAGACGTAGTCGATGAGGCCGTAGTCGGAGTCCTGGGCGAGGGCGATGCCCTCCTCCTCGTCGTCGAAGGGGACCACCGAGACGACCGGCCCGAAGATCTCCTCCCGGACCACCCGCATCCCGCTGGTGCAGTCGGCGAGGAGGGTGGGGGCGACGTAGAAGCCGCGCTCGTGCGACGGCCGTTCGCCGCCCGCGACCACGGTCGCGCCCTCCTTGCGCCCGATCTCCACGTATCCCTCCACCCGCTCGCGGTGCTCGGCGGAGATCACCGGCCCGACGACGGTGTCGGCCGCCCGCGGGTCCCCCACCTTGAGGCGCCCGGCGTACGCGGCCAGCGCGTCCACGAGCCGCTCGTGGATGCCGCGCTGCGCGATCACCCGGGTCGGCGCGGTGCAGATCTGCCCGCTGTAGAAGGAGAAGGTGGTGCCGATGCCGGCGACGGCGGCGGCGAGGTCGGCGTCGTCGAAGACGAGGGCCGCCCCCTTGCCACCCAGCTCCATCAGCTGGCGTTTCATCCCGCGCCCGCACACCTCCCCGATGCGCTGCCCGACGGCGGTGGAGCCGGTGAAGGAGACCATGTCGACGTCCGGCGAGTCCACGGCGGCCTCGCCGACCGCCACCGCCCGCCCGCTGACCACGTTCACGACCCCGCGCGGCACCCCGGCCGCCTCCAGTGCCTCGGCCATCCGGTAGACGGAGAGCGGGTCCTGCGGGGCGGGCTTCACGACGACCGTGTTGCCCATGGCGAGCGCGGGGGCGATCTTGCCGGCCGGATTGGCCCAGGGGTTGTTGTACGAGGTGACGCAGGTGACCACCCCGACGGGCTGCCGGACGGCCAGCGCGCCCATCACCCCGGCCCTGCCCATGGGCCCGGCCTCGTTGATCTGCGGCGGGATCGCCCACTCGGCGGGCTCCACGCGCGCGTACCGCTGGAACCGGGCGGCCGCGACCCCGACCTGAAGGGCCCGTGCCGTCCCGGTGGTGGCGCCGGTCTCGGCCTGGGCCAGCTCGGCGTACTCCGTGAACCGCGACCGGATGACGTCGGCGGCCCGCGCGAGCAGCGCCGCCCGTTCCTCGGGCGCGGTCCGCGACCAGGGGCCGAAGGCCTCGCGGGCCGCCGCACAGGCCGTGTGCACCTGGTCCCGGGAGGCCTCCGGCGCCCACCCGACGAGCCCCTCGGTGGCCGGGTCGACGACCTCGTAGTGCCCGCCGTCGGGCTCGACCCACTCCCCGCCGAGGAACAGCCGCTGGCGGTGCTCCCGGGTCATGCGGTCGCCACCGTGCGGGTGTCCCGGCCCGAGCGCAGCACCCGGCCCGGCACGGCCCCGGTCGGCACGTCGTCCCGGATCGCCTCGACGCCGTTGACCCATACGGCCCGTATCCCGAGGGCCTTGGAGTCCAGTCGCGGGCTGTCCCCTGGCAGGTCGTGCACCAGGGTGGCCGTGCCCGCGTCGATCCGTTCCGGGTCGAAGAGCACGAGGTCCGCGTGGAAGCCCTCCCGGATCCGGCCGCGTTCCCTCAGCCCGAAGAGCCGGGCCGGGTCGTCGGTGAGCATCCTGACCGCCTGCTCCAGGGTCGTGAGCCGGCGCCCGCGCAGACAGTCCCCGAGGAACCGGGTGGTGTACGGCGCCCCGCACATGCGGTCCAGGTGCGCCCCCGCGTCGGAGCCGCCGAGCAGGACGTCCTCGTGCTGCCAGGTCTCGGCGCGCAGGGCCCAGGAGGCGGGGTCGTTGTCGGTGGGCATGGGCCACAGGACGGTGCGCAGGTCGTCGGCGGCGCAGATCTCCACCAGGCAGTGGAAGGGGTCCTGCCCGCGCTCCTCGGCGATGTCCCGGACCACCCGCCCGCTCAGTCCGACGTTGGCCTCGCTGTAGGTGTCGCCGATGACGTACCGCCCGAAGTTCGCGAGCCGGCGGAAGACCCCGGCCTCCTTGGAGTCGGCCCGGCGCAGCATCTCGGCCCGCACGTCCGGGTCGCGCAGGGTGGCGATCCGCTCCGGCACGGGCAGGCCGAGGACCGGTCCCCACCCGGGGATGAGGTTGAGGGCGCAGAAGGTCCCCAGCGACATGTTCATCGGCGTCAGGATCGGCATGGTGAGCGCGACGACCCGGCCGCCGGCCTTGCGGGCCCGCTCACTGGCGAGCAGCTGCCGGGGCACCCGCTCGGGCACGGAGGCGTCGATGGTCAGCACGTTCCAGTTCAGGGGCCGTCCGGCCGCCGCACTCATCTCCACGAACAGGTCGATCTCCGCGTCGCTGAACTGGTCGAGACAGCCGGCCACGATGGCCTCGATCTGCGTCCCCTCGTGCTCGCCGACGGCCCTGGCCAGCGCGATGAGTTCGGCCGGCTGCGCGTGCCGGGAGGCCACGGGGCGCCCGTCGCCGTCGGAGTGCGTGGACGACTGGGTGGTGGACAGCCCCCAGGCCCCGGCGTCCATGGACTCGTGGAACAGCCGCAGCATGGCGTCAAGTTGGCCCGGCGTGGGCTGACCGCCCACGGCGTCCGCGCCCATCACGTACCGCCGCAGCGCGCAATGCCCCACCATGAACCCGGCGTTGACGGCGATCCGCCCTTCGAGCGCGTCCAGGTACTGGCCGAAGGAACTCCAGCTCCAGGGCGCCCCCTCCTCCAGGGCGACCAGCGACATGCCCTCCACCTTGGACATCATCCGGCGCGTGTAGTCGGCGTCCTCGGGACGGTCGGGGTGGAGCGGCGCGAGGGTGAAACCGCAGTTCCCGGCGGCGACGGTGGTGACGCCGTGATTGAGGGAGGGGGTGGCGTACGGGTCCCAGAAGAGCTGGGCGTCGTAGTGGGTGTGGGGGTCGACGAAGCCGGGGGCGAGGACGAGTCCGGTGGCGTCTTCGGTGGTGCGGGCTTCTTCCGTGACCTGGCCGATGACGGCGATCCGCCCGTCACGGATGCCGAGGTCGGCGGTGAGGGCGGGGGCCCCGGTCCCGTCGACAACGGTCGCACCTTTGATGACGTGATCGAGCATGAGCGTTGCCTCCTTGAACTCCGGGCCTGTGCGGACACCTGGGGGCGCGGGGCTGTGTCAATGTGCAGCCACCGCCGCGTGAGCGCGACCAGCCCCCACACGCCCGCAGCCGCCCACGACGCTCAGACACCCCTCCGGAACCGCGTGGTCCTGTGCACGGGATCCGTGTCGATCTTCGGGATCACGTGCTCCCCGATGAGCCGGATCGTCTGAAGCGTCTCCTCCTTCGGCACCCCCACCGGCAACCCGAAGCTCAGCTGGTCCGCCCCGGCCTGCTCCCACCGCTTGCACTGCCGGGCCACCTCGTCCGGGTCCCCGCAGATCAGCAGTTCCTCCTCGATGAGCAGCTCCACGAACTCCGCGGTGTACTCCGGCAGCGTCTCCGGCCACTCGGGGAACCCCTCGGGCCGCGGGAAGGTGTCGTGGTAGCGGAACACCAGCGAGGGCAGGTAGTGCAGCCCGCCGTTGACGGCGATCTCGACGGCCTCGGCGTGGGTGGGCGCGCAGATGGCCGTGGTCGTGACCATCACGTTGTCGTTGACGAAGTCCCCGATCGGCTCGGCGTTCACGACCGCCGTCTTGTACTGCTCCAGCACCCACTCCATGTCGGAGACCTTCTGCACGCTGAAGCCGAGGACCCCGAGTCCCTTCTTGGCCGCCATGGCGTACGACGGCGGCGACCCGGCGGCGTACCACATCGCGGGGTGCGACTTCCCGTACGGCTTGGGCAGCACCTTGCGCGGCGGCAGCTGCCAGTGCTTGCCCTGGAAGCCGACGTACTCGTCCTGGAGCCACATCTTGGGGAACTCGGCGATGGTCTCCTCCCAGATCTCCTTGGTGTGGTTCATGTCGGTGATGCCGGGCAGGAAGCCGAGGATCTCGTGCGACCCCGCGCCCCGCCCGCTGCCGAACTCGAAGCGGTTGCCGGTGAGATGGTCGAGCATGGCGACCTTCTCGGCGACCTTCACCGGGTGGTTGACCTGGGCCAGCGGGTTGAAGATCCCGGAGCCGAGGTGGATGCGTTCGGTGGCGTGGGCCAGGTAGCCGAGGAAGACGTCGTTGGCGGAGAGGTGCGAGTACTCCTCCAGGAAGTGGTGCTCGGAGGCCCAGGCGTACTTGAACCCGGACTTGTCCGCCTGGATGACGTACTCGGTCTCCTCCATCAGCGCCTTGTGCTCGGCCAGCGGATCGGTCTCGGCGCGCTTGCCCACGTATCCCTGTACAAAGAGCCCGAATTCCAAGGCGGTTCACCCTCCCCAGTCATTTCTGACGCTCCGTCAGATTCCTGATCTGCCGCCGACTGTGGCACCGGGCGCAGACAGCGTCAATAGCTGACGACCGGTCAGCTGCGCCCGGCCGGAGTCACAGGACCGAGACCCCCGCGAGCCAGCCCCCGTCGATCACGAAGGGCTGCCCTGTGATGTACGAGGAGTCGGCGGAGGTCAGGAACAGCGCGAGCCGCGCCACCTCCTCCGGGCGCCCGATCCGGCCCAGCGGTACGACCTTGCGGTAGAAGCGGTCCAGCCCCCGGGAGGCCTGTTCCCCGTCCGCGGTCGGGTCCAGGACGGCCGGGTTGGACATCGCGGTGTCGATCGCCCCCGGGCACATGGCGTTGACCCGGATGCCGCGCGGTGCCAGCTCCAGCGCGGCGACCCGGGTGAGCCCGAGGATCGCGTGCTTGGAGGCGGCGTAGGCGCCCACGCCCGCCATCCCGGTCATCCCGGTGTAGGAGGCGGTGTTGACGATCGTGCCCCCGTCGGACAGCACCGGACCCACGGCCTTGATCCCGAGGAAGCAGCCGACCTGGTTGACGTTCACGATCTGCATGAACTCGTCGAGCGGCGTGTCGAGGAGGGTGTGGAAGCGCAGGATCCCGGCGTTGTTGACGAGCCCGTCGAGGCGGCCGTACTCCTCGACGGCGGCCTGGGTCGCTCGCCGCCAGTCGGACTCCTGGCTCACGTCGAGGTGGACGTAGAGCGCCCCGATCTCCTCGGCGAGTGCCTTGCCCTGCTCGTCGAGGACGTCGGCGACCACGACCTCGGCGCCCTCCGCCCGGAACAGCCGTGCCTCCTGCTCTCCTTGTCCGCGCGCCGCCCCGGTCACGATCACGACGCGCCCGTCCAGCTTGCCCATGCGATGGCTCCTCACAGCCGGGGTCCGACGTTGGCGCCGAACGCCGCGATCTGGTCGGTGAGTTCGGCGCGGCTGCGGCTGCGCAGCCGCACCTGGATCTGGTGCACGCCCATCGCGCGGTAGGCGCGCAGGGACTCGGCGAGCTGCTCCGCGGACCCGGTGAGGGTCCGGCGTCCGACGTCCCAGGCCGGCTGCCCGACGTAGAGCGGCTCGGCGATGGCGCCGACGGTGAACGGGGCGTCGAAGCCCGCCTGTTCGCGCAGTCGGCGGATCGTGGCGATCTGTGCGGGCAGCCGGTCGCGCGGGTCGCCCTGCGGCAGCCAGCCGTCCCCCTTGAGGGCGGCCCGGCGTACGGCGGCGGGCGAGGAGCCGCCCACCCAGATCGGCACCCGGGGCTGGGCCGGCCGGGGCCGCTGCCCGAGCCCCTCGAAGTCGTACAGCTTGCCGTGGTGCTCGGGGAACTCCTCCGGCCCGAGGCAGGCCCTGAGGGCGTCGACGGTCTCGTCGAGCACGGCCCCGCGCCGGCGGAAGTCGACCCCCAGCGCCTCGAACTCCTCCTGCACGTGCCCCGCGCCGACCCCGAGGGTCAGCCGGCCGCCGCTGAGGTGGTCGAGGGTCGCGTACTGCTTGGCGGTCAGGAGCGGGTGCCGCAGACCCACCACGGCGACATGGCTGAGCAGTCGTACGCGCTCGGTGACCGCGGCGAGGTGGGCGAGGGTGGCGACGGGGTCGTACCAGACGGTGCTCATCGCGGGCGCGAGGCGGCGCGGCACGGCGACATGGTCGCAGACGGCGACGTAGGCGAACCCGGCGTGGTCGGCGGCCCGAGCGACATAGACGAGGTCGGCGGGGTCGCCGGCGGTCTCCCAGGGCTCGGTGTAGAGGGTGCTCTGGGACTGGATGGGCAGCTGGATGCCGTACCGGAGCCCCTGGGGAGGGGTCGGGGCGGCGGGGGCGGGACGGGGGGATTCATCGGTCGTGCGGTGAGGCTGCATGGCACTCCCAGCCGACTTGACGGACCGTCAGTTCTGGCGGCGGTGTCATGGTGCGGCGCGCCAGGGCAAATGACAAGGCGTGCAAGGGCCCCGCACCCGTCGGCCCGGGCACGCCCGACCTCCTCACGTCCCGGACCACAGCCCTTCCGGCGTGAGGCCGAGCAGGTCGATGGCGTTGCCGCGGACGATCTTCTCGACGACGTCCGGGGGCAGGTGGCCCATCTGGGCCTCGCCGACCTCGCGGGACCTGGGCCAGGTGGAGTCGGAGTGGGGGTAGTCGGTCTCGTAGAGGACGTTGCCGAGGCCGATGGCGTCGAGGTTGCGCAGGCCGAAGGCGTCGTCGAAGAAGCAGCCGTAGACGTGGTCGGCGAAGATCTCGGACGGCGGGCGGTGGACCTTGTCGGCGACGCCGCCCCAGCCGCGGTTCTCCTCCCAGACGACGTCGGCGCGCTCCAGGATGTAGGGGATCCAGCCGATCTGGCCCTCCGCGTACATGACCTTGAGGTTCGCGAAGCGCTCGAACTTGCCGCTCATCAGCCAGTCGACCATCGAGAAGCAGCAGTTGGCGAAGGTGATGGTGGAGCCGACGGCGGGCGGGGCGTCGGCGGAGGTGGAGGGCATCCTGCTGGAGGAGCCGATGTGCATGGCGATGACGGTGCCGGTCTCGTCGCAGGCGGCGAAAAAGGGGTCCCAGTCGTCGGTGTGCACGGAGGGCAGGCCCAGGTGCGGGGGTATCTCGGAGAAGGCGACCGCCCGTACGCCCCGCCTTGCCATGCGGCGGACCTCGGCGGCGGCCGCCTCGGCGTCCCACAGCGGGATGAGGGTCAGCGGGATGAGCCGCCCCCGCGCCTTCGGGCCGCACCACTCCTCCACCATCCAGTCGTTGTAGGCCCGCACGCACAGCAGGCCCAGCTCGCGGTCCGCGGCCTCGGTGAAGGTCTGGCCGCAGAAGCGCGGGAAGGTGGGGAAGCACAGGGCGGACTGGACGTGGTTGACGTCCATGTCGGCGAGGCGGGCGGGAACGTCGTAGGAGCCGGGGCGCATCTGCTCGTAGGTGATGACTTCGAGTTTGATCTCGTCCCTGCTGTAGCCGACGGCGGTGTCGAGGCGGGTGAGGGGGCGGTGCAGGTCCTCGTAGACCCACCAGTCGCCGATCGGTCCGTCGTCGCCCGGCCGGCCCATCACCGGCTTGAACCGGCCGCCGAGGAACGTCATCTCCTTCAGCGGGGCGCGGACCGTGCGGGGGCCGATGTCCAGGTACTTCTTCGGGAGCCGGTCCTGCCAGACGTGCGGCGGCTCCACGGTGTGGTCGTCGACGGAGATGATCTTCGGGAATTCCGGGGTGGTTTCCGGGGCGCTTGCCGCGATGGTCTCCATGGCGCCCACGGTAGCGCCGATCTGACGGTCCGTCAGCTGGCGGGACGGTGCCCGGTGCTGGTGGTTCCTGTGCGGAAGTGCGCGAAGTACGGCGGCAGCCTTTGGCCGTTCCCGCGCGTCCGCCTGTGATCGCGCTCTCCACAGCTGACGCATCTGCCATGAACAAGGCAAACTGGCGTTGTTGCTCACTGTGTCTAGGGGGACGCGATGGACGGTGTATCGCGGGTGCCTGCGCAGCGGCGTCCCGGCTCCTCGGCGGAGTCCGGACCGCCGCTGTGCTTCGGCGTGCTCGGACCGGTGCGCGCCTGGCGCGGCGAGGAATCCCTGCCCACGGGTTCGCCGCAGCAACGGGCCCTGCTGGCGGCGCTGTTGCTGCGGGAGGGCCGTACCGCGACCGCGGCCGAGCTGATCGACGCCCTGTGGGGCGAGGAGCCGCCGTCCCAGGCGCTGGCCGCGCTGCGGACCTACGCCTCCCGGCTGCGCAAGGTCCTCGGCCCCGACGTCCTGGTGAGCGAGTCCGGCGGCTACGCGATCCGCTCCCTCGGCGAGGGCGCCCTGGACCTCGCGGTGGCACAGGAGCTGGCCACCGAGGCCGAGAAGGCGCGCGGCACCGGTGATCTGTGCCATGCGCGGGAGGTGCTGGGGCGGGCCCTGGCCCTGTGGGACGGCGAGGTGCTGGCGGGCGTGCCGGGCCCGTACGCCTCCTCGCAGCGCGTCCGCCTGGAGGAGTGGCGCCTGCAACTCCTGGAGTCCCGCCTCGACATGGACCTGGAACAGGGCTGCCACGCGGAGGCGGTCTCGGAACTGACGGCCCTGACCGCCGCCCACCCCCTGCGGGAGCGGCTGCGCGAGCTGCTGATGCTCGCCCTGTACCGGTCCGGCCGTCAGGCGGAGGCGCTCGCCGTGTACGCCGACACCCGCAGGCTGCTCGCCGACGAACTGGGCGTGGACCCGAGGGCGGGCCTGCGCGAGCTCCAGCAGCGCATCCTGCGGGCCGACCCGGCGCTCGCCGAACCCCCCTCCCCGCAGCCGGAACCCGCGGTCGCCCCCGTCCGCCCCGCCCAACTCCCGGCGACCGTACCCGACTTCACCGGGCGCGCGTCCGTCGTCGCCGAGCTGGGCGAGGTGCTCGCCGGCGCGGAGGGCCGCGTGATGGCGCTCTCGGCCCTCGCGGGCATCGGCGGCGTCGGCAAGACCACCCTGGCCGTCCACGTCGCCCACCAGGTCCGGTCGTCCTTCCCCGACGGCCAGTTGTACGTCGACCTCCAGGGCGCGGGCGCCCGGACCGCGGATCCGGAGACGGTCCTCGGCACCTTCCTGCGGGCCCTGGGCACCGCCGACTCGGCGATCCCCGACTCCCTGGAGGAACGGGCGGCGCTGTACCGCTCGGTCCTGGACGACCGCCGCGTCCTGGTCCTCCTCGACAACGCCCGCGACGCGGCCCAGGTGCGCCCCCTGCTCCCCGGCACGGCGGGCTGCGCGGCCCTGGTCACCTCCCGGGTACGGATGGTGGACCTCGCCGGGGCGCACCTCGTCGACCTGGACGTGATGTCGCCGGACGAGGCGCTGGCCCTGTTCACGAAGATCGTCGGCGAGGAGCGGGTGGGCAGCGAGCGGGAGGCCGCCCTCGACGTCGTCGCGGCCTGCGGCTTCCTCCCGCTGGCCATCCGCATCGCGGCGTCCCGCCTGGCGGCGCGCCGCACCTGGACGGTCTCGGTGCTCGCCGCGAAGCTCGCCGACGAGCGCCGCCGCCTGGACGAGCTCCAGGCCGGTGACCTCGCCGTCAAGGCCACCTTCGAACTCGGCTACGGCCAGCTGGAGCCCGCCCAGGCCCGCGCCTTCCGCCTCCTGGGCCTCGCCGACGGCCCCGACATCTCGCTGTCCGCCGCGGCCGCCGTACTCGATCTGGACCGGGAGGAGACCGAGGACCTCCTGGAGTCCCTGGTCGACACCTCCCTCCTCGAATCCGCCGCCCCCGGCCGCTACCGCTTCCACGACCTGGTCCGGCTCTACGCGCGTGCGTGCGCGGAACGCGACGAACGGCCGCCGAGCGAGCGGGGCGCGGCCCTGTCGCGGCTGCTGGACTTCTACCTGGCCACGGCGGCCGGGGTGTACGGGATCGAGCGGCCCGGGGACCGGCTGGTGGAGCATCTGGAGCCGACCGACCATCCGGGGCTGACGTTCACGGACCGGCACCGGGCCCAGGACTGGCTGTACTCGGAGGCGAACTGCCTCCTGGCGTGCGTGCGCCAGGCCGTCGCCGGTCCGCAGCTGCGGCGGGCCGTCGACCTGCTGTGGGCCGCCAAGGACCTGGCCGAGTCGGGGGCCAACTCACGGGAGTTCGGCGCGGTCGCCGAGGCCGCGACGACGGCGGCCCGCGAGGCCGCCGACCGCCACGCGGAGGCCCGCGCCCGGGTCACCCTGGCGGACAGCCACCTCGCCGGCGGGCGTTTCGACCAGGCGGACCAGGAGGCACGGCAGGCCACGGCGCTCGCCCGCGAGTCCACCGACCCGGTGCTGCGGTGCTGGGTGCCCAACCTCCGGGGCGCCATCGCCTTCTACCAGAACCGGCACGTCGAGGCCGCCACGCACCTCACCGAGGCCATCTCCAGCTTCCAGGAGGCCGACGACCTCCCCGGTGAGGCCAGCGCCCTGTGCAACCTCTCCAGGTCCCACCTGGCCGTGAACCACACGCACAGCGCCATCGAGCTGGCCCAGCGGGGCACGGACATCTACGACCGTCTCGGGCACTCCCTGCGCGGGGCGAACGGCCGGTACGCCCTCGGGCTCGCGCTGGCCCAGGCGGGGCAGCTGGCGGAGGCCGCCGAGCGGCTCGGCCAGGCGCTCGAGGTCTTCCGGGACAGCCGTCAGCGCCTGTGGGAGGGCATGACGATCTTCCGGATCGCGGAGGTCCGGATGGCCGAGGGCCGACTCGCCGACGCCGCGGCGCTCGCCGAGCAGTCGCTGGCCGTGCTGCGCGGCATCGGGGGCGAGTGGCGGCGCGGCAACATCCTCACGGTGCTCGGCCGCGCGCTCGCCGGGATCGGCCAGACCGGACGCGCCCGGGTCTGCTGGCGGGACGCCCTCGGCATCTACGAGGCGTTGGGCTCCTCGGAGGCCGAGGAGGTACGCGCGCTGCTGGCTCCCGTCCAGGCTGCCTGAGCCCCAGGTCGGAGCCGTTCATCATTCGTTTATCGCATCCCGTCACCCTGAGGTTGTCGATCCGTCGCGTCGGGGGGCAGACGGGTCCACCACGGAGGGCCGCCGACAAGGTGAGCGGTCCTCGACGCCCGTCCGGCGGCCCTCGGGGGAGTCGCCGGGCGGGTCCACAGCCGGCTGACAGGAGTTGCGGACCCATGACCGACACCACGAAGAACGACGGCGACATCAAGCCGCTCGACATCCACGTGACCGACGCGCCCGCGGGCACGGACGGCGACGTCCTCAAGCCCACCGACATCCACGTCACGGACGAGAAGGCGGGCACGGACACGGTGAAGCCGACGGACATCCACGTCACGGACGAGCCTGCCTGACCCACTCGGAGCTTCTTCCCGCACGGGGATCGGCCGCGGCGGCGCGGAGGGGATGCCGCCGCGGCCGAGGCATGCCCTCACACGGCGTCCGCCGCCCGCCCCGGCCCGCGCAGCCGCCCCTTCACCACCTTGCCGCTCGCGTTGCGGGGCAGCTCGCCCACGAACTCGACCTCTCGTGGCACCTTGTAGTTCGCCATCTCCCGCCGGGACCAGGCGATCAGGTCGTCCGCCGTCGTCACCGACCCCGGGCGCCGCACCACGTACGCCTTGGCTACTTCGCCCAGGCGCGGGTCCGGGACGCCGACCACGGCGACGTCCAGGACGTCCGGGTGGAGGCCGAGGAGCTGCTCTATCTCGGCCGGGTAGGCGTTGAACCCGCCGACGATGAACATGTCCTTGAGACGGTCGGTGATGCGGAGGTTGCCCGCCTCGTCCAGGACACCGACGTCGCCCGTCCGCAGCCAGCCCTCCGGGTCCAGGACCTCCGCGGTCGCGACCGGGTCCTGGTAGTAGCCGCGCATCACATGGAAGCCGCGGACCAGGACCTCGCCGGGGGTGCCCGCGGGCAGGGGGGCGCCGGTCGGGTCCGCCACCCGGACCTCCGTGCCCGGGATCGCCCGCCCCGAGGTGGACGCGATCACCGACGGGGGGTCGCCGCGGCGGCACATGGTGACGACGCCGCTCGCCTCGGAGAGGCCGTAGGCGGTGAGGACGGTCTCCACGCCGAGTTCGCCGCGCAGCCGTTCCACCAGGGTCAGCGGGACGACCGCGGCGCCGGTCACCACCAGGCGCAGCGCGGACAGGTCGTGGGCCGTCCGGGAGGGGTGGTCCAGGAGGGACTGGTGCAGGGTCGGGGGGCCGGGCAGCACGGACACGCGTTCCGCGGCGATGTTCGCCAGCACGGTGTCCACGTCGAAGACCGGCTGGGGGATCATCGTCGCGCCCCGCATGAGGCAGGCGATCACGCCCGCCTTGTAGCCGAAGGTGTGGAAGAAGGGGTTGACGATCAGATACCGGTCGCCCTGCCGCAGGCCCGCCAGTTCGCTCCAGATCGCGTAGGCCCGCAGGGTCTGGGCGTGGGTGATGACCGCGCCCTTGGGGCGGCCGGTGGTCCCGGAGGTGAAGACGATGTCCGAGGGCCACGAGCCGCGCACCGAGGCCGCCCGCCGCCGGACCTCCGCCTCGTCCACGCCGTCCCCGCCGGCGAGGAAGTCCTTCCAGCTGCGGTAGTCGGCCGGGGCGTCGTCGGACAGGACGACGACCTGTTCCAGCGCGGGCAGCCCGGGCCCGTCCGCGAGCGCCCTGCGCAGCGAGGCGACGTAGGAGGTGCCGAGGAAGGTGCCCGTCACGAACAGCAGGCGCGCGCCGCTCCTGCGCAGGACGTCGGCCGCCTCGCCGCCCTTGAACCGGGTGTTCAGCGGCACCAGCACCGCCCCGGCGGACACCGCGCCGAGCGCCGCGACCATCCAGTCCAGGCTGTTGGGGGCCCAGATCGCGACCCGGTCGCCGGGTGCCACCCCGCTCGCCACGCAGGCCGCCGTCGCCCGCTCCACGCGCTCGCCCAGTTCGGCGTACGTCACCCGGGTACGGCCCTCCACGACGGCTTCCACGTCCGCGTACCGCCGCGCCGCCGACCGGACCAGACCCGGAACGCTTCCCCACTCCTCGTCTCCGCGCACAACCGGCCTCCAGAACCCACTAGCTGACTGACCGTCAGATTAGCTGTAGCCTGACGCACTGTCAGCCAGGTGGACAGCCCTCGCGGAGGTGCCCCATGACCGGACTCAAGGACGCCACCGCCATCGTCGGCATCGGCCAGACGCCCTTCGCCAAGAACCTCCCCGAGGACGAGAGAACGCTCGCCTGCCGGGCCGTTCTCGCCGCCCTGGACGACGCCGGCATCGCCCCGGGCGAGGTCGACGCGCTCGCCTCCTTCACCATGGAGGAGACCGACGAGGTGGAGCTGGCGAAGGCGGTCGGCCTCGGCGACCTCACCTTCTTCAGCAAGGTCGGCTACGGGGGCGGCGGTTCCTGCGCCACCGTCGCCCATCTCGCGGCCGCCATCGCCTGCGGACAGGCGACGGTGGGGGTGGCCTGGCGGTCCCGCAAGCGCGGCTCGGGACCCCGGCCCTGGCGCGACACCGTCGCCCAACTCCCCACCCCGGCCCAGTGGACCCGCCCCTACGGGCTGCTGCGGCCGGTCGACGAGATCGCCATGCTCACCCGCCGCTACATGCACGAGTACGGCGCCACCCGGGACCACCTGTTCAACGTGGCCCTCGCCTGCCGCAACCGCGCCAACCAGAATCCGGCCGCCGTCATGTACGAGCGCCCCCTCACCCGCGAGATGTACATGACCTCCCGCTGGATCAGCGAGCCGCTCTGCCTGTTCGACAACTGCCTGGAGACGGACGGGGCGTTGGCCTGTGTCGTCGTCAGCAGGGAGCGCGCCCGCGACTGCCCCCACACCCCGGTCTACGTCCACTCCGCCGCCCAGGGCCTGCCCGCCCAGCACCACGGCATGGTCAACTACTGGAACGACGACCCGCTCTCCGGCCCCGCCTGGACCGCCGCCCGGCATCTGTGGAAGCACGCCGACCTCACCCCCGAGGACGTGGACGTCGCCCAGATCTACGACGCGTTCACCGCCCTGATCCCGCTCTCCCTGGAGGGCTACGGCTTCTGCGGGCGCGGCGAGGGCGGGGCGTTCACCGAGCAGGGCGCCCTGGAGATCGGCGGGCGGCTGCCGCTCAACACCGGCGGCGGCGGCCTCAGCGAGGCCTACGTCCACGGCTTCAACCTCATCAACGAAGGCGTCAAGCAGCTGCGCGGGACCGCTGCCGCCCAGGTCCCGGACGCCGCGACCTGCCTGGTCACCGCCGGTGAGGGCGTCCCCACGTCCGCGCTCCTGCTCAGGAGGTAACCCGTGCTCACCCCCGTCGTCGACCCCGAGGGCGCCCCCTTCTGGCACTACGCCGCCCAGGGCGAACTCCGCGTCCAGACCTGCGCCGACTGCCGCGCACCCCGCTTCCCGCCCCGCCCGTGCTGCCCGCGCTGCCAGTCCTTCGACAGCGGCTGGGAGAAGGTCAGCGGTTACGGCCGGGTCTGGTCGTACGTGGTCCCCCATCCCCCGCTCCTGCCGGACTACGCGGAGCGGGCGCCGTACAACGTCGTCGTCGTCGAACTCGACGAGGACCCCCGCATCCGGCTGGTCGGCAACCTGGTCGCCTCGGCCGGGGCGCCGCTCGACTCCGTCGATCCGGGGCGGATCCGGATCGGCGCCCGGGTGCGGGCGGTGTTCGCCGACGGGCTCGTGCAGTGGGTGGCGGCGTGAGCGGGCTGCGGATCACGGCCGACCAGGACACCGGCGTTGCCGTCGTCACCCTGGACCGGCCGCACCGGCTCAACGCCATCGACCTCGCCCTGCGCGACGAACTCGTCGCGTGCTGGGGCGCGTTGCGGTTCGACGACACCGTGCGGGCGATCGTCCTCACCGGGGCGGGCGAGCGCGCCTTCTGCACCGGCCTGGACCGGGACGCCGAGGTTCCGCAGCCCGGCTCCCCCTACATGACCGACGATCCGCTCCTGCGCGTCGGGCCCAAGGCGAACGACCTGTGGAAACCGGTGATCGCCGCGGTGCGGGGCATGGCCTGCGGGGGCGCCTTCTACCTGCTCGGGGAGGCGGACTTCGTCGTCGCCGACACCACCGCCGCCTTCTTCGACCCGCACACCAGTTACGGCATGGTCAGCGCCTACGAGTCGGTCCTCCTGGCGCAGCGGATGCCGTACGGCGAGGTCGCCCGGATGATGCTCATGGGGACGGCGGAGAGGGTCTCCGCCGAGCGGGCCCTCGCCGTCGGGCTGGTCTCCGAACTCACCGAGCCCGGCGCGGCGTTGGAGGCGGCGGTGGAGTGTGCCGCGGTCATCGCCGGGTATCCGGCCGAGGGCGTCCAGGGCACGGTCCGCGCCCTGTGGGCGGCCAAGGAGGCCGCTCTCGCCGCCGGGTTCGCTCAGGCCCCGCATCTGATCTCGCTGGGGAACCTGCCGGGCGAGCGGCAGGCGGAGCTGTTCGCCGCCCGCCGCTCCGGGTTCAGGACCCGGTGACGTCGTCCCAGGTGGACGAGGCGACCGGGTCCAGGTCGCAGTGGTCGACCTTGGCGGCGTTCTCCTCGACGTCGGTCACCTCGATCCGCAGGGTCTTCGTGCCGTAGGCGGGCACGGTGACCTGCTCGGTGGTGCCGTCGACCACGTCGTCGTCGGCTTCCATGAAGGTGAGGTGGACGTCGAAGGTGCTCCCGGTGCTGTTCGGGTTGGTGACCTCGACCGTCGCGTACGCCTCCGCCACCGTCGCACAGCTGATCAGCCGCGCCGTACCGTCCTCATGGCCGGACGGGGACGACTCCCCGGACGAACCCCCGGAATAGTCGTCGTCGTAGTTGTCGTCGTCGTAGTCGTCGTAGTCGTGGTACGTCCCCGAGCCGCCACCCGAGGTGGACGACGAGCTGTCGTGGTCCTGGCTGGAGCTGCTGCATCCGCCCCCACTGTGACCACCGCTCCCGTGCCGGCCCTTCGTGCTCGTCGAGAACCCGGACAGGGCCAGGACCACCAAGGCGATGACGGCTGTGAACTTGAGAGTGCGCCCCCGTGCGATCATGCCGCCACTCTAGCGAGCAGTTGTCACGGCCATGCCACTACGTGGTGCCCGTTCCGTACGACGGCCATGACCAGCGGCTCACGCGGTCCTGGCCGTCCCCGTCCCCTTCTCCGCGTCCAGCGCGTACACGCAGCGGTCCTTGCTGCACGCGTACACCACGCCGTCCTTGACGACCGGGGCGCCGGTGATCTCGCCGCCGGTGGCGAGCTTCCAGCGCAGCCGGCCATCGTCGGCCTTGAGGGTGTACAGCAGGTGGTCGGTGGAGCCGAAGTGGATGCGCCCCTCCGCGACCGCGGGCGTGCCCACGATGTCGCCGCCGGACTGGAAGCGCCACTTCGGGGTGCCCGTGACCGCGTCCAGGGTGTAGAGCCCCTTGCCGCTGCCCACGTGGACATGGCCCGCGACCACCAGCACCGGCTCGATGGAGGCCCGGGACTCGGTGGCGATGCGCCAGCGGTCGCGGCCGTCGGAGGCGTCCAGGGCGTAGACCGTGCCGAGGTAGTCGGCGAGGTACACGCCGCCGCCGGTCACCGCGGGGCCGGGGACGAAGGCGGGCGGGCACAGGAAGACCGCGGGGGCCTCGAAGTGCCACTTCACCTGGCCGGTGGCGATGTCCAGCGCGAGCACCCGGGTGCCGGCGGAGACGTACGCGTAGCCGTCCGGGGCGTGCGTCACCCGGACCGGTACGCCGCCGCAGGAGGCCGCGTCGCCGATGGGGTACGACCAGCGCTCGTCGCCGGTGCGGGCGTCCAGGGCGCGCAGCCGGGCGTCCTGCCAGACGTAGACCGTGCCGTCGTGCAGGGCCGGGCCCGCCTCGGGGGACTCGAAGTCCGTCTGCGCGCCGGTGATCTCCCACAGCTTCTGGCCGCCCGAGGCCTCCCAGGCCTGGACGCCGCCGCCCCGGGTGCCGGTGACGACGGTGCCCCGGTCGGCCTTGAGGGAGTAGACCCAGGCGTCCGTCTGCAACCGCCACAGATCGGCGCCCTCGCGGGCCTCCAGGGCGAAGAGGGTGGGGCCGTCGGAGGCGTGGATACGGCCGTCCGCGACCGCCATCGACCAGGCGACGTCCCGGGTCTTGAAGCGGCGCCGTCCGGTGGCCACGTCGAGGGCGTGCACCTCGAAGGAGGTGACGTAGACGAGGTCGTCGGCGACGGCGGGGGTGCCCCACACGTCGTTCGACATCCGGAACCGCCAGGGGCGCCAGCCGCCGCCGGGCTCCGGGGCCGGCGGGGGCGCCGGGATGACGGGGTCGGCGCCGTTGACACCGGGGCGCGGCTTGGACCAGCTGGCGACCAGCCCGGCCTCCGGCGGCGGCGCCTTCACGGCGGCGGCGCGGGCGTCGGCGACGCGCGGTCCGGGCCCGATGGGGACCTGGGCGCCCGCCAGGCGCACCGGGCCGGTGTCGGGGGCGCCGACGGGCACGCGCGCGGGGACGACGGGGTCGTGCGGGGGCGGCGGCGGCACGGGGGCGACGCGGCCGCCCGCGCTGCGGCCGGCGGGGCCCGGTCTGACGGCCGTCCGCCCGTTGCGGCGGCCCTCGATCAGGCTCACCGCGCGCTCGGGCAGCCAGGCCGACGCCGTACCGCTGTCGTCGGAGCCGGAGCCGAAGAGGTGGGGGGCGAGCTGGGCCTGGAGGTCGGCCGGGTTGGGGCGGCCGGTGGCGTCCATCTGCATGCAGGACTCGATGAGCGGGCGCAGCTCGTCCGGGAGGCCTTCGAGGTCGGGGCCCTCGCGCAGCAGCATGAAGACCGTCTCGACCGGGTTGGCGCCGTGGAAGGGCGGGTGGCCGGTGGCGGCGAAGACCAGCATCGAGCCGAGCGAGAAGACGTCGCTCGCGCCGGTCACGCTGCGGGAGTCCTTGGCCTGCTCGGGTGACATGTAGGCGGGGGTGCCGACGGCGACGTTCGTCATCGTCAAACGCGTGTTCGATACGCCGGAGGCGATACCGAAGTCGATCACCCGCGGGCCGTCCTCGACGACCAGGACGTTCGACGGCTTGAGGTCGCGGTGCACCAGTCCCGCGCCGTGGATCGACTGGAGGGCCTCGGCGACGCCCGCCGCGAGCCAGCGCACCGCCTGGGCCGGCAGCGGCCCGCACTCGTTCACTATCTCCTCGAGGGAGGGCGCGGGAACGTACGCGGTGGCCAGCCAGGGCACGGCCGCACGGGGGTCGGCGTCGACGACGGCCGCGGTGTAGAAGCCGGAGACGGCCCGGGCCGCCTCCACCTCCCGGGTGAAGCGGACGCGGAACAGCTGGTCCTCGGCGAGTTCCGTACGGACCGTCTTGATCGCCACGCGCCGGCCGGACGCCGAGCGCGCGAGATAGACCAGCCCCATGCCGCCGGCGCCCAGCCGTCCCAGCACCTCGAACGGCCCGATCCGCCGCGGATCGTGCTGTGTCAGCTGATCCACCACTTGCCTGCCACCTCCCCGTACGGGCCGCGTCACACCCTTATGCACGCGACCCCGTGCAGCGTCTCACCACCGCACCGCCATGGCGGCACGCACCCTGATTCTTCCTGGCCGAGGCGCAGGTTGCGAACCCGGGTGCACATCGGGATGTCTCACGCCAAAACAGTAGGTCTCAGCGCTCGGACTTCCCGGCGGCACGCTCCAGCAGCGCGAAGGACGCCCCCTGATTGTCGGTGACGACGGCCGCTTTCCCGTACGACGTCTCGAAGGGTGGAGCCTGGACCCGCCCACCGAGCCGGCTCACCGCGGCGAGGGCCGCCGCACAGTCCTCGACGCCGAAGTGGACGAGGAAGTGGGGCGGCATCTCGGCCGGGAAGACGTCCAGCACGGGGGCCCGGCCGAAATCGGGGGTCGCCCCGGGCCCGAACAGGGCGTCGTGGAAGAGCCCGCCGTAGAAGGTGTTGGCCGCCTCGGTGTCCCGTGCGTACAGCTCGGCCCAGACGAACGCGCCCGGCTCGTGCCGCACCCCGAAACCGGTGTGGGTGTCCGGCTCCCACAGCCCGAAGACGGCGCCCTCCGGATCGGTGACCAGGGCGCTGGTCCCGAGGTCGCCGACCGGCACGGGGGCGGTGACGACCTGTCCGCCGGCCGCCCAGACGCGGTCGGCGAGGCCCTCGATGTCGGGGGTCGCGAAGTACACCGTCCAGACGGTGGGCATCCGCCCGTCCGTCTTGTGCGCGAGCGCGGCGACCGGCTCGCCCTCCCGCAGGGCCCACACGGCCCCGCCGTACCGCTGCTCCTCGAAGGTCCACCCGAAGAGCTCACCGTAGAACCGCTTGCCCGCCTCGACGTCGGGAAGCTGCGCGTCCACCCAGCACGGGACGCCCTCTCCGTACGTGGATGCCCTGTTTTCGGCCATACCGCCAAACTAACGGCGACTCACGCACCCCGCAGACCAGCGCACCAGCGCCGAAGAGCCCGCGCACCCCATTTGCAGTCGGCCGAATCGCGCTCCCATCACCCCTCGGTAAGCTGACGGCATGACAGGACAAGTGCGTACCGTCGACGGCCGCGTGGCCGGCCGGCGTGGGCAGGCGACCCGGCAGAAGCTGCTCGACTGCCTCAGCGAGATGCTCAGCTCCTCCCCTTACCGGGACGTCAAAGTCATCGATGTCGCCCGGAAGGCGGGCACTTCACCCGCGACCTTCTACCAGTACTTCCCGGACGTCGAGGGCGCCGTCCTGGAGATCGCCGAGCACATGGCCACCGAGGGCGGCCAGTTGACCCAGCTGCTCGAAGGGCGGTCCTGGGTCGGCAAGGCCGGCTGGAGCACCGCGCAGGAACTCGTGGACGGGTTCCTGGAGTTCTGGCGCAGGAACGACGCGATCCTCAGGGTCGTCGACCTCGGCGCCGCCGAGGGGGACAAACGGTTCTACAAGATCCGTATGAAGATCCTGAACTCCGTGAACAACTCCCTGGCCGACGCGGTGGCCGAGTTGCAGTCCAAGGGCAAGGTCGACAAGGACGTGAACCCGGCGGCGGTCGCCGGTTCGCTGGTCGCGATGCTCGCGGCCGTCGCCTCGCACCAGAAGGGCTTCCAGAGCTGGGGTGTCAAGCAGGCCGAACTCAAGCCCAACCTGGCGCTGTTGGTCTATCTGGGCGTGACCGGGAAGAAGCCGACCAAGTAGCCGAAGTCCTTTTTCAGGCACCAAGTCCTGTCTGGCGGGCGGTGGTTCACCCCTGGTGAGCCGCCGCCTGCCGCTATGCCGGCAGCGGCCGGTCGGTGACCACGTGCTTCATCACCAGTGTGGACGTCAGCCGCTGTACCCCCGGCAGCGTGGCCAGCCGTTCGTCGTACAGCCGTTGATAGGCCGCGAGGTCCGCCGCGACCACCCGCAGCAGATAGTCCGGCTCCCCGAACAGCCGCTGCGCCTCCTGCACCCCCTCCACCTCCGCCACCGCCCGCTCGAACCCGGCGACGGTGTCCCGGTCCTCCTGCCGCATGGTCACGAACACCAGGGCCTCGAAGTTCAGCCCGACGGCCGAGGGCCGCACGACCGCCCGGTAACCGCTGATGGCGCCGGCCCGCTCCAGCTCCCGCAGCCGCCGGTGGCAGGGCGAGACGCTGAGCCGCACCCGGGCCGCCAGCTCGGTCACGGTCAGTCGCCCGTCCTGCTGAAGCTCGGCAAGGATTTTCCGGTCCACGTCGTCCATGGGGAAAATCCTTTCACGCACCCCGCGATCATGAGCAAACTTCGGGAACACTTTCGGGCCATTCACGCCTAATGTCCCCAGCATGGACCTCGGGCTGCTGTTCTCCTTCCTCGCCGTCGACCTGCTGCTGGTCTGCGTCCCCGGCGCCGACTGGGCGTACGCGATCTCCGCGGGCCTGCGCGGCGGGCAGGTGGCGGCGGCCGTGGGCGGCCTGGTCAGCGGGTACGCCCTGCACACCGTCCTGGCGGCGGCGGGCCTCGCCGTCCTGGTCGCGGGCTCCCCCGCGCTGCTCACCGCGCTGACGGTGGCCGGGGCGGCCTATCTGGTGTGGCTGGGCTGGACCGTGCTGCGCCGACCGGGGGTCCCGGGGGCCGGCGAGACGGTCCGGACGGGCGGCGCGCGCGTCTTCCTGCGCGGCGCGACGATCAGCGGCCTCAACCCCAAGGGCCTGCTGCTCTACCTGTCCGTCATGCCGCAGTTCCTCACCACGACGGGCGCGCGCCTCCCGGTCGCCGCCCAGACCACCGCCCTCGGCCTGCTGCACATGGCGGCCTGCGCCGCCGTCTATCTGACGGTCGGCCGCACGGCCCGCACGGTCCTGGGCGCCCGCCCGGCTGCGGCCCGCGCGGTCACCCGGACCTCGGGGGCGGCGATGCTCGGGATCGGCGCCTTCCTCCTCGTACAGCGGCTGGCGACGCTATGACCTCGGGACGATCCGGAAGACGCGGATCTCCCGCGCCACCCGCTGCTGGTAGGCGGCGTACGGCGGCCAGAACACCAGCAGCCGGTCCCACACGGCCGCGCGCTCCGCTCCCTCGAGGAGCCGGGCGCGGACCGGGACGTCCCTCCCCTTCCAGCTGATCTCGGCGTCCGGGTGGGCGAGGAGGTTGTGGGTCCAGGCGGGGTGGTCCGTGCGGCCGAAGTTGGAGCCGATGAGGATCCAGCTCCGGCCGTCCTCCTCGGGCATGCAGGCCAGCGGCGTCCGCCGGACCAGCCCGCTGCGGGCGCCGGTGGAGGAAAGGATCACGCCCGGCAGCATCTGCGCGCTGAGGATGACCCTCCCGCGGGTGAGCCGGTGGACGGCCCGGTCCAGTGCCGGGATCACATGGGGGGCCACCTTGGCGAACCCCCGCGTCGACGAGATCCGCTGCACCGCGCGTTCCCCGATCACACCGCCACCTCCGGCCGTCCCGGTCCGAAGAGCCGCGCCGCGTCGGCCGCGTGCGCCCGCAGCCGGTGCACCGGCCCGAACAGCAGCTCGTCGCCGGCGGCCCGCTTGAAGTACAGCTGGACGTCGTGCTCCCAGGTGAAGCCGATGCCCCCGTGCAGCTGGATCCCCTCGCCCGCGGCGCCGCGCAGCGCCTGGAGCCCCTGGGCGAGGGCGAGGGCGCCGACGCGTTCCCCGTGCGCCGTGGCCCAGGCCGCGTAGTAGGCGGCCGAGCGTGCCGCCTGGACCGCCACGTACACGTCGGCCAGCCGGTGCTTGACCGCCTGGAAGGAGCCGATGGGCCGCCCGAACTGCTCCCGCCGGCCCACGTACTCCACGGTCCGCTCCAGCACCCGGTCGGCGGCCCCGACGGCCTCGCAGGCCAGGACGGCGGCGGCGCGGTCCCCGAGCAGGGCGAGCGCGCCGAGCACGTCCGCGCCCTCCTCGCCCAGCAACTCGGCGTCCACGTCCCTGAGGTGGAGCCGGGCGAGGGGGCGGGTGGCGTCGAGGGCGGTCTGCCGTGCGCGCACCAGCCCGTCGGCGTCGCCGGGGACGAGGAAGAGCAGGGTGCGGGAGCGGGCGAACCCGCCGGTGTGCGCGGCGACGAGGAGCATGCCGGCCGAGTGCCCGTCCAGGACGTGCCCGATCTCGCCGTACAGCGTCCAGCGGTCCCCGGCGCGGCGGGCCTGCACGCCGCCCGCGCGGCCGCCGCCCGCCCAGTCCCCGTCGTTGCCGGCGACCAGGGCGAGGCCGGTCGCGGGTGCGGCGAGGGTGGCGGTCAGCGAGCCCGCGGCGATCCGGGGGAGCAGGGCGTCGCGCTGGGTCCCGGTGCCGAGGGCGAGGATCAGCGGGGCGGCGAGGACGGCGGTGGCGAGCAGGGGCGAGGGGGCGAGGACCCGTCCGGTCTCCTCCGCCGCGAGGGCGAGCTCGGTGACCGAGCAGCCGACCCCGCCGTACGCCTCGGGGAGGGCGAGACCGGGCAGGCCGAGCTGTTCGGCGAGCGCGGTCCACAGCCCGGTGTCGTACCCGGCGGGGGTGTCGACGGCGGCCCGCAGCTCCTGCGCGCCGCACCGCTTGTGCAGCAGTTCGCGCAGGGCGCGGCGGATCTCGTCCTGCTCGGCGGTGAAGCCGGCGTCCATGGCGACCCCTTCCCTCCGGATCTGACGGTCCGTCATATTAGGAGCGGTGGGTCCAGTTGCCCAGACAGAGGGAGAGACCATTCATGACTGCCGGAACCCGCAAGGTCGCCGTGGTCGGGGTGGCCCTCTCCGACTGCGGCCGGCTGGACGACGTGACGCCGTACGCCCTGCACGCGCAGGCCGCGCGCCGGGCCCTGGCGGACGCCGGGCTCGACCGGTCGCTGGTGGACGGCTTCGCCTCGGCCGGCCTGGGCACGCTGGCGCCCGTCGAGGTCGCCGAGTACCTGGGGCTGCGGCCGAGTTGGGTCGACTCCACCTCCGTGGGTGGCTCGACCTGGGAGGTCATGGCGGCCCACGCGGCGGACGCGATCGCGCTGGGCCACGCCGACGTGGTGCTGCTGGTCTACGGCTCGACCGCCCGGGCCGACGTCAAGGCGGGCCGCCGCACCGGCACCCTGTCCTTCGGCGCCCGCGGGCCGCAGCAGTTCGAGGTCCCCTACGGCCACACCCTGATCGCCAAGTACGCCATGGCGGCCCGCCGCCACATGATCGAACACGGGACGACGATCGAGCAGTTGGCGGAGGTGGCGGTCCAGGCCCGGGCGAACGCGGCCCTGAACCCCGAGGCGATGTCCCGCACCCCGATCACCGTCGACGAGGTGCTGTCCGGCCCGATGATCGCGGACCCCTTCACCAAGCTGCACTGCTGTCTGCGCTCCGACGGCGGGGCGGCGGTCCTGCTGGCGGCGGAGGAGTACGCGCGGGACTGCCGCACCGCCCCCGTCCGGGTCCTCGGCACGGGCGAGTACGTCTCCCACGCCACGATGTCCGAGTGGCCGGACTTCACGGTGTCCCCGGCGGCGGTCAGCGGCCGCCTCGCCTTCGAACGGGCGGGCGTGAGACCGGCGGAGATCGACCTCGCCGAGATCTACGACGCCTTCACCTACATGACGTTGGTGACCCTGGAGGACCTGGGCTTCTGCGGAAAGGGGGAAGGGGGGTCCTTCGTGGAGAAGGGGCGGCTGCGGGTCGAGGGCGGGGACCTCCCGGTCAACACCGACGGCGGCGGCCTGTCCGCCCAACACCCGGGCATGCGGGGCCTGTTCCTGCTGGTGGAGGCGGTACGGCAGCTGCGGGGCGAGGCGGGGGCCCGGCAGGTGCGGCGCCGGAACGGCGACCTGCCGGCGCTGGCGGTGGCCTCGGGCACCGGGGGGTGGTTCTGCTCGTCGGGGACGGTGGTGCTGGGGCGGGGGTGAGCCGCGGCGGCTGTCGTCCCGGCGGGCACGGGATCGGCGTACCGGGGAACAGGCCTGCCCCGTAAGGGCGTTGAGCTTACGGCAGCCTGTCCCAGAGCGAGGAGGACCGTGATGGCCCTGACCCGGTCGGAGCGCGAGCAGTTCCTGGCACAGCCCCATGTCGCCGCCCTGTCGGTGACCGCCGAGGAGGGCCGCGCCCCGCTCTCCGTGCCCATCTGGTACCAGTACGAGCCCGGCGGCGACATCTGGATCATCACCGGCCTCGGCTCCCGCAAGCAGCGGCTGATCGACGCGGCGGGCCGCTTCACCCTGCTGGTGGACACGGTCGAGCCGACCCTGAGGTACGTGTCGGTGGAGGGCCCGGTCCTCGACACCAGCCCGGCCACCGTGGAGCTCCTGCGGGAGATCTCCGCGCGCTACCTGCCGCCGGAGAAGGTGGAGGGGTTCGTCGACCACGCCTGGAAGAACCACGGCGAGCAGGTGATCGTCCGCATGCGCCCGGAGCGCTGGGTGACGGCCGACATCGGCTCGGTGTGACCACCGGGCGCGGGCACGGGACGGCCCGCGCGAGAATCGGGGCATGGGAACCGATCTTCACGAGCTTCTGAGATCACTGCGGGTATGGGCGCCGGAGATCACCGAGCTGCCCCCCTTCGACCCCGACGAGGCCCCCGCCGAACCGCTCGCGCTGTTCACCCGGTGGTTCGCGCAGGCGGTGGCGGCGGGCCAGCCCGAGCCGCACACGATGTCCCTGGCCACCTCGGACGACGAGGGCCTCCCCGACGTCCGTACGGTGATGCTGCACGGCGCCGACGCCACCGGCTGGTCCTTCGCCACCCATGTCACCAGCCGCAAGGGCCGCCAGCTGACCGCGCGCCCGTACGCGGCCCTCGGTTTCTACTGGCCCGCCCTCGGCCGCCAGGTCCGCCTCCGCGGCCCGGTCACCGCCGCCGCCTCCGCGGAGGGCCAGGCCGATCTGCACGCCCGCTCCACGGGCGCCCTGGCCGCGGCCCTGACCGGGCGGCAGAGCGAGGTCCTGGGGTCCCTGGCGGAGCTGGCCGAGGTGTCCGAGGCCGCCTGGACCGAGGCCCGGCGCAGCCCGGACTCCCCCGTCCCGACCTGGACCCTCTACCGGCTGGCCCCGGACGAGGTGGAGTTCTTCCAGGGAGACGCCCGGCGGCGGCATGTGCGGCTCGCGTATCGCCGTACGGCATCGGGGGCGGGGGCCGGGGCGGGGGCCGTGTCGGGAGGCTGGAGCCGCGTCCTGCTCTGGCCCTGACGCCCGACGCCCGCAGCGGGGGGCCCGGGACGGGCCGGACCCGGGGCGGCCCCTCACCCCGGGGGTGGCAACTCGCCGAGCTGGTGGGGCCGTTGGCGTCGGCGCAGGTCGGCCTTGGCGCCGGTGTGCCGCTGCCGGGCGTCGGTGAGGCGCGGGTCGTGTCGTGGTGTGCGGCCACTGCCGGCAGCGTGTGCCCCGGGGTGGCCAGGTGCCCGGCCAGGGCCTGCTCCTACTCCTGCTCCTGCTCCTGCTCCCGCTCCCGCGCCTTCGCCGCGGTGAGAGTGCAGGAAGGTTCCGGCAATGGCGAGGAACGCGTCGGGATCCTCGACCAGGGTCCCCTTCATCGCGCCCCCACCTCCGGGTCGGTGGCCAGTCGGGCGTGCAGGTGCACATCCCGGAACGCGTCCTGCCGGCCCGCCTCGAACATCGCTCCGCGCAACGTGCCCTCGTAGGGGAAGCCGCAGCGCTCGGCTATGCGGCAGGAGGCGTGATGGCCGAGGGCGTGGCCGAGTTCGAGGCGGTGCAGGCCCAGGTCGGCGAAGGCCCAGCGGGCGACGAGGGTGAGGGCGCGGGCGGCGACGCGGTGGCCACGGGCCTCGGGCAGAACCCAGTAGCCGATGCGGGCGACCCGGACGACGTGGTCGATCTCGTTGACCCCGATGTGCCCCAGCGTCGTGCCGCTGGCCGCGTCCGTGATCCGGAACGCGGCGCTGGCGCCCTCCGCCACGCTCCGCGCGCCGGCGCGCAGCGAGGCGCGGGCGCCCTCGAGGTCGGTGACCGTCTTCAGGGGGGTGTTCCAGCGCCGGAACTCGGGGTCGGAGCGGCCGCGCAGCCAGGCCGCCGCGTCGGCGTCGGAGTCGGGGTCCCAGTGCCGCAGCCGCAGCCCGTGGCCGAGCAGTTCGGGAGCGGGGTGGCTCGGGGACCGTTCGCGTGTATGGGACATCGGGCCATTGAATACGGAAGGGGCCCGCCGATCACCCCCTCGGCCGGAGCACCGCGGTCCCTTTCGGCCGGAACACGGGGATGCCTTGCCGGAAACCGACCTCCAGGGCCAGGCCGGCCCGCAGGGACCCGGGTGCGCAGTCCACCACCTCCGTCATCATCCGCGGCCCTTCGGAGAGTTGGACGACGGCGGCGACGTACGGGGTGCGCTCCCCGAAGGGCGGCAGGTCGTTACGGTGGACGATGGACCAGGTGTACAGCTGCGCCTCGCCGCTCGCCCGCTCCCAGCGGACGTCCTCGCTCCAGCAGTGCGGGCAGAACTCGCGCGGGTAGTGGTGGGCCCGCCCGCACGCCCCGCAGCGGCGGACCAGCAGCCGGCCCTCCCCGGCGGCGTCCCAGTAGGCGCGCGTGAAGGCGTCCGCCTCGGGGAGGTCGTGGCGCGCCTCCATCAGAACCATCCCAGCGCCGCGTCCAGGGACCAGCTCTGCCAGGACATCGCGAACAGCGCGACCACGGAGATCAGCGCCATCATCGCGTTCTGCCCCTGCTCGGCCCAGTCGTGGATCATCAGCGTGAAGTAGAGGAGGTTCAGGAGCAGTCCGCCGATCAGCGCGACCGGGGTCAGCAGCCCGGCCACCAGGCCGAGGCCGAGGGCCAGTTCGGCGTAGACGACGACGTACGCCATGGTCCGCGGCCGGGGCGCGACCATCACCTGGAAGCCCGAACGCACCGCGTTCCAGCGGTGCTTGGCGGCGACGTCGGCCGCCCAGGCGATGCCGGTGCCGCGTTCGAACCAGCCCTTCTTGTCCTTGTGCCGCCAGCTCTCCAGCCACCACAGCCCGAGTCCGATCCGCAGCAGGGCGAGCCACTGCGCCCCGGTGAGCCAGAGGGAGTCCATGGATCTGACGGTACGTCAGATAAAGCCTCGCGGGGAAGACCGTGTGCCCAGGCCGGGAGAAACCTGTGCGTCGGCCTCGAAGCTGTGCGTCGGCCATGAGTCCGGGCAGATTGTTGGCAATCTTGTTGGCACTCACCTACGTTCGAAGGCGCAAGGAGACAGCGGTCTCGGGGCCGAGCGAGAGGCATCACCGTGAAGCACAGGGCAGTCAGGCGCAGGAGTGTCGTGCTGGGCATCGGCGCGACGGCCGGGGTCGCGGCCGTCGGCGGCGTCGCCCTGAGCGCCCGGGCCGACAGCGGGAGCAGCGGTACGACGTCCTCCGGGGCCCTGGTCTTCGACAAGGACGCCTACACGGTCAAGACGACCACGGTCACCGACACCCACGGCGACGAGCACAGCGTCACGTACCACTTCTGGAAGGCCGTCACCTACGTCGCCAAGCCGGTCGACGCGACCTACCAGTCCCTGATCGTCAGCGCCCCCGTCGAGATCGACGGCACGGCGGTCGACCCCAGCGACGCGCCGATCCTGTTCGCGAACTCCGTAGGCGGTTACATGCCTTCCTCGGTCGCCGAGGCCACCGGGGTCGGCGCGGGCGGCATGTCCACGGGCGGCGGTGGCGCGCCCGGCGGCGCCACGCCCAGCGGTTCACCCTCCGCCGCCCCCAACGCCAACGACAACACCAACGCGAACGGGGGCGCGACCGCGAGCAACCAGCTCCTCGCGCTCGCGGCCGGCTATGTCGTCGTCGAGCCCGGCGCCCGCGGCCGCACCCTGAAGAACTCCGTCGGCGAGTACTACGGCACCGCCCCCGCCGCGATCGTCGACCTCAAGGCGGCCGTGCGGTACGTCCGCTTCAACAAGGGCCGCATCCCCGGCGACACCGACCGGATCGTCTCCGCCGGCACCAGCGCGGGCGGCGCCCTGTCCTCGCTGCTCGGCGCCTCCGGCGACGGCGCGCTCTACGACGAGGCGCTCGCGGAGATCGGCGCCGCCGACGCCTCCGACGCGGTCTTCGCGGTCGGCGCCTGGTGCCCGATCACCGACCTGGAGCACGCCGACGGCGCCTACGAGTGGAACTGGGGCACCAACGCGCTCGGCACCGGCGACCAGGTCGACCAGAGCGTCTCCAGGGAGCTCCGCTCGCAGTTCGCCGAGTACCAGGCCTCCCTGAAGCTGAAGGGCCTGAACGGCTTCGGCACGCTCAACGCCCGCAACTACGACACGTACCTGTTGAAGCAGTACATGGAGCCGTCGGCCACGGCCTACCTGGCCGCCCTGTCGGACTCCGAGCGCGCGGCCTACCTGGCGAAGAACACCTTCCTCACATGGTCCGGCGGCCGGGCGAGCTTCTCCTGGGAGGACTTCCTCACCCACGTCGGCGCCCGCAAGAAGACCGCCCCGGCCTTCGACGCCCTCGACCTGTCGGCGGGCGAGAACAACCTGTTCGGCACGGGCACCACCGCCTCCCGCCACTTCACGGCGTACGGCGCGAGGAACGACTCCACGGGCCTGGGCTCGAAGCGGGTCGCGGGCGACATCCCCGAGAAGCTGCGCCTGATGAACCCGATGTACCACCTGGCGCGGAAGAACCCGGGCCGCGCCAGGCACTGGTGGATCCGGCTCGGCACCAACGACACGGACACCTCGCACGTGATCTCCGCCAACCTCGCGGCCGCCGCGAAGGCTCTGGGCGACGAGGTGAACCACCTCTACTACTGGGACCAGGGCCACGGCGCCAACACCGACCCCGGCGACTTCATCACCTGGATCGCGAAGGTGACGGGCCACAGCCAGAGGTGACCCCCTAGAGCGCGGTGCCAGGTTTCCCGTCATAGGACCAGGCCACCGCACCACCACGGCGCCGGGCCCCGCCACGCGGGCGGTCCCGGCGCCGTGGCCCCGCCCCGGCCGCGGCTCGGGGGCGGCTCGGGGCGTCCCTCACCCGTTCCGCCACAACCGGGCGCCCTACGCCACGATTCGCACCCACTCCTCCTACGGGCGTGATCGATCCGCAACCAATTCCGGTCTTGACCGAGACCCATCAACGGTTTGTCTGATTACGCTCGCGAACATGTCCGACTTCGCCGACCTGCCAGCGCCCTCCGCGGCCCGCCCCGTGTACGTCATCGGCGGCGGTCCGGCCGGTCTCGCCGCCGCCCACGCGCTGCGCGCCCGGGGCATCCGTGCCGTGGTGCTGGAGAGGTCCGACCGGGTCGGGGCGTCCTGGCGGCGCCACTACGACCGCCTCCGCCTGCACACCACCCGCCGCCTCTCGGCCCTGCCGGGGCTCGCGATGCCCCGCCGGTTCGGCCGCTGGGTCGCCCGCGAGGACGTGGTGCGCTACCTGGAGAAGTACGCCGAGCACCACGAGCTGGAGACCGTCACCGGCGTGGAGGTCTCCCGCGTCGAACGCTCCCCCGACGGCACCGGGTGGCTGCTGCACGCCACCGGCGGCCGCGAACTGACCGGCGCCGCGGTGGTCGTCGCCACCGGCTACAACCACACCCCGCTGATCCCCGACTGGCCGGGCCTGAAGTCGTACACCGGCGACCTCGTCCACGCCGCCGACTACCGCGCACCCGGCCCCTACGCCGGCCGGGACGTCCTGGTCGTCGGCGCCGGCAACACCGGCGCGGAGATCGCCGTGGACCTGGTGGAGGGCGGCGCCTCGCGGGTACGGCTCGCGGTGCGCACCGTCCCGCACATCGTGCGCCGCTCCACGGCGGGCTGGGCCGCCCAGTACACGGGGGTGCTGGTACGCCGGCTGCCCGTCGGCCTCGTCGACCGGCTCGCCCGGCCGATGGCGAGGCTCAGCGTGCCGGACCTCTCCGCGCACGGCCTGCCCCGCCCCGACACCGGCCTCTACACCCGGGCCCGCGAGGGCGCCATCCCCGTCCAGGACGTCGGTCTCATCGCCGCCGTGCGCTCCGGCAAGGTCGAGGTCGTGGCCGCCGTCGAGGGCTTCGAGGACGCCGAGGTGCTCCTCGCCGACGGCACCCGCGTCACCCCGGACGCGGTGATCGCGGCCACCGGGTACAGCCGCGCCCTGGAGGACCTCCTCGGCCACCTCGACGTCCTGGACGAGCGGGGGCTGCCGGTGGTCAACGGGCCGCGCGCCCCGCGGAACGCGCCGGGCCTGTACTTCACCGGGTTCGTCACCCCCCTCAGCGGGACCCTCAGGGAAGTGGCGAAGGACGCCGAGCGGATCGCGCGGACGATCGCCAGGGACGGGACCCGGCAGGTCTCCGGGCTCCCCGTCTGACGCGGCGCCCTCTCCGTCAACTCCCTCACGTGCGGCTTTCGTTACTCCTGGGTCAGAAGTAGCGAGAGAGCTGTACGCCGCCACCGCACGGGGCCAGAATGTGAGCACTGTTCATGTTCTGGCTCCACTCCCACCTCTCGCTCTTGACGGAGGACGCACGTGGCACGCGATAGACAGCTCTCCCGCCGCTCCCTGCTCGGCGGTGCCGCCGCGGCCGGTGCCGTGACGCTCACCGGCACCGCGGCCTCGCCCGCCGCCGCGGCCACCCGGGAGGCCGACGTGGTGATCGTCGGCGCCGGGCTCGCCGGACTCACCGCGGCCCGCGACCTGGTGGCGGCCGGCAAGTCGGTGGTCGTCCTGGAGGCCCGTGACCGCGTCGGCGGCCGGGTCGTGAACCTCCCGCTCGCCAACGGCGGGGTCACCGAGGGCGGCGGCGAGTTCATCGGCCCCACCCAGGACCGCATCAAGGCCCTCGCCGACTCCCTGGGCGTCGCGACCTTCGCCACCTACAACACCGGCAAGAACCTCCTCTACAAGGACGGCAAGAGGACCCCGTACGCCACCGACGGCCTCCTCGGCTCGGTCCCGCCCATCGACGCGGCCGGTCTCGCCAACGCCGCCATCGTGCAGGCCACGTTGGACGACCTGGCCAAGCAGATACCGGTGGACGCGCCCTGGACCGCGCCGAAGGCCGGCGAGTGGGACCGGCAGACCTTCGAGACCTGGCTGCGCGCCAACGCGGTGGTCCCCTCGGCCAAGTTCCTCTTCGACGTGGCCTGCACGTCGATCTTCTCGGCCGAACCGCGCGAACTGTCCTTCCTGTTCGTGCTCTTCTACATCGCCGCCGCCGGCAACGAGACCACCGTCGGCACCCTGGAGCGCCTCACCGAGACCGCGAACGGCGCCCAGGAACTGCGCTTCGTCGGCGGCTCCCAACTGGTGCCGCTCAAGCTCGCCGCCACCCTCGGCGACCGGGTGGTGCTGAACGCCCCGGTGCGCACCATCGTCAGGTCCGGCGCCACGTACGTGGTCACCGCCGACGGGACCACCGTCACCGCCAAGAAGGTCGTCGTCGCCGTGCCCCCGCCGATCGCCGCGCGCATCACCTACGACCCGCTGCTCCCGGCCTCCCGCGACCAGCTCACCCAGCGCCTGCCGATGGCGTCGGTCGGCAAGGCCATCGCGATCTACGACACCCCCTTCTGGCGTGCCGACGGCCTCAACGGGCAGGTCGTCAGCGACACCGGCGTGGTCAGCTCCACCTTCGACAACTCCCCGCCGGACGCCTCCTACGGGGCCCTGATGGGCTTCATCGAGGCCGACGAGGCCCGCAGGTTCGACGCGGCGAGCGAGGCGGAGGTCAGAGCAGCCGTCCTGAAGGACTACACGACCTACTTCGGCGCGAAAGCGGCCTCCCCCACCTCGTTCGTCCTGCAACGCTGGAACAACGAGGCCTACACCCGCGGCGGCCCCGTCTCCATCGCCGCCCCCGGCGTCCTGACCCAGTACGGTCCGGCCCTGCGCACCCCTGTCGGCGGCATCCACTGGGCGGGCACGGAGACCTCCGTCCACTGGATGGGGTTCATGGACGGCGCGGTGCGGTCGGGCGAGCGGGTGGCGAAGGAGGTCCTGGCGGTGCTCTGAGCGGCGTCCAGGCGGGTCCGCGCCTGGCGGTGCCCCGAGCGGCGTCCAGGCGGGTCCGCCGGGCGGTGCGGTGGCGGTCCTTGCCCAACTTTGCGTGCACGACCATTCCTGACACAGCGTCAGTTCCTTTAATCTGACACTGCGTCAGTTAATCGCTGTCACACAGGAGCGGGCGGACCGATGCTTGGATCAACCCACGGCACCCTCACCACCGACTCCCGCCGGGCCCGGGTCATCGCATGCGGCGAGCAGCCCGGGCCCGCCGTCCACGGCAGGCCGGCCGACGTCGACGACCTCGACGTCAGCGGCCGCCCGCTGTACTGCGACGTCCCCGATCTGGAGCGGTTCTTCCGGCCGGAGTCGGTCGCCGTGATCGGCGCCTCCGACGGCGAGGGCCGCCCCAACACCGGCGTCACCCGGCAGCTGATCGCCTGGTCCGAGCGGGTCGGCGCCCGACTGCACCCGGTGCACCCGACCCGGCCGGCCGTCTTCGGCATCCCCTGCGTGGCCTCCGTCGCCGACCTGCCCGAACAGGTCGACCTCGCCGTACTGCTCGTGGCCGACCCGCTCCCCGTGATCGAGGAACTGGCCGAGGCGAAGGTGAGGTTCGCGGTCGTGTTCGCCTCCGGGTTCGCGGAGACCGGCGAGGCGGGCGCCGCCGCGCAGGACCGGCTGGCCGCGACCGTGCGGCGCTCCGGGATGCGGCTGCTCGGCCCGAACACCAACCTCAACGCCTTCGAGCGGTTCCGCGACGACCTCGACGGGCCCGGCATCGCCCTGATCACCCAGTCCGGGCACCAGGGCCGCCCGGTCTTCGCCCTCCAGGAGCTCGGCATCCGCCTGACCCACTGGGCGCCGACCGGCAACGAGGCCGACCTGGAGACCGCCGACTTCCTCTCCTGGTTCGCCGAGCGGCCCGAGGTGGGCGCCATCGCCTGTTACGTGGAGGGGATCAAGGACGGCCGTTCCTTCCTGCTCGCCGCCGACCGGGCCGCCCGCCGCAAGGTGCCGGTGGTCGCGGTCAAGGTGGGCCGCACCGAGACCGGCGCCCGCACGGCCGCCTCCCACACCGGCAAGCTGACCGGCGCGGACGCCGTGGTGGACGCGGCGATGCGGCAGTACGGCGTGATCCGCGTCGACGGCCTCGACGAACTCCAGGACACCGCCGCCCTGTTGGCCCGCGCCCGCCCGCCGCGGGCCGACGGGGTCGTCGTCTACTCGATCTCGGGCGGCACCGGCGCCCACGTCGCCGACCTGGCGACGCGGGCGGGCCTGGAGCTGCCCCCGCTCTCCCCGGCCAAGCAGGCCGAACTCCACCAGTGGATACCGGAGTACCTGAACGTCACCAACCCCGTCGACAACGGCGGCCACCCGGTCGGCGACTGGCGCGGCCGGAAGATCATCGACGCGATCCTCGACGACCCGTCGGTCGGCGTGCTGATCTGCCCGGTCACCGGCCCCTTCCCGCCGCTCAGCGACACACTGGTGCGGGACCTGGTGGACGCGGCCGAGCGGACCGACAAGCTGGTGTGCGTGGTCTGGGGCTCCCCGGTCGGCACCGAACCGGCCTACCGCGAGGTCCTGCTCGGCTCCTCCCGCGTCGCCACCTTCCGCACGGTCGCGAACTGCGTCACCGCGGTCCGCGCCTATCTCGACCACCACCGCTTCGTCACCGGCTACCGCTCCCCGTTCGACGAGGCCCCGCGCACCGTCTCCCCCTCCTTCCGCAAGGCGCAGGCCCTGCTGCGCCCGGGCCGGCAGCTGAGCGAGCACGCGGCCAAGCAGCTGCTGCGGGCCTACGGCATCCGGGTCCCGCGCGAGCAGCTGGTGACCAGCGCCGCGGCGGCCGTCCGCGCCGCCGGTCTGGTGGGCTACCCGGTGGTGATGAAGGCGTCCGGGGCGCAGATCGCCCACAAGACGGAGCTGGGCCTGGTGAAGATCGGCCTCACCTCCGCCAGCCAGGTCCGCGACGCCTACCGGGAGTTGACCGACATCGCCCGCTACGAAGGGGTCTCGCTGGACGGGGTGCTGGTCTGCCAGATGGTCGAGCGGGGCGTCGAGATGGTCGTCGGCGTCACCCACGACGACCTCTTCGGACCGACCGTGACGGTGGGCCTCGGCGGGGTGCTCGTGGAGGTCCTGCGCGACACCGCCGTACGCGTGCCGCCGTTCGGGGAGGAGCAGGCCCGGGACATGTGCGGGGAGCTGCGCGGGCGGGCCCTGCTGGACGGGGTCCGGGGGCGCCCGCCGGCGGATCTGGACGCGCTCGTCGAGGTCGTCCTGCGGGTGCAGCGCATGGCGCTGGAACTCGGCGGCGAGCTGGCCGAGTTGGACATCAACCCGCTGATGGTGCTGGACCGCGGCCAGGGCGCCGTGGCGCTGGACGCGCTGGTGGTGTGCCGCTGATGGCGACGGCCGGGGTGCGCCAGGAGACCCGTGACCACGTCCGCCACATCACGCTCGACCGGCCCGAGGCCCTCAACGCCCTTGCCCCGGAGCACCGGGACCACGTCATCGGGCTGCTGGGCGACGCCTCCGCCGACCCGGACGTACGGGCCGTGGTGCTCACCGGCACCGGCCGGGGCTTCTGCGCGGGCGCGGACCTGCGCGGCACGTCCGCGACGGCCGAGCGGGTCCCCGGTGACGTGGCCCGCACGATCCGCCTCGGCGCGCAGCGGCTCGTCGCGGCCGTCCTCGACTGCGAGAAGCCGGTGATCGCCGCGGTGAACGGGACGGCGGCGGGCATCGGCGCGCATCTGGCGTTCGCCTGCGACCTGGTCCTCGCGGCGCAGTCGGCCCGTTTCATCGAGGTGTTCGTCCGCCGCGGGCTGGTCCCCGACGGCGGCGGCGCGTACCTCCTGCCCCGGCTGATCGGCCCGCAGCGCGCCAAGGAGCTGATGTTCTACGGCGACGCGCTCACCGCCGCCGACGCCGAGCGACTCGGGCTGGTCAACCGGGTCGTGCCGGACGCGGAGTTGGACAAGACCGCGCGCGAGTGGGCGATCCGTCTCGCCACCGGCCCGACCCGCGCCCTCGCGCTCACCAAACAGCTCGTCAACGCCTCCCTCGACACCGACCGCGCCACCGCCTTCGCCGCGGAGGCGGCCGCACAGGAGATCAACATGACGACCGAGGACGCCCGGGAGGGCGTGGCGAGCTTCGTGGAGCGGCGGAGTCCGCGGTTCACGGGCCGCTGAGGGCGGGGCCGGCCTTTGCGCGCCCGGCGTTCCCCGCACCCCTTCCCATCTGACGGACCGTCAGCTTCAATGGGAAGGTGATGGGACAAGCAGGCATGGCAGAGGCCGCCGTCCGCTATCTCCGGTCGGCCGGGGCGCCCGCGCCCGTGGAGGCGCTGCCCCGCCCCGAGCTGCGCTGCGTCCGTGAGGGCGAGCGGGCACCGGTCGGGCAGGGCGAGTTCCGGCGGGTGCTGGGGAGCTTCGCGACCGGCGTGGCGGTGGTGACGGCCCCCGCGACCGACGCCGAGGACCCCGAGGCCGGCCCCGCCGGGTTCGCCTGCCAGTCCTTCTCCTCCCTCTCCCTCGACCCGCCGCTGGTCACCTTCATGGTCGGCCGCACCTCGACGACCTGGCCCCGCATCGCGCGCGCCGGGGTCTTCTGCGTCAACGTCCTCGCCGCCCACCAGGGCGAGCTGTGCCGCGGCTTCGCGGTGAGCGGGGCGGACAAGTTCGCGGGCGTGCCCTATGACGCGGCACCCTTCTCGGGGGCACCGCGCCTCGCGGACACGCTCGCGTGGATCGACTGCGCGATCCACGCGGTGCACACCGGCGGCGACCACCTGATCGTGGTGGGGCGGGTGGCGGCCCTGGGAGCGAGCGAGGAGGAGCGGGCGCCGCTGCTGTTCCACAAGGGCCGGTTCGTCTAGCGGCGGCTCACACCAGGGCCGGGACGACCGTGGCCGGCCGCCGCCTGATCACCAGCGCCATCAGCGCCGCCACCGCGCACAGCGCCCCGGACGTGTACCAGACCGTGTCGTACGCGCCGAAGGCGTCCCGTGCCACGCCGCCGAGGAAGGCCACGAGCGCCGCCCCGACCTGGTGCGAGGCGAGGACCCAGCCGAAGACGATCGCGCTGTCGTCGCCGTACTGCTCGCGGCAGAGCGCGACGGTGGGCGGGACGGTGGCGACCCAGTCCAGGCCGTAGAAGACGATGAAGAAGATCATCGGCGGGTGGACGCTCGGCCCGAGCAGCATGGGCAGGAACAGCAGCGAGATCCCGCGCAGGGCGTAGTAGACCGCGAGCAGCCGGCGCGCGTCGAAGCGGTCGGTGAACCAGCCCGAGGCGATCGTGCCGACCACGTCGAACACCCCGATGACCGCGAGCAGCGAGGCGGCCGCGGTGACGGGCATGCCGTGGTCGTGGGCGGCGGGCACGAAGTGGGTCTGGATCAGGCCGTTGGTGGAGGCGCCGCAGATCGCGAAGGTGCCGGCGAGCAGCCAGAACGGGCCGGTGCGGGCGGCCTTGTAGAGCACGGTGACCGCGCGGCGGGCGGCGCCCGGCACGGGCTCCGGCTTGGGCACGAACTCCGTCGCGCCGTACGGCTTCAGGCCCACGTCGGCGGGGTGGTCGCGCAGCAGCAGCCAGACGAAGGGGACGACCGCGAGGGCGGCCAGGGACACCGTGACGGCCGCCGGGCGCCAGTCGTGCCGCTCCACCATCCAGGACAGCGCCGGCAGGAAGATCAGCTGGCCGGAGGCGGAGGCGGCGGTCAGGATGCCGGTGACCAGGCCGCGCCGCGTGGTGAACCAGCGGTTGGTGACCGTCGCCGCGAACGCCAGCGCCATCGACCCGGAGCCCAGGCCCACCAGCAGCCCCCAGCACAGCAGCAACTGCCACGCCGCCGTCATCCACACCGTCAGCCCCGAGCCGGCCGCGATCGCGGTGAGCGCCACGGCGACCACCCGGCGGATGCCGTAGCGGTCCATCAGCGCGGCCGCGAAGGGGGCGGTGAGCCCGTACAGGGCGAGGTTGATCGAGACGGCCGCGCCGATCGTGCCGCGCGACCAGCCGTACTCCTGGTGCAGCGGGTCGAAGAGCAGGCCGGGCAGGGAGCGGAAGGCGGCCGCCCCGATGATCGTCACGAAGGTGACGGCGGCCACGTACCAGGCGCGGTGGATGCGGCTCGGCTTCTTTCCCGTGCGGGGCGCCTGGACGGCGTCGGGTCCGGTTGTCTGGGTCACGCCATAGAGCTTCCGATCTGCCCCTGTCCCGATCGAGTGGCCCGAAGGACAGCATTCGTTAGGATCGGGCCATGAGCCGTGAGCCGGAGTTCCGCCCGCACCGCGTCGTCGTCCTCGCCATGGACGGCCTGCTCCCCTTCGAGCTGGGCATCCCGCACCGGATCTTCGACCGCCCCAAGGACGCCGCGCACCGGCGCCTCTACGAGGTCGTGACCTGCTCGATCCGGCCGCCGGGCCCGGTCCGCACGGACTCCGACTTCGACGTCATGGTCCCCAACGGCCCGGAGGCCCTGGCCACCGCCGACACCGTGATCGTCCCGGCGTCCTACGAGTTCGGCCCGGTCTACGAGGAGGGCGTCCTCACCCCCGAGCTGGCCGCCGCGCTCGCCCACATCCGCCCCGGCACCCGGCTCGCCTCCATCTGCACCGGCGTCTACGTCCTCGCCGCCGCGGGCTACCTCGACGGCCGCCCCGCCACCACGCACTGGGCGGACGCCGAGCGCCTCCAGCGGCTCTTCCCCCGCATCAAGGTCGACCCGGACGTCCTGTACGTGGACGACGGCGACGTCCTGACCTCCGCGGGCGTCGCCGCCGGCATCGACCTGTGCCTGCACATGGTCCGCCGGGACCACGGCACCGCCGTCGCCAACGCGGTGGCCCGGCGCACGGTCGTACCGCCGCACCGCGAGGGCGGCCAGGCCCAGTACATCCGGCGCCCGCTGCCCGAGCCCCAGGTGTCCGGCACCACCACGGCCCGTGCCTGGGCGCTGGGCCGGCTGCACGAGCCGATCCAGCTGCGGGACATGGCCGAGCAGGAGTCGATGTCGGTGCGGACCTTCACCCGCCGCTTCCGCGAGGAGGTCGGCATGAGCCCCGGCCAGTGGCTGACCCAGCAGCGTGTGGAGCACGCCCGCCACCTGCTGGAGACCACCGCCCTCTCCGTCGACCAGGTCGCCCGGGACGCCGGTTTCGGCACGGCCCAGTCGATGCGCCAGCACCTCCAGGCAGCGCTCGGCGTCACCCCGACCAGCTACCGGCGAACGTTCCGCACGGGGAGCGGGATCAACGGCTAGGCGCCCCACGGCGTGAGCGCCCACCTTCCCGGGCGGCATCGCCCCGTGTCGGCGACACCACGCGAGCCCGGCGGGACGGCGTCCCCGGCGCCGGCCGGCCCGACGGGACCGCCGGACAGGCCCGTCGTGGCCCCGAGCCCACGGCAGCGTCAGGAGCGGCCAGCCCTGCCCGGCCCCCGAGCCCAAGGCACCGCCAGAAACCAGCCGCCCCAGCCCGCGCAGCGTCAAGCGCGGCCCGCCCGGTCCCCCACAGCCCCCAAGTCCTCGGCGGCGTCGGCCGGCACCGTGGCCTCCCGGCGGGTCTCTCCCCACCACCCGAGCGCCGTCAGCAGCAGTGTCAGTGTCACGCCCGCCAGGATCGCCGTGGACGGGGTCACCACCTGGAGCAGCCCGCCGACGAGGGACCCGGTGACCGCGTACCCCGCGCCCGCGGCCGCGTACATCACGGAGTACCCCGCGGCCAGCGCGCCCGGCGGCACCGCCTCCCGCAGGGACAGGTTGCGGGTGATGAGCGCGCCCGACTGGAGCATGCCCGCCAGGACGAGGGCGACCGCGATCCCGGCCGCCCCCGGTATCAGCGCGGCGAGGCTCACGAAGACCGACATCCCGCACATCAGCACCACACTGCGCCCCCGGAGCCGCCCCGGCCACGAGCGCAGCCCGTACACGAACGCCCCGAGGCCCGCCCCGACGGCCAGCCCCGCCAGCATCGGTCCGGACCAGCCGACGCCGATGCCGCGCTGTTCCAGCAGGGCGGGCAGCGTCAGTTCCGCCAGGCCGAGCAGGGTGAGGCTCGCCGCGCCCGTGACGTACACCGGCCAGGCGCGCAGCAGCACTCCGACGCGCCCGGACTCCCCGCCCCGCTCGCCCGTGTCCCAGCGGGCCGGCAGACACCAGTGCCCCGCGATGGACAGCGCCATCAGCGCGGCCCCGAGCAGCAGCGGGAGTCTCGGCGCGACCCCGAGGGCGAGCCCGGCGACCGCGACCGGGGAGACGGCCCACACCCCGGACATCAGCATCGACTCGGCGGACAGCGCCTGTGTCACGGACCGCTCCGGGACCAGCGAGGTCAGCAGCGCCCGCTGCCCTCCGGCGACCGCGGCCGGTGCCGCCCCGGCCAGGAACGCGAAGACCGCCAGCACCACGGGATGCGCCCCGGCCAGCGCCCCGAGCCCCGCGAACCCGGCCGCCCCGCCCGCGAGTCCGAGCGCCAGATGCCGACGGCCCCGCGCCGGGTCCATCCGCATCCCGAGCACCGGCGCCCCGATGATCTCGCCGATCACGTACGCCGTCGCGAGCGCCGCCCCCAGCGTGTAGCCGCCGGGGCGCTCGCGCACCAGGAAGACCAGCGCCAACGGGGCCATGGCGACCGGCATACGGGCGGCGACGGCGGTGCAGGACCAGATGAGCACCGGTGGGGTGGCGACGTCTCGGTAGGTCATGAGTCGAAACTACGACGCGGCACCGACAGCGCCCCATGAGTTTTCCGACGCCTGTGGAAAACCCTGGGCATGTCCACAACTCCCGGCGATGCGCCCGGCCCTCACGGCACCGTGACCCCGGCCAGCATGCCCTCCGTTCAGAAGGTCAGCACGCCTCTGGCCACCTTCCCCGCCTCCGCGTCCGCCGCCGCCCGTTCGAACTCCTCCACCGGATAGGTCTGCGTGACCAACTCGTCGAGCAGCAGGCGCCCTTCCCGGTACAGCTCGGCGTAGAGCGCGATGTCGCGCTGGGGCCGCGAGGAGCCGTAGCGGCACCCCAGGATCGACTTGTCCAGGAACAGGGACGCCACCACGAAGGACGCCTCCGCCCCGGCCGCGGGCATCCCGAGCAGGACCGCCTGCCCGTGCCGGTCCAGCAGGTCCACGGCCTGCCGTACGAGCTCGACGCGCCCCACGCACTCGAAGACGTGGTCCGCCCCCGTGGGCAGCAGTTCCCGCACCCCCTCGGCTGAGGTCAGGAAGTCGGTCGCCCCGAACTGCCGCGCCACCGCCTCCTTCGCCGGATTGGCGTCGACGGCGACGATCCGCAGCGCCCCCGCGATCCGCGCCCCCTGAAGGACGTTGAGCCCGATCCCCCCGGTCCCGATGACGACGACACTGTCCCCGCGGTCCACCCTCGCCCGGTTCAGCACGGCCCCGACCCCGGTCAGCACCCCGCACCCGATGAGCGCGGCGGACGGCAGCGGGATGTCCCGCGGGATGCGCACCACCTGCACGGCCCTGACCACGGTCCGTTCGGCGAAGGCGGAGTTGGAGGCGAACTGGAACAGCGGCCGCCCGCCCAGCGAGAACGGCTGTCCGGGCCGCCCGATGGCCTTGCGGCACATGGTGGGCCGCCCCCGGTCGCAGTCCGGGCAGGTCCCGCAGTTGGCCAGCGTGGACAGCGACACATGGTCGCCCGCCGCGACGTGCGTGACCCCCTCCCCCACGGCCTCGACGATCCCCGCCCCCTCGTGTCCCAGCACCACCGGCACGGGGAAGGGAATGGTGCCGTCGACGACCGACAGATCGCTGTGGCACAGCCCCGCCGCCGCGACGGCGACCAGCACCTCCCCCGGCCCCGGTCCCCGTACCTCCAGGTCGTCGACGACCTCGACCCGCTTCCCGTCGAACACCACGCCGCGCATCACACAACCCCCTTGGGTTCCTTCGGCAGCCCGAGCACCCGCTCGGCGATGATCGTGCGCTGGACCTGGTCCGAGCCGCCGTAGATGGTGTCGGCCCGGGAGAACAGGAACAGGTGCTGGAACGCGTCGAGTTCGTAGGGCGCGGCGGCCGACCAGTCGGCGGGGCCCACGCCGGCCCGCACGCCCCGCACCTGCATCGCCAGCTCCCCGAGCCGCTGATGCCACCCGCCCCACAGCAGTTTGGCGACGCTGGAGGCGCCCGTGTCGCCCGAACCCCCGAGCGTGCGCAGGGCGTTCCATCGCATCGCCCGCAGTTCGGCCCACTGCCGGACCAGCCGGTCCCGTACGACGGGATCCGTGACCGCACCGCTCGCCACGGCCGCCGCCACGACGCGCCCCAACTCCTCGGCGAACCCGATCTGCTGGGCGAGTGTGGACACCCCCCGCTCGAACCCGAGCAGGCTCATCGCGACCCGCCAGCCGTCGCCCACGCCCCCGACGACGTGCTCGGCGCGCGCGTGGGCCCCGTCGAAGAAGACCTCGTTGAACTCGCTGGTCCCGGTCATCTGCCGGATCGGCCGCACCTCGATCCGCCCCGGTTGGTCCATGGGCACCAGCAGGAAGGACAGGCCGTGGTGGCGTACGGAACCCGGTTCACTGCGGGCCAGCACGAAGCACCAGTCGGCCTCGCGTGCGAGCGAGGTCCAGATCTTCTGCCCGGTGATCCGGTACGCCCCGTCCGCGTCCCGCTCGGCCCGGGTGCGCACCCCGGCCAGGTCGGACCCGGCGCCGGGTTCGCTGTACCCCTGGCACCAGAGTTCGTCCCCGGCGGCGATGTCCGGCAGGAACCGGGCCTTCTGCTCGGCCGAGCCGTGCGCGAGCAGGGTGGGTGCCAGCAGGTTCTCCCCGATGTGCCCGGACCGCGGCGGCGCCCCGGAGCGCGCGTACTCCTCGGCCCAGACGACCTGTTGGGTGAGTGTGGCGGTCCGGTTGCCGTACCCGCCCTCGGACCATCCCAGCCCGATCCACCCGGCTTTCCCCAGGGCGCGCTCCCAACCGCGACGGTCCCGCTCAGCCGTGACATGTGCGCCGAGCCACGCCCGAGCCTCCGCACGGAAGGCCTCGTCCTCAGCGGTGAACCCGAAGTCCACGGACCTCTCCTCCAATACGCCGGATGCGCCGACTCACCCAGGGGCGCGGGGAACTGCGCGACACGCCACGACGAACCCGCAGCCGTCACTCACCGATCCACGTCCCCCTGGGGCCTGTTGTGCACGTGGCCCTAGGCGTTGGGCCGTTCCCCCTCCCGCGCCGCCCTTTCCATCCCCGCCACCCGCGACAGCATCGGCATCGGGTCCACCCCCACCGTCCCCGGCAGGAACTCCGCGATCGTCTCCGGCGTCCACCCGCCGGAGGCGTACGCCGCGCGCAGTTCCCGCGGCTGGGCCCACACCGCGATCTTCGGCCCGGCGACCGTGTACACCTGCCCGGTGATCTCCCGGGCCCGCTCCGAGAGCAGGTACACGACGAGCGCGGCCACGTCCTCCGGCTCCCCGATCTCCGCCAGTTCCATGGGCACCCCGGCCGACATCCGGGTACGGGCCACCGGCGCGACGGCGTTGGCGGTGACCCCGTACTTGCTGAGACCCAGTGCCGCGCTGCGCACCAGCGAGATGATCCCGCCCTTGGCCGCGCTGTAGTTGGCCTGCGAGACGGACCCCTGGTGGTTTCCGCTGGTGAACCCGATCAGGGTCCCGCCCCGCTGCCGCCGCATCACCGCGGAGGCCGCCCGGAACACGGTGAACGTGCCCTTCAGATGGGTGGCGACCACCGGGTCCCACTCCTGCTCGGTCATGTTGAACAGCATCCGCTCGCGCAGGATCCCGGCGACGCAGACGGCCCCGTCGAGGCGCCCGTAGGACGACAGCGCCATGTCGACGATCCGTTGGCCGCCCGCCATGGTCGAGACGTCGTCGGCCACCGCGACGGCCTCGCCGCCGGCCGCCTCGATCTCCTTGACGACCTCGGCGGCGACCTCGCTGGTCGGCGATCCGCCGTCCACGGACACCCCGTAGTCGTTGACGACGACCGACGCTCCCTCGGCCGCCGCCGAGAGTGCCACCGCCCGTCCGATCCCGCGCCCGGCCCCGGTCACGGCGATCACCTTGCCTGCCAAGAAGTTCCCCACGCCCGGCCCCTTCCCGCGGTTTCTGACGGACCGTTAGATTTTATGACCCGTCAGACACCCGTAGACAAGCCCCGGGGAGCACCGATGCCACTGACCGCGATGCATCCGGCGTTTCACGACATCGCCAAGCGCGTGAACAACTGGGGACGTTGGGGCGCCGACGACGAGATCGGCACCCTCAACCTGATCACCGACGAGGTGGTGCGGCAGGCCGCGGCGGAGGTCAGGACAGGCCGCCGGGTCCCGCTCGCCCTCCCGTTGAAGGAGGACGGGGTGCAGAGCGGGATGATCCCGGGGCGGATCAACCCGCTGCACGCCATGACGCAGATCAACCAGGAGATCTTCGGCCCCGGCACGGTCGCGTGCAGCGACGACGCGGTGACCATGGGGCTCCAGGCGGCCACCCACTGGGACGCGCTCACCCATGTCTCGCACTCGGGCAGGCTCTACAACGGCCGCCCGGCCGGCACCATCACCGCGCACGGCGGCGCCGAGTTCGGCGGGATCGACAAGGCCCGGCACATCGTCTCGCGCGGGGTCCTGCTGGATGTCGCCCGTGCGCACGGCACGGCCCGGCTGGGCAGCTCGCACGCCGTCACCCCGGAGGACCTGGAGGCCGCCGAGGAACTCGCGGGCACCCGCGTACGGGCGGGCGACATCGCGCTCGTACGGACCGGGCAGGTGCAGGTCTACCTGGCGGGCGACAAGCACGCCTACGGCCATCCGTCGCCGGGGCTGTCGGTCCGTACGCCGGAGTGGTTCCACGCCCGCGATGTCGCGGCGGTCGCGAACGACACGCTGACCTTCGAGATCTTCCCGCCAGAGATCGAGGACCTGTGGCTGGCGGTGCACGCGCTGGACCTCGTGGAGATGGGGATGCTCCAGGGCCAGAACTGGAATCTCGAAGAGTTGTCCACAGCCTGTGGAGAAGAGGGCCGCTACACGTTCCTGCTGTCGGCCATGCCCGAGCCGTTCGTCGGCGGGACGGGGACGCCGGTGGCGCCGGTCGCCGTCCTGTGACCCGGCGGGCGCGGACAAGGCCGGGCGGCGGCACCCGGACACCCGCCCCCGAGCAGGGCGTCGCGTGCCGCCGTCCGGCTCCGGCGTACCCGCCCCGACTCCTCCTGGCCCCGAAGGGAGCCGACGCCGAATCACGACCCACACTCGCCGAGGGCTCCCGTCACCGGAGCCCTCGTCGTCCCCTCGCGGCGAATCGCTGACCACAAGCGTGAGCAAACGGGCACGTGGCGTCAACGCCCGTCCTGGGATTTATCGCTTACGCACCCTTTGTGACGGGCGCGCACGGAAGCACGTCCCGGCGCACCGCCCCCGGACCGGCCGACATCGGCCGGTGCGCCGTGCGACCGTGCACCGGCCGCGCGGCCCGCGGGCGACGGCGGTCTGCGGCACCGCACCCCGTGGCGCGGCGGCTCAGACGGCCTCGTACGCCAGCCCTTCGTACCCCTCGAACGCCGGGGCGCCGCCGCCGAAGGTCGCCGGGGCCTCTCGGCCGCGGGCCGCGCAGCGGTCGAGTTCGCACCAGATGCGCTTGCCGGCCCCTTCGAGGGTCCAGCCCCACCGGTCGGCGAGGCCGTCGACCAGGGCGAGACCGCGCCCGCCCGTGGCGTCACCGTCGACGCAGCGCGGCACCGGGGCCCGGCCGCTGGCGTCGGCCACCTCCAGGCGGACGGTGGCCTGTTCGGTCGCCGTACCGGGCAGCGACAGCAGCAGCACGGCCGGCCGGCCGGTGTGCACCACGGCGTTGGTGACCAGTTCGGACACGAGCAGGACCACGGTCTCGGCGAGCGGCTCGTCGGCCCCCACGCCGGACCGGGCGAGCCGCGAGCGGGCCCACCTGCGGGCTCGCCCCACCTCTGCGGGGTCGGGCCGGATCTCCAGCTGCACTTGAAGCACCTGCACCGCTCACACCATCCGAACCGGCAGACACATAGCCTCGCGCCTCACGAGGGCCACGATCGTAGCCATTTTTTGCATGGCCAGAACAATGGCCAACGCCGGGGTCACAGAACGTGATTCCCTTACGAGACAGCATGGTTGACGTACAGTCACCCCAACAAGCGCTTCGGGCATATTCCAGCGCGAAGGAGTACCCCGGTGGCATACTGTGCGACGCTCGCTGCGGGAAGTCGAACAGGTGGCGGCCGACGGCCCACCGACCCGGCGAGAAGCGACGCGCACCGCCGCATCCGGAGCCGCCCCAGAGGCAACACCGGCACCGCTCGTGCTCGGAACCACTCGCATCCCACAGAAGGTACCGGAGCGACGCGCCGACTCCAGGCCGTGACGGGTCACGCATAGGACACAACCCGATATCAACGCTCCGTGACCCCGGTGTGCCACGATCCGCGACATTCGCGGGACGGACCTCGCGAGGCGGCCCGGTACGGCGCCTGTCAGGCCGTCAGCTCGGCCGCGAGCAGCTCCTCGCTCTCCGTGCGGCCACCGCCGCGCCGCGCCCGCACCCACGCCCGCTTCAGATGCAGATGCACCTCGGACTCCCAGGTGAAGCCCATGCCGCCGTGGATCTGGAGGCAGTCGCGGGCGCCCTGCTCCGCGGCCTCGTCGGCGAGCAGCCGGGCCGCGGCGATGTCGGCCGGGTCGGCGGTGACGGCGGCGGCGTAGACGGCAGCACGGGCCACCTCGGCCCGCACCAGCAGCTGTGCGCAGCGGTGCTTGACGGCCTGGAAGGCCCCGATCGGCCTGCCGAACTGCTCGCGCGTCCGGGCGTGTTGCACCGCCAGCTCGCACACCCGGGTGGCCGTCCCGAGCTGCTCGGCGGCGGTCAGCAGCACGGCGACGGGGTCGGTCGCCGCGGCCCCGGGTACGCGGTGCAGCGGCGTCAGCGGGTCGACCGACCGGAGGGGCACGGCACCGTCGGCGTCCCCGTGGACCACGTCGGCGGCGTCCAGCCACTCCACGAGACCGGCGTCGACGGCCGCCACGACGACCGAGCCGTCGGCCGCCCCGGGCACCGTGCCCGCGGCGAGGTGGGTGGCCACCAGCGGGCCCGGCAGCAGCGCCCGCCCGGCCTCCTCGAAAGCCAACACCGTCTCGCACAGCCCCAGTCCGACCCCGCCCCGCGCCTCCGGCAGCCGCAGCGCGAAGAACCCGGCCTCCCCCAGCTCCCGCCACAGCGCCCGGTCCAGTCGGCCGGGTGCCGCCACGGCCGCCCGCAGCGCCTGCGCGTCGAAGCGCCGGGCCAGCACCTCCCGGACCCCGCCACGCAACGCCTTTTGTTCTTCGGTGAGTTGGAAACGCACGTCAGGACCCTTTCGGCAGCCCCAGAACCCGCTCGGCCACGATGTTCCGCTGGATCTCGGAGGTCCCGGCGGCGATGGTGTACGACAGCGAGGACAGCCGGTCCAGGACCCACGGCCGGTCGAGGTCCAGGGCGTCCGGGCCGAGGACGTCGGCCGCGGTGTCGTACAGCTCCTGCCGGGCGTGCGAGTAGCCCAGCTTGAAGACGGAGCCCCCGACCCCGGGCACCCCGCCGGACGCCTGCGCCTCGCTCACGTTCCACTGCGTCAGCCGCCACAGCGCCCGGAACTCGGCGTTGAGCCGCCCGAGCCGTCGTCTGAGCTCCGGCTCGTCCCACCGGCCGTTCTTGCGGGCCTCGGCGGCGAGTTCGCGCAACACCCGTCGGCACGCGACGACTTCGCCGACGAAGGCGGTGCCGCGTTCGAAGGACAGCGTCACCATGGTCACCCGCCAGCCGTCGTTCTCCGCCCCGACCCGGTTGCCGACCGGCACCCGCACCTCGTCGAGGAACACCTCGGCGAACTCGGCGGACCCGGCGAGGGTCCGCAGCGGCCGTACGGTGATACCCGGCGCGTCCATCGGCAGGGCCAGCCAGGTGATGCCGCGGTGCTTGGGGGCGTCCGGGTCGGTCCGCACCAGCAGCTCGCACCAGTCGGCGACCTCGGCGTGCGAGGTCCAGATCTTGGACCCGGTCACCACGTACGCGTCGCCGTCCCTGCGCGCGCGGGTCCGCAGGGCCGCGAGGTCGGACCCGGCGTCCGGTTCGCTGAACCCCTGGCACCAGACCTCCTCGCCGCGCAGGATCGGCGGCAGCCAGCGGGCCCGCTGCTCCTCGGTGCCCTCGGCGGCGATGGTGGGCCCGGCGTGCAGCAGCCCGACGAACCCGGCGCCCACATAGGGCGCGCCGGCCTTCTCGGTCTCCTCCAGGAAGATCAGCCGCAGGGTGGGCGAGGCGTCCCAGTGCACGTGCCCGTACCCGGCGTCGTACAGCATCCGCTGCCAGCCGAGGTCGTGGGCGCGCCGCGCGGGCCAGTCGTCGGGGGACGGCCGGGGAGGCAGCGTGGGCAGCGCGGCGGCCAGCCATTGTCTCAACCCCGCCCGGAACTCCTCCTCCTCGGGCGTGCACGACAGGTCCATCAGCGGTCGAGGTCCAGGCCGAGCATGCGGATGGCGTTGCCCCGCATCAGCTTGTGGACGGTCTCGTCGTCGAGGCCCTTCACATGGTCGAGGGCGACCTCCTTGGTGTGCGGGAAGGTCGAGTCGACGTGCGGGTAGTCGGTCTCGAAGGTGGCGTTGTCCCGGCCGACCACGTCCAGCGAGGCCACCCCGTGCTTGTCGCGGAAGAAGCAGCAGAAGATCTGCCGGTAGTAGTACGTCGACGGCGGCTCGGGGACGAGGTCGCGCACCCCGCCCCAGGCGCGGTGCTCCTCCCACACGTCGTCGGCGCGTTCCAGGGCGTACGGGATCCAGCCCATCTGGCCCTCGCTGTAGGCGAGTTTGAGCCGCGGGAACTTCACCAGCACGCCGCTGAACAGGAAGTCCATCATCGAGGCCATGGCGTTGTTGAAGCTGAGGGCGGCCTGGACGGCGGGCGGGGCGTCGGGGGAGGCGGCCGGCATCTGGGAGCTGCTGCCGATGTGCATGTTGACGACCGTCCCCGTCTCCTGGCAGACCGCGAAGAACGGGTCCCAGTAGCCGGAGTGGATGGAGGGCAGGCCGAGATGGGTGGGGATCTCGGAGAAGGTCACCGCCCGCACGCCCCGCGCGGCGTTGCGCCGGATCTCGGCGACGGCCAGCCCGACGTCCCACAAGGGGATCAGGCACAGCGGGATGAGCCGGCCGCCGCTGTCCCCGCACCACTCCTCGACCATCCAGTCGTTGTAGGCGCGCACACAGGCGAGCGCGACCTCCTTGTCGTGCGCCTCGGCGAAGGTCTGGCCGCAGAAGCGCGGGAAGGTCGGGAAGCACAGCGAGCCCTCGACATGGTTGAGGTCCATGTCCTTCAGGCGCTCGACGGGGTCCCAGCACCCGCGCCGCATCTCCTCGCGGGTGATGCCCTCCAGGGTCATCTCGTCGCGGTCGAAGCCGACGGCGGCGATGTTGCGCTTGTACGGGAACTTCAGGTCCTCGTAGATCCACCAGTCGGTGGGCGGGCCGTCGGGGTCCATCGTGATCTGGTACTTGCCGCCGACGTAGGCCAGTTCACCGATCCCGGCGGTGAGCGGCTGCGGGCCGCGGTCCCGGTACCTGGCGGGCAGCCAGGTCTTGAACAGGTGCGCGGGTTCGATCACATGGTCGTCGACGCTGATGATGCGGGGCAGTTCGGTCGGCATGATCCCCTCCGCCGGACGGTGTTCACCTGACAGGCACTATCTGATGGATCGTCAGATAGCATGTCACCTGACGAGTCGTCAGCCAAGCAGGGGGGCCACCCGTGAACGAGACCCCGCACTCCCTGAGTTCCGCCCGCACCCTGTGGGACCTGCTCGCCCGCCGCGCCGACCTCACCCCCGACCGCCCGGTCCTGCTCCAGGACGACCGCCGCGTGAGCTTCGGTGAACTGCGCGCGCGTGCCGAGCGGGTGGCGGCGGGCCTGTACGACAAGGGCGTACGCCCCGGCACGGTGGTGGCCTGGCAGCTGCCGACGCGCATCGAGACCGCGGTGCTGACCTTCGCTCTGGCCCGGCTGGGCGCCGTGCAGTCACCGGTCATCCCCTTCTACCGGGACCGCGAAGTCGGCTTCGCGCTACGGGAGTCGAAGGCCGAGTACTTCGCCGTACCCGGCCGCTGGCGGGGTTTCGACCACACGGCGATGGCGCGGCGCCTGGGCGCCAAGGGCGTCTTCGAGGCGTACGACCGCCTGCCCGACGGCGATCCGTCCGCGCTCCCCGCCCCACCCGCCTCCGGCACCTCGGTCCGCTGGATCTACTGGACCTCGGGCACCACCTCGGACCCCAAGGGCGTCCTGCACACGGACCGCTCCCTCATCGCGGGCGGCTCCTGCCTCGCCCACGCCCTGCGCCTGTCTCCGGACGACGTGGGCTCGATGGCCTTCCCCTACGCGCACATCGCGGGCCCCGACTACACGGTCATGTTGCTGCTCTACGGCTTCCCCGCGGTGATGTTCGAGCACTTCGCGCTGCCCGACGCGCTGGAGCAGTACCGCCGGCACGGGGTGACGGTGGCGGGCGGGTCCACGGCGTTCTACTCGATGTTCCTCGCGGAGCAGCGCAAGCGGCCGCGGGAGAAGGTGATACCCACCCTGCGCCTGCTGGCCGGTGGCGGCGCGCCCAAGCCGCCGGAGCTGTACCACGCCGTCGTACGGGAGATGGGGGTGCAGCTCACCCACGGCTACGGCATGACCGAGGTGCCGATGATCACCATGGGCTCACCGGACGACACCGTGGAGAACCTCGCGACGACCGAGGGACGGCCGCCGGAGGGGATGGAGATACGGATCGTGGACGGGGAGGTGCGGCTGCGCGGGGAGGCCGTGTGCCAGGGCTACCTGGACGCGGGACAGACCGCGGAGGCCTTCGACGAGCAGGGGTTCCTGCGCACGGGGGACCTCGGACACCTGACGGACTCCGGGCACCTCGTCCTCACCGGGCGCCGCAAGGACGTCATCATCCGCAAGGGCGAGAACATCTCGGCGAAGGAGATCGAGGACCTGCTGGCCGCGCACCCGGCGATCGGGGACGTGGCGGTGATAGGCCTGCCGGACGCGGAACGCGGCGAGCGGGTGTGCGCGGTGGTGGAACAGCCGCGCGGCGCCCCGGAGCTGACCCTGGAGGCGCTGGTGGCGTACCTGCGCGCGGAAGGGCTGTCCGTGCACAAACTGCCGGAGCAGCTGGAGGTCGTGGACGCCCTTCCGCGCAACGAGACCTTGCGGAAGGTGCTCAAGTACCAGCTGCGCGAGCGCTATTCGGGGACGGTGAAGTAGCGGGCGAAGGCGGCGACGACCTCCTCCTCGCCGATCCGGCCGTCCCCGTCGGTGTCGAGCGCGCCCGCGGCGGAGCCCGCGACGTCCGGTGCCACGCCGAGGATCCGCAGCACACGCGCGGTGTCCTCGACGGTGGCCGTCCCGTCCCCGTCCGGGTCGGCGACGGCGAGGGCCGCGTGCAGGAAGGGCCGGGCGATCTCCGCGAACCGCTCGGGGTTGTCGCGCAGCCGCTTCAGGGCGCCGTTGACGAACTCGGCCCGGGTGATCCGCTGGTCCCCGTCCCGGTCCGCCATCCCCGCCATGCCCTGCCAGAACGCCTCCGCGCCGATGTACAGGGCCTGCCCCTTGTCGGACCGCGCCGCCGTACCGAACTCCGCGAGCAGCGCCTTGGCCGCCACGTTGAAGTCCTCCCGGTCGATATAGCCGTTGCCGTCCTGGTCGAAGGTGGCGAACCGGCCGGCGATCCTGCGCTCGTACTCGCTGCTGACCATGTCTTCTCGGGCCGCCTTACATCACGTGGGGTGCATCTGGATCGGAGCGTACGACGCCGGGCCCGGGCGGGGAGCGGGAAAGCGACGGTTGTGCCGGGACCGGGGGAATTTCGGGACAACGGTGTGGCGAGGCGGTGATGTGGGCCACACTCCCTCACGCCGAGAGCGGGTCCGCGTCCTGCGAGACCGCCGCGTCCAGGTCCGCGTGGACGTCGAAGAGACGCCGTACGCCCAGCGCGCCCAGCACCCGGTTGACGTGGGCGCCTCCCCCCAGCTCGGATCCGCCGGACCGGGAGGTGCCCCCGTCGGCGCCCTGGGCCGGGAGGATCAGGCGCAGCCGGCCCTGGCAGGAGCGGATGAGACGGCGGACGGCTATGAGGACGCCGACCCCGCTGGAGTCGCAGAAGAAGACCTCGGACAGGTCCAGCACGAGGCCGTGGCGCCCGTCGGCGACCACGTCGTGCACCCGCTGACGCAGCACCGGCGAGGTCACCAGGTCCAGTTCTCCGGACACCCGCAGCACGGTCCAGCCGCCGCGCTCGCATTCGGTCACGTTGAACGCCACCACCACGCCTTTCGCTCGCCGGGACTTGCCGGAACGACCAACGAACGGAAGGCGTTCCTACGTTTCCTTGCAGCGTGGCTGCCCAGCGGCCGTGCCCCGAAACGCGCCACGGGAAACGGGAAGCGATCAGAAGAGGCTTGTTCTAGTCGCCTTCGATCCTGTTCGATCGAGGAGGGGAGCACAGTGGAGGGGAGGCGATGTCCACTATCACCGCCGGCTCCCCCGGGGGCGCACAATGCGACAAAGGGGCGTGCGCTGTCGGACGTGCCGACTACATTCGAGGAGACGGTGGGCTCAGGCTTGACGGGCACACAAGAACAGGGCTGAGGGGGCCGCATGGCGAAGAAGGACGCACCGCCCCGCTGGGACCGCAAGATGCAGCAGCGGCTCGCACGCGGTGAGGCGGCGGCCCTCGGCGAGCTCTACGACCGCTTCGCCTCACTCGTGCACGGCCTCGCCCACCGCGTCCTCGGCGACGAACGCGCCGCCGACGGCATCACCCGCGAGGTCTTCGCCCACGTCTGGCAGCACCCCGACACCTACGACCCCCGGCAGGGCCCCCTGCGCTCCTGGGTCGCCGGTCTGACCCACCGTCTCGCCGTGCAGCGCCTGCGCGCCACCGAGACCGCCGCCCTGGAGCAGGCGGGCCGCGGCTGCGCCGAGGACCTGGAGCGCAAGGTCCGCCGCGCCTCCGTCGCCGCCCGCGCCGACTACATCGTGCAGTCCATGCCGTCCCCGCTGCGCGCCGCCCTGGAGCTGGCCTACTTCCAGCGCCGCGACTACCGCCAGACCGCCGCCGACCTCGGCGTCACCGAGGACGAGGCCCGCCGCCGCCTCCGCCTCGGACTCCAGCTCCTCGCCACGGCCCACGACGCCGGCGCCCCCGGAGCACCACCCGGCTACGGAGGTGCCGCGTGAACGAGGCGAACCGCTTCGAGGCGTACGACGAACACGAGAGCAAGAAGGGCAGCGAGGGCAGCGAGGGCGACGACCAAGAGGGCCGAGGCCAGGAGGACGGGTCCTCCGGCGCCGCGCCCGAGCAGGGCGACCCGCTGCACACCGGCGGCGACGGCGGCGGCGGCGCCCCCACCCCCGACCACCGCGACCACCCCGACGAGCCGCCCCGCATACCGCTCCCCCGGGCCTCCGTCGAGGACACCGGCCACCCCCTGCCGCCGCTGGAGACCCCGCCGCCCGCCCCTCTCGTCCTGGAGCACGCCGTCCTGAAGTCGCTGCTCGGTGCCTGGGCCCTCGCCGCCTGCTCCCCGGAGGAGACCGCGGCCGTCGAGGAGCACCTCGGTGACTGCGGCTCCTGCGCGGACGAGGCGCTGCGGCTGCGCGGCGCGGTCGGCCTCCTGCACCCGCCGGAGAGCCTGGACCTGGACCCGGGGCTGCGCACCCGCGTGCTGGAGAGCTGCCTGGACCGCCGCCCGCCGCGCATCCCCGTGCCGGAGTGGGCGAGGCCGTACGACGCCGAGACCGCCCGCCTGGACGCGCTGCTGCGGGACATGGGCGACGCCGAGTGGCACGCGCCCGTGCGGCTGCGCTGGTTCGAGGCCGACGAGCCGACGAGCCGTCGTACGACGGTCGCCGGTGTCATCGCGCACCTGCTCTCCGTCGACGGTCTGATCGCCCTCGCCCTGGGCCTGGACGACCCCCTCGGACAGGCCCCCGCGAACGCGCCGACCCCGGCGGGGCGCACCGAGGCGTTCTGGCGCGGCTCGCACTTCCCGCCGACCCGCTCGGTCCGGGGTCCCTGGCGCGAGCAGAGCCACGACCTGGTCCGCACGGTCTCCTTCACCGGCGGCGGCGCCGGCAAGCTCCCGGTGTCGTACGGCGACTTCGAACTCCCCCTGCGCGACGCCATGCTGGACCGCGCCTTCGAGTGCTGGGTCCACGCGGACGACATCGCCGAGGCGGTCGACTACCCGTACGCCCCGCCGTCCCCCCGCCACCTCAACCGCATGATCGACCTCGCCGCCCGCATGCTCCCCGCGGCCCTGGCCGCACGCCGGCAGAACGGGCTGGCCGCCCCCGGCCACGGACGTCATCTCAGCGTCGCCGGCGAGCCGGGGCGCAGTCTGCGGCTGGAGATCGAGGGCCTGGGCGGCGGCGAGTGGCTGATCCCCCTGGACTCCCCGGCGGCGGTGGGCTCCGCGGAGCACGAGGTCGCGCATGTGGCCCTGGACGGCGTGGAGTTCTGTCAGCTGGCCGCCGGCCATGTGCCTCCGGCGGACGCGGCGGCGGGCCAGGTCGGTGACCGCGAGGCGATCAAGGACGTACTGTTCGCGGTCGCGTCGTTGAGCCGGATCTAGGGGCGGGTTGCGCCATCGTCGGCGGCTGCGGGCGAGTGGGGGTTGTTCGCGCAGTTCCCCGCGCCCCTGAAAGAAGGCCGGTTCACTGGACGCACCTTCAGGGGCGCGGGGAACTGCGCGACCAGGCACAACCAGCCCGCAGCCGCCCGACGACACCAGGCCCCGAGCTCCTAGGCGAACACCACCGTCCGGCGCCCGTTCAGCAGGATCCGCCGCTCCGCGTGCCACTTCACGGCCCGCGCCAGCGCCTGGCACTCCACGTCCCGCCCGATCGCGACCAGCTGGTCCGGCGTCACGTCGTGCCCGACCCGCTCGACCTCCTGCTCGATGATCGGCCCCTCGTCGAGGTCGGCGGTGACGTAGTGCGCCGTCGCCCCGATCAGCTTCACGCCCCGCGCGTGCGCCTGGTGATACGGCTTGGCGCCCTTGAAGCTCGGCAGGAAGGAGTGGTGGATGTTGATGATCCGCCCGCTGAGCTGCTTGCACAGGTCGTCGGAGAGGACCTGCATGTACCGGGCGAGGACGACGAGTTCGACGCCCTCCTCGCGCACCAGCTCCAGCAGCCGCGCCTCGGCGTCCGCCTTGGTCTCCTTCGTCACCGGGATGTGGTGGAAGGGGATGTCGTAGGAGCCCACGAGCTCGGCGAAGTCGGTGTGGTTGGACACCACGGCTGCGATCTCCACCGGCAGCGCGCCGATCCGGGCCCGGAAGAGCAGGTCGTTGAGGCAGTGCCCGAACTTGCTGACCATCAGCACGACCCGCATGCGGTCCTCGGCCCGGTTGATCTGCCAGTCCATGTGGAAGGCGTCACCGATCGCCGCGAAGGAGGCCCGCAGCTTGTCCACGGTCACCGGCTCCTCGGCCGAGAAGTGGACGCGCATGAAGAACAGACCCGTGTCGTGATCGCCGAACTGCTGACTGTCCTCGATGTTGCAGCCGGTCATGAAGAGGTAGCTCGACACGGCGTGCACGATGCCCTGCTTGTCGGGGCAGGACAGGGTGAGGACGTACTGCTCGGCGGGGGTGGACTGCGCGTTCATGCAGGACAGGGTCCCATATCCGCCGGTGCGGCAGGGACGCCGTCCGTCACGCGGACCGGGTCATGATCTGGAGCACCTGGAGCGAGCGCGGCGCCGCCTCGGGGTCGTCGCCGTCGGCCGTCGCCATCCGCACATGCGCGTCCCGCGCCGCCCGCACCGCGTCCGGCCACCCCGGGTTCTCCATGTACACGGAGACGGGAGCGTCGGGACCGACCTGGTGCATGATCCGCAACACCCTGAGGACGGCGGTGTCGACGAGGGCCGCCTCCTGGGAGTCCCGGAAGATCGTGCCGACGTACTTCTCGGCGGACCAGTTGTCCAGCCAGGTGTCCTCGACGAGGCGGTACACGGCGTCGGTGACGTCCCCGTACCCCTCGACACCGGCCAGCCAGACGTCCCGCTGGAACCCTGGGTCGGAGAGCATGTGCAGCGCGGAGCGCACATTGCTGCGCCAGCGCCACCACGGCATGTCGTTCAGTGGCATGCCGCCCATGGTGGAGGAGCGACGGCCGCGACGGGAAGAGTTCTCCGAACCTTGCACGGTCATCGATCGTACGTTCCCTCGCACACCGGTCTCACCGACCCCCGCAATTCACCTGCGTGTCACCGTTCGTCGACCCTGAGTCACTCGTGGGTTGGTCATGTGGCGGAAGCGTGTGTGCCCATGACCGGCAGGCGACGCATCCGCAGCACCTTCCTCCCCACGCTCCACCGGCCCGTCAGAGCCACCGCCCTCGCGGCGGGGGCACTGGCCGTGTGTGCGTCGCTCACCACCGGTTGCGGGGTCATCCCCGGTGCCACGGGGGGCTCCGGGGACGACCCGATCAAGGTCATGACCTGGGCCTCGATGAACACCGACGCCACCAACAAGCCCGGCATGCCCGCCATGGCGCAGGCCTACGCCCGCTGGGTCAACGCGCACGGCGGCATCAACGGCCGCAAGCTCACCGTCCTCGTCTGCAACGACCGCAACGACACCATCACCGCCGCCGGGTGCGCCCAGCGCGCCGCCGACGAGGAGGTCGTCGCGGTGGTCGGCTCCTACAGCCAGTTCGGCGACACGTTCTTCTCCACGCTGGAGAGCGCCGACATCCCCTACATCGGCGGCTACGGCATCACCAACGCCGAGTTCGACAGCCCCCTGTCCTACCCCGTCAACGGCGGCCAGCCCAGCCTGCTCGCCGGCCTCGGCAAGGAGCTCGGCGCCGACTGCGGACCGGTGGCGCTGGTCCGCCCCGACAGCATCGCCGGGGACGAGCTGCACGTCATGCTCGACTCCGGGCTCAAGGCCGCCGGGCACCCCGCGGCCGCCGACCAGCTGGCCGCCGAGGACGCCACCGAGTACGGCGCCCAGTCCGAGCGCGCCCTCGACCGCACCACCGGCGACCCGGGGAAGAAGGGCTGTGTGGTGCCCGCCCTCGGGGACCGCACCAGCACCTTCATGGACTCCTTCCGGCGCGCCCGCGAGGACTATCCCGACGTGCGCACCGCCACCGTCCTCGGCAGCGTCGACCAGACGGTCGTCAACGCCACCGGCGGCGCGTCGGGCCCGTACGAGGGCTCCTACGTCGCCGGCTGGTACCCGGTCGCGACGGACCCGCGCTGGGACGCGATGAAGAAGGTCATCAAGGAGCAGGCCTTCGACGACAACCGCATCGACCCCGCGGACGCCGGGGTGCAGACCACCTGGCTCGCGTACACGGTCTTCAGGGCCGCCGTGGAGTCCCTCGGCGACGGCGAGGTGACGTCGACCGCGGTGCGCAAGGCCCTCGACGGCGGCCTGAAGGTCAACACCGGCGGTCTGACGCCGACACTCGACTGGGACTACGACAACGGGCTCGCCGCCGTCGGCCTGCCCCGCCTGTTCAACACCGAGGTGACCCTCCAGGCCGTCCGCGAGGGCCGCCTGGTGACGGCCCGCGAGGGCTTCACGGACGTGCGCGCGACCCTGGAGAACGCCGACGTCGGCTGAGGCCCGCCCCGGCCGGGGCGGGGCGCTCAGAGCTGAGTGCGGGTGCGCTCGGTCAGGCCGTACGTCTTGGCGATCGCGTTCCACAGCCTGGCCGCCGCGGTCTTCTGCGCGCTGGCCTCACCGCTCGCCTGGTTGCCGGCCTGGGTCTCGGCGGTGCTGCGCGCCTGGCCCTTCTTGCAGCCCCTCTTGCCGGCGGTCTGGTCGGCCCAGGCCGCGTAGTGGTTGTCGGCCGCCGCGGACGCCTCCCACGCCTTGGTCAGGGCGGTGGTCAGCCGGACGTGGTCGGGCAGCTTGTCGACGGACAGGCCGGACAGCCGGGTCACCAAATCATTGCGCTGGGTCGCCGCGTCCCGCAGGTCCTTGGCCGCCTGGCCCAGGTTCCGGCAGGCCTTGACGTCCTCGACCGCGCTGATCACCGAGGCCCGGCTGTCGCCGCTGTCGGCCAGCAGCTTGTCCAGCTCGACGGCCTGCGCCTCGGCGGGGTCGGCGGACGGCGAGGCGGACTCGGAGGTCTGCTCGCTCGCCGCGACCGGCTTGTTCCCGTCGCCGTCGTCGCCCCCGCCCCCGGCGAGCAGGGCGCCCGCACCAATCCCGAGGGCGGCGATACCGATCCCGACGGCGGCGATGACGGGCACCCGCGAGCGCCCACGCCCCCCACGGCCACCGCCGTCGTCGTCATGGTCGTACGACGGCTGCGGGCGCCCCGCGCGCGGCGGCGGCCCCGCCTCGAAGCGCGGCAGCTGCTGGGTGGCCCCGGCGGGGCTGTCCCCGCCCGGACCGCTGCGGAAGAGGTTGTCGAACTCGGCCGGCGGCTGCCGCTCCCCGTCGTGCTGCCCGGGCACCGGGGGGATGAACTGCGTCGCCTCGGCGTCCGGCCCGGAGGCCGACCCCTGGGGGCGTCCCAGAAACTGCGTCTGCTCCGCGCCCCCTCCCCTGGGCGCCTCGGGCGGCAGTGGCCCGGGCGGCACCGGCGGGAGGTACTGCGTCGCGCCCTCGTCCGGGGCGGCGGCGACGGGCGGCAGGTACTGCGTGGCGCCCTCGTCGGCGGGCGGCAGGGGCGCTCCGGGCGCGGGGTAGCCGTACGCGTCCGGGTGCGCCGCGGGCATGGGTCCGCTCGGTCCGGCGGGCGGCTGGGGGGCGGCCTGCGCGTTCTGGCCGACCGGCGGGAGGTAGTACGAGGTGGGCTGGTCGGTGTCCTGACCGGCGGGCGAGCCGTAGGTGCCGTGACCGGCGCCCGGGGTGCCGTACGCGTCGGGGCCCGCGGGCGGGTTCTGGTTGACCGGAGGCAGGTAGTACGAGGTCGGCTGGTCGCTGTCGTAGCCGCCGGCCGGGGCGCCCTCCTGCGGCAGGGGCCGCGACGGCTCCTGCGCGGCGCCACCCCACTGCGCCTGTGCCTGGGCTTGTGCCTGCGCGTGAGCCTGTGCCTGGTCCTGTGCCTGGTACGGGTCCGGTGTGCCCCACTGCCCGCCCTGGGAGGCGTCCCAGCCCTGGCCCTGCTGCGGGCCGGCCGACTGCGCCTCGGGTCCCCAGGGGGTGCCCCAGGCCTGGCCGCCCGGCGGGGCCGACGAGGGCGGCGCGGCGGGGGTGGGGGTGTGCGGGGCGGACGGATGGCCGCCGGGTCCGCCCGTCTGGCCCGGCAGCAGCGGTTCGCCGCCGTCGGAGGGCAGCACGATGCCTTCGCGCGCCACGCGCGGCGAGGGCTCCTCGCCCTGTCCACTCTGCGTCACCGGGACTCCTACTAATGGGGGACCTTGTGAATCGTCGGCTCACGCTACCGGGTCCCCCGAGCCCGGTGCCACGCCGCACAGGACCCGACCGGCGTCCCTGTGACCGCGGTAACAAAACCGGGCCCGCATCCGCTACATACGCCCTCCTTTCCCTTACGGGCCTTGCGTTTTTCGCCCGTTCACGCCCTCGCCGCCCGGGGTTTCACGCCGCCGCCTGAAGGTCCATCCGTGCCCCGAACTCCCTTACCACCGGCTCGTCCCGGAACGGCTCCAGCCGCTGCTGGAAGTCCTCGAGGTACTCGGCACCCCGGTTGGAGCGGACGGTCTCCAGCAACTCCACGGCCTTCAGCCCCGTGTGGCAGGCCTGTTCGATCTCCCGCTGCTGCACCTGCGCGGTGGCGAGCAGCACATAACCGATGGCCCGGCGCCGCGCCTTGGTCTCCGGCAGCCCGTCCAGCGACTCCTGGGCCCGCCGCGCCGCCGCGTCGGCCTGCCCCAGGTCCCGGTGGCAGTGCGCCAACTCGTCGGCGAGATAGGCCTCGTCGAAGTGCGCGATCCACGCCGGGTCGTCCCCGCGGGAGGCGTCGGCGGCCTCCAGCGCGCTCACCGCCCGCCCGGACGCCGACTGCGCCGCGCGCACATCCCCCATCAGGGCGTGCCCGCGGGCCTCCGCCGCGAGGAACATCGCCTCCGCGCGCGGGGTCACACGCCCCCGCGCCCCTTCCTGCGCCGCACGCGCCAACTGCGCGATCTCCCGCGGGTTTCCGAGCTGCGCGGCGAGATGGCTCATGGACGCGGCGAGCACGTACCCGCCGTAGCCGCGGTCCCCGGCGGCCTGCGCCAGCCGCAGCGCCTGGATGTAGTACCGCTGCGCGAGGCCCGGTTGGCCGGTGTCGATGGCCATGTACCCGGCGAGCTCCGTCAACCGCGCGACGGCGGCGAACAGTTCCCGTCCGACGGCCTCCCGGTACGACCCGGCCAGCAGCCCGGAGACGACGCTGTTGAGGTAGTGCACCACCACCGGGCGCACATGCCCGCTGCCGTACTGGTGGTCGAGGTCGACGAGCGCCTGGGTCATCGCCTTCACGGCCGCCACGTCGGACTGCCCCACGCGCGGGCCCGCCTGACGTGCCACCTGCGGGTCGGGTGAGGAGATCAGCCAGTCCCGGCTCGGCTCGACGAGCGCGGAGGCGGCGACCGAGGAGCCGGACAGGAAGTCCCGGCGCCCCACGTCGCTGCGCCACAGTTCGCAGACCTGCTCGATGGCGCCCAGCACGGTCGGCGAGAACTGCAGGCCCACACCCGAGGCGAGGTTCTTGCCGTTGGCCATGCCGATCTCGTCGATGGTGACCGTACGGCCGAGTTTGCGGCCCAGCGCCTCCGCGATGATCGCCGGGGCGCGCCCCCGCGGCTGCTGTCCGCGCAGCCAGCGCGCCACGGACGTCTTGTCGTAGCGCAGGTCGAGGCCGTGCTCGGCACCGCACATGTTGACCCGGCGGGCGAGCCCGGCGTTCGAGCAGCCCGCTTCCTGGATGAGCGCCTGCAGCCGTTCGTTGGGCTGCCGTGCGACGAGAGGCCTTGCGGCCATGGTGTACCCCCTGGGAACAACCCCTGAAGCGAAAAGATCCGGCCGTGGAGATCAATGCCCCGCGGACATACCGGTAATGCGAGGCATGCGAGGATTGCCGGGGTAAAAGACGGAAGCCACCCCGCTTGTGGCTACCCATCTCCCCCCACAGATCCTCCCGCGCGCCCCCGCACGTGCATCCATGCGCCCCAGCTGCGGAATCGATGCGCTTCCCCCGCGCGCGCAGGCACTGGTGCCTGGGCCGTAACCCGAGGTGGGTGCGGGAGTTGTGTTGAGCGTGGAAGAGACGATCGCGGGCACCGAAGCCGCTCAGATTCCGAAGCAGCGCGGGGAATCGCTGCTGGAGACCGCCGTGCGCTATGCCGAGGAGCGCCACTGGGACGTGTTCCCCGGCACCTGGCTGGAAGCCGTCGACGGGGTGCAGCACTGCTCCTGCGGCGACGCGGCGTGCGCCGCACCCGGCGCGCACCCCGCGCGTGAGGACTGGGCGACGCAGGCCACGGGCAGTGCGACCGTCGCGCGCCGGTTGTGGTCGAAGCAGCCGCTCGCCTCGATCCTGCTGCCGACGGGGCGGACCTTCGACGCGATCTCCGTCCCGGAGACGGCCGGCTTCCTGGCGCTCGCGCGGATGGAGCGGATGGAGCTGACGCTGGGGCCGGTGACCCTGTCGCCGGATCGCCGGATGCACTTCTTCGTGCTGCCGGGCGCCTCGGTGAAGGTGCCGGAGCTGGTGCGCAAGCTCGGCTGGGCGCCGTCCTCGCTGGACCTGGTGGCGCTCGGCGAGGGGGCGTTCGTGGCGGCGCCGCCCACCCGGTACGGGTCGCGGGGGGCCGTGCAGTGGGCCTGCCGGCCCACGCCCGCCAACAGGTGGCTGCCGGACGCGGAAGAGTTGATCTCACCGCTCGCCTACGCCTGCGGACGGGACCGCTGAGCGTTCCCGCCCCTTAGGTTGGCTTCCATGACGTCGGCCGTAAGTGTTCGCGGGCTCTGGAAGCGGTTCGGGCAGCAAGTCGCCGTGGCCGGGATCGATCTGGAGTTGCCCGCCGGGAAGTTCATCGGGCTCGTCGGTCCCAACGGGGCCGGGAAAACCACCACCCTCTCCATGATCACCGGGTTGTTGCGGCCCGACCAGGGGGTCGTCGAGGTCGTCGGGCACGACGTCTGGCGGGACCCCGTCGAGGTGAAGGCCCGGATCGGCGTCCTGCCGGAGGGGCTGCGCCTGTTCGAGCGGCTGTCCGGGCGGGAACTGCTCGTCTACTCCGGGCGGTTGCGGGGGCTGCCCGCGGCGGAGGTCGACAAACGGGCCGGCCAGCTGCTCGACGTCCTCGACCTGGCGGGCGCGCAGCACAAGCTGGTCGTCGACTACTCGACCGGGATGCGGAAGAAGATCGGGCTCGCGGCGGCTCTCCTGCACAATCCCGAAGTGCTCTTCCTCGACGAGCCGTTCGAGGGCGTCGACCCCGTCTCCGCGCAGACCATCCGGGGGGTGCTGGAGCGGTACACCGCCTCCGGCGCCACCGTGGTCTTCTCCTCCCACGTCATGGAGCTCGTCGAGTCGCTGTGCGACTGGGTGGCCGTGATGGCCGCCGGACGCATCCGCGCGCACGGCCCCCTCGCCGAGGTCCGCGGCGCGGCTCCCTCGCTCCAGCAGGCCTTCCTGGAACTCGTCGGGGCCGGCGGGCGCGACGCCGGGTCGGACCTGGACTGGCTGGGCGGCGGGGCGGGGCGATGAGCGCCGAGGTCACCGCCGTCGTCGTACGGCTGAAGCTGTCGCTGCTCAGGAACGGCCTGCGGCAGTCCGGTGGGCGGCGGGCCGCGTATGTCGCGTCGGCCGTGGTCACGCTGCTGTTCGCCGCGCTCCAGCTGCTCGGGCTGATCGTGCTGCGCGGTGACGAGCACGCCGGGTCCGTCGTCGTGCCGCTGGTGGCGGTGCTGGCGCTGGGGTGGGCGGTGATGCCGCTGTTCTTCCCCGGCGGGGACGAGACGCTCGACCCGACGCGGCTGGTGATGCTGCCGCTGCGGCCCCGGCCGCTGGTGCGGGCGCTGCTGGTGGCCTCGCTGGTCGGGATCGGGCCGCTGTTCACGCTGTGCCTGCTCGTCGGCTCCGTGATCGCGGTGGCGCACGGCGGGGCGGCGTTCGCCGTCGGCGGTGTCGCCGTCGTCCTCGCGCTGCTGGTGTGCGTGGCGCTCGCGCGGGCCGTGGCCGCCGCCAACATCCGGCTGCTGACCAGCCGCAAGGGCCGCGATCTGGCGGTGCTGAGCGGGCTGGTGATCGCGATCGGGGCGCAGCTGGTCAACTTCGGTGCGCAGCGGCTGGGTTCGAGCGGCCTGGGGGAGCTCGACCCGGCGGCGGACGTGCTGAGGTGGGTGCCGCCGGCGTCCGCGATCGGGGCGGTGCGGTCGGTGAGCGAGGGCTCCTACGGGGTCGCGGTCGCCCAACTCGCGCTGAGCGCGGGGGCGCTGGTGGCGCTGATCGCCGTATGGGCCCGGCATCTGACCCGGCTGATGACCGCGCCCGACGGCTCCACCCTCCAGGCCGCCGGTGACTCCCGCCCCCGTGAGCGGACCTCGACCAAGCTCGGACGGCTGCTGCCCGCCGGGCGTACCGGGGCGGTGGTGGAGCGGAGTCTGCGCTACGTCTGGCGCGATCCCAAGACCAAGGCCGCGTGGGTGACCTCGCTGGCGATCGGGCTGATCGTGCCCGTGTTCAACGCGCTCCAGGGCACCGGCTCGATCTACTTCGCCTGCTTCGCCGCGGGCATGCTCGGCATCCAGATGTACAACCAGTTCGGGCAGGACACCTCCGCGTTCTGGATGGTCGCGCTGACCATCTCCTCACCCCAAGACGCCTACGTCGAGCTGCGCGGCCGGGCCCTGGCGCTGCTGGCGATCACCCTGCCGTACGCGGTCTGCGTGACCGTCCTGACCACGGCGTTGCTCGGCGACTGGGCGCGGCTGCCCGAGGCGCTCGGGCTGTCCCTCGCGCTGCTCGGCGCGATGCTGGCGACGGGCGCGTGGACCTCCGCCCGCTTCCCGTACTCCATCCCGCAGGAGGGCTACAAGAACGTGGCCCCCGGACAGAGCGGCCTCGCCTGGATCTCGATCCTCGGCGGCATGGTCGGCGCGGCCCTGCTGTGCGCACCCGTCATCGCACCGACGATCTGGGTGAACATCAGCGCGGACGGGGAGACGTGGACCTGGCTGCTGCTTCCACTGGGAGCGGCCTACGGCACGGCGATCACGCTGGCGGGCCTACGCCTGGCAGCACCCCGCACGGCAGCGCGGTTGCCGGAGATTCTGGCGGCGGTTAGCAGGGGCTGAGGGGGCCCGCTGGGCGGGGGCGCCGTGAGGGCGGAGGGCACCGCCGGGCTGAGGGCGCCGCGGGGCGCAGGGCAACGCCAGGGCGCAGGGCACCGCCAGGCGCAGGGCGCCGCGGCGGCCGACGTCAGGGCGTCAGGGCGTCGATGAACGGTTCGATCGCCGACCGCCAGGCCTCCGGCTGGTCGTAGTGCACCAGATGGCCCGCGTCGGCGACCTCGGCGTACTCCCCGCGGGGCAGGACCCGGACCATCTCCTGGGCCTCCGCGCGACCGAGCTCGCCGTCGAGTCCGCGGACCACCAGGGCGGGGCAGCGGACCTGGGCCAGCTCCTCCCAGTGCGCGTCGAAGACCCAGGTCTCCCGGGACTTCAGCATCTGCTCCAGCTCGAAGACCGGCCGCCAGCCGTCCGGTGACTCGGCCATCACCTCGGCGTAGAACTCGCCGCGCGCGGGGTTGGGGCGCTCCACCCAGGGGTCGTCCTCGCCGAACCACTTGCGGACGTCGGCGAGTGTGGCGAAGGGGACGGGCCAGGACTGGAACCAGTCCGCCCACTCCCGCTGCGAGGCGGCCCCGAGGGCGGACGCCCGCATGTCGCAGATGATCACACCGGACACCAGGTCCGGGCGCTTGGCGGCGAGCTGCCAGGCGGTCAGCGCGCCCATGGCGTGGCCGACGAGGACCGCCGGGCCGAGGCCGAGCTGTTCGAGGGCCGCCTCGGCGTCCTCGACGTAGGCCTCGCGGGTGAAGGAGGCCTGCGGGGGCTTGTCGCTGCGGCCGTGGCCGCGCTGGTCGAGGGCCACGGCCCGGTGGCGTTCGGACAGCCAGCGGGCGGTGGAGGCCCAGTGGGAGGCGCGGCCCATGAGGCCGTGCAGTAAGAGCACCCCGGGCGTGCGGTCGAGGGCGCCCTGGACGGTCCGCCGGCCGCCGGGACGCCCGACCGTCTCGCCGCTCCCGCGGACGCCCTGTTCCGTCGCGTCCCTCGCCGGGTCGGTCTTGGGAGCGTCGCCGAACTCCCAGGCCGCGAGACGGACGCCGCCCGCCCCGGTCACGTCGATACGCCGCGCCATTGGTCCTGGCACCCCCCTCAACGGGTCCGTCGAAGTCCGCGAACCGTCTGCTGCCTGCCCTGCCCGCCCTGCCTGACGTGCCTGCTGGTGTGCTCCCCCTCCCTGAAGCGCACAGTCCGCCCGGCGTGTCACCCGAAGGCTATCGAATGCCTATTCGAAAATACGGCTTCCGCCGACAACACCCCTCGTTTGAGTGACCTTGCTCAGGAATGATCGCCGCCGCCGAGGGGAGACCTTCAGCGGGAGGCGGACCGCTCGGGGACATCGGTCCGAGGGGATTGACCCTGGGAGCTCGGGGCTCCGGGTCAGCACAGGGGAGGACAGGCCCCGGCGCCACACGGCGCCGGGGCTTCCCCTGTGTCTGCGGCACATCCTCCCGCCCCCTCAGGTCATATGCCTCACGCGACAGCCTCGCACGCGGGGCCTCGGAGCGCTGCGATTCGGCGCATTGAATCGTGGATTCGACGAGATCGACAACGGGCCACAACTGCCCCTGACTCCACGGAAGTTGAAGACCCGACAGGAGAGGCGTGACGGTCAGCGCTTGGCGACGAACACGTGGGAGGCGACGTCCGACGCCAGCTCGGCCGCCTCACCCCCGCTGCCCACCAGCACCCCGCCGGCCGACTCCGTCACGCTCACCACCGAACCGGGCTGCACACCCGCCCGGCGCAGCGTGTACATCAGCTGCGCGTCGGTCTGGATCGGCTCCCCGATCCGCCGGACGACGACCGTCTTGCCCTCCAGACCCGGGTCCAGGTCGGCCAGCGACACCATGCCCTCGTCGAGGAACGGATCGGCGCCGTCCTTCTCGCCGAGCTCCTCTAGGCCGGGAATGGGGTTGCCGTACGGCGACTCGGTGGGGTGCCGGAGCAGTTCGAGCACCCGCCGCTCCACGGCCTCGCTCATCACGTGCTCCCAGCGGCACGCCTCCGCGTGCACCTGCTCCCACTCCAGGCCGATCACGTCGACGAGCAGGCACTCGGCGAGCCGGTGCTTGCGCATCACACGCGTCGCCAGCCGGCGCCCCTCGTCGGTGAGCTCCAGGTGCCGGTCGCTCGCCACGGACACCAGCCCGTCGCGCTCCATCCGCGCCACCGTCTGGCTGACGGTCGGCCCGCTCTGGTCGAGCCGCTCGGCGATCCGGGCGCGCATGGGGACCACACCTTCCTCCTCCAGCTCGAGGATGGTGCGGAGATACATCTCCGTGGTGTCGATCAGTCCGGACATACGTGCCCCTCGATGAGATCTGCCGGAAGCGCGGCGACTTCGCGGCGCGTGCGCTGGCCCTGGCCTCAATTCTGACGCATAGCACTGACAACCGTGCCGCGCCGGTGAAACGAGCCGGTTTCGGCCCTCTCCCCGCCCCGCCGCGGGCCTCCACCACGGCTCCGGAGCGGCTTCCGTACGGCCGTATTGACACCGGACTGGTCCAGACCGCACGGTGATCCGCGACACAGCCGACCCGAAGGGGCCCGTATGAGCGACGGCACTCCCGCCGACCGGTTCTTCGACGCCGCGATCGGCCTGCTGCGGCGGGTCCGCGACGAGGAGGCCGAGCGGATCGACGCGGCCGCGAGCCTCCTCGCCGACACCGTCGCCGCCGGGGGCCGGCTCTTCGCCTTCGGCGCCGGGCACTCCTCGCTCGCCGCGCAGGACGTCGTCTACCGGGCCGGCGGCCTCGCGCTGATGAACCTGCTCACCGTCCCCGGTGTCGTCGGCGTCGACGTCATGCCCGCCACGCTCGGCTCCGCCCTGGAACGCGTCGACGGCCTCGCGAGCGCCGTCCTCGACTCCTCCCCGCTGCGCGCCGGCGACACCCTGGTGATCATCTCCCTGTCCGGCCGCAACGCGCTGCCCGTGGAGATGGCGATGACCGCACGCGCGCGTGGCGTACGGGTCATCGGCGTGACCTCGGTCGCCTACGCCACCGAGACCACCCCCCGGCACTCCTCCGGCACCTACCTCAAGGACCACTGCGACGTCGTCCTCGACTCCAAGATCGCCATCGGGGACGCGGAACTCACCCTCGACACGGTCCCGGCCCCCTTCGCCCCCGCCTCCACGGTCGTCACCTCGGCCCTCCTCCAGGCCGTCGTGGCGACGGCGGCGGCCGACCTCGCCGGGCGCGGCATCGAGCCGCCCATGCTGCGATCGGGGAACGTGGACGGCGGCCTGGAGTGGAACGCGCGCGTGTTCGAGGAGTACGGGGACCGGATCTACTACCGGCGTTGAGGCCCGGGGCGGGTCCGGGTGGCGCCCGGACCGCGCGTCCCCGCCCGCCTCACTGCCGTAGCGCCCCCGCCAGGTCCAGCGCCGCGGCGATCCGTACCGCCACGTCCTCCGCGTACACCGCGTCCGAACGCTCGAACGGGCTGCGCCCGGCGCCACGCAGGAACGTCACGACGCCCAGCGTGCGCCCCCGGCTGCGCAGGACCGCGCACAGGGCGTGCACCGCGTCCGCCGGCCACTGCCGGTCCAGGGCCCACTGCCGGGCCTTCTCCGCCGGCACCGCCCCCACGCTCGCCCGCACCGAGCCCGCCCGCTCCACGCACTGGAACGCCGGATGCCCTTCGGCGTAGCGCACCGGCAGCCCCGCCTGTCCGGTCGCCAGGCTCGGACCCGGCGCCCCGGAAGGCGTCGTGGCGACCCGGACCAGCCGTACGGGACCGTCCTGCTCGGCCGCCGGGTCACCCGCGACCCGGTCGATCACGGCGTGGTCCGCGAAACCGGCGAGCGCGAAGTCCAGGTGGATCGTCGCCGCCTCGGCCGGGCTCTCGCACTCGGCGGCCGCGCGGGCGGCGCGATGCAGCTGGTTGGTACGGAAGCGCAGCAGGGCCGCCTCCTGCTCGGCCTGCTTGGCCTGGGTCACGTCGTTGAAGAGCCAGCCGACCCCGAGCGGCACCGGCTCCTCCGCGAGCGGCGAGGCCAGCCGTACGAAGCCGCAACGCCAGCAGCGCCGCTGCTCGCCCTCCGGTGTGCGCACGCTCACCCAGATCTCGGCGGGCGCGGGCGGCGCACCCTCGGCCAGCACATGGGTGAGCGCGCTCTCCAGCTCCTCCACGCCCTGCGCGAGCAGCTCCCCGAGCGGCCGGCCCAGGGCGGCCGTACGGCCGATGCCGAGGGCACGCGCGGCGTGCGTGTTGACGACGGCGGGCCGGAGGTCCGCGTCCACGAGGACGACGCCCCAGCTGGCGTCCTCGAACAGCGCCTCGCTCAGCGCGATGGACCGCTCCAGGTCGATCTGCGTGTGCACCTCGCTGAAGGCGCAGTACACCCCGGCCGGCTTGCCGTCGGGTCCGCGCACGGCGGCCGACTGCGTGCGCACCAGGACCCGGCCGCCGTCCTTGGTCACCAGGGCGAACTCGTGCACCTGCCGCCCGGGGGCCCGCATGGCGGACATCAGCCGCCCCTCGACGTCCTGGGCGTCCGCGCTGCGCACCGCCCAGCCCGCGAAACCCTGCCGCCCCACCGCCTCGGCGGCGGTCCAGCCGAGGATCCGCTCCGCCTCACGGTTCCAGTGGGTGACCACGCCGTCCGCGTCGAACGCGCACAGCGCCGCGTCCATCCCGTCGAGCAGGGCGGCGAGCAGATCCGCGCCGTCGGGCTGTTCGGGCTCGTCCGGCCCCAGCTCGTCGGTGGTCCCACTACGCCGGGATGCACTCACCTGGACCCCCTGCGGCTGCGTCCGTCCTTACGGCACGTCGGTTCGCTCACTTGCAATCATCTAACTGGAACGTGACGCAGCACACACCGGGTTCCCGCAAGTTGGGGGAATCGTTGTACGCCGCGTCGGCTTCTAGGGCACCGGGTCCAGCCGGAGGTCCACCCACAGGTCGCTCTCGCCGGGCAGCACATAACGCTCGACCTCGGTGAACCCCCGCCGTCCCGCGAAGCGCAGACCGTCCTCGTTGACGGCCAGCACACAGGTCTCGATCGCCGTGGCCCCGAGCACGCGCGCGTGGGCGAGCCCTTTCTCGTACAGGGCCGTCCCGAAGCCCTGCCCCCGGTGCTCGGGCAGCACACGCGCGATGACCGTCACCGCGCCGTCCCGCGGGGGCCGCACGGTCGAGCAGCCGACGAGCACCTCACCGACGTACGCGTTCTCCAACCGGTACCGCGTGCTGCGCTCCCTCACCGAGCCGAGGTCCAGCTCCTCGGCCGGGATGACCACGTTGTGGACATACCGCCACTGCTCCAGCATGGCGTCACCCACGGCGGGCTCGATCCGGAGCTCAGGAGTTCGAGAGCCAGACGTTCGAAAATCAGACACGAGATCCACTTCCCCGCCGGGCGGACACCTCAATCTCGATCTTCGCGCGAGGATCCGCGAGCCCGCACGTCACCATCGCCGCCGCCGGGGCCGCCGTGAGGGGTCGCGGCTCCCTCTGCTCCTCTTTCCGAAAAAGCGGTTGAACGAGCGCCGACGGGTTCTTAGGCTGCTGCTACTTCAGAAGGGAGGTGGTTCGGCAGATGTATTCCTACCGGACGGAAGAGGTGGCTGCGGGCTAGCGGCCCGTCACCACATTTCAGTGCGGTGCCGGACCCGCGCGCGAAAGAAGCGTGCAGCCGGCCCAATCCCAAGCAGTCACCCGACCCGCGAGCTCGCCGGTGCGTCCGGCCGGCTTCTCCGCTGTGAGGCGGAGGACCCGAGCTCGCGGGTCGTCTGCGTGTGACGGCTAGCGGGCGATGTTCTCGTAGCCCTCGATCTCCTGCGGGCCGCGGGAGCCCGGGCCGACGTAGCGGGCCGAGGGGCGGACCAGGCGGCCGGTGCGCTTCTGTTCCAGGATGTGCGCCGACCAGCCCGCGGTGCGGGCGCAGGTGAACATCGAGGTGAACATGTGGGCCGGGACCTCGGCGAAGTCGAGGACGATCGCGGCCCAGAACTCGACGTTGGTGGCCAGGACGCGGTCCGGGCGGCGGGCGTGGAGTTCCGCGAGGGCCGCCTTTTCCAGGGCCTCGGCGACCTCGAAGCGGGGGGCGCCCAGTTCGCGGGCGGTGCGGCGCAGGACGCGCGCCCGGGGGTCCTCGGCGCGGTAGACGCGGTGGCCGAAGCCCATGAGGCGTTCGCCCTTGTCGAGGGCCTGCTTGACGTACGCCTCGGCGTCGCCGGTGCGTTCGATCTCCTCGATCATGTGCAGGACGCGGGAGGGGGCGCCGCCGTGGAGGGGGCCGGACATGGCTCCCACGGCGCCGGAGAGGGCCGCCGCGACGTCCGCGCCGGTGGAGGCGATGACCCGCGCCGTGAAGGTGGAGGCGTTCATGCCGTGCTCGGCGGCCGAGGTCCAGTACGCGTCGACCGCGGCGACGTGCTTGGGGTCGGGCTCGCCGCGCCAGCGGATCATGAAGCGCTCGACGACGGACTGGGCCTTGTCGATCTCGCTCTGCGGGACCATGGGCCGGCCCTGGCCGCGGGCTGACTGGGCGACGTAGGACAGGGCCATGACGGCGGCGCGGGCGAGGTCGTCGCGGGCCTGGGCCTCGTCGATGTCCAGCAGCGGCTTGAGGCCCCAGACCGGGGCCAGCATGGCGAGCGCGGACTGGACGTCGACGCGGATGTCGCCGGAGTGGACCGGGATCGGGAAGGGCTCGGCGGGCGGCAGGCCGGGGCGGAAGGCGCCGTCGACGAGCAGGCCCCAGACGTTGCCGAAGGAGACGTGACCGACGAGGTCCTCGATGTCGACGCCCCGGTACCTCAGGGCGCCGCCCTCCTTGTCCGGTTCGGCGATCTCCGTCTCGAACGCGACGACTCCTTCGAGGCCGGGTACGAAGCCAGGGTCGAGGTCGGACATCAGGCGGCTCCTCGTGATGTGTGCGACAGGTCTTGTCGGGGTGGCTGGGGGCGACCGGCCAAGGGCTCGGCTCCGGCTGGTCGGTCGGCCCGGTGATGCCCCGTACGCGGCCCGGTGATGCCCCGTACGGCGGGTGGTCACCCCACCGCTGCGACATCTGAACCATATCCCCGAGTGCCACCTTTGGGGAGTGCTTGCGGCACTGAGTGCCATCCCGGTGGTGTGGGCCCGAGCGGCCCTCCAGCGGATCCCGTACGGCAAGATGACGGCGTGACCGACGCAGACACCGTCTCGGGCGAGCCCGCGTCCTTCCCGGACCCGGCCGCCATGCGCAAGCAGTACCGGGCCGACGGCCTGGCCGAGAGCGAGCTGGCCGCGACGCCGGTGGCGCAGTTCGCGCGCTGGTTCCGGCAGGCGGCGACGGAGGCCCGCCTCTTCGAGCCGAACGCCATGGTCGTCTCGACCGCGGACGCGGAGGGGCGGCCCGCCTCGCGCACGGTGCTGCTCAAGCACTTCGACGAGCAGGGGTTCGTCTTCTACACCAACTACGACTCCCGCAAGGCGCAGGACCTCGCCGAGAACCCGTACGTCGCGCTGCTCTTCCCGTGGCACCCGATGGCCCGGCAGGTCATCGTGACGGGGGTCGCGCGCCGGACCGGGCGGGACGAGACCGCGGCGTACTTCCGTACCCGGCCGCACGGTTCGCAGCTCGGGGCGTGGGCCAGCGCGCAGTCCTCGGTGATCGCCACGCGGGCCGAGCTGGAGGCCTCGTACGCCGAGCTGGAGGCCCGCTATCCGGAGGGTGAGCAGGTGCCGGTGCCGCCGCACTGGGGTGGCTTCCGGGTGGCTCCACGGTCGGTGGAGTTCTGGCAGGGCCGGGAGAACCGGCTGCACGACCGGTTGCGGTACGTGGCGGAGCCGGACGGCGGCTGGCGGGTGGAGCGGCTGAGCCCCTGAGCGCCGGGGCGCCTGAATGCAGGAGCGCCTGAGTGCAGGAGCGCCGGGGCGCGTCGGACGGGCGGGCTCAGCCCAGGGCGTCGTCGAGGAGCGCGGCCCACTGGGCGACGACGCGTTCCCGGCGTCCGGCGTCGTCGGTGAGGAGGTTGGCGAGGCCGAGGCCGCGGGCCATGTCGAGCAGGCCCTGGACGGTCTCCCGTACGCCCGGCGTGGACTCGTCGGCGCCGAGGAGGTCCACGGCGATGCGGTGGGTCTCGCGGCCGACGCGGGCCTCCAGCTCGGTGACCCGCGGGCGCAGTTGTTCCTCGTTGGAGGCGGCGACCCACAGGTGCAGGGCGGCGCGGAAGAGGGGGCCGGTGTAGAGGTCGACCAGGGCCGCCACCACGGTGCGCCGGTCGGCCGTGGTGTCCTCGGGGAAGAGGGCGCGCAGGGCGGTGGAGCGTTCCTCCGCGACGTACTCCACGGCGGCCGTGAACAGGTCCTCGCGGGTGGGGAAGTGGTGCTGGGCGGCGCCCCGGGAGACGCCGGCGCGTTCGGCGACGACCGAGACGGTGGAGCCCGCCCAGCCGTGTTCGGCGAGGCAGGCCACGGCGGCTTCGAGGAGGCGCTGCCGGGTGGCGCGGCTGCGGTCCTGTTTGGGGGTACGTTCCACTCGGTCGCCGACCGTGCTCACAGCGCCCATGGGGGGTCCCGTCGTTCTAGGAGGGCCGTCATGCCCTCGCGTGCCTGCGCGGAGGCGAACAGGCGGGCCGAGAGCGCGGTGAGGTCGGCCGCGTCCCGGTCGAAGGCTTCCAGCACCCTAGCGGTGAGCAGCCGCTTGGTCTCCGCGAGGGCGTCGGGGGCGGCCTTGCGCAGTCCTTCCAGGATGGGGGCGAGGACGTCGTCGACGTCGTCGCCGGTGGCGGTGAGCAGGCCGGTGCGGGCGGCCTCGGCGGCGTCGAAGCGTTCGCCGGTGAGGTAGTGGCGGGCGAGGGCGCGGGGGTCGGCGCGGGGCAGCAGGGTCAGGGAGATGAGCGCGGGGGCGACCCCGATGCGGACCTCGGTGAAGGCGAAGGTCGCCCCGGTGGACGCCACCGGGACGTCGCAGGCGGCGAGCAGGCCGAGGCCGCCCGCGCGGACGTGGCCGGTGACGCGGGCCACGACCGGCTTGGGCAGTTCGACGATCTGCCGCAGGAGCCGCACCAGGGCGTCCGGGTCCGGCGGGTCCTTCAGGTCGGCGCCGGCGCTGAAGGTGTTGCCGGTGTGGGTGAGGACGACGGCGCGTACGTCGCCGTCCTTGCCGCTGTCGGTCAGCGCGGCGGCGAGTTCGCCGACCAGGGCGGCCGACAGGGCGTTGCGGCGGTGCGGGGAGTCGAGGGTGAGGGTCTCGATCCCGCGCGCGCGGGTGCGGGCGATCAGGGTCATGCGGGCTCCCTGAGCTGTCGGCGCAGGATCTTCCCGGAGGCGGCGCGTGGTACGCCGTCGACGAAGGTGACGCGGCGGACGCGTTTGTAGGGGGCGACGCGTTCGGCGACGTAGGTCATGACGTCGTCCTCGCAGAGGTCGGTGGCGGTGGGCTGTCGGACCACGTGCGCGTGCGGGATCTCGTTGCCGTCGGCGTCGTGGGCGCCGACGACGGCGGCGTCGGCGATGCCCGGGTGGGTGAGCAGGAGTGCCTCCAGTTCGGCCGGGGCGACCTGGAAGCCCTTGTACTTGATGAGTTCCTTGACGCGGTCGACGACGAACAGCCAGCCGTCCTCGTCGACGTGGCCGACGTCCCCGGTGTGCAGCCAGCCGTCGGTGTCGATCATCGCGGCGGTGGCGTCGGGGCGGCCGAGGTAGCCCTTCATGACCTGGGGGCCGCGGATGAGGATCTCGCCGTCCTCGCCGATGCCGACGTCGGCGCCGGGGTCGTCGAGGGAGACGATGCGCATCTCGGTGCCGGCGACGAGGCGGCCGACGGTGCCGGGGGGTGCCTCGCGCATGGCGGTCAGGGGGACGACGTGGGTGCCGGGCGAGAGTTCCGTCATGCCGTACGCCTGGCCGACGGGCGGCAGGTTCAGGCGCCGGGAGCAGGCGTCGGCGAGCGCCGCGTCCAGGGGGGCGGCGGCGCTGATGACGTACTGGAGTGTCGTGAGGTCGTAGTCGGCGACGAGGGGGTGCTTGGCGAGGGCCAGGACGATGGGCGGGGCGACGTACAGGCCGGTGATGCGGTGGTTCTGGATGGCGGCGAGGAAGGTCTGAAGGTCGAAGCGGGGCAGGACGACGACCGTGGCGCCCCGGCGCAGGGGGGCGTTCATGAGGGCGGTCAGGCCGTAGATGTGGAAGAACGGCAGGACGGCGAGGATGCGGTCGCCGGGACCGGCGGAGACGGCCGGTTCCAGCTGGGCGAGGTTGGTGGCCATCTGGCGGTGGGTGAGCATGACGCCCTTGGGGACGCCGGTCGTGCCGGAGGAGTAGGGCAGGGCCGCCACGTCCTCGGCCGGGTCGATGTCGACGACCGGTTCGGGGGCGGTGGAGCCGAGCATGTCGAGGAGCGAGCGGTGGCCGGGGGCGGTGTCGCAGACGAGGATCTCCTGGACGCGGCCCGCGAGTTCGGCCGCCCGGTGGGCCGTGTCCAGCAGGGGGGAGACGGTGACGATCCAGCGGGCCGCCGAGTCCTTCAGCTGTTTGGCGAACTCCTCGGCCGTGGCCAGGGGGTGCACGGTGGTGACGGAGGCGCCCGCGCGGGTCGCGGCGTAGAACGCCGTGGGGAAGGCGAGGGTGTTGGGGCTGTGCAGCGCGAGCACGTCCCCTTTGGTCACGCCCGCCTCGGCGAGTCCGGCGGCCACCCGCCGGTGGAACGCGTCCAGTTGGCCGTAGGTGAGGGTGGTGCCGTCGGTGCCGTCGATCAGTGCGGGGATCTCGCCGAACTCGGCCGCCCGGCCCAGTACGGCCTCGTGGATGGGGAGTTCGACGGGTGGGACGTCTGCGTACGCGCTGCGGAACACGGTTCCTCCAAGGCGGTCGACGGCCTAGTACGACTTGGGCAGACCCAGGGTCTGGTGGGAGACGTAGTTGAGGATCATCTCCCTGCTCACCGGGGCGATACGGGCCACGCGCGCGGCGGTGATCAGCGAGGCGAGTCCGAACTCGCGGGTGAGGCCGTTGCCGCCGAGGGTGTGCACGGCCTGGTCGACGGCCTTCACGCACGCCTCCCCCGCCGCGTACTTCGCCATGTTTGCGGCCTCGCCCGCGCCCACGTCGTCGCCCGCGTCGTACAGGTGGGCCGCCTTCTGCATCATCAACCGGGCCAGTTCGAGGTCGATGTGGGCCTGCGCCAGGGGGTGGGCGATGGCCTGGTGGGCGCCGATGGGGGTGTTCCAGACGGTGCGGTCGCGCGCGTACTCGATGGCCTTCGCCAGGGCGTACCGGCCCATGCCGATCGCGAAGGCGGCGGTCATGATCCGTTCGGGGTTGAGGCCGGCGAAGAGTTGGAGGAGGCCCGCGTCCTCGTCGCCGACGAGCGCGTCGGCGGGGAGGCGTACGTCGTCGAGGGTGAGCTCGAACTGCTTTTCCTGGGCGTTGAGTTCCATCTCGATGTGGCGCCTGCCGAAGCCCGGGGCGTCGCGCGGGACGATGAAGAGGCAGGGCTTGAGGCGGCCGGTGCGGGAGTCCTGGGTGCGGCCGACGACGAGGGTGGCGTCGGCTATGTCCACGCCGCTGACGAAGACCTTGCGGCCGGTGAGGAGCCAGTCCCCGGTGTCGGGGTCGCGGCGGGCGGTGGTGGTGATGCGGTGGGAGTTGGAGCCGGCGTCGGGTTCGGTGATGCCGAAGGCCATGGTGCGGGTGCCGTCGGCGAGGGCGGGGAGCCAGTTGCGCTTCTGGGACTCCGTGCCGAAGCGGGCGATGACGGTGCCGCAGATGGCGGGGGACACGATCATCATCAGCAGGGGGGCGCCGGCGGCGCCGAGTTCCTCCAGGACGAGGGAGAGTTCGGCGATGCCGCCGCCTCCGCCTCCGTACTCCTCGGGGAGGTTGACGCCGAGGTAGCCGAGCTTGGCCGCCTCGGACCACAGGGCTTCCCGGTCGTAGGTACGGCCGTGGCGTTTGCCCAGGGCGGCTACGGCTGTGCGGAGGGCTTTGTGTTCTTCGGATTCGATCGTGGACGGCATGGGACTCCTCCTGGGTGCGAGTTGTCTGTGGCTGGTCGCGCAGTTCCCCGCGCCCCTAGGTGGGTTCCACCACCGCCAGTAGGGAGCCGACCGTTACCTGTTGGCCGGGTACTACCTGCAGCGCCGTGAGCGTGCCTTTCACCGGCGCCGTGATCCGGTGTTCCATCTTCATCGCCTCCAGCCACAGGAGGGGTTGGCCCGCTTCCACGGCGACCCCCTCCGCCAGCCCGTCGGCGACCCGTACGACCGTTCCCGGCATGGGGGCCAGGAGGGAACCCGGGGCGAGCTGGGCCGTCGGGTCCGGGAAGCGGGGCAGGGCCCGCAGCGCCGTGGCGCCCACGTACAGCTGGTCGCCGTATCTCGCCACCTCGAACGTCCGGCGCACTCCCTCCACTTCGAGGACGACCAGGCTCGCGTCCGCGTGCAGAACCCGCACCCCGTCCGCCTCCAGGCCGTTCCTGGTGTGCCGGTAGCGGACCTCGTGCTCCTCGCCCGCCATGGCGTACCGCTTCGTCTGCGGGGCCGAGGGCAGGTTGCGCCAGCCGCCGAAGCGGGAGCGGCCGACCGCGTCCGCGAGGGCCGCCGCCAGGGGGGCGTGCGGGTCCCCGGTGCCGCCGACGAGTTGGGTGAGGTGGCGGTCGTAGAAGCCGGTGTCCATGCGGGCCGTGGTGAACTCCTTGTGGCGCAGGGAGTTGACGAGCAGGTCCCGGTTGGTGGTGGGGCCGTGGATCGTGGCCCTTTCCAGGGCGCCCGCCAGTCTGCGGACGGCCTCCTTGCGGGTGGGGGCGTGGGCGACGACCTTGGCGAGCATCGGGTCGTAGTGGACGCCGATCGCGTCGCCGTCCGCGTAGCCCGTGTCCAGGCGGACGGTGTCCGGGACGCTCAGGCGGTGCAGGGTGCCCGTCTGGGGGGTCCAGTCGGTCGCCGGGTCCTCGGCGTAGAGGCGGGCCTCGATCGCGTGGCCGCGCGCGGGGGGCGGTTCGGGCGGGAGGGCGTGGCCCTCGGCGACACGGATCTGCTCGGCCACCAGGTCGAGGCCGAACACAGCCTCCGTGACCGGGTGTTCGACCTGGAGGCGGGTGTTCATCTCCAGGAAGTGCGCGGTGTTCCCGGCGACGAGGAACTCGACGGTGCCCGCGCCGACGTAGGCGACAGCGCGCGCCGCGCGTACGGCGAGCGCGTGCAGTTCCGTCACGAGCCCCTCGGGGAGCCCGGGTGCCGGCGCCTCCTCGATGACCTTCTGGTGGCGGCGCTGGAGGGAGCAGTCGCGGGTGCCCAGCGCCCACACCGTGCCGTGCGTGTCGGCGAGCACCTGCACCTCGACATGGCGCCCGTCCTCCACGTACGGCTCGACGAACACCTCGCCGTCCCCGAAGGCGCTCGCGGCCTCGGCGCGGGCGCTGTCCAGGGCTGCCGTCAGGTCCTCCATGCGGCGCACGATCCGCATGCCGCGCCCGCCGCCGCCCGCGGCGGCCTTCACCAGCACCGGCAGGTCGGACTCGCTCACGTCACCCAGCGGCGCGAGTCCCATGAGCTGCTTCGCGCGTGTCTTGGACGCCATCGCCTCGATCGCGGACGGCGGCGGGCCGATCCAGACCAGGCCCGCGTCCAGGACGGCCCGGGCGAAGTCGGCGTTCTCGGAGAGGAAGCCGTACCCGGGGTGCACGGCGTCGGCGCCGGAGGCGAGGGCCGCCTTCACGATCAGGTCGGCGCGCAGATAGGTGTCGGCGGGGGCCGCGCCCGGGAGCCGTACGGCCGCGTCCGCCACGCGGGTGTGCAGGGCGTTCGCGTCCGGGTCCGAGTGCACGGCGACGGTCCGGATGCCCAGCTCGTGGCAGGTGCGGAAGATCCGGCAGGCGATCTCGCCCCGGTTGGCGACGAGCACAGAAGTGATCACTGAAGGGTTCCCTCTCACATCCGGAAGACGCCGAAGCCGCCGCGTGCGCCCTCGTAGGGGGCGGTGTGGATCGCGGACAGGCACAGTCCCAGTACCGTCCGGGTGTCGCGGGGGTCGATGACGCCGTCGTCGTAGAGCCGCCCGGACAGGAACATCGGCAGCGACTCGGACTCGATCTGCTGCTCGACCAGGGCGCGCAGGGCGGCGTCGCCCTCGTCGTCGTAGGGCTGTCCCTTGGCCGCCGCCGACTGGCGGGCCACGATGGAGAGCACGCCCGCGAGCTGCTGGGGGCCCATCACGGCCGACTTGGCGCTGGGCCAGGCGAACAGGAAGCGGGGGTCGTAAGCCCGTCCGCACATGCCGTAGTGGCCGGCGCCGTAGGAGGCGCCCATGAGTACGGACAGGTGCGGGACGCGGGAGTTGGAGACCGCGTTGATCATCATCGCGCCGTGTTTGATGATGCCGCCCTGCTCGTACTCCTTGCCGACCATGTAGCCGGTGGTGTTGTGCAGGAAGAGCAGAGGGATGTCGCGCTGGTTGGCGAGCTGGATGAACTGGGCCGCCTTCTGGGACTCCTCGGAGAACAGCACGCCCTGGGCGTTGGCCAGCACCCCGATCGGGTAGCCGTGCAGCGCCGCCCACCCCGTCACCAAGCTCGTCCCGTACAGCGGCTTGAACTCGTCGAAGTCGGAGGCGTCGACGATCCGGGCGATGACCTCGCGGGGGTCGAAGGGTGTCTTCAGATCGCCGGGGACGATTCCCAGCAGTTCCTCCGCGTCGTATGTGGGCGGTTCGGCCGGGCCCGGATCGCCGTACGCCTTGCGGTGGTTGAGGCGGGCGACCACCCGCCGGGCCTGGCGCAGCGCGTCCCGCTCGTCCACGGCGAAGTAGTCGGCGAGCCCGGACACGCGCGCGTGCATCTCGGCGCCGCCGAGGGACTCGTCGTCGCTCTCCTCGCCGGTGGCCATCTTCACCAGCGGCGGCCCGCCGAGGAAGACCTTCGCGCGCTCTTTGACCATGATCACGTGGTCGGACAGGCCGGGGACGTACGCGCCGCCGGCGGTGGAGTTGCCGAAGACGACGGCGACCGTGGGGATCCCGGCGGCGGAGAGCCGGGTGAGGTCGCGGAAGATGGCGCCGCCGGGGATGAAGATCTCCTTCTGGGAGGGCAGGTCGGCGCCTCCCGACTCCACCAGGCTGATGCAGGGCAGCCGGTTGGCGAGCGCGATGTCGTTGGCGCGCAGGGCCTTCTTCAGCGACCAGGGATTGCTGGCGCCGCCGCGCACGGTGGGGTCGTTGGCGGTGATCAGGCACTCCACGCCCTCGACGACCCCGATGCCGGTGACGAGCGAGGCGCCGACCGTGTAGTCGCTGCCCCAGGCGGCGAGCGGGGACAGTTCCAGGAAGGGGGTGTCGGGGTCGAGGAGCAGCTCGATGCGCTCACGGGCGAGTAGCTTGCCGCGCCCCCGGTGCCGCCCGAGGTACTTCTCGCCGCCCCCCGCGAGGGCCTTGGCGTGCTCGGCGTCCAGCTCGGCGAGCTTGGCGAGCATGGCCTCGCGGTGGGCGCGGTAGTCGGGGCCGGTGGTGTCCAGCGTCGATGGCAGGACGGTCACAGCAGGGCCTCCGGTATGTCGAGGTGGCGGGAGCGCAGCCATTCGCCGAGCGCCTTGGCCTGCGGGTCGAAACGGTGCTGGGCGGCGACACCGGCGCCGAGGATGCCCTCGACGACGAAGTTGAGGGCCCGCAGGTGCGGCAGGAGGTGTCGGGTGACCGTCAACTCGGCTGTCTCCGGGAGCAGTTCGCGGAAGAGGTCGACGGTGAGGGTGTGCGCGAGCCACCGCCAGGCCTCGTCGGTGCGGGCCCACACGCCGACGTTGGCGTTCCCGCCCTTGTCGCCGCTGCGGGCGCCGACGACGAGCCCGAGCGGGGCCCGGCGGGTGGGGCCCGGTGGGAGCGGCGCGGGCAGGGGCGGCTCGGGTACGGCGTCGAGGACGAGGGTGTCCTGGGCCGGTGGCACGGTCAGCCGCCGTCCGTCGTGGAGGACGGCCACCTGGGTCACGGCGTCCTGGGGGACGTACGCCTCCTCGAAGACCCCGTAGGGCGCGCCCTTCCCGGGGGGTGCGAGGACGTGGAAGCCGGGGTAGCTGGCGAGGGCCAGCTCGATGGCCGCCCCGCTCAGCGCCCGCCCCACGGCCTCCTGGTCGGGGTCCCGTACGACGAGCCGCAGCAGCGCGCTCGCGGTCTCCTCGGTGTCGGCGTCGGGCCGGTCGGTGCGGACGAGGTCCCAGCGGACGTCGGCGACCTTGCCGAGGTGGGGGGCCATCTGTGCCCGCGCCAGGTCCGCCTTGGCCTCGATGTCGAGCCCGGTCAGGACGAAGACGACCTCGTTGCGGAACCCGCCGAGCCGGTTGCGGCCGACCTTGAGGGTCGGTGGCGGGGCCTCGCCCCGGACGCCCTCGATCCGGACGCGGTCGGGGCCGTCCTGGGTGAGGCGGACGGTGTCGAGGCGGGCGGTGACATCGGGCCCGGCGTACCGGGCGCCGCCGGTCTCGTACAGCAGCTGCGCGGTCACCGTGCCGACGTCGACGAAGCCGCCGGTGCCGGGGTGCTTGGTGATGACCGCCGTACCGTCCTCGTGGAGCTCGGCGAGGGGGAAGCCGGGTCTGCGGACGTCCCCTTCCCGGAAGAAGGCGTAGTTCCCGCCGGTCGCCTGTGTGCCGCACTCCAGCACGTGCCCGGCGACGACGGCCCCCGCCAGCCGGTCGTGCGCCCCGGGACCCCAGCCGAAGTGGGCGGCGGCGGGCCCGGTGACCAGGGCCGCGTCGGTCACGCGTCCGGTGACCACGATGTCGGCGCCCTCGCGCAGACAGGCGGCGATGCCGAAGCCGCCGAGGTAGGCGTGGGCGGCGAGGGCGCCGGGGTGGTGCGCGGTCAGGTCGTCGCCCTCGACGTGGGCGACACGGACGGGGATGCCGAGCCGCTCGGCCGCCTCCCGTACCCGGCCCGCGAGTCCGGCGGGGTTGAGTCCCCCGGCGTTGGTGACGATCCGTACGCCCCGCTCGTGCGCGAGGCCCAGGCACTCCTCCAGCTGCCGCAGGAAGGTGCGGGCGTATCCGGCGCCGGGGTCCTTCATCCGGTCGCGGCCGAGGATGAGCATGGTCAGTTCGGCGAGGTAGTCGCCGGTGAGGACGTCGAGCTCGCCGCCGGTGAGCATCTCGTGCAGGGCGTCGAACCGGTCGCCGTAGAAGCCGGAGGCGTTGCCGACCCGCAGAACCGTCACGCCGGGCCCTCCTTCGGCTTGCGCCCGTCCCCCGGCGGTCCCGCGAAGGCCTGGGCGATGTCCAGCCAGCGGTCGGCGTCCGGGCCGTCGGCGCGCAGGGCGAGGTCGGCGCGGTGGGCGCGCTGGGTGACCAGGAGGCAGAAGTCGAGGGCGGTGCCGGTGACCCGCTCTCCGGCGTTCTCGGGGCCGTAGGCCCACAACTCGCCGGTCGGGGCGCGCAGTTCGATCCGGAACTCGCCGGGCGGCGGGGTCAGTCCGTGCACCCCGAAGGCGAAGTCGCGGGTGCGGACACCGAGGCGGACGATGTGCCGGAGCCGGTCGGTGGGGGCGCGGGACACGTCCAGCGCCTCGGCGACGTCCTGGCCGTGGGCCCAGGTCTCCATGAGCCGGGCCGTGGCCATGGAGGCGGTGGCCATGGGCGGGCCGTACCAGGGGAAGCGGGCACCGGGCGGCGCCTCGCGCAGCGCCCGGTCGAGCGCGGCACGACCCTCCCGCCACCGCGCCAGCAGCTCGCCGGGCGCCAGCCCGGCCCCCTCCTCCGCGCCGTCGTCGACGAAGGACCCCGGGTGGGCGAGGGCCTTGTCGACCAGCGCCCGGAACGCGTCCTCGTCGGTCACGGCCAGCAGCGCCGAGTGGTCCGTCCAGGCGAGGTGGGCGATCTGGTGGGCGATGGTCCACCGGGGTGCGGGGGTCGCGAGGCGCCAGCGCTCGGGGCTCAGCCCGGCGACCAGCCGGTCGAGCTCCTCGCTCTCGGCGCGCAGATCGTCGAGCACGGGTGTCGGGTCTGCCATGGGGCGAGAATGGCAGCCGGCCCAAAAACAAGCAAGCATGCTTGCATTGATTTATTGCCGAGGCGGTCTCGGTCAGCGCACTCAGTCGGCGTCGCTCAGCACACCCGGACCAGGACCGCCGTCCGGCGCGCGGGCGGGTGGGACGGCCGGGGCCGGAGCGGCAGGGGGTTCCGCGAGGCGGTCGAGGAGACGCCTGCGAAGCGGGCGGAGCCAGGGCGCGCGGCGGTAGTTGTTGTGCCGCTCCAACGGCCAGAAGACGGGCTGGGCCGGCGTCCGGCGGGGGCTCGCGACCGCCGGGTCGCCTGTCGGGTTCACCCCGTCCTTCCACTCCACGTCCTCGAACCGGCCGCTCGCGGCCATGTCCCCCATGACCGGTCCCGCCAGCACGTCCGTGGTGCGGTGGACGTTGGTCCAGGCGCGCAGGGTCGCCAGTGAACGGATCGAGTCGTCGGGCGCGTATCCCGGGTAGTGCCGCTGGAACACCACCCCGACCGGGCTGCCCGTGGTGAGCAGGGCGATGCGCGGGCGCAGGTCGGGCCGGACCTGCCACAGCGCCGCGACCGCGATGACGGACCCCATCGAGTGCGCCTGGATCAGCATGCGCCGCTCGTTGCCGTCCAGCAGGTGCTCGATGCGGTGCACCAGTTCGGGGACGGTCCGCACCGCCCAGGCCGCCGGGGTGAACGGATGCGCCGCCCGCGGCCAGAACGCGCCGAACGCCCAGGCCAGCCCGGCGTTCCGGCGCATCTCGGGCCGCAGCACGATAGCCCGTACGGCGAAGGCGGCCACCGCGACGAGGCCGACCAGGATGACGGCCCCGAGGGTCGTCAGCTGCTTCAGCCCGGCGGCCGTCACCTCCCGTACCCCCGCCAACCAGGAGCCGTCGCCGACCCAGTACGCCCCGTACATGGCACAGGTGAGCAGGACGACCAGCACCGCGAGGGTGGCCAGACCGCGGTCGTACCAGATCAGGGCGCGGGTCTTGGTGTACTCCGCGAAGCGCAGCACCGCCTCCTGGCTCTGGTTGTCCGCGGTGTCGTCGGCGTCCGCGCCGGGTTCGGGCGCGGGCGGAGGGTCCTGCGGCCGCCACGGCCCGCGTACGGCGACGAAGGCGGCGGCGACCGCGCCCACCCCCGCGGCGATCAGCACCACCAGCGGGAAGGCCGCCGCGACCACCTGGACGGCCCTCGGGATGCGGGCCGCGTAAGCGTCGCCGTCGGGGGTGAGCCAGCCCTGGGCCCACAGGGAGAACGCGGCCGTGTACAGCCAGCCGGTGAAGCAGGCCAGCACGCCCACCACCGGCCCCAGCAGCCCGAACAGGGTGGTCCTCGCCGCCGTGCCGGACTCCCCCGCGAGCATGGCGAGACAGGCGGCGACCATCAGCGCGAGCCCCACGCCCTGGGCGATGACCACGTAGTTCGCCTCGGCACCCATGCCGGGCAGCATGACGGAACGCTCGCGGGCGGCGGCCCAGTCCCGGCTCGGCACCGCGCAGCACACCATGGCGGCGACCGTCACCAGCAGGCAGGCGATGACGGCGGCCCGCGCGTGCCGCAGGGGCCACAGGCGCCGGCGCCGGGGCCGGCCCACGGTTTCCTCGCGCCGGACGTAGCCCGCCCGGAAGTACGGGCCGTCGATCACCACGAGGGCGGCCATGACCAGGGTCAGCACGAACACGGTCAGGGCGAGGGCTGCGTCGCCCGCGCGCAGGTCGTACTGGAGCGGCGGGACGATCAGGAGCATGGCCACGGTGAGCAGCCCCGCACACAGGTGCCGGGTGGCCAGGCCCCGGGCGCGGGTGTTGTGCTCCCAGAAGCCGCGGACCTCCAGGGGCCGGCGGGTGTGTCCGTCGCAGCGGTGCCGGTCCCGCTCCTCGTCCTGCTCGTAGTCCTCGCGGGAGGCGGTCCTGAGGACCGGGCGGTACTCGCGTTTGGCGTCCCGGGCGCTGAACGCCATCAGGGTGCCGACGATCAGGGGCGCGAGGGCCGCCAGCGCCAGACCCGTGCCGGTGTCCGGCCGGCGGGCCGCGGTCACCGCGAAGTTGTCCGGGACGCAGTCGGCGACGGCGGCTCCGCACTGCCAGACGACCTGGTCCATGGCGGTCTGTCCGAAGACGCCGACGAGCATCACGGTCAGGGAGAGTCCGAGCAGCCGCGCCCCGAAGCTGTACAGCGAGCCCTGCCAGGAGCGGTCGGGCAGCCGCGGCTGCATCCAGGTCACCAGGTTGATCACGAGGAACGGCAGCAGGAAGAGCCAGACCGCCCGGCCGGCACCGCCGATCAGCAGCCGGGGCCAGTCGTACACCTCCCGCAGCACCGGCGGCCCGTCCGGATCCGGCTCGGCGGCCCGGTACCAGCCCGCGCTGTCGTCGCCGCTCACCTGCCGGACTTCGGACGGCCGCAGCGCCTCCTCGCGGTCCACCACGCCGGTCCCGGGGATGACCAGTTCCACCAGTTCGGTCGTCGACGGCCGGGGAGGCGCGCCGGTCTGCCCGTCCGGTACTCCGTTGTCCATGAGAGCTCAGGGTGAGGCCGGTCAGGACCGCTGACAATGCGCATAACGTACGAGAAGCCGGTTGCCCGGGGGGAGCGGCGGCGGGTCAACTCCCCTGCGGTTCCCCGAGGTTCGCCTTCCTGCGGCCCACCTGGGTGCGCACCGCCCCCATGCTCGCGGCGATGACCAGGGCGATGGCGGCGGACTCGGTGGTGGTGAGGGCCTGGTCCAGGACGAGGAAGCCGGCGGTGGCGGCGACGGCGGGTTCGAGGCTCATCAGGATGGCGAAGGTGGAGGCGGGCAGGCGGCGCAGGGCGAGGAGTTCGAGGGTGTAGGGCAGGACGGAGGAGAGGAGCGCCACCGCCGAGCCGAGGAGGATCGTCGTGGGGTCGAGGAGCTTCGTGCCCGACTCGGCGATCCCCAGCGGCAGGAACATCAGCGCCGCGGCCCCCATCGCCAGGGCCAGTCCGTCGGCCTGCGGGAAGCGGCGTCCGGTGCGCGCGCTGAAGACGATGTACGCCGCCCACATCGCCCCCGCGGCCAGGGCGAACGCCACACCCGCCCGGTCCAGGCTCCCGAAGCCCCCGCCGCCGAGCAGGAACACGCCCGCCAGGGCCAGTCCGGCCCACACGAGGTTGATCGCCCGGCGGGAGGCCAGGACGGAGAGCGCGAGGGGGCCGAGGACCTCCAGGGTGACCGCCGGGCCCAGCGGGATGCGCGCGACCGACTGGTAGAACAGGCCGTTCATCGCGGCCATGGTGAGGCCGAAGACCACCACCGTGCCCCAGTCCGCCCGCGAGTGGCCGCGCAGCCTGGGACGGCAGATCACCAGCAGCACCAACGCCGCCGCGACCAGCCGCAGGGTCACCACACCCATCGCCCCGGCCCGCGGCATCAGGCTGACCGCCAGCGCCCCGCCGAACTGCACCGAGATCCCGCCGGCCAGCACCAGCCCGACGGGGCCGAGCGAACCGCGGCGGCGCGGGGCACCGGCCGGGGCCGGGACGACCGGCGTGGCGGTGGACGGGACGGCGGCGCTGGGGGTGGTCACGGGGCCTTCCAGGGGGCTCGGCACACGGCTATGTTCATCGGGGTGTACTACCGAGTCCAGGGTAATGGACTACGCCAGGTGCGTGAACCCCTTTTACGACTGTCCCCGACCGGCCGGCCCCGCTCCAGGGTCTTTCGTCCCTTGGTCCTCCCCCAGCCCCTCCTCCCCCAGCCCCTCCTCCCCCAGCCCCTCAGCCAGCACCTCCGCCAGATGCCGCCCTCGCGTCCCCGCCAGCTGCTCCAGCTGCGTCCGGCACGAGAACCCGTCGGCGAGGATCACCGCGTCGGGGTCCGCCGCCCGTACCGCGGGCAGGAGCTGGTCCTCGGCGCAGGCGCGGGACACCTCGAAGTGGCCCTTCTCGAAGCCGAAGTTGCCCGCGAGCCCGCAGCAGCCGGAGGCCAGCTCGCCGGTGAGGCCCGCCGCCTCGCGCAGCCGGCGCTCGGCGGCCTCGCCGAGGACCGCGTGCTGGTGGCAGTGGGTCTGGCCGGTGACCGGGCGGTTCAGCCGAGGCGGGGTCCACTCCGGCGCCAGGCGCTCCAGGGCCTCCGCGAAGGTCACCACCCGGGCGGCCAGGCGTCCCGCCCGCTCGTCGTCGTGGAGCAGCTCGGGCAGGTCCGTGCGCAGGGCCGCCGCGCAGCTCGGTTCCAGGACGAGCACGAGGAGGTCCGTCTGAAGGACCGGTGCCATCAGGTCGAGGGTGCGGCGCATGACCGTACGGGCGCGGTCCAGCTGGCCCGTGGAGACGTAGGTCAGGCCGCAGCAGACCCGGCCCCGGCGGGCGGCCAGGGGCCGGAAGCCTCCCCGGGACGGGATCAGCGTCGGGGGCAGGACCGTCGAGATGCCCGCCGCCCTGAGGACCCGTACCGCCGCCCGGCCCACCGACGGCGACAGATGCTCGGTGAAGGTGTCCGGCCACAGGACCACCCTCCCGCGCGGCCCGTCACCGCGCCCGGCCTCGCGGCGGGCCCACCACCGGGTGAACGTCCGCGTCGCCACCCGGGGAAGCGCGCGCTCGGGCGCGATCCCGCCGAGCCGCTTGCCCAGCGTCGCGACCGGCCCGACCGCGGCGAGGGCGTTGAACAGGCGCGCCGTGCGGGTACGGGCCACCGCCCGCAGCCACACCGGCAGCCGGCCCATCGAGTGGTGCGCGGCGGGGCGGCGCCGCCCCGCGTAGTGGTGGTGCAGGAACTCCGCCTTGTAGGTGGCCATGTCGACGCCGACCGGGCAGTCGGAACGGCAGCCCTTGCAGGACAGGCACAGATCCAGCGCGTCCCGTACCTCTGTCGACCGCCAGCCCCCGGTGACCAGTTCGCCCGCGAGCATCTCGTGCAGCAGCCGGGCGCGCCCGCGCGTGGAGTGCTCCTCCTCGCCGGTCGCGCGGAAGGAGGGGCACATGACGGAGGATCCGGGCGCGGACGTCGTACGGCACTTCGCGACGCCCACGCACCGGCGGACCGCCGCGGAGAAGTCACCGCCGTCGGCGGGGTAGCCGAAGGCCACGTCGACCGGCTCGCGGGGCAGGACGGAGAAGCGGAGGTTCGCGTCCAGCGGCGCCGGGCGGACCAGCATCCCGGGGTTCAGCAGGTCGTCCGGGTCCCACACCGCCTTCGCCCGCTCGAACAGGCCCACCAGCTCCGGTCCGTACATCCGCGGCAGCAGCTCCGCCCGCGCCTGCCCGTCCCCGTGCTCCCCGGACAGCGAACCGCCGTGCGCCACCACCAGATCGGCCAGCTCCTCGGAGAAGCGCCGGAAGCGGGCCACCCCCGCCTCGGTCAGCAGGTCGAAGTCGATACGGACGTGGATGCAGCCGTCCCCGAAGTGCCCGTACGGCGTCCCGCGCAGTCGGTGCTCGGCGAGCAGCCCCCGGAAGTCGCGCAGATAGGCGCCCAGCCGGGCCGGCGGCACCGCGCAGTCCTCCCAGCCGGGCCACGCCTCGCTGCCGTCCGGCATCCGGGTGGCCGTCCCGGCGGCGTCCTCGCGGATCCGCCACAGGGCGCGCTGTCCCGCCGGGTCGGTCACCACCACCGCGTCCAGGACGTCGGCGGCCCGCACGATCGTCCGCGCACGCGCGCGTGCCTCGGCCTGCGTGGCGCCGCCCGTCTCCACGAACAGCCACGCCCCGCCCCGGGGCAGCGCGACCGCCGAGGGCACCAGGTCGGCCGCCATGCCCTCCACCGTCAGCGGGCGGTGCGGCAGCAGCCCGGCGGCGGCCTCGGCGGCCGCGCCCTCGTCCGGGTATCCGAGGACCGCGAGGGCCCGCGCGCGGGGCGGCTCGACGAGCGTCACGACGGCTTCGGTGAGGATCCCCCAGGTGCCCTCGCTCCCGCAGAACGACCGGGCGACGTCCGCGCCCTGCTCCGGCAGCAGCGCGTCCAGCGCGTACCCCGAGATCCGGCGCGGCAGCTCCGGGAACCCGGTCCGCAGCCGCGCCAGGTCTCCCGCCACCAGCTCCCGCAGCCCCTCGGGCGCCCCCGCCCAGTCCTGCGCGGGCCGCAGCCGCCGGCCGCGCGCGGTCACGACCTCCAGCTCCCGCACGTTGTCCGCGGTCGTCCCCCACGCCACCGAGTGCGCGCCGCACGAGTTGTTCCCGATCATCCCGCCGAGCGTGCACCGGCTGTGCGTGGAGGGGTCCGGCCCGAACCGCAGCCCGTGCGGGGCGGCGGCCTCCTGGAGCCGGTCGAGGACGAGACCGGGCTGGACGACGGCGGTGCGCGACACAGGGTCGAGGGAGAGCAGCCGGTTCATGTGCCGGGTGAGGTCCAGCACGACTCCGGTGCCGGTGGATTGTCCTGCGATGGAGGTGCCGCCGCCGCGCGCGACCACGGGCACCCCGTGCGTGCGGCAGACCTCCAGCGCGGCGGCCACGTCGTCGGCGTCCCGGGGCGCGACGACGCCGAGCGGGACCCGCCGGTAGTTGGAGGCGTCCATGGTGTGCAGCGCGCGGGAGGTGACGTCGAACGCCACCTCGCCCCGGACCGCCCGGCGCAGACCGGCCTCGAGATCCGTCATGGGTCCAGCATTCCAAACCCCACGTCTCAGCCGACGGACTACGTTTCGCCCCTGTTTCCCCCACCGGCTAACCTCACCCCGTGGCTGAGATCCAGATTCCCGCTGACATCAAGCCCGCCGACGGACGTTTCGGCGCTGGCCCCTCCAAGGTGCGGACGGAAGCGCTGGACGCGCTGGCCGCGACCGGTACCTCTCTCCTCGGCACCTCCCACCGCCAGGCCCCCGTGAAGAACCTGGTCGGGCAGGTGCGCGAGGGCATCGGTGAGCTGTTCTCCCTGCCCGAGGGGTACGAGGTCGTCCTCGGCAACGGCGGCTCCACCGCGTTCTGGGACGTGGCGACGCACGGCCTGATCGAGAACAGGTCGCAGCACCTGACCTTCGGCGAGTTCAGCTCGAAGTTCGCCAAGGCCGCCAAGCTCGCCCCGTGGCTGGGTGACCCGACCGTCATCGCCTCCGACCCCGGCACGCACCCGGACGCCGAGGCCGAGGAGGGCGTCGACGTCTACGCCCTCACGCACAACGAGACCTCCACCGGTGTCGCCATGCCGATCAAGCGTGTGGCCGGTGCCGACGAGGGCTCCCTCGTCGTGGTCGACGCGACCTCCGGCGCCGGCGGCCTGCCGGTCGACATCACCGAGACGGACGTCTACTACTTCGCCCCGCAGAAGTCCTTCGCCGCCGACGGCGGCCTGTGGATCGCGATCTTCTCCCCGGCGGCGATCGAGCGCGCCGAGCGGATCCACGCCTCCGGTCGGCACGTGCCGGAGTTCTTCAGCCTGCCGACGGCGATCGACAACTCCCGCAAGAACCAGACGTACAACACCCCGGCCCTGGCCACCCTCTTCCTGCTCAACCAGCAGCTGGAGTGGCTCAACGGTCAGGGCGGCCTGGACTTCGCCGTGCGCCGCACCGCGACCTCCGCGCGGACGCTGTACGGCTGGGCCGAGGACGTCAAGTTCGCGAGCCCGTTCGTCACCGACCCGGCCAAGCGCTCCCAGGTCATCGGCACCATCGACTTCTCCGACGAGATCGACGCCGCCGCGATCGCCAAGGTCCTGCGCGCCAACGGCATCGTCGACACCGAGCCCTACCGCAAGCTCGGCCGCAACCAGCTGCGCGTCGCCATGTTCCCGGCGATCGACCCGGCCGACGTCGAGGCACTGACGAAGTGCGTCGACTACGTCATCGAGAAGCTCTGAGCACTCCCGTACGACCGTGAAGGGCGCCCAGCGACACGCCGGGCGCCCTTCGACGTACCGGCGTCACGGCACCAGTACGAGCTTGCCGGTCGTCCGCTTCTCCTCGATCGCCCGGTGCGCCGCCGCGGCCTCGGACAAGAGGTACGTCCGCTCGACCGCGACCGTCAGCCGCCCGTCCTCGATGCGCCGGGTGATCGGCTCCAGCGCCCGCCCGGACGGCTCGGCGGCGACCCACACGTACCGCAGCCCGCGCGCACCGGCCCGCTCCTCGTCGACGCCGGGGTCGATCGAGGCCCCGATGAGCAGACCGCCCGGCTTGAGCACGTCCAGCGATCGCGGCCCGTACGCGCCGCCCACCAGGTCCAGGACCACGTCCACCGGCTCCACTGCCGCCCGGAAGTCCCCGGCGGTGTAGTCGACCAGTTCGTCGGCGCCCAGTCCGCGCAGCCAGGCGTGCTTGCCCGGCCGCGCGGTGCCGATGACATGTGCCCCCAGTTCCCTGGCCAGTTGCACCGCGACATGGCCCACGCCGCCGGCCGCCGCGTGGATCAGGACCCGGTCACCCGGAGCCACCCGCGCCAGCACGGACAGCGCCTGCCACGCGGTGATCGCGACCAGCGGCACGGCCGCGGCCCGCGCGAGGTCGAGGTTCCTCGGCTTCGGGGCCAGCGCGGCCGCCGGTGCGACGACGTACTCGGCGTACGCGCCGCGTGCCGAGACCGGCAACATGCCGTACACCTCGTCCCCCGCCCCGAACCGGGTCACGCCCTCCCCCACCCGCTCCACGACCCCGGCGACGTCGTTCCCCGGCGTCCACGGCAGGGTCACCAGCTCCAGCACCCGTCCGGACCGCAACACCGTGTCCCCGGGGTTCACTCCGGCCCCCGCGACCCGCAACAGCACTTCCCCCGGCCCGGGTTCGGGCACGTGGGTCTCGGCGTACGTCAGTACCTCGGGGCCGCCGAACGCGGACTGGACGATGGCTCGCATACGGTTCATGCGCTCATCCTCGGGCGCGTCGATCCCCGCGCGGAAGAAGGCACTTGTCTGGTATCGAGGTTCCTCATGGATACCGGCTTCGACCTCAGAGAACACGGCGGCGTGAACGTCTTCCTGCGCGACTGCCCCACCCGTGCCGTGCTGGAGGTGATCGCGAGCAAGTGGACGATGCTGGTGCTGGTGGCCCTGGAGGACGGCCGGCCGATGCGGTTCACCGAACTGCGGCGCCGTCTGGACGGCGTGACCCAGAAGGTGCTGACCTCGACCCTGCGCTCCCTGGAACGCGAGGGCCTGCTGGACCGTACCGTCTACCCGACCGTCCCCCCGCGCGTGGAGTACCGACTGACGGCCCTGGGGCGGGAGATGGGCGGCCTGATCCAGAACATCACCGACTGGTCCCAGGCGAACATCGCCACCATCCGGGCGGCCCGTGAGGAGTTCGACGCCCGAGCGGCGACCGATCCGGAGCCGGTACGACGGTGAGGGGCGCCCGGTGCCGTGACCGGGCGCCCCTCCCGGACCAGATGGTCCGGTGGAAGGAGTCCGAGCCGTACGCCGACGACGTTACCGACTCAGCCTCCGGAACCTCCGTACCGCCAGCGGCAGGAAGATCGCGGTGAGGATCATCGGCCACACGCACGCCATGAGCAGGGCGTGCTGCTCGACCCAGGAGTCACCGGCGCCGACCGGGGTGCCGAACAGGTCGCGGGTGGCGGCGGAGGTGGAGGAGATCGGGTTCCAGGCGGCCACCGCGCCGAGCCAGTCGGGCATCAGCTGGGGCGCGACGAAGATGCTGGAGATCATCGTCAGCGGGAAGGCGACCGCGAACAGCCCGCCCGCCGCCTCCGGGTTGGGCACGATGAGCCCCAGCCACACCCCGACCCAGATCAGCGCGAACCGCAGCCACAGCAGCAGCCCGAAGGCCGCGACGAAACCGAGGCCGCCGTCCGGACGCCAGCCCATGGCGACCGCGGTCAGCATCATGATGGCCAACTCGGCGCAGGCGCCGAGCAGATCGGTGACCCCGCGTCCGGCCACGACCGCGGAGGAGGCCATCGGCATGGAGCGGAACCGGTCGATCACGCCCTTGGTGGCGTCGTACACCACGAGGGTCGCGGTGTTGATGAAGCCGAAGGCCATGGTCATCACGAACATCCCGGGCATCAGGAAGTCCTTGTAGTCCCCGCCGCCGGGCACCTGCATGGCGCTGCCGAAGACATAGCCGTAGAGCAGGACGGAGAGAATCGGGAAGCCCAGCTGCCAGGCGATGTTGACCGGTTGGCGCTGGTAGTGGGTCAGGCCGCGGCGGACGATGTTCCAGACGTCGGCGAGGACCCAGTAGGTACGGCCGCGGGTGGTCTCCAGGGCGCTCACGCGGCGGCCTCCTTCTCCGTGCGGTGTCCGGTCAGGCGCAGGAAGACGTCGTCGAGGCTGGGCCTGCGCAGCCCGATGTCCTCGACGCGGACCCCCTCGTCCTGGAGGGTGCGGGCGACCTCGGTGAGCGCGGAGACCCGGTCGACGACGGGGGCGTGGACGCGCAATTCGCCCTCCTCCGCCTCGGGTTCGCCGTCCGAGACCCGGGCGACGACCTTCACCACCTGCGGGATGTCGGCTCGTTCGGCGACCACGACCTCGATCCGGTCGCCGCCGACCGCGCTCTTCAGCCCGTCCGGGGTGTCGTCGGCGATGGCCCGCCCCTGGTCGATGACGGTGATGCGGGAGGCCAGCTTGTCGGCCTCCTCCAGGTACTGCGTGGTCAGCAGGACGGTGGTGCCGCTCGCCACCAGCGCCCGCACCGAGTCCCAGACCTCGCCGCGGCTGCGCGGGTCGAGTCCGGTCGTCGGCTCGTCCAGGAACAGCACGGCCGGGGCGAGGATCATGGAGGCGGCGAGGTCGAGGCGGCGCCGCATGCCGCCGCTGTACTTGCCGACCCCCTTGTCGGCGGCGTCGGTGAGCTCGAACTGCTCCAGCAGCTCGGTGGCCCGCGCCTTGGCCCGCCTGCCGCCGAGGTGGAAGAGACGGCCGAACATCTCCAGGTTCTGCCGTCCGGTGAGTACCTCGTCCACGGCCGCGTACTGCCCCGTCAGCCCGATGCGGGCGCGCACCTCGCGGGGCTGTCGGGCCACGTCCAGACCGGCCACCGTCGCCCGTCCGCCGTCCAGTCGGACGAGGGTGGACAGGATGCGGACGGCGGTGGTCTTGCCGGCGCCGTTCGGCCCGAGCAGGCCGTGCACGGTGCCCTCGCGGACGGCCAGGTCGAAGCCGTCGAGGGCGCGTTTGTCGCCGTACCGCTTCTCCAGCGCCTCGGCCAGGACGGCGTGTCCGTCGGTCATGGTTCCCCCTTCTCTCCTTAACTGAGTACACCGTACCCGATTACGCGTACGCCGTACCCAGTTTTTTTCGGGGGCAACTAAACTGCCCGCATGACGAACGGTTCGGAGACCAGCGGCAGCGGCGACATCGTCCGCACCCTGGAGCTGCTGTGGGACACCGGCCGGCGGCCCAGCCGCGGGCCCAAGCCGGCCCTCACCCTCGACCGGATCGTGGAAGCGGCCGTCCAGGTGGCGGACGCGGACGGCCTCCCGGCGGTGTCGATGCGCCGTGTCGCCACCGAGCTGGGCACCGGCGCGATGTCGCTGTACCGGTACGTCCCCGGCAAGGGCGAGCTGCTCGACCTGATGCTGGACCGCGTGCAGCGCCCCTCGGAGAACCCGGCGGACCTCGGCGACGGCACCTGGCGCTCGGCCCTGGAGGCGATGGGCCGCGCCACCCTCGCCCTGTACCGCCGCCACCCCTGGCTGCTCCAGGTCAACCAGTCCCGCCCGATCCTCGGCCCGAGCGCCCTGGACGGCATGGAGAAGATCCTCAGCCGCATCAAGCCGATGGGCCTGACCGACCCCGAGCTGGTCTCGGTGATCATCATGATCGACGGTTACGTCGTCGGCGCCGCCCGCACCCAGCTGTACGCGCAGGAGGTCGAGCGCCGGACCGGCCTGACGGACGCCGAGTTCTGGCAGGCCCAGGTGCCGACGCTGGAGAAGGTCATGGCCAGCGGCCGCTACCCGGTGCTGGCCGCCCTCTCCGAGGACGCCTTCGGCACCGACTTCGACCACTTCGAGTTCGGACTGCAACGCGTCCTCGACGGCCTCGAGGTGCTCGTGTCACAGCGTCGCACCCAACCCTGATCCGGGCCCCGGCGCCTCACCCCCGGCGCCGCAACCGCCGGAAGCCGAACACGACCGCGACGACCGCGGCCACGGCGAGGGCCCCGACCTTGACGTTCCCGTCGTCGGAGCCGCTGCCACCGCTCGCCTGACCCGAACCCCCGCCACCTGACGGCGAGTTGGACGATCCGTCGCCCCCGGGCGCGTCCTCGGCCACCACCTCGCTGCCCGCGCCCTCGCTGCCGAGCATCAGTTTCGTGCCGTCGGGCGAGTAACTGACGGACTCCCCCTGCCCGATGGGCACGCTGATCCGGCCGCCGCGCTTGAGGTCGCCGCCGTTCCAGTCGTACCAGACACCGCCGAAGTAACCGCGTACGGCGAGCTGTCGGCCGTTCGGCGAGAAGGCGGCGTCGGTGGCCCAGAGGTCGACGGCCTTGGTGGGCCGGAAGACGTTGGCGCCGGAGGCGGACAGCTCGGCGGGACCCTCGTACAGGTGCCCGCCGTCCTCCTGCTTGTCGATGATGTAGACGCGCCCGCTCTTCGGGTGGACGATCATCGACTCGGCGTCCCGGGAGCCGTCGGAGTACTTCACGACGTACTGCTGGGCGCGCACGGTCTGGTCGACGAGCTTCTTCGGCTCGGGCAGCCGGTAGATCCACACATAGGGCCAGGTCACGCCGTCGTTGTCGCCGATGTCCCCGACATAGATCTGGTTGTCGGGCCCGATGGCGACGGCCTCGACGTCCCGCTGGGTGCCGACCCCTTGCAGGGTGATCCGCGCGACGGTCCTCCCGGTGGAGCTGTCGACGGCGTAGAGGTAGGTGCCGGTGTCCTGGTCGTTGTGGGTCCAGTAGATGCCCGGGTGCTGACGGGACGCGGCGAGCCCGCTGGACTCCGTGATGCGCGGATCCTCGATGGTGAACCCGTGGTCGCCCTCCCCGTCGGCGGCGGCCGCGGGGCTCGCGCCCGTGAGGACGAGCAGGGCAGTGACTCCGACGACACCGAGTAGCGCACGCATGCGCCCAGCTTGCCATCCCGGGGCGGGCCCCCACGTGGCACGCCTCACACCCCACCGCCCGCGGTGATCGTTCATCATGAGCGGATGCTCAGGCTCATGCCCGTCGGCGACTCCATGACGATCGGAAGCGCGGGCGAACACACATGGCGTTACCGGATGTGGCAGCACCTGCGCGACACCCACGACGGCCCCTTCGCCCTCGTCGGCCCGCGCGAGACCCTCCACGACAAGGCGACCGACGCCCCCACGTCCCACGCGTACGCCGACCCGGACTTCCCCCGCGCCCACCTCGCCGGCTGGGGCGAGGGCTGGCTGCACATGGCACCGCTGATAGGCGACGCGGTCCGCGTCTGCCAGGCCGACGTCCTGCTGGTCTCCCTCGGCCTGATCGACCTCGGCTTCTACACCAACGCCGAGCAGACGGCGGACAACGTCCGCGCCTTCGTCACGCGGGCACGCTCCGCCGAGCCCCGCGTCCGCATGGTGCTGCTCCCGGTCATCCCGAACGTCCGGGCCGCCGACGACGCCGCGTTCGGCGCGCAGGTCACCCGCTTCAACGAACTCCTCGCCAAGACGGTGGCCGACCTCGACGAGCCCCGCTCCCCCCTGCTGCTGGCCTCGCCGCCCACGGCGTACGACATCGCCCACGACACCTACGACGGCACCCACCCCAACGCGAGCGGCGAACACAAGATCGCGGCGGCCTTCGCGGCGGCCCTGCACCAGGGGTGGGGCATCGGAAAGCCCTACCGAGCACACCGCGACGGTGGGACCGGGAGCACCGTGTCGCCCCGCGGCTGAGCCCGGGACGGCCTCACGGACCACGGAGCTCACCTCGTGATGCCGGTCATGCTGCCCACCAGCTCGCACAGCAACTCCCCCGCCACGAACGGCGCCTCCTCCGACGGCGCCGAACGCCACCCCAGCGGCCAGGTGATCCCCGTCAGCGCCGGGACACCGACGTACGCCAGACCCCGGTCACTGCGCGTCAGCGCGCGCACGCCGGGTGGCCAGGTGAAGGACGTCGCGGTTTGCGGGGGCAACAGGAAGTACATGTTCCGGTCGCCCGTCGCCTCGGCCACGATCGGACCGGCCTCGAAGTCCGTGCACCGCATCAGCTCCGAGGCGACCCGCTCGGCCAGCGGTTCCTTCATCCGTACGGCGTCGAAGTGGATGCCCGCGTGCCGCAGGGCGTGGCCGGAGCCGGGGATCCAGCTCGGGATCCAGGGCGCGGCGATTCTCTCGTTCATGCCGCAAAGCGTTGCGCGCGCTCACATACTGTGACCAGAGCGGCGCAACGTCCGTGCGGGGCTGTGTACTTGGGGAGGCGGTTGTGCACTCCGGTGAACGGGGCGCGGAGAACTTGGAGATCTTCGGCTCGCTGCTGCGGTTCTACCGCGAGCGGGCGGGGGTCACCCAGGAGGCGCTGGGCAAGGAGGTCGGCTACTCCAAGTCCCAGGTGGCGATGGTGGAGCGGGGAGAGCGGGCGCCCAAGGGACAGTTCGTGGAGGTGGCGGACGAACGGCTCGGTGCACAAGGTGCACTGGTCGCTGTGGGGCAGAAACTGAAGGGCAGCCGGTTTCCGTCGTGGTTCGAGGACTACGCGGAGATGGAGGCGAGGGCCACCGCGATCTACATGTACACAACTCACGTGATCCCGGGCCTGCTTCAGACGGAGGCGTACGCGCGAGCGACCTTCGAGGTCCACCGCCCCTCGCTGGAGGACGGCGAGATCGACACCAGGCTCGCCGCTCGCATGGACCGGCAGCGGGTGCTGGAGCGGAAACCGGCGCCGGTCGTCGGCTTCGTGCTGGAGGAGCACCTCCTCAGTCGCCCGCTGGGCGGCGACCAGGCGCTGAAGGAGCAGTTGGGCCACCTTCTCGACATCGGCCGCAGCCGCAGCGTCGAGATCCAGGTGATGCCGACCGGCCGCCGGGACCACGCCGGTCTCGACGGCCCGATGATCCTGCTGGAGACCGAGGATTCCGACCGGATCGGCTATGTCGAGGGCCCGCACAACGGCTACTTCGTCACCCAGCAACCCGAGTTGGGCCAGATGTTCGCCCGGTATGGCATTCTGCGAGCGCAGGCCCTCAACCCCGAGGAGTCGGCGCAGTTGATCAGCGAGGTGGCAGGCAGGCTATGAGCACGGACCTGGACTGGTTCAAGAGCAGCTACAGCAGCGGCCAGGGCGGCGAGTGCCTGGAGGTCGCCCTCACCCCCACCACCGTCCACATCCGCGACTCCAAGACGACCGGCACCGCCTCCCCCGCCCTCCACGTGGCCCCCTCCACCTGGGCCGCCTTCCTGGCCGCCCTTGCCTAGAGCGCACTCCACGCCGTTGGCTAGGGAGGCATGAAGTACACGCAGCTCGGCGCCAACCGGCAGTTTTGACGCCCGGTTCCACAGCAGTGCATTGCTGACGCTCACCGCTCCCGCGGCCCCCGAGTGGGAACGACGAAGCCGCCGCCTCCAACTCCGCTTCGAACGCAAGCAGAAGGCGACGGCCCCTTCACAGACCCGCTACCTCACCATGCGAAGGCTTCGGGAGACGGTCCGGGACCGGGGAAGATCTCGTCCAGAGACGTCAGCAGTTCCTCGCTCAGCTCCAACTGCAGGGCGCGCAGCGCCGAGTCCAGCTGCTCCTGCGTGCGAGGGCCGACGATCGGGCCGGTGACACCGGGGCGGGTCAGCAGCCAGGCGAGCGCGGCTTCACCGGGCTCCAGGCCGTGCTTGCCGAGGAGGTTCTCGTACGCCTGGATCTGCTCGCGTGTCTTGGTGTCCTTGAGTGCGTCGGCAGCGCGACCACTTGCCCGGCGCCCCTGTGTGGCCTCCTTCTTGAGGACGCCGCCGAGTAGTCCTCCGTGCAGCGGAGACCACGGGATGACCCCGAGGCCGTAGTCCTGCGCGGCCGGGATGACCTCCATCTCGGCGCGGCGCTCAGCGAGGTTGTAGAGGCACTGCTCGCTGACCAGGCCCATGCGGCCGTGCCGGGCGGCGGTCTCGTTGGCCTGGGCGATCTTGTAGCCGGGGAAGTTGGACGACCCCGCGTAGAGGATCTTGCCCTGCTGGACCAGGACGTCGATCGCCTGCCAGATCTCCTCGAACGGCGTCGACCGGTCGATGTGATGGAACTGGTAGATGTCGATGTAGTCCGTCTGGAGCCGCTTGAGGGAGGCGTCGACGGCCCGTCGGATGTTCACCGCGGAGAGCTTGTCGTGGTTGGGCCATACGTCCCCGTCGCCCGCCATGTTCCCGTACACCTTGGTGGCGAGGACGACCTTGTCGCGCCGCCCGCCACCCTGGGCGAACCAGGTACCGATGATCTCCTCGGTGCGGCCCTTGTTCTCTCCCCACCCATAGACGTTGGCCGTATCCAGAAAGTTCAGACCCGCGTCGAGAGCGGCGTCCATGATGCCGTGGCTGGTTGATTCGTCTGTCTGCGGACCGAAGTTCATCGTGCCGAGAACGAGTCGGCTGACCTTGAGTCCGGTGCGTCCGAGCTGGGTGTACTTCATGGGCCACCAGCCAACTCCTTCGAGTCCGCTCCAAGCAAGGAGCATCAGGTGCCGCCGTCAGGAGTCGTCTCCGAGATGCCGGTGCAGGGCCCCCTCCCTCTCGCTAGCCACTCGTCAGGCTTCGCTGCGGACCGCCGCCATGTTGCGTACACGCTGCTTGAAGTCCATCGGGATCAGAACCTGAACCCGTCCGACGGGGTGCTGCCACATCCCGTCGTGCCCTTCGGCGGACCTGAGTTGCGCGACGGTCGTCCCCTGGAGGGGTTCGGCGTGGATGACGGCCTTGACCCCTGCGGCGCGAAGCTCCTGGCCCCTTTCGTGCTGGGTCGACAACGTGCTCCACCGTTCCCAGTAGGTCTCTCCTGTCGGGATCTCCTCCCAGGTGTCCGGGCGCGTGGGCTGCGCGACGAGCTGTTCACGTCGCGCGTCCAACCGCTTGTACGCCTCCCGGTACTCCTGCTTGCCCAGCTCACTGGAGTAGATGCCCGCCTCGCGGTCCTCCCTCAGGTCCGACAGAGCGCGGTTCACTTCCTCGATGTCGCGCGTGTAGTCCACGCCCGGCCGGAAGACCTTCCGGACGATCTCGACGTCCCCGGCAGCGAGGAGGAACGCTCTCCCCACGGCGTCCTCCAGCGTGTGCGCCGCGATGCCCTTGCTTCCGGTCGGACACGGCTTGTGCGTGGTTCGGGAGGCGCAGCGGTAGTAGGGCCAGTTACGGCCAGGGGCGAGATACGCCGGCTCCCCACATGTGCAGAACGCGACCTGGAGCAAGGGCGACCCACCCTTGCGGTTGCCGTTGCGCTTGCTGGTGTTCTCGTCCAGCTTCTTGTTGGCCAGCTCCCACTCCTCGTGCGTGATCAGCGGCTCAGCGCGCTGAAGGGGCTGACCGTCCGCGCCCCGGACGACCCGGCGTCGTGTCGTCTTCTTCCCCTCGACCATCACCTCCTCGGACACCTCCATCTGCCCCAGGCTGCAGCGGGAACGTACGACCTTGGCCGTGTTCGCGCCGGTCCAGCGGCTGCCCTTCGGGGTCTTGCCGCTACGGATCATCTGGGCGTCGAGTGACGTCGGGGTCTTCGACACGTCCTCGTTGAGCCACTGCGCGATGCTGTTCGCCGACTCGCCCGTGAGGAGACGGCGGACGATCTCACGAAGCGTCCCGGCCGTGTCGGTCCCGTAGTCGTCCGGAGGATCTGCTCGACAAGCACGGGATCGCGCCCGGCGAGGCCGCGCTGGCCTGGCTGCTCACCCGCCCGGGCGTCACCGGCCCGATCGTCGGCCCGCGCACGGCGGAGCAGCTGGAGTCGGCGCTCAGGGCGGTGGAGCTGGAGCTCGGCGAGGAGGTGCTGACGTCCCTGGACGAGATCTTCCCGGGTCCGGGCCCGTCGCCGGAGGCGTTCGCCTGGTAGCGGCGCGGGGAACCGCGCGACCGGCCGCGCGGTTCCCCTACCTGCCGAGCAGCGACGCCGTCGCCACGACGACGAACATCAGCACCAGCACGACGGCCATGATTCGGTTCCGGGTCTTCGGGTCCACGCCCCGAGCCTAACCGGCCCCCGCGAGCGCCCACCGGGCGACCACCTCGTACCGCGGCTGCTCGCCCGGCACCCCGGAGCGCGGCAGGTAGCTGCGCACCAGCGCCAGCTCGCCGACGGTCCAGGTCCGGCTCTCGAATCCCGCGAGCGCCTCCAGGTAGGGCCGTACGTCCACCGCGTCCCGGCTGCGCGCCACCGTCAGGTGGGCCTTGTACCGCCGGTGCTCGCCCGTCTCCAGCCCCGCCTTGCGCGCCGCCGCCTCCGCGCGGTCCGCGAGCAGCCGCAGCGCGGGCACGTCCCCGGCGGCCCCGGCCCACAGGGCGCGCCCGTGCCCGAACTGCCCGCCGCCGCGCACGGCCAGTTCGAAGGGGGCGGTGCGGGCGGCGGCCCGCTCCAGGCGGGCCGACAGTGCGGGGACGGCGTCGGCGTCGACCTCGCCGTAGAACGCCAGTGTGAAGTGCCATCCCGGGCGGCCGGTCCAGCGCAGGGTGTCCGCGCCGGGGAGTCTCTTGAGTTCGTCGACCTCGGTGGCGAGGTCGTGGGTGACGTCCTCGGGTGGCAGGACGGCGGCGAAGAGTCTCATGCGGCCCAGCCTGCCAGTGCGTCGGCCGGTGTCACGCGGCCGTGGTCAGGCGCTCCCGCTCCCGGGGGACCAGGCCCACGCGCGGGTGGCCGTGGTGCCAGCCGACCGTCAGCCGGAGGTTGCCGACGCGGGCCAGGACCAGGCCGATCGTCGCGGCCGCGGCGGCGGCGATCACTCCGCCGGCCGCGAGGCCCGCGCGGACGCCGTAGGCGTCGGTGATCCAGCCGGCGATCGGGGCGCCGAGGGGGGCGCCGCCCATGAAGACCATCATGTAGAGGGACATCACCCGGCCGCGCATGGCCGGGTCGGTGCTCATCTGGACGCTGCTGTTGGCGGTGACGTTGACCGTCATGCCGAACATGCCGATCGGGATCATGAGCAGGGCGAACAGCCACAGGGACGGGGCGAGGGCGGCCACGATCTCCAGCGTGCCGAAGGCCACGGCGCCCGCGACCAGCACCCGCATCCGGGCGGTGCCGCGGCGGGCGGCGAGCAGGGCGCCGGCGAGGGAGCCGACGGCCATCAGGGTGTTGAAGAGGCTGTAGGAGCCGGCGCCGGCGTGGAAGACGTCGTCGGCGAAGGCGGAGAGGTAGACGGGGAAGTTGAAGCCGAAGGTGCTGACGAACCCGACGAGGACGATGGTCCAGACGAGGTCCGGGCGCCCGGCGACGTAGTGCAGTCCTTCGCGCAGCTGGCCCTTGCCGCGCGGGGCGCGGTGGACGTCGTGCAGGTCGCGGGCGCGCATCAGCAGCAGGCCCGTGATGGGCGCGACGAAGGACAGTCCGTTGAAGAGGAACGCCCAGCCGGTGCCCACGCCGGTGATCATCAGTCCGGCGACGGCGGGGCCGACGAGGCGGGCGGACTGGAAGTTCGCGGAGTTCAGGCTGACGGCGTTCTGGAGCTGGTCGGGGCCGACCATCTCGGAGACGAAGGTCTGGCGGGCCGGGTTGTCGACGACGGTCGCCAGTCCCACGGCGAAGGCGGCCAGGTAGACGTGCCAGACCTGCACGTGCCCGGTCAGGGTGAGGGCGGCGAGGGCGAGGCCGGTGACGGCCATCGCGGACTGCGTGACCAGCAGGGTGGGGCGCTTGGGGAGGCGGTCGACGAGGACGCCGCCGTAGAGGCCGAAGAGCAGCATGGGCAGGAACTGGAGGGCGGTGGTGACGCCGACGGCGGTCGAGGAGCCGGTGAGGCTGAGGACCAGCCAGTCCTGGGCGATGCGCTGCATCCAGGTGCCGGTGTTGGAGACGACCTGGCCGGCGAAGAAGAGCCGGTAGTTGCGGACCTTCAGGGAGCTGAACATCGAGGACCGGCCTGGGTCCTCGGGGGTAGGGGTGGACGGTGCGGGGGCGGAGTCTGCTCCGGGTCCCGTACTCAAAGTGCGTTCGCCTCCTCGGGTGACGGCTTACAGGTGCGCGAGCTTCTCCAGCACGGGGGCGGCGGCGCGCAGTGTCGCCCACTCGTCCTCGTCCAGTCCGTCGACCAGGGTGGCCAGGAAGGCGTTGCGCTTGACGCGGCTCTCGGCGAGCATCGCCTCGGCCTGTTCCGTCTTCGTGACGACCTTCTGGCGCCGGTCCTCGGGGTGCGGCTCCAGTCGGACCAGTCCCTTGGCCTCCAGCAGTGCCACGATGCGGGTCATCGAGGGCGGCTGGACGTGCTCCTTGCGGGCGAGTTCGCCCGGGGTGGCCTTGCCGCAGAGGGAGAGGGTGCCCAGGACCGACATCTCGGTGGGGCTGAGCGACTCGTCGACCCGCTGGTGCTTGAGTCGGCGGGACAGTCGCATCACGGCGGAGCGCAGGGAGTTCACGGCGGCTACGTCGTCGCCATGGGTAAGGTCCGGCATCTCTTTAGCGTAACTCATTACTCTCGCTAAACAAGCGGTCGCGCGCGAGGATTCCCGTGAGTCCGGCCACGGAAACCGGAAAGTCACCCGTACGAGTGAGGTGGCGGCGGAAAGTGAACACCGCTCCCGGTCGGCGGCGACCCTCGTGTCCATGGGGACCAGCGTGCTCAGCCTGCGGATAGACGGGGAGCTGCTCGACCGGCTCCGGGACCATGCGGCCAAAAGGGGAATGAGCGTCCAGGACTACGTGGTCCGGACGCTCATTCGGGACGACTTCGACGAGCGGTTCCAGACCGCCGTCGAGGAGACGGAGAAGTTCTACGGGGTCACGTGACCCCCGCGGCTCAGGTCAGGCCCAGCGCCGGCATCAGGTAGTAGAAGCCGAAGACGGCGGCGACCACGTACATCGCGACGGGGACGCCCTTGCCGCGCCCGGCCGCCAGCCGCAGCACCACGAAGGTGATGAAGCCCATGCCGATGCCGTTGGTGATGGAGTAGGTGAACGGCATCATCACCATCGTGACGAAGGCCGGGATCGCGATGGTGTGGTCGGCCCAGTCGATCTCCTTGACCGAGCCCGCCAGGATCAGGAAACCGACGGCGAGCAGCGCCGGGGTGGCCGCCTGGGACGGGACCATCGTGGCGACCGGCGTGAGGAACAGCGCCACGGCGAACAGACCGCCGGTGACGAGGTTGGCGAAGCCGGTGCGCGCCCCCTCGCCCACGCCCGCGGTGGACTCCACGAAGGCGGTCGTGGCCGACGAGGAGCTGGCACCGCCCGCCGCGACGGCGAGGCCGTCCACGAGGAGCACCCTGTTGATGCCCGGCATCTGGCCCTGGGCGTCGGTCAGCTTGGCCTCGTCGCTGACGCCCATGATCGTGCCCATCGCGTCGAAGAAGCACGACAGCAGGACCGTGAAGACGAAGAGGACGCCGGTCAGCGTCCCGACCTTGTCGAACCCGCCGAACAGGCTGACCTTGCCGAGCAGGCCGAAGTCGGGGGTGGCGACCGGGTTGCCGGGCCACTTCGGTGTCGTCAGGCCCCAGGAGGGGACCGTGGCGACAGCCTCGATGATCATCGCCACGACCGTCATGGCGACGATCGAGATGAGGATGGCGCCGGAGACCTTGCGGACGATCAGCGCGAGGGTGAGCAGGGCGCCGAGCACGAAGACCAGGACCGGCCAGCCGTTGAGGTGGCCGTCGCCGCCGAGCTGGAGCGGGACGGTGGTCTGGGCGACGTCCGGGATGCGGGAGACGAAGCCGGCGTCGACCAGCCCGATCAGCATGATGAACAGGCCGATACCGATCGAGATGGCCTTGCGCAGACCGAAGGGGACCGCGTTCATCACGCGCTCGCGCAGGCCCGTGGCGACCAGCAGCATCACGATGAAGCCCGCCAGGACCACCATGCCCATCGCGTCCGGCCAGGACATCCGGGGCGCGAGCTGGAGGGCGACGACCGAGTTCACGCCGAGGCCCGCGGCCAGCGCGATCGGCACGTTGCCGATGACGCCCATCAGCAGCGTGGTGAACGCCGCCGTCACGCAGGTGGCCGTCACCAGCTGCCCGTTGTCGAGCTGGTGGCCGTACATGTCCTTCGCGCTGCCGAGGATGATCGGGTTCAGCACGATGATGTAGGCCATCGCGAAGAAGGTGGCGAATCCGCCGCGGACCTCACGGGACAGCGTGCTGCCGCGCTCCGAGATCCTGAAGTAGCGGTCGAGGGCGCCGGGAGCGGGGGCGCCGCCCGACGGCTGAGGAGCGGGGGCCTTGGCGGGTGCCGAGGTCGACATTGGCGTTTCCTACGAACAGAAGTGGTCAGGCACAGATGGTTTCAGTATGAACATATGAACTCAGAGATGGCCATCTCCGCGCGTAGAAGTGACCACCTCGTAAGCTGTGCCCCATGGCGAAGTGGACCCCCCAGCACGAGGCACCGGAGCCCCTGGAGGGCCCCATCGTGCCGACGATCATCGGCGGCACGATCCTGTGGTTCGTCCTCTTCCTCGTCCAGCTCCCCTTCTACGGCTGGTTCGACGACCACGGGCACGCGTGGTGGGTGTGGACCTGCCTGGCCGGCGCCGGGCTCGGACTGATCGGCATCTACTACGTCCGCCGCCGCGACGCCGCCCTCAAGCGGGCGGCCGCCGTACGAGAAGACCAGTAGGCCGTACAACCCGCGTACCACTCACCCTCCTCCCCAGGTCGGATCTTCCGGCCACTCGCCGGGTGAAGCCGTACGTCCGCACGTACCGTCGAATGCATGACGCACACCGACGCGGGCGCCGAACTCGATCCTGCGCACCCCGCGCCGCTCCCCGCGGCCGGGGCGAGCGGGCTGTCCGCCGCCGAGGTGGCCGAGCGGATCGCTGGCGGGCAGGTCAACGACGTCCCCGTGCGCAGCAGCCGGTCGATGGCGGACATCGTCCGCGCCAACGTCTTCACCCGGTTCAACGCGATCATCGGCGTGCTGTGGCTGGTCATGCTGTTCGTCGCGCCGTTCCAGGACAGCCTCTTCGGATACGTGATCCTCGCCAACACCGGGATAGGCATCATCCAGGAGTGGCGGGCGAAGAAGACCCTCGACTCCCTCGCGGTGATCGGCGAGGCCAGGCCGACGGTACGGCGGGACGGGACCGCCCGGCAGGTCAGCACCTCCGACATCGTGCTGGACGACCTCATCGAGATCGGGCCCGGCGACAAGGCCGTGGTCGACGGGGTGTGCGTCGAGGCCGACGGGCTGGAGATCGACGAGTCGCTGCTCACCGGCGAGGCCGACCCCGTGGTCAAGCGGCCCGGGGACGAGGTCATGTCCGGCAGCTTCGTCGTCGCGGGCGGCGGCGCGTTCCGGGCCACCAAGGTGGGGCGCGAGGCCTACGCCGCCCAGCTCGCCGAGGAGGCCTCCCGCTTCACCCTCGTCCACTCCGAGCTGCGCTCCGGCATCTCCACGATCCTCAAGTACGTGACCTGGATGATGGTCCCGGCCGCGATCGGCCTGGTGATCACCCAGCTCGTGGTCAAGAGCAACGACCTCAAGGAGTCCATCGCCCGCACGGTCGGCGGCATCGTCCCGATGGTCCCCGAGGGCCTGGTCCTCCTCACCTCCGTCGCCTTCGCGATAGGGGTCATCCGGCTTGGCCGAAAACAGTGCCTGGTCCAGGAGCTGCCCGCCATCGAGGGCCTCGCCCGCGTCGACACGGTCTGCCTCGACAAGACGGGCACCCTCACCGAGGGCGGCATGGACGTCACCGAGCTACGGCCACTGAACGGCGCCGACGAGACGTACGTCCGCACGGTGCTCGGCGCCCTCGGCGAGTCCGACCCGCGCCCCAACGCCTCCCTGAGGGCCGTCATCGACGCCTACCCGGACGCCGAGGACTGGCGCTGCACCGAGTCGCTGCCCTTTTCCTCCGCCCGCAAGTACAGCGGCGCCTCCTTCAGCGAGGGCAACGGCGAGTCCAGCACCTGGCTGCTGGGGGCGCCGGACGTGCTGCTCGCCGCGGACGACCCGGCGCTCGCCGAGACCGGGCGGCTGAACGAACAGGGCCTGCGGGTCCTGCTGCTGGCCCGGACCGCGCGGGACCTGGACGACCCCGAGGTGGCCGGCGCGGTCGATCCCACGGCCCTGGTGGTGCTGGAGCAGCGGCTGCGGCCCGACGCGGCCGACACCCTGCGGTACTTCGCCGAGCAGGACGTCCGCGCCAAGGTCATCTCCGGCGACAACGCGGTGTCGGTGGGCGCGGTGGCCGCCCAGCTCGGGCTCGACGGGGCGACGGTCGACGCGCGCACCCTGCCCGCCGAGCAGGAGGACATGGCGAAGGCCCTGGACGAGGGCACGGTGTTCGGGCGGGTCACCCCGCAGCAGAAGCGGGACATGGTCGGCGCCCTCCAGTCCCGCGGGCACACGGTCGCGATGACCGGCGACGGGGTGAACGACGTCCTCGCGCTCAAGGACGCCGACATCGGGGTGTCGATGGGCTCGGGGTCGGAGGCGACCCGGGCGGTGGCGCAGATCGTGCTGCTCGACAACAGCTTCGCGACCCTGCCCTCGGTGGTCGCCGAGGGGCGCCGGGTCATCGGGAACATCACGCGGGTGGCGACGCTGTTCCTGGTCAAGACCGTGTACTCGGTGCTGCTGGCGCTGCTGGTGGTGTGCTGGCAGGTGGAGTACCCGTTCCTGCCGAGGCATCTGACCCTGCTGTCCACCCTGACGATCGGCGTCCCGGCGTTCTTCCTCGCCCTCGCCCCCAACACCGAGCGGGCCCAGCCCCACTTCGTGCGCCGGGTCATGCGGTACGCCATCCCCGGCGGACTGCTGGCCGGGATCGCGACCTTCGTGACCTATCTGATCGCCCGTCACCACTACACCGGCGCGGGCGCGTTGGACGCCGAGACGAGCGTCGCCACGCTCACCCTGTTCCTGATCTCGATGTGGGTGCTCGCCATCATCGCCCGCCCGTACACCTGGTGGCGGGTGGCACTGGTGGCGTCGATGGGCGCGGGCTTCCTGCTGGTGCTGGTCGTGCCGTGGCTCCAGGACTTCTTCGCGCTGAAGCTGGTGGGCGTGACGATGCCGTGGATCGCGGTGGGCATCTCGGTGGTGGCGGCGGCCGCCCTGGAGTTGACCTGGAAGTGGGTCGACCGCCGCGTGCCCGCTTAGCGCGGGGCTTCAGCCGAAGAGGCTTGTGCCGGGTCTCGTCCGCGACTCCGTCGTGGCTGGTCGCGCCCGCGCGGCGGTAGCCGCACATGAATACAGCCCCGCGCCCCTTTGGGGGCGCTTTTACTGGACGTCTATGTAGTCGCCCGTCGCGCTCACCGCGGGGGTGGTCGTGGTGCCCGCGAAGCTGTAGCGGTAGTAGCCGTCCGCCGAGGCGGTGACCGTGGTGCTCAGGGTGCCCGTCGAGCTGGTCCTGACGGTCTTGACCGTGGTGTAGGTGGTCGTGCCCGCCTTGCGGAACTGGAGGTTGACGGGCTGGCTCGCGTAGCCCGCGTACTTGTTGGTCTCCCAGTTGGCGCGGGAGAGCTTGCCGGTGACCGTGAGGGTCTTGCCCTTCTTCACCGGCTCCGGCGAGGCGTTGACGGTGAGCGTGGCCTTGCGCTGGAGCTTGGTGGTGCCGAAGCCCGCCTGCCAGGTGAGCCCGCCGTCCTTGGCTGCGGCGAGGGCCCCCAGCTTCCAGCTGCCCGCCTGGGAGTTGACCAGGCCGTCGGCGGAGGAGTCCGGGCGGAACTGGATCTTCGCCGTGCACTTCAGGACCGTCGAGGAGGACGCCGTGCAGGTGCCGGGGTCGTCGCCGAGGATCATGTCGTCGGAGTCCAGACCGAGCGTGGTGCCGCGGTAGAGCACCGGCCCGCTCTCGAAGGAGCTCGCGGCCAGGCTCGCGGGCTTGGTCACGGTGTACGTCGCGGTGACGGTGACCTGGGTCGTGGTGCCGACCACGATGTTCTTGCCGCTGTTCACCTTGAGCGCGGAGAAGGTGACGGCGGGCCCGGCGGTGGCGGCCTCGGCGGCCGGCACGGCGAGGGCGGTGAGCGCCAGGGCGCCGGTCACGGCGGAGACGGCGGCCACGATGGTTCTGCTGCGCATGTGCGTTCCCCAGGGGGAGAAGTGAGCTAGGAGTCTGTTGACTCGTGGGATGAGATCACCGGACCCCGAGGAGAGTTGTACGGGTGGGACCGGATTTTGTCGTCACCTGCACAACGCTTTGCCAAGATCGACGCTTTGCCCAGCACGAGGGCCGGCCCCGGATGGATTCCGGAGCCGGCCCCTGGGAGGTGCTGCTTACTTCACGTCGACGAAGTCACCCGCGGCGCTGACCGCCGGGGTGGTCGAGGTACCCGCGAAGGAGTACCGGAAGTAGCCGTCGGCCGAGGCCTTGACGGTGGTGCTCAGGTTGCCGGTCGAGTTGGTCTTGATGGTCTTGACCGTGGTGTAGGTGCTGGCGCTCTTCTTGCGGAACTGGAGCTTGACCGGCTGGGCCGCGTAGCCCGCGTACTTGTCGGTGTCCCAGTTGGCGCGCGAGAGCTTGCCGGTGACCGTGATGGTCTTGCCCTTCTTCACCGGCTCCGGCGAGGCGTTGACCGTCAGCTTCGACAGGCGCTGGACCTTGGGGGCGGCGGCCTTGTCGGTCACGGCGACACCGACGTTGTCCAGGTTCGGGCTCTCCGGGTCCTCACCGTTGAACGCGACGGCGTAGCCGGCCGCCTTCCAGGAGCCGGCGTCCGAGTTGATGAGACCCCAGTCCTCGTTGCCCGGAGCCGGGTCGACGGCGATGGTGGCCGTGCAGGAGGCGACGGTCGCGGACGTGTCCGTGCAGGTCGCGTCGGAGCTGTCGTACCAGAAGTCGGTCGTGAAGAAGTCCGTGCCCTTGTACAGCTCGACACCGGCGTAGAAGTCCCCGGCGTGGATGTCGACGTCCGCGGCGTGGGTCAGCGTGAACGAGACCGGGACCTTCACCACGCTGGTGGTGCCGACGACGATGTTCTTGCCCTTGTTGACCTTGACGTTCGAGAAGGAGGCGTCGAGGGGGTAGGGGGTGGGCTCCTCGGCGGTGGCGAACGCGGCCTTGCCGGAGGCGGCCTGGGCGGCGGCGTGGACGTCGGAGGCGTCGAAGGTCCGCGAGGTGTCGGCCTGCGCGGCCGGGACGGCCAGGGCGGACAGGGCCAGGGCGCCGGAGACGGCGGCCACGGTGGCGCGAATACGCATGTGTTTCCTCAGGGAAGAAAGGGATGGGAGCACCGGGCCCCGGACGCGCCGGGCCCCGGTGGAGAGATGTCGACCGCTGTCGCTTACTGCACGTCGATGAGGTCACCGGTGGCGTTGACCGCCGCGGTGGTCGTCGTGCCCGCGAAGACATAGCGGTAGTAGCCGTCGACCGACGCGGTGACCGTGGTGCTCAGGTTGCCCGTCGAGTTCGACTTGATGGTCTTGACCGTGGTGTACGTGCTGGCGCTCTTCTTGCGGAACTGGAGCTTGACGGACTGGCCGGAGTAGCCCGCGTACGCCAGCGACTCCCAGTTGGCGCGGGAGAGCTTGCCGGTGACCGTGATGGTCTTGCCCTTCTTCACCGGCTCCGGCGAGGCGTTCGCCGTCAGCTTGGCGGCCCGCTGGAACTTGAAGGAGCCGGCCTTCTCCGTCCAGATGTAGTCGTCGTCCTTGGCGTCGATCCACGCGTCCACGTACCACGTGCCGGCGCTGGCGTTGCTGAGGTAGTCCGTCCTCGGGTCCACCTTCACCGACGCGGTGCAGGTGGAGGTGGTGGCGCTGGAGGCCGTGCAGGTCGGCTTGCCGGTGGTGAGGAAGCCGTAGCCCGGGCCCGTCAGGGAGAACTCCTGGGCGCCGGCGATCCCGGAGTCGTCCTTGGCCGTGACGCTGACCTTGATGGTCTTCGCGTCCGAGATGCCGACGGACGCCTTGTTGTCGCCGTCGACGACGACCTTGGTGATCGTGGTGTCGCCCAGGCTGCCGTCCGCCTGCGCGGCGGGTACGGCCAGAGCGGAAAGGGCCAGGGCGCCGATGGTGGCCGCCCCGATGGCTCGAATACGCATGCGATCCCCGTGTGGAGAAAGGGCCCCGACGGTCGTCGTCCCCCACGGCGAGCGCCCACACGCCGGGACCCAAGTGATCAAGGAGTCTGTTGACTCACGTGATCAGATTCATGACGCGAGTGAATGGTTGTACGGGTGGTGAGAAATTTGTGCGAGAAATTTCAAGATCCCGGAAGCCGTCCGGTCAGTCGAACCACCGGTCCCGCGCCAGCTCCTCCGTCCGCGACGGATCCTCCAGCAGCGCCGCCACCTCGAACCGCCGCGGCCACTGCCCCGCCGCCCAGGCCAGCCCCGCGGCCACGCCTTCGAGCGTCGAGGCGTGCAGCACGGCGTCGCTGGTCAGCCGCCAGTCCAACTCCACCCCGTCCACGAGGAGTTCCTCGTGCTCGACGTAGGTCGACGGCGTCCGCGGTCCGAGCAGCACCCGTACGGACTCCGGTACGTCGTGCTCGACGCCCTCGGAGTCCACCGACCCGGTGACCGACTCGCTCAGCCGCCGCACCTGGAACAGCTCCGCCAACTCGGCGGCCCGCGCGGGCCGTACGGGCAGCAGCGGCACCCCCGCGGTGAAGGGCAGCAGATCGGGCGAGTCGACGACCACGGCGTCGGCCGCGTCCACCACCTCCACCCGCCCGTCCACGACGGCCCGCACCTCGTCGGGCAGGGTGACCTGCTCAGGATCCAGCTCGGCCAACGCGCCGTACAGGGCGTGCAGTTGAGCCCCGGTCACCACCCGCGAGGGGTCGGCCAGGCGGTCCAGCAGCTCCGCCGCCCCACCCGGCTCGTCCAGCAGCGCCGCCACCGACGTGCGGACCCCGAGCGCCCGCAGGACCTGCTCGTCGTCGAAGCCGGTCGCGTCGGCCTCGTCGTACAGGCCCCGCAGCAGCGGGTCTCCCCCGGCGGCCAGCAGACCGGCCGGGCGGCGGCCGTCGAGCACCGGGTGCCCGCGCAACCACCAGGCCGTGTAGGGCCGTACGAGCTCATGCGTGCCGTCCGGCAGCAGGATCCGCACCTGCTGGGTGAGCGCGTCCCGCAGCGGCGGCCGGGCCAGCATCGCGAGCGCCTGCGGCCAGCACTCCTCGTCCACCAGGTCCAGATCGCGCACCGCGACCAGCTCGGTGGCGACCGGCGGCACCGGCGAGTCGGGGAAGCGGTCCAGGACGTCCTCGCTCCACACGTCCACGGCGTCCAGCAGCCCGGCGTCGTCGGGCTCGGCGAAGTCCCCGTCGCGCGGCTCCAGTTCGTCCGGGTCGAGGACCACGTCGGTGGCGCGGACGAGCGCGAAGTCGGCGAGCACACCGCAGGCCGCCAGCGGCTGCTCCCCCCAGCGCTCCGCCAGTTCGGCGTCCACGGCCGCCAGTTCACCCTCGCGGATCACCTGCGCGAACGGGCTGCCGGGAAGGACCAGTTCACCCGCGGGCGCCAACTCGCCGTCCTCGTCGGGCAACGCGAGCGCACCGAGCCAGGGCTCGTCACCGGGCTCCAGCCCCGCGTCCCGGACGAGCGCGAGGACGGTGTCGGCCAGCTCCTCCGCGTCCAGGGTGTCCTCGTCCCACGCCCCGCCGTCGTCGTCCAGCGACGCGGCGACCGCGGCTCGCACCTGCGGGGTGGTCAGCACCGCGCGCGGCGAGGCGGGCAGCGCGCCCAGCTTCTCCAGCAGCGGATGCGCGGCGTCCGGGTGGGCGACCTTCAGGCCGAGCCGGGCGAGCAGCTCCGGCTCGACGGCGGCGCCGTCGGCGGTGGGCAGCAGGACCTGCCGGGGCCCGATGGTCGTACGGCCGTCCGCCAGCGGCACGGGCAGCCCGGACAGCCGGTCCGGGTCGACCCCGGCGAGGCTGTCGTACAGCCGCTGCCACCAGCCCGGCTCCTTCTCCAGCCCGGCCAGCCGGTCGACGGCGTCGGTGAGCGGGATACGGGCGACGCCCAGGGTGCGCAGTTCCACCCGGCGCTCCAGACCGGCGGGCAGCAGGGTGGGCAGCACCTCGGCGAGGACGCGCACGGTGTCGGCGCCGGCGCCCTCCACCACCTCCGCCTCCCTCGGGCGCAGCGCCTCGGGCAGGTCGTCGTCCTCGCCTGGCGCCAGGGCCGGCGGCAGGAACGCGGTCCTCGGCAGCCGCTCCAGGATCGCCTGCCGCAGCGCCCCGTCCAGCTCGCCCTTGCCGAGCGGGCCGGGCACCAGGTCGATGGCGCCGGTGGTCACCGGCCGCCAAGCGCCCAGCAGTTCGGTGTAGGCGTCGGCGGCGCGCTGCACCAGGAAGTCGGTCAGCGGACCGGGCGCCGCGTGCCGGCGGGTGGGGTCCAGCGGGAAGGAGGCGATGAGCAGCGCGGGCACCCCGAGCGGCTCGTCGCTGGGCGTGGGGGCGTGCACGACCGGGCTGGTGCGGGGGCGCACGGGGGTGCCGTCGGCGTCGGCGGGCACGGCCCAGGTGACCGACCAGTGCGGCCGCTGCCGCTCCTCGACGGGACGGTCGGCGAGGAGGTCGGGCGTCAGCGGACCGTGCGAGGCGGCCACCCGCCACCGGGTCACACCCGCCCGGGAGTCCTCCACCACGGTGAAGGCGCCGTCGGTGCCCCGGCGCAGGGTCCGGGTGGTGTCGGTCTCGATCACCACCTCCTCCAGCCCGGGCAGGGCGAGGAGCAGGGCGTCGTCCACGGCGTCCAGGAGCCGCTCGGCGAGGTCCGCGGCGGCCGGGTCGCGCAGCGGCAGGATGACGGCGGTGTCGTACGGGTCGGGGGCGCTGCCCTCGGCGGCGAACGGCAGCCGCAGCAGCGGCACGTGACCGTCGCGGCGCCGGACCTCGTCCCCGAGCCCCGGGCTGTGCCGGGCGACGTCGGCGGCCAGCTCCCGGGCCTCGGCCAGGGACCAGCGCACGCCTCCGTGCCGGCCGACGACCGCCGGCTCGTCGGTGACGGCGAGCACGGCGGCGAACCCGACGCCGAAGCGGCCGATGGAGGGGGTGTCCCGCTTGGCGGAGGCGCGCAGCGTGGACAGCGACTCGACACCGGCCGCGTCCAGCGGGGCGCCGGTGTTGGCGGCGACGAGCACACCCTCGCGGAGGGTGAGCCGGAGCCGTCCGGGCACGTTCGCCCTGGCGGCGGCGTCGGCCGCGTTCTGGGCGAGCTCCACGACCAGCCGGTCCCGGTACCCGCCGAGGACGAGGTCCTCCTCGGCGTTGGCGTCCTCCCGGAACCGGGCGGGGCTGGTCGCCCAGGCGTCCAGCACACCCCGCCTCAGACGGGCGGTCCCGAACGGGTCGGCACCCTCGGCAGCGGGCCGCGCGAACTTGCTCACGTTCAACACTCTCCTCGTCGGCGTGGGGTCGAAGGTACCGCGAGGAAAGGGGGTCGCAGATCGGGGAAGCCCTGTCCGGCCCGGGCGACCGCGGACCCACGGCGGTGCCGCCGCCGCACGCGGTCTCGCCCCCGCCGCCCCTGCCCCACAGGGGGACCCCCGGCCCTGGACGGGCCTCGCCCTCAAGCGCCCGAACGGGCGGAGGAACAGGCCCTAGGAGTGGCCCAGCTCCGCCGACTCCTCGTCCGAGAGCGCCGGGACCGAGCCCGAGTCCGGGGCCGGGCGCAGCGGGAAGGGGTCCACCTTCGTCTCGTCGATCACCGGCGCCGCCGGACGCGGCGGCTTCGGCATCACCGCGGCCTCGGAGTGGCCGCCGCAGCCGTACGCCAGCGACACCACCCGGCCGTCCGCGGGAGCGAACTCGTTGGCGCAGACACCGAAGGCCTGGCCGAGGGAACCGCCGATCGGCTGGAGGAAGCCGCAGCTGACGCAGGTCGCGGGGGCCGCCTGGGCCATGGGCGTCTTGGCGCCGTAGGCCTCCTCCCAGCGGTCGGCGGCGATGTGCAGCCCGTAGCGGGACAGGACCCGGGCACGGCGCATGCCCAGCTCCTCCGCGACCGCGGCGATCGAACCCCGCGCGGGCACCACGGGCAGGTGCGCCGGGGAGCCCGCCGTGACCTCCGCGTCCTCGGCCTCCACCAGCTCGGCCATCTCCTCGGAGACGGCGGCGCTCGGCACCGGGTCGTCCCCACCGGAGTAACCGGGCTCCAGACGGAGGTCCTCGGCGTCGGTGGGCAGCAGATCCCCCGGCCCCATGTCCCCGGGGCGCAGCCGCTCGCTCCACGGCACCCACTCGGGGGCGAGCAGCGCGTCGGGGCCGGGCAGCAGCACGACCTCGTCGAGCGTCACGATCTTCGCCCGGGAGGCCCGCGCCACGGTGACCGCCCAGCGCCAGCCCCGGTAGCCGAGCTCCTTGCACTCGAAGAAGTGCGTGACGACCCGGTCGCCCTCGGACTCCAGGCCCGCGTGCTCACCGACGACGCCGGGCGCCGCCGCCTCCTCTGCTGCGGTGCGGGCGAGGTCGACGGCCTCGGCGCACAGGCGGTCGGGGGTGCGGCTTCGCGTGGTCGCTGCGCTCACAGGTATCGCTTCTCTCCTACGCCGTCACTGTGGTGCGTACGCCGGTGGCGAGGGGGCGGACGGAGCGGACCGGGGGACCGCGTCGACGTCCACGCCCGCTCGCGCTCGGGCGCACCTGTGCCACCCATTGTGCGGGATGGCTGAGATACGCACGCTACCTGTTCGCGTGCGCTCGGCCTACACCGACGGGACGTTTGCCACCCGCCCACCGGTCTCGGTATGGCCACGGCACGTCCGCGAACGCGCGGCCATACGCGCGGTAACGGCACTACAAACCCCTCAGTCGGGGCACTATGACGTCGTGGCAACCGCGAAGACACCCCAAGGAGCCACCGGGACCGGTGGGGCCAAAGGGCTCAAGGCAAGCAGCCGACGCACCGGCACGGGCCGGGCGCGCGGCTCCTTCCGCTCGGTCGGCCGCGCCCTGCACCTGCCGTTCACCGGCCCCGCCCGCGGCATCCGCAAGGCCACCCACGCGCACGGAGCCGGCGAGTCCGGCCTCGGCAAGCTGATCGAACTGCACGGTGTGAACGGCGCCGGCGATGTGATGATCACGGTCGCCCTCGCCTCCACGGTCTTCTTCTCCGTCCCCACCGACGAGGCACGCGGGCGTGTCGCGCTCTACCTCGCCATCACCATGGCCCCCTTCACCGTGCTCGCCCCGGTGATCGGCCCGCTCCTGGACCGCCTGCCGCACGGTCGCCGGGCCGCCATGGCGGGCGCCATGCTGGCCCGGGCGCTGCTCGCGCTGGTGCTGGCCGGGGCGGTGGCCACCGGCAGCATCGAGATGTACCCGGCGGCCCTGGGCGTCCTGGTCTCCTCCAAGGCGTACGGCGTGGTCAGAAGCGCGGTCGTGCCCCGCCTCCTGCCACCCCGCTTCTCCCTGGTGAAGGCCAATTCCCGGGTCACCCTCGGCGGACTCCTCGCCACCGCGATCGCCGCGCCGATCGCCGCGGGACTCCAGTCACTGGGACCGCGCTGGCCGCTGTACGGCGCCTTCGTCATCTTCCTGGTGGGGATGTTCCTGTCCTTCACGCTGCCGCCGAAGGTCGACTCCGCCAAGGGCGAGGACATCGCGCTGCTCGCCGCGGACAAGGACCACCTGCACGGCCCGCACCGCCACCCGGTCAAACGCCCCGGGCTGCGCACGGTCGGCATCGCCGTCACCCACGCCCTCGGCGCGAACGCCTCCCTGCGCTTCCTGTCCGGGTTCCTGACCTTCTTCCTGGCGTTCCTGCTGCGCGAGCACCCGCTGTCCGGGCAGAGCGCCGCGGTGTCGCTGGGCCTGGTGGTCGTCTCGGCCGGCGTCGGCAACGCCCTGGGCACCGCGGTCGGCGCATGGCTGCGGCAACGCGCGCCCGAGCTGCTCATCGTGACCGTCGTCGCGTTCGTCCTCGGTGTCGCGATCACCGCGGCGATCTTCTTCGGGGCGTTCCTGGTGGCCGTCCTCGCCGCCGTCGCCGGGTTCGCGCAGGCGCTGTCCAAGCTGTCCCTGGACGCGCTGATCCAGCGGGACGTGCCCGAGCAGGTCCGCACGTCGGCGTTCGCCCGCTCCGAGACGCTGCTCCAGGTGTCCTGGGTGTTCGGCGGCGCGGTCGGGATCGTGATGCCGCTGAACGGCTCGCTGGGCCTGTCGGTGGCCGCCGTGGCCGTCGCCGCGGGCTGGCTGACGACGGCCAGGGGACTGCTGAGCTCCGCCCGGCACGGCGGCGGCACCCGCACGCGCGTGGCGTAACGCACGGCACGCCGCACCCCACATGGCGATGCCGGTGAAGGCGCCCGATAGCCTTCGGCCATGACCATGATGCGATCCGTTGTGCGACGCCGCCGCGCCGTCGCCGCCGCCGGCGCCGTTTCCGTCGGACTGCTCGTCCTGTCGGCCTGCGACAAGCCGACCCCACGAGCCACCGTCACGGTCGGCAAGAGCTCGGTGAGCGCCGAGGCCGAGTGCTACGACGGCGGCGACAACCTGGGCCAGGAGAAGGCCAAGAAGTGCGCCCTGAAGAAGGGGTCCGACTCGATCGACGTCCCGCAGAGCGAGACCCTGCGCATCGGCGTCGACCCGGAGATCGCGGACACCGGCTGGGCGCTGTGGATCAACGGTGAGCGAGTCACTCCCGTCTACAAGACGACGTACCGCGCCTTCGACGGGGTCGACCTCTTCGCCGAACAGCAGGGCCAGGCCGCGCCGAAGGAGCTGGAGATCAGCATCGTCGAGCAGGACAAGCCCGGAAGCACGGGCGAGAGCAAGGCGTTCAACGGCGTCTGGAACTTCAAGCTCGTCAACGACGCCGAGTAAGCGTTACGACGTCGATGCGCATCCTCGTGGCCACCGCGGTCCCCGTAGAACGGGATGCGGTGGCCCGCGCTTGTGACGGGACGGCGGTCGACGTCATCGCCGCCGGGGTGGGTCCCGCGCTCGCCGCCGCCGCGACGGCCACCGCCCTGGCCGGCACCCGCTACGGCCTGGTGGTCTCCGCCGGGATCGGCGGCGGCTTCCAGCCCGAGGCCCCCGTCGGCTGCCTCGTGGTCGCCGACGAGATCACCGCGGCCGACCTCGGCGCCGAGACCGCCGAGGGGTTCCTGCCCGTGACCGAGCTGGGCTTCGGGACCGTCACCCACCGTCCGCCCGACACCCTCGTACGGGACGCCGTGGCCGCCACCGGCGCCCGGAGCGGTGCCGTGCTCACCGTCTCCACCGTCACCGGCACCGCCGCCCGCGCCGCCGCGCTCCGCGCCCGCCACCCCACCGCGCTGGCCGAGGCCATGGAGGGCTTCGGGGTCGCCGAGGCCGCCGCGCTGCACGGGGTGCCCGTGCTGGAGGTGCGGGCCGTGTCCAATCCCGTCGGTCCCCGCGACCGTGCCGCCTGGCGCATCCCGGACGCCCTGGCCGCCCTGACCGAGGGCTTCGGGAAGCTCGCGCCCGTACTGGAGAGTTGGAACCAGGCATGAGCCTTCAGATCGCGTACTCCCCCTGCCCGAACGACACCTTCGTCTTCGACGCCCTCGCCCACGGCCGCCTCCCCGACGCGCCCGACCTGGACGTGACGTTCGCGGACATCGACCTCACCAACGGCATGGCCGAACGCGGCGAGCTGGACGTCCTGAAAGTGTCGTACGCCGTGCTGCCCTACGTCCTCGACGAGTACGCCCTGCTGCCCTGCGGGGGCGCGCTGGGCCGGGGCTGCGGGCCGCTGGTGCTGACGCGGGAGGCCGGGGCGGACCTGACGGGCCGTACGGTCGCGGTGCCCTCCGAGCGGTCGACGGCGTATCTGCTGTTCCGGCTCTGGGCGGCCGACACCCTGCCCGGCGGGGTCGGGGAGATCGTCGTCATGCCGTTCCACGAGATCATGCCCGCCGTGCGCGACGGGAAGGTCGACGCCGGACTGGTCATCCACGAGGCCCGCTTCACCTACCACGGCTACGGGCTGCACAAGCTCGCCGACATGGGCGAGCACTGGGAGGCGACGACCGGGCTGCCGATCCCGCTGGGCGCGATCATCGCGAAGCGCTCCCTCGGCGCGCGGACGCTGACGGACCTGGCGGACGCCATCCGCCGCTCGGTGCGCGCCGCCTGGGACGACCCCGAGGTCTCCCGCCCCTACGTCATGGCACACGCCCAGGAGATGGACCCGGCCGTCGCCGACCAGCACATCGGACTGTACGTCAACGAGTTCACCCACGATCTCGGCGTGGACGGCTATGCCGCGGTCCGCGGACTCCTCACCCGTGCGGCGGCCGAGGGGCTGGTGCCGCCCCTCGGCCCGGACGCGCTGGAATTCCCTTAGAAATCAAGGGTTTTTGGACACCGGCTCTAAACGTCGAGCTGGTCGGCGACCGCCCGCAGCAGACCCGCGATCTTCTTTCCGGCGGCCTTGTCGGGGTAACGCCCGCGCTCCAGCATCGGCGTGATGTTCTCGAGAAGGGTCGTCAGATCCTGCACGATCGAGGCCAGCTCGTCCGGCTTCTTGCGGGTGGCGGCCGCCACCGACGGTGTGGGATCGAGGACGACGACCGAAAGCGCCTGGTCACCGCGTTGCCCGGCGACGACGCCGAACTCCACCCGCTGGCCCGGCTTCAGGCTCTCGACTCCGGCGGGGAGGACCGAGGAATGGACGAAGACGTCACCGCCGTCGTCGCGGGAGAGAAAGCCGAAGCCCTTCTCACTGTTGAACCACTTGACCTTGCCGGTAGGCACGTCTGTTCCTCGTCCTCGTACTCGTCGGAAAACTGCTTCTGAAACGGCTCTTGATAGCACTGGGGCGGGTCGTCGGGACCCGCCGGTACCAAGGCTAATGGTCTTGTGGCCGGTGACAAGACGTCGCCCGGTTGTTCCTCCGGGCAGGGAACTACCCTGGTCCGGTGCGTGACAAAACCCAAACGAATTCCGCCGCGGCCGGTGACCGACTGATCCGCGCCGGTGCTGTCGTGTTCTTCGTCGGCGCGGTGGCCACACTGGTCACCGTGGCCCCGCTGCTCCTCGGGACGACGCCCTTTCCGACGTACATGTTCGGGCTGAGCATGCTGATGGGCGTCGGCTTTCTGATGGCCGGCGCGGGCGTGCTGCGGTCGATCGCGGCGGGGCGGCGTCAGGCGCGGGCCGGGCGGTAGCAGCCGGCGAACCAGGCCGGGAACTCGGTCAGGTCGGCGAGGACCACGTCCGCCCCGGCCTCGGCCAGTTCCTGCGCGCTGCACGGGCCGGTGGCCACGGCGACCGAGAGCGCCCCGGCGGTCCGGGCGCCCCGTACGTCGCCGAGGTGGTCGCCGACGTACACGCTCGCCCCGTGCTCGCGCAGCGCCTCGGCCTTCTGCTCGGCCCACAGGTCGCCTATCACCGCGTCCGGGTCGAGCCCGAGGTGCTCCACGTGGAGCTTGGCGTTGGGCGTGTACTTCGCGGTCACGACGATCGCCCGGCCACCGGCGGCCCGCACGGCGGCGACGGCCTCGCGGGCGCCCGCCATCGCGGTCGTCGCCTCGATCGCGATCGACGGGTACAGCGACCGGTAGAGGTCGGCCATGGCGGGGACCTGTTCCGCGGGGAACCAGTTGCCCAACTCGTCGGCCAGCGGCGGTCCGAGCCGGGTCACGGCGAGGTCGGCGTCGACGTACACGCCCGTCCGCGCGGACAGTTCCAGGAAGCAGGCGCGGATACCGGGGCGGGAGTCGACGAGGGTCATGTCGAGGTCGAACCCGACGGTCGGGGCGCAGACGTGTGCAGAGGCCATATGGGCCATTGTGCCCAGTGGGTACGACCGTCCTACCGGCGCCTCTGCGAACGCCACACGAGGAACAGCGCCGAGGCGACGGCCGCGCCCCGGAGCACCCACGGCCAGGTCTCGGCGACCGCGTCGTTCATCTGCCCCTCGGCGATGGGCGCGCCCCAGCGGCCCTCGCCGCGGCCCCACAGCCACACCAGCCCGGCGGTGAGCGCGAGTCCGGGCAGGAACATCACCGCCCACTTGGTCTCCGCGTCGGTCAGCCGCCGCGAGGCGTAGGCGATGAGCCAGCCCAGGAGGAGGGCGACGAGGTTGCCGAGGACCGCCCCGGCGACGAGGAGGCCCGCGGCGATCAGCAGCAGCGGGTTGCTCCACCTCCCCCGGGGCAGGGACAGCCACCGGCGGCGCGCGGCGGGGGCCTCCTCGACCACCGCGGGTTCGAGCACGGCGGCCTTCTCCAGGACCGGCCCGGGCTCCTCCTCCTTCGGCGGCGGGGGCTTGAGCAGCTCCGGGATCTCCACGCCGCCCACGAACCCCGCCGGTACGGCTTCCCCGATCCCGAACGGGGTGGGGTCCGTGCGCCACCAGTCCGGCTGGCGCGAGCGGTCCCCGATCTCCGCCTCTCCGGCGAGGTGCGGGGGCACGGAGGCCTCGTGCACGGGCTCGGCGGGGCGCGGCCTGGGCACGATCCGGCGCAGCCCCTTGGCCCGGCTCTCCCGGCTCTCCCGGCCCTCCCGGTCCGGTTGCGCGGGTACGGCGGTGGGGGGCGGGGCGGGGGCCGGGGTCCGGGGTGCGGCGCCGGTGCCGCCCGCCGCGGTGACGACGTCGTCCGGGCTGCCGAGCCGGGCGATGATCCGGCGCACGGCCGCGGGGCTGTCCACGGGCGTCCTGGCCCGCCGCCGGTCGATCTCGTCGCGCAGCTCGGACACGAGCCGCATCCGGGTGCCGGACGGCAGCTGCCGCTGCTGGGCCACGTCACCGACGCGGCTCAGATACTCGTAGACGACCTGGTCGCTCTCGATACCCACGAAGTCCCTCCGGGGGGCGGCGCGTTGGTTCCCCGGGAACGACCGTATCGCGCGGGGGCCGGCCGACGTAGCCGCACGGGGCGCGTGCCGCGCGACGCGGGGGGCACCCGCTGCGGCCGTGCGCGGGCGGGGCGCCAGGGGTGCGCCGGGCCGTGGACGCGGATCTCGCTGTCGTGCCCACCCGCTACCGTGGGTCGGATGAGCACCCCGGCCACACCGCCCCGCTCCCTCGCAGAGGCTCTGCGCGCAAGGGACGACGCCTCCCTCGGCGCGCTCCTGCGGGCCCGCCCCGATCTCATCACCCCCGTTCCCACCGACCTCACGCAGTTGGCGACCCGGGCGGGGACCCGGGCCTCGGTGGTCAGGGCGCTGGAGCGGCTGGACCGGTTCGCGTTGCAGACCGCGGAGGCGCTGGCGGTGGCCGGGGACCCGGCGTCGTACGGGGAACTGCTCGCGCTGCTGGCGGGGGACGCCGGTGACCCGGTGGTCGCCGGGGCGCTGCCCCGTGCTCTCGGGACCCTGCGGGAGCAGGCGCTGGTGTGGGGCGAGGACGACCGGCTGCGGCTGGTGCGGACCGCGCGGGAGTTGCTGTCGCCCTCGCCGCAGCACCCGTCGCCGACCGGGCTCGGGCCGACGGTGCGGGAGGCCACGGCCGGGATGTCGCCGGGCCGGATCCAGGAGATCGTGACGGCCGCCGGGCTGCCGTCGACGCACGACTCGGTCTCCGCGGTGACGGCGCTCACGGCCCTGTTCACCGACCGCGCGCGGATGGCGGCCCTGCTCGACGGCCTGCCCGAGGACTCCCTGGAGGTGTTGCGGCGACTGGTGTGGGGCCCGCCGTACGGGCAGGTCACCGCCGATCCGGCGGCGCGGCTGCGGCGCCTGCTGGACCTGGGGCTGCTGCTGCCGACGGCGCCGGGGACGGTCGTGCTGCCGCGGGAGGTGGCACTGCACCTGCGGGGCGGTCTGGCGCACCGCGTCACCGAGCCGCTGCCGCCGGCCGTCGAGGCGGCGGCCGCCCACCGGCCGCAGGTGGTGGACGCGACGGCGGCCGGCCAGGCGTACACGGCCCTGGCGACGGTCGAGGAGCTGCTGAAGGACTGGGACGAGGGCGGGCCCGCGGTCCTGCGCGCCGGCGGTCTGAGCGTGCGCGATCTCAAGCGCACCGCGGTCGCCCTCGACGTCTCCGAGCCGATCGCGGCGTTCTGGGTCGAACTCGCCTACGCGGCGGGCCTGATCGCCTCCGACGGCGAGGCCGACGAACGTTACGCGGCGACCCCCGCCTACGACGAATGGCTGGAACGCCCGGCGGCCGAGCGCTGGGCGCACCTGGCCGGGACCTGGCTGACGGCGACCCGGACGGCGGGCCTGATCGGCGGCCGGGACGCGAAGGACCGCACCCTGTCCGCGCTGGGCCCCGGCCTCGACCGCAGCGCGGCTCCGGAGGTGCGCCACCGGGTGCTGACCCTGCTGGCCTCGCTGCCGGAGGGCGCCGCGCCGGCACCGGAGTCGGTGCTGGACCGGTTGCACTGGGAGCGTCCGCTGCGCGGGCAGCAGCGCGACGACGACCTGCGCTCACGGCTCGCGCGGTGGACGCTGAGCGAGGCGGAGCTGCTGGGCGTGACGGGCCGGGGCGCGCTGTCGGGGCAGGGCCGGGCCCTGCTGGGGGCGCCGCCCGCGCAGGCCACGCGGGAGCAGCCGTCCGGGCCCGGCGACAAGCTCCCGGTCCACCACCTCACGCCGCCCGCCCCGGAACCCCTGGCGGGCCCCGAGCAGGCGGTGGCCTGCGCCGCGGCCGCCCGTCTGCTGGCCCCGCTCCTGCCCGAGCCGCTGGACCACGTGCTGCTCCAGGCGGACCTGACCGCCGTGGCGCCGGGTCCGCTGCGCCGCCCCCTGGCGGAGGTGCTGGGGGTGCTGGCGGACGTGGAGTCCAAGGGCGGGGCGACGGTGTACCGCTTCACGCCCGGTTCGGTCCGCCGGGCCCTGGACGCCGGCCGGTCCGCCTCCGACCTGCACGCCTTCCTCGCCGCGCACTCCCGTACGCCGGTGCCGCAGCCGCTGAGCTACCTGATCGACGACGTGGCCCGCAGGCACGGCCACCTGCGGGTGGGAGCGGCTTCCGCGTACGTCCGCTGCGACGACGACTCCCAGCTCAACGAGATCCTCGCCGACAAGCGGGCCGCCGGTCTGGGCCTGCGCCGGCTGGCGCCCACGGTCCTGGCCGCGCAGGCGGACCCGGCCACGCTCCTGGAGGGGCTGCGCCAGATGGGCTTCGCGCCGGCCGCCGAGTCGGCCGAGGGCGACGTCCTTATCGCCCGGGCCCACGCCCACCGCACCCCGCCCCGCACGGCCCCCGCGCCGGTCCCGGACGGCCCCCCGGTCCCGGACACCACCCTGCTGACGGCCGCGGTCCGCGCCATCCGGGCGGGCGACCTGGCCGCCACGGCCCCCCGCAAGGAGAGCCCCGACACCACCGCCCCCGGCGAACTCCCCCGCACCAGCTCCGCCGAGACCCTCGCCACCATGCAGGCCGCCGTCCTCACCGGCGAGGCCCTGTGGATCGGTTACGTCAACGCCGAGGGCACCGCCAGTCAGCGGGTCGTCGCCCCGATCCGGGTGGAGGGCGGCTTCGTGACGGCGTACGACCACACGGCGGACGAGGTGAGGACGTACCCCTTGCACCGCATCACGGGAGTGGCGGAATTGGCGGACCCGGGGGAACCGGCTGACGGCTAGCCCCGGTCAGCACTCCCCGACCGGGGCGTCCGCCGGCAGGCCGAAGTGGGTGCGGGCGGCCGCCTCCAGGGGCCCGGAGGAGAGCGGGGTGTCGGCCTCGGACTCCGCGAGGAACCCGAAGTGCGCCTGCGTCCAGTCCCCGTACCCGGCGCCGTCCGGCGGCTCCTCCCGGGAGTCGACGCGAAAGCCGCCGTCGGCCTCCCGGGTCAGCCGCACCACCTGCGGGTACGAGCCCCCGCCGCACTCCACGAGGGCGTCGTCGTGGACCCCGTACTCCATGCACAGGGTGTTGACGCCTGCCCGTATCCGTCCCTCGCGCTCGTCCAGCTCCAGCGGCTCCGCGCGGCAGAACCAGCGCGCGTGGATCTCCGGCACCGCCTCGCCGTACCCGCTCCCCCGGGAGTCCGCCGCGAGCCGTGCCTCGATCACCGGCCGCACCTCGCCCCACAGCCGGCCGTCCACCCCGGCCGGTCCCATCACCCAGGCGCCCGTCACCACCAGCACGCCCACCGCGCCCCCGCCGGTCACCCAGCCGCGCACCGACAGCCCCGCCACAGCGCCCACCGCCCTCCCCGCGTCGCGCCCGTACGGCGCTCGCCAGGTCAGACGGCCGAGGGGGGACCAGGGTTGCCCACGACGGGGCCACCGCTTCGGCGCGCGGTACGGCACACTGGAGGTTTGGCCGTAGAAAGGGTGTGCCGCGCGTGAACGGACCGCTGATCGTCCAGTCGGACAAGACTCTGCTCCTGGAGGTCGACCACGAGCAGGCCGACGAGTGCCGTCGGGCCATCGCGCCGTTCGCGGAGCTGGAGCGGGCGCCGGAGCACATCCACACCTACCGGGTGACCCCGCTGGGGCTGTGGAACGCCCGCGCGGCCGGGCATGACGCCGAGCAGGTGGTCGACGCGCTGGTGCAGTACAGCCGGTACCCGGTGCCGCACGCGCTGCTCGTGGACGTCGCCGAGACGATGGACCGGTACGGGCGGCTGACGCTGAGCAAGCACCCCGCGCACGGGCTGGTGCTCACCACCACCGACCGGCCGGTGCTGGAGGAGATCCTGCGCTCGAAGCGGATCATCCCGCTGGTCGGCGCCCGCCTCGACCCCGACACCGTGGTCGTGCACCCCTCCGAGCGGGGGCAGATCAAGCAGACCCTGCTGAAGCTGGGCTGGCCGGCCGAGGACCTCGCGGGGTACGTCGACGGCGAGGCGCACCCGATCGAGCTGGCCGAGGACGGGTGGGCGCTCAGGCCGTACCAGAAGCAGGCGGTGGAGAACTTCTGGCACGGCGGCAGCGGGGTCGTCGTGCTGCCCTGCGGTGCCGGCAAGACCCTCGTCGGCGCCGGTTCCATGGCGCAGGCCAAGGCGACCACCCTGATCCTCGTCACCAACACCGTCTCGGCCCGGCAGTGGAAGCACGAGCTGGTGAAGCGGACCTCGCTGACCGAGGAGGAGATCGGCGAGTACAGCGGGACCCGCAAGGAGATCCGGCCCGTCACCATCGCCACCTACCAGGTGCTCACCACCCGGCGGAAGGGCGTCTATCCGCATCTGGAGCTCTTCGACTCCCGGGACTGGGGCCTGATCGTCTACGACGAGGTGCATCTGCTCCCGGCCCCCGTGTTCAAGTTCACGGCCGACCTCCAGGCCCGGCGGCGCCTCGGCCTCACGGCCACGTTGGTGCGCGAGGACGGGCGGGAGTCCGACGTCTTCTCCCTCATCGGACCGAAGCGGTTCGACGCGCCCTGGAAGGAGATCGAGGCGCAGGGGTACATCGCGCCCGCCGACTGTGTCGAGGTCCGCGTCAACCTCACGGACTCCGAGCGGCTCGCCTACGCCACGGCCGAGCAGGAGGAGAAGTACCGCTTCTGTGCGACGACCGCGACCAAGCGGAAGGTCACGGAGGCGCTGGTCAAGCGGTTCGCGGGGCAGCAGATCCTGGTGATCGGGCAGTACATCGACCAGCTCGACGAGCTCGGTGAGCATCTGAACGCGCCCGTGATCAAGGGCGAGACGTCCAACGCGCAGCGCGAGAAGCTCTTCGGCGCCTTCCGGGAGGGCGAGATCAGCGTGCTGGTGGTGTCGAAGGTGGCGAACTTCTCCATCGACCTGCCCGAGGCGACGGTCGCCATCCAGGTCTCGGGCACCTTCGGATCGCGCCAGGAGGAGGCGCAACGGCTCGGCCGGGTCCTGCGCCCGAAGGCGGACGGCCACCAGGCGCACTTCTACTCGGTGGTGGCCCGAGACACCCTCGACCAGGACTTCGCCGCGCATCGCCAGCGGTTCCTGGCCGAACAGGGGTACGCGTACCGGATCGTGGACGCGGACGAGTTGCTGTCGGAGGGGTGAGGGGCGGGGGCCGCCGGGGGGGTGTGGGCCGGGGGCCCGGGGGGGGGTGGGCCAGGGGCCCGCAGGGTGTGGGCCGGTTACTTGCGGTGGACGCCCGCTTCCTCGCCGTACTCGCCGAGTATGACGACGCCGAAGGCGGCGCTCGCGAAGACGCGGATCGCTCGGAAGGCGTTGCCGAGGCGGTGGGTGGCGTGGTCGCCGGACAGGGGGGTCGCTCCGGACGGGCGACCGGGGGCTGGGGTGAAGGTCGCTGCACTCATGTCTCCATGGTGGCGCGCGAGGCAGGACGAGGGCATCGGCCGCAGGTCCCCTTCCGCCCTGCTACCTGGGTACACCCGGAGGGTCGCGCCTCCCCCACCCGGCGCAGGGGTGACCCCCTAGGGGATCCGGCGGGCGGCGCCTGCCGGTCCGTGGGAAATGCGTTGGCCCCGGCCCCTCCGGCTCGCCTAGAATCCCCGCTCTTGCCCGCCTCCTCCTCGGAGCGCCGCCGGCCGGACGGAAACCGGTCGGCATCTCGCAGCAGCAGCCGCTCACGCCCGCAGCACCTTCGGAGGCACCCCCTTGTCCACGCCCGTCGACGACCCGCTCGGCCGCGAACGCTCCCACCTCGCCGCGTCCCGCGCCGCCCTGCGTGCCATGCGTGAGGACGTCGAGTCCCTGGACATCAGCGACGTGACCGCGAACTGGGTCAACGCCGAGGTCCTCGCCCGCCAGATCGACGAGCGCATCAAGGCGCTCGCCGACCTCAGCGACACCCCGCTCTTCTTCGGCCGCCTCGACTACCTGCACGCCCCCGGCGCGGACCGGGCCGAGGGCGCCGAGGGCGAGCGCTTCTACATCGGACGCCGGCACGTCCACGACCACGACGGCGACCCGATGGTCATCGACTGGCGCGCGCCGGTCTCGCAGCCGTTCTACCGGGCGTCCAAGAAGGACCCGATGGACGTCGCCCTCAGACGCCGCTTCGGCTACACCGGGGGTGAGCTGACCGCGTACGAGGACGAGCACCTCTCCGACCCCGACGAGGTCGCCACCACCAGCAAGCTCCTCCAGCAGGAGATCGAGCGGCCGCGCGTCGGCCCGATGCGGGACATCGTCGCGACCATCCAGCCCGAGCAGGACGAGATCGTACGGTCCGGGCTCGGCGGGACGGTCTGTGTGCAGGGCGGTCCGGGGACCGGGAAGACCGCGGTCGGCCTGCACCGGGTCGCCTATCTCCTCTACGCCCACCGGGAGCGGCTCGCCCGCACGGGGACCCTCGTCATCGGTCCGAACCGGTCCTTCCTGCACTACATCGAGCAAGTCCTCCCGGCGCTGGGCGAGTTGGCGGTCAAGCAGGCCACCGTGGACGACCTGGTCGCCGGTGGCGCGGAGGTGCGGGGCGCCGACGACGCGGCGGCGGCGGTCATCAAGGGCGACGCCCGGATGGCGGAGGTGGTCCGGCGGGCCGTCTACGCGCACGTGAGCATGCCGACCGAGCCGGTCGTGGTCGTGCGCGGCTCGCGGCGCTGGCGGGTCCCGGCGTACGAACTGGAGGCCATCGTCGGTGAGTTGCTCGACCGTGACATCCGCTACGGGGCCGCCCGCGAGGCCCTCCCGCAGCGCATCGCGCACGCCGTGCTGGTGCAGATGGAGCGCTCGGGGGAGGCTCCGGACGACCGGGTGCAGGACGCGGTGGCCCGCAACAGCGCGGTGAAGGCGGCCGTGAAGGCGATCTGGCCGCCGGTCGACCCGGCCAGGCTGGTGCTGAGGCTGCTGACGGACGCGGACTTCCTCGCCGTGCACGCGGACGGGGTCCTCGACGAGGACGAGCAGCGGACGATCCTGCGGGCGAAGCCCGTCCGGAGCGTGAAGTCGGCCAAGTGGTCAACGGCGGACGCGGTGTTGATCGACGAGGCGAGGGACGTGATCGAGCGCACGCACTCCCTGGGCCATGTGGTGCTCGACGAGGCGCAGGATCTGTCCCCCATGCAGTACCGCGCGGTGGGGCGCCGCTGCACGACCGGTTCGGCGACCGTCCTCGGCGACCTCGCGCAGGGCACCACACCGTGGGCGACGCGGAGTTGGGCCGAGGCGCTGGCCCACCTCGGCAAGTCGGACGGCGTGATCGAGGAGCTGACGGCCGGTTTCCGCGTCCCCACGGACGTCATCGCCTACGCCTCCCGGCTGCTGCCGCACATCGCGCCGGGGCTCACCCCGGTCGCCTCGGTCCGGGAGAACCCGGGGTTCTTCGACCTCCGCGAGATCGGCGACACGGCCGAAGTGATCGCCGCGTGCGAGGAGTTGCTGGGCAACGAGGGGTCGACCGGGCTGATCGCGGCGGACGCGCGGGTGCCGGAGCTGGCCGCGGCGCTGACGTCGGCGGGGATCGGGTATCTGGCACCTGGCGAGGAGACCACCGCCGAGACGCGGCTGACGCTGGTACCGGCGTCGCTGGCCAAGGGCCTGGAGTACGACTACGTGGTGCTGGACGAGCCGTCGGCGGTGGTGGCCGGCGAACCGGACGAACGGACGGGCTTGCGACGCCTGTACGTGGCCCTGACCCGAGCGGTGTCGGGCCTGATCGTCACCCACACGGCACCCCTGCCAACGCAACTCTGACCGCACCCGGGCCCGGGACCGACCCCGGGTCCGGGGCCGGGGCCATACCCGGGTCCGGGGCCACACACGGGACCGGCCCCCCGGAGAACCCCGACCACACGACAACGCGCCCCGCACCCGCAGGGACCCCGCCTCCCGGCACCCGGACAACCCCGCCCCCGCCCATGGCGACCCCCGCTCACCCCGCGTCAAGAGCGCGGCGCCACTGCTCCACCGCGCGCGCCGACACCGGGGACTCCCAGCCTCCCGGTCGTGCCGCGCCGCCGATGTGGAAGGCGTCGATGCCCGCGGCCCGCAGCCGCGGTACGTGGTCCAGGCGCAGGCCGCCGCCCACCAGGATCTGCTGCTCGTACCCGGGCTCCCCGGTCCTCGCCGCCTCCGCGAGGAGGGTCGGCAGGCCCGCGTCCACGCCCGTCGGCGATCCGGCCGTCAGGTAGGTGTCCAGGCCGGGCAGGCCGTCGAGCTGCTTGCGCAGGGCGTCCCGGTCGGCGGCGTGGTCGACCGCGCGGTGAAAGGTCCACCGGCAGCTGTCCAGCGCGGCCACGACCCGCTCCACCGCGCGCACGTCCACGCCGCCCTGCGCGTCGAGGAAGCCGAGCACGAACTCCTGCGCCCCGGCCCGGCGCAGCTCGCGCGCGACCCGGACCACCCGTGAGACGTCCCCCGCGTCGAACCCGTCCGCCGGCCGGAGCATCACCCGCAGCGAGATGTCCACGGCGGCGCGGATCCCGGCGAAGGTCTCCACGGGCGGGGTCAGGCCGTCGGCCGCCATGTCGGTGACCAGCTCCAGCCGGTCCGCGCCGCCGCTCTGGGCCGCGAGCGCGTCCTCGACGTCGAGGGCGATCACCTCCAGGACTGCACGCTTGCTCATGGGACCCCATTCGTCGGCGAGGGACGGCTCGGACAACGACCACTACAGGTCTAGTCCAATCCAAGACTACGCCCACCTCCGCCCGCGATCACCGCGCAGGGCGCGGGACAATCGGGGCATGGCTGATCTCGACGCCCTGCGCGCCCGCTTCCGCCGGACCCTGGAAGGAGCCCGGGGACCCGAAGGACCCGACCCCGACCCCTATGCCGACAACCTGCTCGGCCGCTGGCAGGAGCCGCAGCGCCGCTACCACACGCTCACGCACCTGACCGCGGTCCTCGACCACGTCGACGCGCTGGAGGAGCACGCGGACGACCCGGACGTGGTCCGGCTGGCGGCCTGGTTCCACGACGCGGTGTACCTGCCCGACCGGTCGGAGAACGAGGAACGCTCCGCCCGTCTCGCCGAGCGCGCCCTCCCCGAGGCCGGCCTGTCGGCGGCCAGGACCGCCGAGGTGGCCCGGCTGGTGCGCCTCACCGTCACCCACGACCCCGCCGACGACGACCGCGACGGCCAGGTGCTGTGCGACGCCGACCTCGCGATCCTCGCCGCGCCGCCCGCCGCGTACGCCGCGTACACCGCCGCCGTCCGCGAGGAGTACGGCTTCGTGCCCAGCGAGGCCTTCCGGGAGGGCCGGGCGGCGGTGCTGCGCGGGTTGCTGGAGCTGCCGCGGCTGTTCAGGACGCCGTACGGGCGGGCGGAGTGGGAGGCCACGGCCCGTTACAACCTCGCCGGGGAGCTGGAAATGCTGTCGCCCTGAGAGGGCGGGCGGCCTAGCCTGCCCGCATGGCAGACATAGGTGCGGAACGGGTGACAGAGGCCGTCGCGAGCGCGGTGGCGCTCCTGCGGACGGCGGTGGACCGGGACTGGGAGGCGGTGCGGGCCGGCCGGCTGGAGTGGAGCTGCCGGCAGACGGCGACGCACATCGCGGAGGATCTCATCGCGTACGCGGGGCAGTTGGCGGGCCGGGCGCAGGACGCGTACGTGCCCTTCGAGATCACCCTGGAGGAGGGCACCGACAACGCCGGGATCATCCAGGTCGTCGAGACCACCGGCGTGCTGCTCTCGACCACCGTCCGCGCCACCCCGCGCGCTGTCCGCGCCTTCCACCCCTACCCCTTCCGCAGCGCCGGCCGCGAGGGCTTCGCCGCGATGGGCGTCGCCGAGGTGCTGCTGCACGCGCACGACATCGCCGAGGGTCTGGGCCTGCCGTACGAGCCACCCGCGCACCTCGCCGAGTACGTGCTGACCGGGATCTTCCCGCACGTCCAGCCGGGCCCCGACCACTGGCGCACCCTGCTGTGGGCCACCGGCCGCGGGGAGCTGCCCGGCCGTACCCCGCTCACCGGGTGGCGCTGGAACAACAACCTGGTCCTGGACACCGAGCGGCTCACCCTGGAGGGCGTCTCGCCCGCGGCCGCCGCCGACCTGGCCGCGGGCGGCTCGGGCGGTTTCGACTGGGTGGTGGGCGGGCCGTACCAGGGCACGCGGGACGCGTCCGGGATGGTGCTGAAGGCGTACGAGGCGGGCGTGCACCGGCCGGAGTTCGGCCTGTTCGTCCTCGTCCGCCGGGAGGACGACCTCGCGGTCGGCGGCGTGGGCTTCCACGGCGCGCCCGACGAGGAGGGCCGGGTGGAGATTGGCTACGACCTCGTGGAGGGCGTGCGCGGCCGGGGTTACGCCACCGAGGCGCTGCGCGGGCTGGCGGACTGGGCGCTGGAGCGGGACGACGTGCGCACCCTGTTCGCGACGATCGACCGGGCGAACATCCCCTCCCAAGGGGTGGTCTCCCGGGCCGGGTTCACCCGGGCGAGCGAGGACGCGGAGGTGCTCGCCTACGAACTCGGGCGCTGAGTCCGCCCCTTGGGCACCCGCAGTCCCGACTCCGTCAGCAGCCGCACCACGTCGCGGCTGCTGACCTCCACCGCGCCGGCGGCCACCACGTCGGCGTACCGGTGCGAGGGGATGTCGTAGTGGTCCCGCTCGAAGGCGCGCCGGGGCACGCCCAACCGCTCGGCGAACGCGTGCAGTTCGTCGTAGGAGAGGTCGCTGACGAGGTGGGACCACATGCGACCGTGGCCCGGCCAGGCGGGCGGGTCTATGTAGACGGTCACGAGGAGGCCGTCCCGCCGATCGCGGGGCCCAGCGCCCCGACGGCGGCGACCTTCACCCCGGCCTTGTGGCACACCCAGTGCGGGTCCGGCCCGAGCTCCGGCTCGACCTCCAGGGCGTGCGGATCACCCGCCCCGCACACCGGGCACAGCGGCCAGCGCCCGTACCGCTCCAGGAGCGCGTCCTGCACGTCCTGGGCGACCAGCCCGGCCACGAACTCCGTGCCGTCCGGCCACTGCTCCACCCACCAGCGGCGCTGGACGACGGCGTCCTCGACGAGGGAGACCACGTCCGCCTCGGCGACCTGGCCCGCGACGAGGTCGGCGAGCACGAGGGCGCGTGCCGCGTGCAACGCCTGCTCCAGGGGGCTGATGGGGAGGCCGGAGGGATCCATGCACCCATTGTGCGCACTCTTGACCACAGGACCGAGCCGAAAATATCTTTCATGGGTGACCCAGGAAGTGAAGGAAATTTTCGGCAGCCGCTCGCACGGCGCGGGAGGGGGCGCCCCGCCGGCGCCCGCCGCCCTCGCGGCCAAGGTGCGCACCCTGGCACCCTCGATGACCCGCTCCATGCAGCGCGTCGCCGAGGCCGTCGCCGCTGACCCGGCGGGCTGCGCGGCCCTCACGGTCACCGGCCTCGCCGAACTCACCGGCACCAGCGAGGCCACGGTCGTGCGCACCGCCCGCCTCCTCGGCTACCCCGGCTACCGCGACCTGCGCCTCGCCCTCGCCGGCCTCGCCGCACAGCAGCAGTCCGGGCGGGCGCCCGCGATCACGACCGACATCGCGGTCGACGACCCGATAGCGGACGTGGTCGCGAAACTCGCCTACGACGAGCAGCAGACCCTCGCCGACACCGCGGCCGGACTGGACACCGTGCAGTTGGCCGCGGCGGTGACGGCGGCGGCGACCGCCCGCCGGATCGACGTCTACGGCGTCGGCGCCTCGGGCCTGGTGGCCCAGGACCTCACCCAGAAGCTGCTGCGCATAGGCCTGATAGCGCACGCCCATCACGACCCCCACCTCGCCGTGACCAACGCGGTGCAGCTGCGCGCGGGCGACGTGGCCATCGCGATCACGCACTCGGGCGCCACGGGCGACGTCATCGAGCCGCTGCGGGCGGCCTTCGAGCACGGGGCGACGACGGTGGCGATCACCGGCCGCCCCGACAGCCCGGTCACGCAGTACGCCGACCACGTCCTGACGACGTCCACGGCCCGGGAGAGCGAACTGCGGCCCGCGGCCATGTCGTCGCGCACGAGCCAGCTGCTGGTGGTGGACTGTCTGTTCGTGGGGGTGGCGCAACGCACCTACGAGACCGCGGCCCCCGCGCTCGCCGCGTCCTACGAGGCGTTGGCACACCGGCACCGCGGCCGCACCTGAGCCGCGCCCGCGCCCTCGGTCCGCCACTGAAGGAGCCCCCTGGAATAGCCCCCTCGAAGAGCCCCCTCCAAGAGCCCCCTCGAAGAGCGACCTTGAAGAGCCACCGCAGAGTGCCACCTCACAAAGAGCCGCCTGAAAGAGCCACCCCCCATGACTTCCACCTCCGAGCCCCGGGATCTGCGCGCCGAGCTGGCGACCCTGACCACCGAGGCCTTCCGTCCCGAGCTGGCCGAGATCGACCGGCTGCCCGTGCTCGACATCGCGCGGCTGATGAACGCGGAGGACGCGACCGTCGCCGCAGCCGTCGCCGCCGGGCTGCCCGCGATCGCCGCCGCCATCGAGGACATCGCCGACCGGATGAGCCGCGGCGGACGTCTGGTCTACGCCGGTGCCGGTACCGCGGGGCGCCTCGGCGTGCTGGACGCCTCCGAGTGCCCGCCGACCTTCAACACCGACCCCGCGCAGGTCGTCGGCCTGATCGCGGGCGGCCCCGCCGCCATGGTCACCTCGGTGGAGGGCGCCGAGGACTCCCGGGAGCTGGCCGAGGCGGACCTGGACGCGCTCGGTCTGCGGGCGTCCGACACGGTGGTCGGCGTCTCCGCCTCCGGCCGCACCCCGTACGCGATCGGCGCCGTCGAACACGCCCGCGCCCGGGGCGCGCTGACGGTCGGGCTGTCCTGCAACGCGCACAGCGCGCTCGCGGCGGCCGCCGACCACGGCATCGAGATCGTCGTGGGCCCGGAGCTGCTCACCGGCTCCACGCGTCTGAAGGCGGGCACGGCCCAGAAGCTGGTCCTCAACATGCTGTCGACGATCACGATGATCCGCCTGGGCAAGACGTACGGGAACCTGATGGTCGACGTCCGCGCCTCCAACGAGAAGCTGCGCGCCCGCTCCCACCGGATCGTCGCGCTCGCCACCGGCGCGGCCGACGAGGAGATCGAGCGGGCCCTGGCCGCCACCGACGGGGAGGTGAAGAACGCCATCCTGGTGCTCCTCGCCGACGTGGACGGCCCGACCGCCACCCGCCTTCTGGAGGACTCCGGCGGCCATCTGCGCGCCGCGCTGGCGGCGGCGGGCGGCTGACCCGCACGCTCGGGGGCGTGCCTACCTCGACCGATCTCGCCGCCGCCCTCCTCCCCCTCGTCGGCGGCCCCGCGAACGTCACCTCCGTCGCCCACTGCATGACCCGGCTGCGCCTCGGCCTGGTGGACCGCTCGCTGGTGGACGGGGAGGCGCTGCGGGCGCTGCCGGGGGTGCTGGGCGTGGTCGAGGACGACACGTACCAGATCGTGCTCGGCCCGGGCGCGGTGGCGCGGGTGACGGCCGACTTCGAGGCGCGCCTGCGCAAGGAGGCGCAGGGGGCCCGCAACGCGACCCCGGTGAAGCTGGCGCTGCGCCGCGTGGCGAACGTCTTCGTGCCGCTGATCCCCGCCCTGATCGGCTGCGGCATCCTGGCCGGTCTCAACGGCCTGCTCCTGAACCTGGGCCTGCTCCCCTCGCTGACCCCCGCCCTGGGCGCGATCGCCACCGCCTTCATGGCCCTGATCGCGGTCTTCGTCGGCCACAACACGGCGAAGGAGTTCGGCGGCACCCCGGTGCTCGGCGGCGCGGTCGCGGCCATCGTGGTCCACCCCGGCGTGGCGAAGGTGACGGCGTTCGGGGTGACGCTGGCGCCGGGGCAGGGCGGGGTGCTGGGCGCGCTGGCGGCGGCGCTGCTGGGGACGTACGTGGAGAGGTGGTGCCGCAAGCGGCTGCCGGGGACGCTGGACGTGCTGCTCACCCCGACCCTGACCCTCCTCGTCTCCGGTCTGGCGACGCTCTACGTCCTCATGGCCACGGCCGGCGCGGTCTCCTCCGCGATCGGCACGGCGGCGGACTGGCTGCTGACGACCACCGGCGCCCTCGCGGGCCTGGTCCTGGGCGGCCTGTTCCTGCCCCTGGTGATGCTGGGACTGCACCAGGCCCTGATCCCCGTCCACACCACCCTCATCGAACAGCAGGGCTCCACGGTCCTCCTGCCCCTGCTGGCCATGGCGGGCGCGGGCCAGGTCGGCGCCTGCCTCGCGGTCTACGTCCGGCTGCGCCACGACGAGCCGTTGCGCACGACGATCAGGTCGGCCCTCCCGGCAGGGCTGCTGGGCGTGGGCGAGCCGCTGATCTACGGGGTCTCGCTCCCGCTGGGACGGCCGTTCCTGACCGCCTGCGTGGGCGGCGCGGCCGGGGGCGCCTTCGTCGGGCTGTTCGCGATGCTCGGGCAGCGGGTGGGGGCCACGGCGATCGGACCGTCGGGGTGGGCGCTGTTCCCGCTGCTGGCGGGGGACGGCGGGCTGGGCGCGGCGGTGGCGGTCTACGGGGGCGGGCTGCTGACGGGGTACGCGGTCGGGTTCGGGGCGACGTACGCGTTCGGGCTGCCCCGAGGCTCAGCGGCCTCGCAGCCGCCGCGCCCCGGACGCCCCACCTGACCCACAGCGGCCTCAACAGGGCATCCGGCCCTCCCTGTTGAGCCCCCGCACCCGCGCCCGCAGCACCTCCTCGTCCGACGCGGCCCCCACCGCCCCGGGCGGACAGTCCCACTCCCGGCCGCCCCCGACGGGCCGCAACTGCACCGCGCCGCCGACATGCCCCATGACCTCGCCGACCCGCCCGTCCCGCTCGTCGAGCGCGTACGTCCCGACCGCCGGCTCCTCGCCCCGCAGCACCGAGGCCAGCCGCTCGGCCGTACGGACGTTGCAGCGGCCGAGGTCGACGAGTGCGAAGGGTTCACCGGTGGCGGCGGACACGGCGTCCACGCGGAGCGAGGGAAGGACGACTCCGGCACCCACGAGCGCCTCCCGCAGGGACGCCACGACTTCTTCGGTCGACCGCACACTTGCCTCCGTATGCACGCAGAGTTCACCGTTCGCGACACAGAGTGGCGAACCCGGCCCTAACCTGGCCATACAGGGATTCCCAACAACTACTGGTGCTGGGCCGGGGGTTGCACATGGCAGGACCGAAGGACCTCGATCCGTCGTCGTCACCGAGGGCGTTGCTGGGAGCGGAGCTACGGCACGCGCGGGAGAAGGCGGGACTGAGCCAGGACGAGCTGGGGCGGCGGCTGTTCGTGAGCGGGACGTTCATCGGGCAGCTGGAGGCGGGGACGCGCAGAATGCAGCCGGACTGCGCGCGGATGCTGGACGAGGTACTGGGCACCGAGGGGTTCTTCCAGCGGAACTGCGTCGCGGCGGCGAAGTCCAAGTACCCGGAGCACTTCGCGGAGGCAGCGGAGGCGGAGGCACAGGCCACGGTGATCCGCGAGTACGCGCCGCTCCTGATCCCCGGGCTGCTCCAGACACCCGCGTACGCACGGGCGGTGAACCAGGCCTACGACCCCACAGCGCCGCAGGAGACCATCGACGAGTGGGTGGACGGCCGACTGGAGCGGATCAGGCTGCTCGACCACCCAACAAAGCCGTTGTTGTGGACGGTGCTTGACGAGGCTGCGTTACGTCGGCAGACCGGCGGCCCCGCGGTGATGGCAGAGGCCCTGCGCCACATCGCTGACCTCACCCGCCGGAACCGGGTCCTCGTGCAGGTCCTGCCGTTCGACGCGGGAGCGCACTCGGCGATGCAAGGGGCCCTGAAACTGATGGAGTTCGAGGATGCCCCTCCGCTCGTCTACCGCGAAGGGGTGCGCATTGGTCGGGTCGAGGACGACCCGGCGACGGTCGCCCAACTGAGGTTCACGTTCGATCTCCTTGTCGCCTCCGCCCGCCCACGTCAGGAGTCCCTGGCCCTGCTGGAGACGATGGCGCAGGATTACCTCCATGAGGAACATCCCTGAGATCTGGCGCAAGTCGAGCTACAGCGGCGGCGGTGGCGACAACTGCCTCGAAGTCGCCGACGGCCACCCCACCACCGTCCCCGTCCGGGACTCCAAGAACCCCCGCGGCCCGAAGCTCGTGTTTGGGGCGGCGAGTTGGGCCGCCTTCGTCGAGGCGGTGAAGACCCCGTAGGGGGCGCGTGATGGCGGGTCGGGGCGAGGGCTGGGCCGGCATGGACTACCGGGGCTGGCAGGACCACGAGGACGTGCGGCGGCGGCTCGACGCGGGTGCCGATCCCGAGGCGTGGGGCGCGGGCGGCTCGCGGCCGCTGCACCGGGCGGCGGTGTTCGGCTCCCCGGAGGTCGTCGCGGAACTGGCCCGGCGGGTGGCGGACGTCGACGCCCTGGAGAACGGCACGACGGCGCTGTGGGAGGCGCTCACCTACGGCCGCGCGGAGAACGCGCGCGCGTTGGCCGAGGCGGGGGCCGACCCCTGGCGGCCCGGGTTCGGCGGTTGGTCGGCGGGCCGCCTGAGCCTGGCCGGCCCCACCCCGGACCTGTTCCGCCCGCTGCCCGAGGGGGTGCCGGACCTGACCGAGGCGGAGCGGGCGGTCGCGCGGGAGGGCCGGCGGCTGCGCGCGGCGGTGGGCGCGCCGGACCACGACGGCTTCGGGCTGGCCTGCGTGGCCGGGATCGACGCCGCGGAGGCGATCCGCCGCCTGGAGGCGACACCGGCGGACGGCGAGGTGATCGCCGAGCTGCTGGAGGAGCCGTACGCCCTCGACACGGAAGAGACCCTGCGGCTCGTCGGCGTGACGACGGTGCCGGGCGGCTGCGTCGTCAGCCAGCCGTGGGGGTACGCCCCGAACCAGCCGGGTATCCAGAAGCCCCTGTCGGTGGGCACCGTCTGCTACGGCCTGTACGCCAACCCCAAGAGCGGCAACCAGGGCAGCATCTACCGCGACGGCACCGGAGAGGCCTGGGACCTGCATCCGGGCGGCGGTCCCGACGAGGGCCAGAGCCCGCGAGAGGTCCTGTTCTCCTACGTCCACCATGGCAACGCGGTCACCCATGCCCTGGCCTTCGCCGGTCTGCGCCCCACGGACGCCAGAGGGGTCACCGGCGTGCCGGACACCTGGGTGGAGTTGCCGGAACGCGACTACTGGGCGCCGTGACGGCGTGGGCCGTTGTCGGTGCCCAAGCGTCAGCGCCCGGGCGAGCGCCGGGCCGGTTACCGAAAACCCCGAGGACTGCGCAGACTGATAGCCATGAACCACGCCCAGCTCACCGCCCTGGGCCGCGCCCTCCGCCTCCTCGGCGAGCACGGCGAGGCCCTCACCTCCGACACCCCGGACGCCAAGCTGCACGAGGTCAAGGCCGACATCAGGCGTGCCCTGGAGCTGCTGGACGACAGTGTCACCGCCGCCGCCCCCAGCACCCGGTGCGCCGAGCACCCGAACGGTCCGGTCGACGAGAACGCCCCCGACCTGTGCCTGCTGTGCGAGACCCGGCGCCGCGCCGCCCGCCGCGCCGAGATCAACGGCCCGGCGGCGCAGGCCGGTTCCGTCACCGCCCCCTCCCGGTACGGGGTCCGCGAGGACCGGCCCCGGCCGCAGCAGCGGTGGCTCCCGGAGATGTGGAACGGGCAGGAGTGGCAGCTGTGCGGCACGCCGAGGCGGGACCGGCGGGAGGCCGAGATCTACCTCGCCGCCCAGCGCCGCGGCCCGCGCGCCGCGATGGCGTACCGGCTGGTGCACGAGTTCACCGACTACGAGGTGCTGCGGGTGTGGGGCACGCCGGTGAAGGTGGACATCGAGCCGCTGGGCAACCTGTAGCGCGAGGGCCCGCCGCGATCGCCGCACCGGGCCCGACCGACCGCGATGCGGGTGCTACGGCTTCGCCGCGAGTTCTTCGGCCGCCTCCACCGGTGCCGCCTCCCCCGCGACCGGCTGCCGCGGGATGAACGAGGCCACCGCGAAGGCCAGCAGCGCCGCGCCGGCGCCCACCGCGAGGACCGCCTTGAAGCCGTTCTCCGAGGGCAGCGCGTAGCCGCCGAGGTCGGTCGTCATCTGGGCGAGGACCACCCCGGCGACGGCGCTCGCGGACGACGTGCCGATGGACCGCATCAGGGTGTTGAGGCTGTTCGCCGCGGCCGTCTCGCTCGCCGGGACCGCGCCCATGATGAGGGCGGGCATCGAACCGTAGGTGAAGCCGATCCCGGCGCCGATGACGCAGGCGGTGAGGACGAAGTGCCACACCTCGGTCATCAGGACGATGTTGAGGCCGTAGCCCGCCGCGACGATCAGCGCGCCGATCATCAGGGTCGTCCTGGGGCCGCGCGCCTTCGACACGGCCGCCGAGATCGGCGCCGTCACCATCATCACCAGGCCGGACGGGGCCATGACCAGACCCGCGACGAGCATCGACCTCCCCAGGCCGTAGCCGGTCTGCGCGGGGAGCTGGAGGAGCTGCGGCAGGACCAGGGACATGGCGAACATCGCGAAGCCGACGGCGATCGAGGCGAGGTTGGTGACCAGGACCTGTCGGCGGGCGGTGGTGCGCAGGTCCACCAGCGGCTGCTCGGTGCGCAGCTCGAACCAGCCCCAGGCAAGCAGGACCACGACCGCCGCGACGAACAGGCCGAGCGTCGTGCCGCTGGTCCAGCCCCAGTCGGCGCCCTTGGAGATGCCGAGCAGCAGGCAGATCAGTCCGGCCGCCATGCCGACGCCGCCGACCAGGTCGAAGCGGCCACCGGTACGGACCCGGGACTCCGGGACGAACAGGGCCACCAGCGCGACGGCGACCACGCCCAGCGCCGCCGAGGTCCAGAACAGGACGTGCCAGCTGAAGTTGTCGGCGATGAGGGCGGCGGCCGGCAGACCCAGGGCGCCGCCGATGCCGAGGGAGGCGCTCATCAGGGCGGTGGACCCGGCGAGGCGTTCCGCGGGCAGTTCGTCCCGCATGATGCTGATGCCGAGCGGGATCACACCGGAGGCCAGCCCCTGGAGCACCCGGCCGATGATCATCGGCGCGAGCGAGTCGCTGAGCGCGCACACCACCGAGCCCGCGACCAGCATCACGCCGCTGACCAGCAGCATCCGGCGTTTGCCGAACATGTCGCCGAGCCGGCCCGTCACCGGTGTCGCCACGGCGGCGGCGAGCAGCGTGGCGGTCACCGCCCAGGCGGTGTCGGAGGCGGGCGCGTCCAGCAGCCTCGGCAGCTCCGGGACGATCGGGATCACCAGGGTCTGCATCAGCGAGACCACGATTCCGGCGAAGGCCAGCACCGCGACCACGGCGTTCGGTCGTGGTGGTGCGACGGCGGGGACGGCGGACATGAGGGGGCCTCCATCGGCGTAGTGATTGACCGAGGCAACAGTAAATCAGTTGCTTGACTTACTCAAGAGTTCTGGGTCGGCCGCCGGCCCCGCGCCGGACGGAAGAAGGCCGTCAGTCGCCGTACCGCTCGACGAGGGAGCGCACCGTGTCCTCGTCCAGCTCGTAGACCGTCTCGTGGGCCCGGGGGTCACGGGCGTGGAAGGTGTGGAACAGCGGACTGACCGGGCCGCCGAGGACGACCAGGGACGCCGAGGCCCCGCGCACCGCGCGTTCCGTCCCGGGGGCCGTGGTCAGGTCGATGCGGTTGACCACGCCGGGTGTCACCCACACCGGGACCGACTCCAGCAGGCCGCAGAGCTGGAGGTGGAAGTGGCCGGTGAGCACGACCCGGACGTCGGTGCCGCGGATCACGGCGGCCAGGTCGACGGGGTCGCGCAGCCCGAAGAGCTGCTGGAGGGGGTTGTCCAGCGCGAAGGGCGGGTGGTGGAAGGCGAGGACGGTGCCGTGCGGCGCCGGGGTCGCCAGGACCTCGCGGAGCCAGTCCAGCTGGACGGCGCTCAGCTGCCCGTGCACCTGCCCCGGCACGAGCGAGTCCAACGTGACGAACCGCCACCCCGCCACGGTGCTCACCGCGGCCCGCTCCCCCGCCGCCGACTCCAGCACCCGGCCGGGCGCCGGATGCCCGCTGCCCAGCACCTCGGCGAACGCCGCACGCTCGTCGTGGTTGCCGGTCGTGTAGAAGACGGGCACGTCCCCCTTGCCCCGGGCGAACTCCCCGACCAGCTCCCGTACGGCCCGGTACGCCTCCACGGTCCCGTCGTCGGCGAGGTCCCCGGTGACGACGACGGCGTCGACGCCTTGCACATGCCGGAGTTCGGCGAGCATGAGGCGCAGCGAGTCGTGGGCGTTGACGCCGTGCCGGTTGGGGGCGTCGGCGCGTGCGAGGTGGGTGTCGGAGAGATGAAGGATTCTCATCTTGCGCAAGCTAGCGCGAGTTGCCGTGCGTTCTCAGGTGTTTTCAGCCTGTCCGGCGGGTGCGGACGAGGTGCTGCGGGCCGGCGGGGGCCCGGGGGCGCGCGCCCCCGCCGGCCCGCGGCGGGGTCAGCTCAGCGAGCGCAGCGCCGCCGCGTCGTACGGCTTCAGCTCGTCCGTCCGGCCCGCCAGCACCTTCGCCGCCCACTGCGGATCCTGGAGCAGCGCGCGGCCGATGGCGACCATGTCGTACTCCTCGCGCTCCAGGCGGTCCAGGAGGTCGTCGATGCCGCGCACCGGGGAGCCCTCGCCCATGAAGCCCTTGATGAAGTCGCCGTCGAGACCGACCGAGCCGACGGTGATGACCTGCTTGCCGGTGAGCTTCTTGGTCCAGCCGGCGAGGTTGAGGTCGGCGCCGTCGAACTCGGGCAGCCAGTAGCGGCGGGTGGAGGCGTGGAAGGCGTCGACGCCCGCGGCGGCCAGCGGCGCGAGGATGGCCTCCAGCTCCTGCGGGGTCTCCGCGAGCCGGGCGTCGTAGGCCTCCTGCTTCCACTGCGAGTAGCGGAAGATGATCGGGAACCCCGGCGAGACGGTCTCGCGCACGGCGGCCACGAGCTCGGCGGCGAACCTCGTCCGGGCGACCGCGTCACCGCCGTAGGCGTCGGTGCGCCGGTTGGTGCCCGCCCACAGGAACTGGTCGACCAGGTAGCCGTGGGCGCCGTGGATCTCGACACCGTCGAAGCCGATGCGCTCGGCGGCGGCCGCGGCCTCGGCGAAGGCGCCGATGACGTCGTCCAGGTCGCGCTGGGTCATCGCCCGGCCGGTGGGCTCGTCGGCGCCGGGGCGCAGACCGGAGGGGCCCATGGAGGGGGCGTCCGGGACGGGGCCCTTGCCCGGGGTGCGGGTCATGCCGATGTGCCACAGCTGCGGGACGATCGTGCCGCCGGCCGCGTGCACGTCCGCGGCGACCTTCGCCCAGCCCGCGAGCTGCTCCTCGCCGTGGAAGCGCGGGACGCGGTTGCTCTCGCCCGCCGAGTCGTGACCGACGTAGGTGCCCTCGGTGACGATCAGGCCGACCCCGGCCGCCGCCCGGCGCGCGTAGTACGAGGCCACGTCAGCGCCGGGCACGCCGCCCGGGGAGAACATGCGCGTCATGGGCGCCATGGCGATGCGGTTCGGGATGTCGAGGCCGTTGATCGAGATCGGCCGCGAGAGGACCTCGGCGGCGCGGGTGGGGGCGGGGGCGGTCACGTGGGGGCTCCTCGGGGACGGACGGGCCGGGGCGATACCGGCTGGTATGTGCACGCGCATGAACACTACGCACGCTTCAACCGCCGCAGCCACCGCGCTCGTCCCGAAGACCCTGTGATCCCGCACACGCCGGACAGCGGGCGGACGGGGAACGCCCGAGGGCGGCACCCCTTGGGGTGCCGCCCTCGGAACGAAGGACAGGCGATCAACCGTCAGGTCGATCAGAAGTCCATGTCACCGCCCGGCATGCCGCCACCGGCAGGCGCGGCGGCCTTCTCCGGCTTGTCGGCGATGACGGCCTCGGTGGTGAGGAAGAGCGCGGCGATGGAGGCGGCGTTCTGAAGAGCGGAACGCGTCACCTTCGCCGGGTCGATGATGCCGGAGGCGATCATGTCGACGTACTCACCGGTCGCGGCGTTCAGGCCGTGGCCGACGGGCAGGTTGCGCACCTTCTCGACGATGACACCACCCTCGAGACCACCGTTGACGGCGATCTGCTTGAGCGGGGCCTCCAGCGCCAGCTTGACGGCGTTGGCGCCGGTCAGCTCGTCGCCCTCCAGGTCCAGCTTCTCGAAGACCGAGGAGGCCTGGAGCAGGGCCACGCCACCACCGGCGACGATGCCCTCCTCGACGGCCGCCTTGGCGTTGCGCACGGCGTCCTCGATGCGGTGCTTGCGCTCCTTGAGCTCGACCTCGGTCGCGGCACCGGCCTTGATGACGGCGACGCCACCGGCGAGCTTGGCCAGGCGCTCCTGGAGCTTCTCGCGGTCGTAGTCCGAGTCGCTGTTCTCGATCTCGGCGCGGATCTGGTTGACCCGGCCCTGGACCTGGTCGGCGGAGCCGGCACCGTCGACGATGGTGGTCTCGTCCTTGGTGATGACGACCTTGCGGGCGCGACCCAGGAGGTCCAGGGTCGCGTTCTCCAGCTTGAGGCCGACCTCCTCGGAGATGACCTCGCCGCCCGTGAGGATGGCGATGTCGCCGAGCATGGCCTTGCGGCGGTCACCGAAGCCCGGGGCCTTGACGGCGACGGACTTGAAGGTGCCGCGGATCTTGTTGACGACCAGGGTCGACAGGGCCTCGCCCTCGACGTCCTCGGCGATGATCAGCAGCGGCTTGCCCGACTGCATGACCTTCTCCAGGAGCGGGAGCAGGTCCTTGACGGAGCCGATCTTGGAGTTGGCGATCAGGATGTACGGGTCGTCGAGCGACGCCTCCATCCGCTCCATGTCGGTGGCGAAGTACGCCGAGATGTAGCCCTTGTCGAAGCGCATACCCTCGGTGAGCTCAAGCTCCAGACCGAAGGTCTGGGACTCCTCGACGGTGATGACGCCTTCCTTGCCGACCTTGTCCATCGCCTCGGCGATGAGCTCGCCGATCTGGGTGTCGGCGGCGGAGATGGAGGCCGTGGAAGCGATCTGCTCCTTGGTCTCGACATCCTTCGCCTGCTCGAGCAGGGCACCGGAGACGGCCTCGACGGCCTTCTCGATACCGCGCTTGAGAGCCATCGGGTTGGCACCGGCGGCCACGTTGCGCAGACCCTCGCGCACCAGGGCCTGGGCCAGGACGGTCGCGGTCGTCGTGCCGTCACCGGCTACGTCGTCGGTCTTCTTCGCGACTTCCTTGACCAGCTCGGCGCCGATCTTCTCGTACGGGTCCTCGAGCTCGATCTCCTTGGCGATGGACACACCATCGTTGGTGATCGTGGGGGCGCCCCACTTCTTCTCGAGGACGACGTTGCGGCCCTTGGGGCCGAGCGTCACCTTCACGGCGTCCGCGAGCTGGTTCATGCCGCGCTCGAGGCCGCGCCGCGCCTCCTCGTCGAACGCGATGATCTTGGCCATGTGAAGTGGTCCCTCCAGGACTGGGGGTGATTCCTTCGGACCGCGCCCGCGCCCGCGACGGACGGCTCGCACACCTCGTGGTTCCTTGCCCCACCTGGCTTGCGGGCCTCACCGACCCGGTCCTCGTTGTCACTCTCACCTTCAGAGTGCTAACGCCAATGATTAGCACTCGACCCCGTCGAGTGCAAGCGCCTCTCCGGGATCGTCCAGGCCCCGCACGGGCTCCGGGCAGGCGCGGAAGGGTCTGCGGGCACGCCGAAGGGCCCGCACCCATGACTCCCCATGAGGTGCGGGCCCTTCGAAGAAGAACGTCGCTGCTAGTTCAGTCGGCGCGTGCTTCAGCCGGTCGCCAGTCGGACCATGTCCGCCTGCGGCCCCTTCTGGCCCTGCGAGATCTCGAAATCGACCCGCTGACCCTCTTCCAGGGTGCGGTAGCCGTCCATCTGAATCGCGCTGTAGTGGACGAATACATCCGCACCACCGTCGACCGCGATGAAGCCGTACCCCTTCTCCGCGTTGAACCACTTGACGGTGCCCTGAGCCATGCCTAACTCCCCTATTACTGGCCCTTGCACAGATCCACACTTCGCGGATCCGGGTCAGACCTCACCCCCCACGGATTGGGGGCGTGCGCCGGAACGCGTCGACCGCGGCTGAATGTATCTGTCCAACTGCCGTCTGCAACAGGTCAATCGGACGAGAATTCTGGACGCGAAGGGTCCGGAATGTAGTGAGAATTCGCCCGAACTCGGGGCAAGTCGGGCTCCACAAATGGCGCAAAATTCGCAGAAGAACCGCACACTTTGGCTGCTTCTCATCGCCTGCGAAGCAGGAACTCATATGCGGCTGGCATGAGGAGTGGAGCGGGTTCCCCAACTGTACCGCGCTCAACCATAGAGAATTGCCCCCTCCGCTTCTCTCACGGAGGGGGCAATTCGATGAACACTCGGTAATCGGCGTTACCCAGGGTAACGAAAGGAGGCCGGTCAGCCTCCCGCGACCGCCGGGATGATCGAGACGCCGGCCCCGTCCGGAGTGGCCGTCTCCAGGCCCTGCTCGAAGCGGACGTCGTCGTCGTTGACGTACACGTTGACGAACCGGCGCAGCTTGCCCTGGTCGTCGAGCACGCGTGCGGCGATACCCGTGTGGTTCTTCTCCAGGTCGGCGATGACCTCGGCGAGGGTCGCGCCCTCGGCGGTCACTTCGGCCCGGCCACCCGTGTAGGTGCGCAGGATGGTGGGGATGCGGACGTTGACGCTCACGTGGAAACCTCCGGTCGGGATGACGCACCCAGGGGCGCGGGGAACTGCGCGGCCGGCCCCGCGGGCCCGCAGACGAACAACTACCTGTCAGGCGAGCCCAGCCTCGCGGAAGGAGTCGAGGCTGGGGCGGATGGTCGCGGTCAGACCCGTACCCGCCACCGCGTCCAGCGTCTTCAGTCCGTCGCCGGTGTTCAGGACGACGGTCGTCAGCGCCGGGTCCAGCAGCCCGCTGTCGATCAGCTTCTTCGTGACACCCACCGTCACGCCACCCGCCGTCTCGGCGAAGATGCCCTCGGTCCGCGCCAGCAGCTTGATCGCGTCGACGACCTGCTCGTCGGTGACGTCCTCCACCGCGCCGCCGGTCCGGCGCGCGATGTCGAGCACGTAGGGGCCGTCGGCGGGGTTGCCGATGGCGAGGGACTTGGCGATGGTGTTCGGCTTCTGGGGACGGACGACGTCGTGGCCCGCCTTGTAGGCGACCGACACCGGCGAGCACCCCTCGGCCTGGGCACCGAAGATCTTGTACGGCCGGTCCTCGACGAGCCCGAGCCTGATCAGCTCCTGGAGCCCCTTGTCGATCTTCGTGAGCTGCGAGCCGGAGGCGATGGGCACCACCAGCTGGTCGGGCAGCCGCCAGCCGAGCTGCTCGCAGATCTCGTACGCCAGGGTCTTGGACCCCTCCGCGTAGTAGGGCCGCAGGTTGACGTTGACGAATCCCCAGCCCTCGCCGGCCGGGTCGCCGATCAGCTCGGAGCAGAAGCGGTTCACGTCGTCGTAGTTGCCCTCGATGCCGACGAGCTCGCCGCCGTAGACCGCGGCCATGACGACCTTGCCCTGCTCCAGGTCGTGCGGGATGAACACGCAGGACCGGAAGCCGGCGCGGGCGGCGGCGGCGCCGACGGCACCGGCGAGGTTGCCGGTGGAGGAGCAGGACAGGGTGGTGAAGCCGAAGGCGCGGGCGGCCTCCAGGGCCTGGGCGACGACACGGTCCTTGAAGGAGTGCGTCGGGTTGCCGGAGTCGTCCTTCACGTACAGGCCGCCGGTGACGCCGAGCTCGCGGGCCAGGTTGTCGGCCTTGACGAGCTGGGTCCAGCCGGGGTTGATGTTGGGCTTGTCGGCCACGTCCGCGGGGACGGGCAGCAGGGGCGCGTAACGCCAGATGTTCGCGGGTCCCGCTTCGATCCGCTTGCGGAGGTCCTCGGTGTCGTAGGCCGAGAAGTCATAGGCGATCTCGAGCGGGCCGAAACACTCCTCGCACGCGAAGACCGGGCCGAGGGGCACGCGGTGACCGCACTCGCGGCAGCTGAGAGCCGCGGCGGGGCCGAGGTCTACGGTGGTTTCGGTGGTGCTTGCAACAGTCTGCGCAGCCATGGAGGCGAGGCCCTTTCTCCTCATCTTCCTCACGACGCATCTCGCCGTGAGACGGATTTGGCACCTTCCCTAGTCGGGAGCCTCGCTGAGCGATCAACAGTGATCTACGAGAACCGACTGGAGGGTTGCCGGGGCTTCATCGGGCCGTATCCCTCTGCCCCTCTGGATGAGCGGTATGAAGTTGTGTGAACGGCGGGCCACCCTGGACATGCGATGGTCATCCGCGTTGTTCAAGACTGTAACCGACGACCAGGACAGTTGAGAGAGTCGTCCGAACCGCGAGATGGATCACACACGTTAGGAGCCGCGCACTGTGCTGAACGAAGTCGAGCGCTGGCTGACCACCCGGTCCTGGTCCCTGACCGATCGCCCGCTCCACCAGATCCTGGCGGCCAAGCAGCGCACGGGCCAGTCGGTCAGTGTGGTGCTGCCCGCGCTCAACGAGGAGGAGACGGTCGGTGACATCGTCTCCGTGATCCGCCACGACCTCGTGCTCCAGGTCCCCCTGGTCGACGAGATAGTCGTCGTCGACTCGGGCTCCACCGACCGTACGGCCGAGGTCGCCGCGGCGGCCGGCGCGACCGTGGTGCACCGCGACGAGATCCTGCCCCGGATCCCGGCCGTGCCCGGCAAGGGCGAGGTGCTGTGGCGGTCGCTGCTGGTGACCCGCGGCGACATCGTCTGCTTCATCGACGCCGACCTGAGGGAGTTCTCCTCCGACTTCGTCTCCGGGATCGTGGGCCCGCTGCTCACCGACCCGGGCGTCCACCTCGTCAAGGGCATGTACGACCGTCCGCTCGGCGGCGCGGCGGGCCAGGGCGGCCGGGTCACCGAACTCATGGCCCGCCCGCTGCTGAACATGCACTGGCCGCAGCTGGCCGGGTTCGTGCAGCCGCTCGGCGGCGAGTACGCGGCCCGCCGCTCCCTGCTGGAACGGCTGCCGTTCCCGGTCGGCTACGGCGTGGAGCTCGGCATGCTCGTGGACGCGCTGCACCTGGTGGGCCTGGACGCGCTGGCCCAGGTGGACGTGGGTGTCCGCAAGCACCGCCACCAGGACGGCCAGGCCCTCGGCCGGATGTCCGCCGCGATCTACCGCACGGCCCAGCTGCGCCTGGCCCGCGGCCACCTCATCCGCCCGGCCCTGACCCAGTTCGAGCGCGGCCAGGACGGCTTCGAGCCCCGCACGCACTCTGTGGACACCGAGGAGCGGCCGCCGATGGCGGAGATCGCGGAGTACGCCTCCCGGAAGGTGGCCTGACCTCGGGCGGGTCACGGCGGGCACGGTTCCGTATACGGCGAACCCGTACGTTTGAGCGTTTACGGGTCGGGCTAGGTTGAGGCGTATGGCTTCCACGCAGTCTGACCAGGGTGCCCGAGTGCTCGTCGCGTCCAACCGCGGCCCGATCTCCTACGAGGTGCGGCAGGACGGCACGCTGTCCGCCAAACGCGGCGGCGGCGGGCTGGTCTCCGGACTCTCCGCGATCGGGTCGGACGCGGACTCCCTGTGGGTGTGCTCGGCGCTCTCCGACGGGGACCGCGAGGCGGTCCGGCGCGGCGCGGGCGAGGCAGGGGTCCGCATGCTCGACATCCCCGCCGACGTGCACGCCGACGCGTACAACGGCATCGCGAACTCGGTGCTCTGGTTCGTCCACCACATGCTGTACCAGACCCCGCTGGAGCCGGTCTTCGACGCGGAGTTCCGGCGCCAGTGGGCGTCCTACGAGACGTACAACCGCGCCTTCGCCGAGGCGCTCGCCCAGGAGGCCCGCCAGGGCGCCGCGGTCGTGGTGCAGGACTACCACCTGACGCTGGTGCCCGGGATGCTCCGCGAGCTGCGCCCGGACCTGCGGATCGGCCACTTCTCGCACACCCCCTGGGCGCCCCCGGAGTACTTCCGGATGCTCCCCGACGACGTGGCCGAGCAGGTGCTGCGGGGCATGCTGGGCGCGGACCGGCTGGGCTTCCTGACCCGGCGCTGGGCGTCGGCGTTCGAGGCCTGCGCGACGGAGTTCGGCGGGGGCCTCGGGGACACCCGGGTCGGGGTGCACGGGCTCGGCGCGGACGCGGACTTCCTGCGCGAGCGGGCGCACGAGGCGGACGTCGACGAGCGGATGGCGTCGCTGCGGGCGGAGATCGGCGGTGACGGTGACAGGAAGACGATCGTCCGGGTCGACCGCACCGAGCTGTCGAAGAACATCGTGCGCGGGCTGCTGGCGTACCGGCAGCTGCTCGACGACCACCCCGAGTGGCGCGAGCGGGTGGTGCACGTGGCGTTCGCCTACCCCTCACGGCAGGACCTCGCGGTGTACCGGGAGTACACCGCGGAGGTGCAGCGGCAGGCGGAGGAGATCAACGCGGCCTACGGGACGGCGACCTGGAAGCCGGTCGTGCTGCACGTCAAGGACGACTTCGCGCGCTCCCTCGCGGCGTACCGGCTGGCCGACGTGGCCCTGGTCAACCCGATCCGGGACGGCATGAACCTCGTCGCGAAGGAGGTGCCGGTGGTCTCCGACGAGGGGTGCGCGCTGGTGCTGTCGCGGGAGGCGGGGGCGTACGAGGAGCTGGGCGAGGACGCGATCGTGGTGAACCCCTACGACGTGACCGGCACGGCCCGCGCCCTGCACGAGGCGTTGAGCATGCCGGCGGCGGAGCGGGCCGAGCGGACCAAGCGCCTGGCCGCGGCGGCCACGGCGCTGCCGCCGGCCCAGTGGTTCCTGGACCAGCTGCACGCCCTGGAGGATCAGCCCAGCTGAGCGGCGAGTCCCCGCAGCAGCCCCACGACCCCGCGCGGCCCGTCGACGACGAGGTCCGCGCGGTCGGCCAGTTCGGTGACCTCCTCGCTGCCGCTGCACACCAGCAGGCCGGGGACGCCGTCGGAGCGGAGTTTGTCGACGGCGCCGAAGGCGGGCAGGTCGCCGAGGTCGTCGCCGACGTAGAGGACGGACTCGGCGCCCAGCTCGCGGACGTGGTCGAGCAGGGCCACGCCCTTGTCGATGCCGGGCGGCCGCAGCTCCAGCACCAGGCGGCCGGGTTCGACGATCAGGCCGTGCCGGCCGGCGAGGTCGGTGAGGGGCGCGCGCAGCGTCTCGAAGGCGGCCTGGGGGTCGGTGGCCCGGCGGGTGTGGACGGCGAGGGCGCGGCCCTTCTCCTCGATCCAGGTGCCCTGCCAGGCGCCGATCCGGTCGAGGAACCCGGGCAGTTCGGCGCGGGCGCCGGCGACCCCGGGGTGCGGGGCGGGGGCGGACAGGTCGCCGGTGGCGGCGTCCCAGCGCTCGGCGCCGTAGTGGCCGAGGACGACGAGGTGGTCCAGGCCCGCGACCCCGGCGAACCCGCCGAGCCGTACGGCGAGCCCGGGCGGGCGCCCGGTGATCACCGCGACGGAGGCGACCCTGGGGGCCAGCGCGGCGAGCGCGGGCACCGCGTCGGGGTGGGCGCCGGCCTGCTCGGGGTCGGGCACGATCGGCGCGAGCGTGCCGTCGAAGTCGAAGGCGAGCACCGCCTTGTCGGGCCTGTCGAGGATGGCTCGCAGTCCGTCCCGGCCGGCCTGGGTGAGAGGGGTCGGCAGGGAGTCGTCCGTGTCGTGGGTGTCGTAGGTGTGGCTGCCCATACGGGGACCCTATCCAGCGGGGCGCTCTTTAGGCCGGGTCTTTCGCGCCCGTCCGGTGTGCGAGGAGCCGGCACGGTCGGGCCCGGCGCGATGCCCGCCTCAGCGCTCCGAGCGGCGGGACTCCCGCACCCTGCGCAGCCGGTTCACCGTCACCGGGTCGTACGCCAGCGCCCGCGGGTCGTCCAGCAGGGCGTTCAGGAGCTGGTAGTAGCGCACCGGCGCCAGTCCCAGCTCCTCCCGTATCGCCCGCTCCTTCGCGCCCGGTCCGGCGAAACCACGCCGCTCCAGCACGAGGATCGCCCGCTCCCGGGCCCCGAGCCCCTCCTGGTCGTCCATACCCCGCACGGTAGCCGCCGCCACTGACAGCGGGCCGGGCGCGCGGCTACTCGTTCTCCTCGCCCTCCACGCGCAGGGCGGTCGCCTGGAGCCGGCCGAGGACCGCCTCGGGGCTGCCGTTGGCCGTCACCGCCTGGCCTATCTGCTGCTTGACCGCCGCGCTCACCGTGGCCCAGGAGGTCCGCCCGACCGGGTACAGCTCGGAGCCGGGCAGCTCCTGGAGGAAGGGCCGCAGGTGCTCGTCCTGCGACGAGGTGCTCATGGCCTTGGACGCGGACGTGGTGACCGGCAGCAGGTCGTACTCGCGGGAGAAGTCGAGGACGTTCTTCTCCTCGTAGACGAAGTCGAGGAAGTCACCGACCTGCTCGGCGTGGCCGTTCTTCCTGAAGGCCATCATCCAGTCGGCGACGCCCATGGAGTACTTGGTCGGGCCGTCGACGCCGGGCATCGGCACCATGCCGAACTTCACGCCCTTCTTCGCGGCCTGCTTCATCAGCGTGGGATGCCCGTTGAGCATCCCCACCTTCCCGTCGGCGAACGCGGCGAACGCGTCGGCCCGGTTCAGCTTGCCCGGCGCGACCGGCCCGGTCAGGCCCTTGCCGACGAGGTCGTCCTTGAGCCAGGTCAGGGTCGCGACGTTCTCGGCGGAGTCGAAGCCGTAGGACGCGCCGAGGTTCTCGGTGTAGCCGCCTCCGCCGCTCAGCAGCCACTGCATGGTCTCGGCCTGCGCCTCCTCCGAGCCGAGCGGGAGCGCGTAGGGGTACTTCACGCCCTCCTGCTTGAGGGCGGCGGCGTCGGCGGCGAGCTCGTCCCAGGTCTTCGGCGCGCTGAGGCCGGCCTTGGCGAAGAGGGACTTGTTGTAGAAGAGCAGCCGGGTGGAGGCGGCGAACGGCATCCCGTACTGCGTGGCCTGCACCTCGCCGGCGGAGGAGAGCTGCGAGACGAAGTCGGCCTGGGTGGAGATGGAGAGCAGTTCGTCGGCCGAGTACAGCAGGCCCTCTGCGGCGTAGTCGGCGTAGGCGCCGATCTGCGCCATGTCGGGCGCGTCCCCGGCGTCGACCATCTCCTTGACCTCGCGGTCCACGTCGTTCCAGGAGTAGACGGTGACGTCCACCGTCACGCCCGGGTGCTCGGACTCGTACTCCTCGACGAGCTTGTCCCAGTACTTCTCGGAGCTGTTGGCCTCGCTGTCGCCGTAGTCGGCGGCGACCAGCCTCAGCGTCACCTCGTCGGAGTCCGCTCCGAGGCCGCAGCCGCCCAGTACCGCCGTCATGCCCAGTGCGGACACCACCGCGATCGTTCCCGTCCTACGCCGCTGCACTGCCAGGCCCCATTCTCGCCGAAAGTTTCGAAAGGTCAGACATAAGGTCTACACCACGTAAGTGGACTAGACCTCTCATGGGTCGGCGGGCCACACTACTCCCCGTGAGACATGTCATCGCCCTCGATGTGGGCGGCACCGGGATGAAGGCGGCCCTCGTCGGCCCCTCCGGCGAGCTGCTGCACCAGGCCCGCCGCGCGACCGGTCGTGAGCGCGGCCCCGACGCGGTCGTCGAGGGCATCCTCGGCTTCGCCGCCGACCTGCGCGCCCACGGCACCGAGCGGTTCGGGCAGAGCGCGTCCGCCGTCGGCGTCGCCGTTCCCGGCATCGTCGACACCGAGCGCGGCGTCGCCGCCTACGCCGCCAACCTCGGCTGGCGCGACGTGCCGCTGCGCGCGCTGCTCACCGAACGGCTCGGCGGCGTCCCGGTCGCCCTCGGCCACGACGTCCGCACCGGCGGCCTCGCCGAGGGCCGCGTCGGCGCCGGCCGGGGCGCCGACCGCTTCCTCTTCGTCCCCCTCGGCACCGGCATCGCCGGCGCGATCGGCATCGCCGGCCGGGTCGAGGCCGGCGCGCACGGCTTCGCCGGCGAGATCGGCCACATCGTCGTACGGCCCGGCGGGACCCCGTGCCCGTGCGGCCAGCGCGGCTGTCTGGAGCGGTACGCCTCCGCCTCCGCCGTCAGCGAGGCCTGGGCGGCGCAGACGGGCGACCCGGACGCGGACGCGGCCGACTGCGCGAAGGCCGTCGAGTCCGGGGACCCGCGGGCGCGGGCGGTCTGGCAGTTGGCCGTGGACGCCCTCGCCGACGGCCTGGTCACCGCCCTCACCCTCCTGGACCCGCGCACCCTGATCATCGGTGGCGGTCTGGCGGAGGCGGGGGAAACCTTGTTCACACCACTGCGGGACGCGGTCCGGCAGCGGATCACCTTCCAGAAGCTGCCGACGATCGTCCCCGCGGCACTCGGGGACACGGCGGGATGCCGGGGTGCCGGCCTACTGGCCTGGGACCTCCTCACCACACCCGAGCGCACGGAGGAATCAGCCTGATGGCAACGCCGCTAGGGGCGCGGGGAACTGCGCGCCCAGCCACAGCGCACGCGCACCCCGCGACGGGCCCGTCCCCCCTCGTCCTGTCCGGCGCGACCGTGGTCCTCCCCACCGGAACCGTCCAGGACGGCCGAGTGATCGTGGACGGCACCCGGATCGCCGGCAGCGCCCCCGAGAACGCCCGGGTCGTCGACGTCACCGGCCACACGCTCGTGCCCGGCTTCGTCGACCTCCACAACCACGGCGGCGGCGGAGCCTCCTTCACCTCGGGCACGGTCGACGACGTGCTGAAGGGCATTCACACCCACCGCCTCCACGGCACCACCACCCTCGTCGCCTCCACCGTCACCGGCGACATGGACTTCCTCGCCCAGCGGGCCGGCCTGCTGTCCGAACTCGCCGAGCAGGGCGACGTCGCCGGCATCCACTTCGAAGGCCCCTTCATCTCCCCGTGCCGCAAGGGCGCGCACTCCGAGGAACTGCTGCGCGACCCCGACCCGGCGGAGGTCCGCAAGCTGCTCGACGCGGCCCGCGGCCAGGCGCGGATGGTCACCCTGGCCACCGAACTGCCCGGCGGCCTCGACTCCGTGCGGCTGCTCGCCGAGCACGGCGTCATCGCGGCGATCGGCCACACCGACGCCACCTACGAGCAGACGGTGGAGGCCATCGACGCGGGGGCGACCGTGGCGACCCACCTGTTCAACGCGATGCCCGCCCTCGGCCACCGCGCCCCCGGCCCGATCACCGCCCTGCTGGAGGACGAGCGGATCACGGTCGAGCTGATCAACGACGGCACGCATCTGCACCCCGCCGCCCTCCAGCTGGCGTTCCACCACGCGGGCGCGGACCGGGTCGCGTTCATCACGGACGCGATGGACGCGGCCGGCTTCGGGGACGGCCGTTACCTGCTCGGCCCGCTGGAGGTGGAGGTGAGCCAGGGCGTGGCCCGCCTGGTGGAGGGCGGCTCCATCGCGGGCTCCACCCTCACCCTGGACCGCGCCTTCCAGCGGGCGGTGACGCTGGACGGGCTGTCCGTCGAGGACACGGTCGCCGCCCTGTCCGCCAACCCGGCCCGGCTGCTGGGGATGTACGACTCGATCGGCTCGCTGGAGCCGGGCAAGTACGCCGATCTCGTCCTGCTGGACCGGCATTTCGCCCTCAAGGGCGTCATGCGCCGGGGCGCGTGGGTGGTCGATCCGCACCTGGGGTGAGGTGTCCGGCTGTCGAGAGCGGGGCCGGTCCTGGGAGACTGGGTGGGTTGTCCATCGAGTCTTCGGGGGAGGCCGGTCCGGGTGATCCTCACGGTCACGCTGAACACCGCTCTCGACATCACCCATCGCGTGCGGTCCCTCACCCCGCACGCCTCCCACCGCGTCCTTGCGGTGACCGAACGCCCGGGCGGCAAGGGCCTGAACGTGGCCCGGGTGCTCGCGGCCCTCGGCCACGAGGTGACGGTCACCGGCTTCACGGGCGGCGCGACGGGACGGGTCGTCCAGGAGCTGCTCACGGCCACCCCGGAGGTGCTCGACGCGCTCGTCCCGGTCGCCGGACCGACCCGGCGCACGATCGCGGTCGTGGACGAACGGACCGGCGACACCACGCAGTTGAACGAACCCGGCCCGTTCGTCGAGCCCGCCGAATGGTCCGCCTTCCAGGAGGCCTACGAGCACCTGCTCCGCTCGGCGTCCGCGGTGGCCCTGTGCGGCAGCCTCCCGCCGGGCGTGCCGGTGGGGGCGTACGCGGGGCTGGTGCGGACCGCCCGCGCGGCCGGGGTCCCGGTCCTGCTCGACACCGGCGGGGAGCCGCTGCGGCGCGGGGTCGCCGCGCGCCCGGACATCATCAAGCCGAACGCCGACGAGCTGGCCGAACTGACGGGCTCCCACGAGCCGTTGCGCGCCACCCAGGACGCCCGTCGCCGGGGCGCCCGCGCGGTCGTGGCCTCACTCGGTGCCGGAGGCCTGCTGGCCGCCACCCCCGAGGGCCGCTGGCGCGCCGCCCCGCCGGCTCGTCTGCACGGCAACCCCACGGGCGCCGGCGACTCGGCGGTCGCGGGCCTGCTGTCGGGCCTGGTGGGGCAACTGCCCTGGCCGGACCGCCTGACCGAGGCGGTCGCGCTGTCGGCGGCGACGGTCCTGGCGCCGGTGGCGGGCGAGTTCGAACGGGAGGCCTACGAGGAGCTGCGGGCGCGGGTGGCGGTCACGGCCGAGGCCACCGCCGCCTGACTACTCGACCCAGCCCTTGACCAGCCACAGCTGGTCGAGGAGGGCGTCGCACTGGTTGCCCTGCTCGCAGGAGATCTTGATGGTGTTGGAACCCTTGTTGAGCTGCACGTAGTTGTAGGTCTGCGTCCAGCCCTTGGCGTAGTCGCCCTCGGCGGCGTGCGCGTAGTTGTCCATGCCGACCGGCGTGGTGGAGGCCGTGCCGTTGACCGAGAGGGTGGCGGTGGCGTCCTTGCCGGGGACGCTGTAGCCGGTGTACAGCGTGTACTTGCCGGTCTCCGGGATGTTGTTGACGTTCCAGGTGATCGAGGCGCCGACGGTGTTGAAGCCGTTGATGTAGGCGCCGCCGTCCGCCTTGGCGCCCGGGACGTCCGTCGCCGTGGTCAGCCCGGGGCTGAGGGACACCGCCTTGGCGTCGGCCTTCGGCAGCTCGTCCTCCTCGGCGGCGTCACCGGTGCTCTGCGACGGGCTCGGCTCGTCGCTCTGCGCCACCGACGGGGTGCTCGAGGCGTCGTTGCCGCTCGCCTCGTCGTCGCCGCCCAGCATCGCCACGCCGATGCCGATCACGACCGCCGCGACCACCGCGATGGCGCCGATCAGCAGGCCCCTGGTGTTGGGGCCCCGGCCGCGACCGCCGCCGCCGTAGCCCGGCTGGGGGCTGTGCGTGGTGGTGGGGCCGCCCGGGAGGGTCTCGGGGGCCGCGTAGTGCGCGTTGGGCCGGCCGGGGGCGCCCTGCTGCTGCGGCACCTGTCCGTACGGCGCGGTCGGCTGCTGCTGGCCGTACTGGCGCTGGCCGACGGGGCGTACCCGGTTGACGGTGTTCGGGTAGCCGTAGCCGCCGGACGGCGGCTGGGCTCCGTTGGCCTGCCCGTCGGCGTAGAGGTAGCCGAACGGGTCGTCGTCCTCGGGCGGCGTGCTCGCGCCGTTGGTGCCGGACGTCATCCAGGTACTCCTCAGCGGGTGCGGGGCGGATGCGATACGAGGGGTTGAGAAGGGCGAGCCTACCCGCTCCTGCTGACCCAAACGGGTGACCCGGATCGCATCAGCCCGCTGACCTGGGGATCAGCCCGCGCGCCTGTGCTGTTTGGGACGAGATCGTTTCTCTACGTACATCCGCTCGTCGGCGGACTTCAGCACTTCGTCCGCCGTCATCCCGCAGTGCGCCCAGCCGATGCCGAAGCTGGCGCCCACGCGGACGGCCCGGCCCTCGGCGCGGATGGGCTGGATGATCTCGTTGCGCAGCCGGGCGGCGAGGTCGGCGGCGTCCGCGCGGCCGAGACCGTCGGCGAGGATCACGAACTCGTCGCCGCCGAGCCGGGCCACGGTGTCACCGTCGCGGACCTGCCGGGTCAGCCGGCGGGCGACCTCGATGAGAACCGCGTCACCGGCGTTGTGCCCGAACCGGTCGTTGATCGACTTGAAGCCGTCGAGGTCGCAGAAGAGCACCGCGAGCCCCTTGGTGCCGTCGTCGTGGTCGTTCTCGGGGGCGACGGTGTGGACGTGGTGGTCGTAGCCGACGTCGAGCACCTCGGCGTCGGGCCGGAAGTCGAAACCGTGGCCGTTGGCGTCGTGGGCGGCGTGACCGTAGGCCGCGTCGATGGACTCCAGGGCGGCGTGCGTGGGTCGCTTGCACAGGCGGGCGGCGAGCCGGGCGCGCAGTTCGGCCGAGTTCGGCAGGCCGGTCAGGGAGTCGTGGGAGGCACGGTGGGCGAGCTGGAGCTCGCGGCGCTTGCGCTCCTCTATGTCCTCGACATGGGTGAGGAGGAAGCGGGGGCCGTCGGCGGCGTCGGCGACGACGGAGTTGCGCAGCGACACCCATATGTAGGTGCCGTCACGGCGCCCGAGGCGCAGCTCCGCCCGGCCCCCCTCCGCCGAGGTCCGCAGCAGGGTTCCTATGTCCTCGGGGTGGACCAGGTCGGAGAAGGCGTAGCGGCGCATCGCGGAGGCGGGGCGGCCGAGGAGGCGGCACAGGGCGTCGTTGGTGCGCAGGATGCGGCCGTGCTGGTCGCCGCCCATCTCGGCGATGGCCATGCCGGAGGGGGCGTACTCGAAGGCCTGCCGGAAGCTTTCCTCGCTGGCGCGCAGCGCCTGCTGGTCCCGTTCGAGCCGGACCAGGGCGCGCTGCATGTTGGCGCGCAGCCGGGCGTTGCTGATCGCGATGGCGGCCTGGAACGCGTACATCTGGAGCGCCTCGCGCCCCCACGCGCCGGGGCGGCGGCCGTTGCGCGGCCGGTCCACCGAGAGCACGCCGATCAGTTCGCCGCAGGAGGCGCCCTGCACGCCGGGCGTGAACATGGGCGCGAAGAGCCGGTCCGAGGGGTGCCACTCGTCCTCGAAGCGGGGCGCGGGGCCGTCGGTGTACCACTGGGGCACGTCGTCGTCGTCGAGGACCCAGCCCTCGGTGTGCGGGATGAAGACCAGGTCGCCCCAGTTCTCGCCCATGCTCAGGCGGCGCTCCCAGGAGTCCCGGGAGCCGACCCGGCCGGTGATGAGCGCCTCGGCGGCGGGATTGCCGGCGAAGGCGGCGACGACCAGGTCGCCGTCGGGGCGCACGAGGTTGACGCAGGCAAGCTCGTAGCCGAGGCCGTTGACGACGCCGTCGGCGACTGTCTGCAAGGTGTCCGCGAGAGACCGGGCGGTGTTCATGTCCGCCATCACCTGATGCAGTTGTCGCAGAGTCGCAAGACGGACGTAGGGCTCCGACTCGGTCTCCATGCTCGCCCTCCCCCCGAGACCTCGCAGCGAATCAAGGGTTCTCATCGGCGTATCGTTCTGGCAGTTTCCCAGCCACTGAATCACAGCGCGCTGCCCACTCGGTACACAGGGTCAACAATTAATGCCCCTTGTGACTCAAGTCACAGCGAAAGATGAACAATTGAGTGGGGTTTCTGCGTTTTCCCTGTGCGTTTACTGAACGCAAACTTTGGGTGTTTGTGGAGGCCCTGGTCACAGGTACTCCGGGGGTCCTAGGTCCGGGCTCGGGCGGAGGTCCGATGCGCACCGGACCGGGCGGACACTAGCGTTCCCGACGTGCCAAACACTTCCCCGATCACCGCCCCGCCCACCGACGGGCATCCTGTGGGGGTGAGCAACGACGAGTTCCGCGCCGCCATGTCCCGGCTGGCCGCGGGTGTGGTCCTGGTGACCGCCTACGAGGCCCCGCTCGGCCCCGACGGCCCCAAGGGCGAGGACGTCGGCATGACCGCCACCGCGTTCGTGTCGGTGTCCCTCGACCCGCCGTTGGTGCTGGTCAGCCTGCGCGACGGCTCCCGCATGGACGACCTCCTCGACGAACAGCCCCTGTGGGCCGTCTCGGTCCTCTCCGAGAGCCAGCGCCACATCGCCGGCCGCTTCGCCATGAAGGGCCGCATCAGCGACCGCCTGCTGTTCGAGGACATCCCCTGCGTCCGCGGCGACGCCACCGGCGCCCTCCTGGTCGGCGGCGCCCTCGCCACCCTGGAGTGCCGCACGGAACAGCGGGTGCGGGCGGGCGACCACACCCTGGTCATCGGCCGGGTCCTGACGGCGGCCGTACCGAGCGCGGACGGCGGCCCGCTGGCCTACTTCCGGGGCAGGTACCGGCAGTTGGGGTGACGGCAGGGCTTAGGGTGCGCGCATGACGATCCGTCTTGAGGAGATCACCTCCCGCAATCTCGAAGCGGCCCTGGGAATACGGGTGCGCCCCGAGCAGGAATTCGCAGTCGCACCCGTGGTGAAATCCCTCGCCGAGGCCTACGCGCATCCCGGCACCGCCTGGCCCCGCCTGATCGTCGACGACGACCGCGCGGTCGGGTTCCTGATGGCCTTCTTCGACATCGACTGGCGCGAGGACGGCACCCTGTTCCGCTCCGGGCTGTGGCGGCTGAACATCGCCGCCGACGAACAGGGCCGCGGATACGGCCGCTTCGCGGTCGACGCGGTCGCCGCCGAGATCCGCCGCCGGGGCGGCACGGAGCTGTACGTCAGCTGGCACCCCGGCGAACACGGCCCCCAGGACTTCTACCTCGGCCTCGGCTTCCGCCCCAACGGCGAGGTCGAGGAGGGCGAGGTCGTGGCCGTCCTCGACCTCACGTAGTCGCGACGGCCACGGCGCCCACGGTCTGGTGCGGAAAGTGGCCCTAGAGCAGCTCGACGTCGAGCCCCGCCACGCGCGCGGGGTCGGTCACGACGTCGATGACGGCGATCCGCTCCCGCACGAACGTGAACGTCAGCGCCCGCTCCACCCGCCCCTCGGACAGCACCACCAGCCCGGTGGCCCCGTCGACCAGCGCGGGCCGCGCGACGAGCGCGAGGTGCGCGAAGCTCGTCGCACCCTTCGCCACCGCGAGCGCGCCCGCGGTGACCCCGGCCTCGCCGCGCGCCACGACGTCCGGATCGAGCACGTCCACCAGCGCCTCGAAGTCGCCCCCGCGCGCGGCGGCCAGGAAGGCGTCCACGACCTCGCGCTGCCGGGCCAGGTCCGCCTCGGGTTCCGGGGCACCCCGCACCCGGCGCCGGGCCCGGCTCGCGAGCTGCCGCGCCGCGGCCGGCGTGCGGCCCACGATGTCGGCGATGTCCTCGAAGGGCACCGCGAACAGGTCGTGCAGCACGAACGCCAGCCGCTCGGCGGGCGTCAGCGTCTCCAGGACCACGAGCAGCGCGACACCGACCGAGTCGGCGAGCAGCGCGTCCTGCTCCGGACCGGGCACCACGCCCGGCACCGGCACATCCGGCTCCAGCGGCTGCTCGGCCCGCGAGGCGCGGGAGCGCAGCATGTCGAGACACACCCGCCCCACGACCGTCGTCAGCCATCCCCCGAGGTTCGCCACCTGCTCCGGATCGGAACGGCTCAGCCGGACCCACGCCTCCTGCACCGCGTCGTCCGCCTCCGCGGCCGACCCGAGCATCCGGTGGGCGACCGCGGTCAGGTGCCGCCGGTGCTCCTCGAACCGCTCGGCAAGAAAGTCGTTCTCGCTCATCCGTGCGTCACAGCCTCTCGTCATGGGGTCGGTGACATGACGGACCGGACGACGCGAATGTGACAGGGCCCGCGCCGGGAGCCCCCCGGCTCCCGGCGCCGGTCAGCCCCAGTCGCGGCCCGAGCGGCCCCGCTTGGTGTCGGCGCGCTGCTTCTTCTCGCGCAGCCGGCGTTCGTTGATGCCGCGCGGGATGCGCGTGGGCTTGCGGGGCTTGGGCGGCGGGGCGGTGGCCTCGGCGAGCAGGGCGGCCAGGCGTACCGCGGCGGTCTCCCGGTTGCGCCACTGGGAACGGTGTTCCGAGGCGCGGACCGTCAGGACGCCGTCGACGAGGCGGCCGGCCAGGCGCTCCAGGGCGCGCTGCTTCCACACCTCGGGCAGGGCCTGGGTACCGGCCAGGTCGAACCGGAGCTCCACCTGCGAGTCGCTGGTGTTGACGTGCTGCCCGCCGGGCCCCGAGGAGCGCGAGAAACGCCACATGAGCTCGGCCTCCGGGAGGGAGACGGAGCCGCGGATGACGTGGGGACCGGACATGCCCCCCATGGTCGCGCGACCGACCCGCACACGTCACGCGAATATCCCGGCCAACGGCTCGGTGAAGAAAGTGCTCGGTAAAGAAAGTAAAGACACCTGGAACCTTCGGTACCCCTCACGGCGTTCATGGGGGTAGATGTAGCTTCGAGCCCGTACCGCCTGTGCGTGCACTGCATAACGAGGGAAGGAATCCCAACCATGGCTGTAAGCCTGTCCAAGGGTGGCAACGTCTCGCTGACCAAGGAGGCCCCGGGCCTGACCGCCGTCACCGTGGGCCTGGGCTGGGACGTCCGCACCACCACCGGCACGGACTTCGACCTCGACGCCTCGGCGATCGCGGTCAACCCGGAGGGCAAGGTCTACTCCGACGGCCACTTCGTGTTCTTCAACAACAAGCAGACCCCGGACCAGACCATCGTCCACACCGGTGACAACCGCACCGGCGAGGGCGCCGGCGACGACGAGGCGATCAACGTCAACCTGGCCGGCCTCCCCGCCGACATCGACAAGATCGTCTTCCCGGTCTCGATCTACGACGCCGAGAACCGCTCGCAGAACTTCGGCCAGGTCCGCAACGCCTACATCCGCATCGTCAACCAGGCCGGCGGCGCCGAGATCGCGCGCTACGACCTGTCCGAGGACGCCGCCACCGAGACCGCCATGGTCTTCGGCGAGCTGTACCGCAACGGCGCCGAGTGGAAGTTCCGCGCCGTCGGCCAGGGCTACGCCTCCGGCCTGGTGGGCATCGCCCAGGACTTCGGCGTCAGCGTCTGACCCACCCGACGGCCGCCCGGCCGCCACGCTGCACAGGAACCCCCGGTCCCGGCCGGGGGTTCCGGCATCGCCAGGCCCGACGGGGATACGTTGCCCCGCATGATCCTCGCCCCCGTCCCCCTCACCCCCGACCACGACATCCCGGCCCCGGTCCTCACCGAACTCACCGCCCTGTACGCGGCCCACCGTGACTTCCACGCCCTCAGCGGCGACTTCCCGGACCCGGACGACGTGCGCCCGGAGCAGGTGGCGGCCGCGCTCGCCGACGACCTCGCCGACCCGGACGCCGAGGTGCTGCTCGCCCGCAGCGAGGGACGGCTCGTCGGGATCGTCGTCACGCTCGCCCACCACCCCGACCCGGCCGACCCCGACCCGTGGATCGGCCTGCTGATGGTGGCCGCGGACAGCCGGCGGCGCGGGTACGGGCGCCGGTTGGCCGGCCTCGTCGAGGACCGCTTCCGCAAGGCCGGCCGCGACGCCGTACGCCTCGCCGTCCTCGACGCCAACCCTCAAGGCCTCGCCTTCTGGACCGCCCTCGGCTACGAGGTCGTCGACCACCGCGACGACCGCGCGCTCGGCCGCCCCTGCGCGGTCCTGCGCAAGCCCCTGCGCACCCCGCGCCGGGCCGCCCGGGCCGTGGTGCTCGACCCCGAGGGCGCGGTGTTCCTCTTCCGGTACGACAACGTCGAGGTCGGCGTCCACTGGGCCCCTCCCGGCGGCGGCCTGGACCCGGGCGAGACCCCGCACGAGGGCGTCCTGCGTGAACTGCGCGAGGAGACGGGCTGGACGGACCTGGAGGTCGGACCGCTGCTGTGCACCTGGGAGCACGACTTCACGCACGCCGCCGTCGGCCCCGTCCGCCAGCACGAGCACGTCTACGTCGCCCACGGCCCGCGCCGCGAACCCACCGGCCCCCACCTCGCCGCCGCCCACGCCGAGGACGGCATCCTCACCTGGCGCTGGTGGACCCGGCGGGAGCTCGCACAGACGCCCGAGGCGATGTGGCCGCCCGACCTCGCACAGCGCCTCGACGCGTACGACGGGCACTGAGCGCGGGGCGGCCGCCTCAGCGGTGCTCCGGCTTCCCCTCCCCGTACAGCCACTCCGCCCAGATCCCGTCGAAGTCCTCGTCCGGCGCCTGCCGTTCCACGTACGCGGTGAAGTCCCCGGTGTCCGCGGTGCCGTGCCGGTGGGCGGCGGTCCAGCCCTGGAGGATGTCGTAGAAGGCGTCGTCGCCGACGGTCTGCCGGATCTTGTGGACGACCATCGCGGCGCGCTGGTAGACCGGACCCTCGTCGGAGAGGTGCGCGGCGCTCGTGGGCTTCGCCGGGGGGAAGGCCCAGAGGTCCTCGAAGCGGTCCTCGCCGTGGTCGTAGAGCGCGTCGAAGGTCTCCTCGGCGCTGTCGCCGCCCTCGTCCTCCTCCCACAGCCACTCCGCGTACGTCGCGAAGCCCTCGTTCAGCCACATGTCCCGCCAGGTCCGCGGGGTCACGGAGTCCCCGAACCACTGGTGCGCGAGCTCGTGGACGAGCAGAGGGGTGTCCGGGGCGCCGGGGAAGAAGGGGCGGTTCTGCGTCTCCAGCGCGTACCCGGCGTCGGCCTCGCCGCCGACGATCGCACCGGTGGAGGCGAAGGGGTACGGGCCGAAGTTCCCCTCCGCCCACCGCACGACCTCCGGCAGCCGCGCCAGCACCTTCTCGCTCGCCTCCTCCTGCCCGGCGGCGACGGCCGTGTACACCGGCAGGTCACCGGCGGTGGAGCGGCTCACCTCGTAGTCGCCGACCGCGAGCGTGACGGCATGGCTCGCCATCGGCTCGGCGGTGCGCCAGGTGAACGTCGTGCGGCCGTCGCGGGTCGTCCTTCGCGCCAACTCCCCGTTGGACACGGCCTCCAGACCCTCCGGCACGGTCACCGTGACGTCGTACGACGCCTTGTCGCCGGGGTGGTGGCTGCCGGGGAACCACGCCATCGAACCGGTCGGTTCGCCGAGCCCGACCGCGCCGTCCTCGGTGGGCAGCCAACCCTCCTCGGAGCCGTCGGGGTCCGTGATCGTCCGCGGGGTGCCGGAGTAGCGGACCCGCACCTCGAAGGTCTCACCCTTCTCCAGGCCGCCGCCCGGACGCACGATCAGCTCCTGCCCCTCACGCTCCCAACGGGCCGCGCGCCCCTCGACGGTGACCTCGGCGACGTCCATCCCCTTCAGATCCAGGTCGAAGGCGGACAGGTCCCCGGTGGCACGGGCGGTGACGGTCGCCGTCCCGGACAAGTGCTCCGCCTCGGGGTCGTAGGACAGCCGCAACGCGTAGCGGGAGACGTCGAAACCGCCATTGCCCGCCTCCGGAAAGTACGGATCTCCCACCCCGGCCCCACCCGCCACACCCCGCACCCCACTCGCACCACACGCCGTGAGCACGAGGACGAGGCCGAGGCCGAGGCCGAGGACCCGGCCCAGGCCCCGGACCGGGGACGTACAGGCTGGGGCAAGGCGTGCGGATCGGGACATGACAGTGATCCTAGGACGCGGGGGTGGTGAGGCGGTGAGGCGCGGGGGGTGCGACGGGGTGAGGCTGTCGGGCGCGGGGGGCCGCGATGCGGTGAGGCGCGGGGGCCGCCCCACCACGCCCCCGTCACGCGCGGACCGCCCCCCCCACCGCTCCCCCGTCACTGTCCCCCCGTCGTGACACCATCACGTACGTGCTCGACATCGGCTACGCCCTCTCCAACCGCTTTCCCGACCCGCCCCAGACGGACTACCGCCGCGCGGACGTCCGCGCGCTGCGTCACGACCTGTTCTGCGGGGACGTCTACCTCGCCGACACCAAGGCGGACCGGGAACTGTCCACAGCCTGGGGATGGGTGCCGGTGCTCGACTTCGCGTGGGCGCTGTGCGACATCGCCGAGCGCCTCGACCGGGACCCGGCCGGTTCCCGCGCCTCCCGCCCCCAGCGCGCGGAACTGGACTTCACCGAGTCCACCGACCGCATGCTCTTCGAGCGCCGCTTCGGATGGGTCGACATCGAGTCCGACTGGATGCCGGCCGAGGAACCGCCCCTCACCTTCTCCCACGCCGAACTCCGCCGCGAGGCACGGGACTTCCTCCACGACCTGATCGCCGACCTCTGCGACCTCCACGACGACCTCGCCGAGAACCCGGCGATCTGGACCCTCCAGGCCCGCTTCCCCCGGATCCGCTGACGGCCGGCCCCGCGCGCCGCTCGCAGCGCCCCGGTCATCCCGGCAGCGACCCGAACACCCTCAGCTCCTGCGGCGGCAGCCCCTCGGGCAGATAGCCACGGGCGAGGAGGGCGAACCCGGTGCTCAGCCGGTGGGCGTCCAGGCCCAGCGCCTCCATCACGTCATGGTGCTGGGCGTCGGCGAAGAGATACCGGCCGTCCTCCGCGTCGTCGGGATCCAGCGGGACGCCCCGCAGCACCGACCCCAGCACGAGCCGGTCCACGGGCCCGGCCGCCAGCGGCAGAAAGGCGTCCGGGTCGGCGCCGACCGGGTCGGGGCAGGCCAGGCGGGCGCCCACCGCCTCGCCGTACCCGGGACACGAGTCGAAGCGGTGCCGCTCCTCCCCCTCCACGAACACCCGCAGGTCCAGCGCGACCGAGTCCTGCACGTACGCGCTCAGCGTCGCCGCACCCAGCAGCACGCTCAGCGGTCCGGCCAGCTCGATCGCGTCGCGCTCCGGCTCCGGTGGGAAGATCGCCGTGTGCAGGGGACCCACCGGCATCGCGTACCCGCGCAGCAGCACGCCGCCCGCCCGCGCCGCCCCCGCGAGCAGCGGCACGACCTCGGCGCACTCCCGCGCGACCAGGACGTTGCCGTAGAAAGCCCCCACCCCCTCAGCCCTCCACCCGGATCCCCAACTGCCCCGCCAGCACGGGTGCCAGGTCCAGCAGTTGCGCGGTACTGATCACGGCCCCCGCGAGCCGCTCCACCCCCCGCGTGATGTCCAGCTCCGCCGCGCCCCGCAGATCCACGTCCCTGAGCGTCACCCCGGTGAGGTCCGCGCGGCGCAGGGCACAGTCCACGAACTCCACCCGCTCCAGCCGGGCCCCGCCGAAGTCCGGCTCGGCGAGGACACAGCCCTCGAAGACCACGTCCCGCAGGCGCGCCGAACGCAGGTTCAGATAGTCGATCTTGCCGCCGCGGATCACCACCCGCTCCAGCACCGCCCCGTGCAACTGCACCCCGCCCATCCGGGCGTCGACCACCTCCACGTCCCGCAGCGTCGCCTCGGACAGGTCCGTGCCCACCCCCCGCACCCCCGAGAGGACCGAGTCCAGCAGGCGCGCGTGGCGCAGCCGCGTGTCGTCCAGCGCGCACCCCGTCAACGCGCAGTCCATGAAACGGGCCCCCGAGCCGTCCTGCCCGGCGAGGTCCGCCTCCGTGAACCCCAGCCCGTCATAGTCCCCGTCCGGCTCCAGCCCGCCCCCCTCGTACGCCACCAGGGGCGGAAGCCGCACCTCCGGTCGCCGCGCACCCTTCACCCCGGCCCCGCCCGCTCCGCCCACCGCTCTGCTCGCCATGCCCCCATGCTGCACCCCACCACTGACAACGCACTTGACCTCAATCGCGCTTGAGGTTGAAGAGTGGACGGCCTGAGGACAGGACATGACAGGACAGTCGACCAGAGGAGTCCTTGATGCGCGCCATCCGCCTGCACGCCTTCGGCCCGGCCGAGAACCTCACCTACGAGGAGGTCGAGGACCCCCGGCCCGGCCCGGGCCAGATCCGCGTCGCCGTGCGGGCCGCCGGCGTCCACCTCCTCGACACCGCCCTGCGCGAGGGCATGCAGGGGCCCCTGCCCGCCCTGCCCGAACTGCCCACCATTCCCGGCCGCGAGGTCGCCGGCACCGTCGAGTCCCTCGGCGAGGGCGTCGGCGCCCACTGGCTCGGCAAGCACGTCGTCGCCCACCTCGGCTTCGCCCCCGGCGGCTACGCCGAACTCGCCGTCACCGACGTCGAGCGCGTCCACGAGATCCCGCCGAACCTGGACTTCGCCCAGGCCGTCGCCATGATCGGAACAGGGCGTACGGCCATGGGGATCCTCCAGTTCGCCGACCTCGGCCCCGACTCCGTCGCCGTCGTCCCGGCCGCCGCCGGCGGCATCGGCACCCTCCTCGTGCAGTACGCCAAGAACGCCGGAGCCACCGTCATCGGCCTCGCCGGCGGCCCCGCGAAGGTCGCCCGCGTCGAGGCGAACGGCGCCGACCTCGCCGTCGACTACACGGACCCCGCCTGGCCGGACAAGGTCCGCGCCCACCTCGGCGGCCGCACCGCCACCGTCGTCTTCGACGGCGTCGGCGGCGACGTGGCCCGCGAAGCCGTCGCCCTCCTCGGCCCCGACGGCAGGCACATCGTCTTCGGCTGGTCCGCGGACGGCCTCAAGGAGGGCGGCGACCCCTACCTCATCGACGGCGTCTCCGAACAGGTCCTCGGCGCCACGATGATGCAGAAGGCGGGCGGCCCCAACCCCGTCCGCACCCTCGAACTACGCGCCCTCACCGAAGCCGCCACCGGCCGCCTCACCCCCGCGGTCCACCGCTTCCCCCTCGCCGACGCGGCAACGGCCCACCGAGCCCTGCAAACCCGCGGGACCACGGGAAAGGTCGTCCTCGAACCCTGACCACCACACGGCCCAGGCCCGGCCGACGCCCCGTCCGTAAGCCGGATCACCGGCTCTCCCTCAGCCGCCGGGCGATCTCCAGTCGCTCCGGCTCCAGCGGGCGCCCGTCCTCGATCTCCCACAGGCAGTTCTGGAGCACCCGCCCCAGCGTCCACGCACGCGCGCGTGCCCGGTCCAGGCCCATCTCGCCGGTCATGGCGTCGAAGCGCCGGAGGATCTCGGCGTCGTCGAAGCGGTTGCCGATCGCGGGGAGCAGGTCGAAGCCGGGGTCGCCGGCGAGGGGCTTGGGGTCGATCGCGAGCCAGGGCGCACGGTCCGCGCCCAGGACGTTGTCGTAGTGGAGGTCCCAGTGGAGCAGCCGGTCGCCGGGCTCGTCCACGACCTCCCGTACGGCCGCCGCGCAGTCGGCGACCAGGGCGCGGGCCTCCGGGTCCGCGATCCGCTCCAGCGCCCACGGCGTCCGCCGCAACATCGCCGCGGCGATGTCGCCGAGCCCGCGCATGCCCTGCGCCGCCGGCCCCGACGTCAGGTGGGCCAGGAGGCGGGCGATGACGAGGGCGGCCTCGTGGGCGTCGGGGACGCGGGAGAGCATGCGGGCCGGGTCCAGGCGCTCCAGCAGCATGGTGCCCGTGGTCGCGTCGTGGTCCAGGAGGCGTACCGCTCCGTCGCCGTCCCAGACGCGCAGGGCGACCGGTTCGCCCGCGCTCTCCTCGTCCAGGGGCTGGAGCTTCAGGACGGCCTTGGTGCCGTCCGCGCGGCGGACGACCGGCAGGACCAGGGCCGTGACCCCGTGCATGGCCGCGCCGTCCCGCCGCAGCCCCCAGCGGTCCAGGAACTCGGCGGCCAGCCGGGGCAACCCCGCGATGAACCCGCGTCCCGCCTCCCCGTTGAACTTCTCCTGCGCCGCCGCCAGTTCCTCCGGAATGTCGATCACGCCCGGAGGCTATCGGCGTGGGTGAATCGGCTCATGCGAATTCCGCGGGGCTTCCACAGGCTGTGGATGTACGTCCGCAGCGCGCCCGGGACGTACATCTGGCTGGCGATCCTGTTCGCGACGACGGTCGCCGTGCACCGTATGTCGCCGGGGTTCGAGGAGGAGTTCCTGCGCCAACGGTCCACGAACATCCACGAGTTGTCGCACAAGCCGGTCCGGGTGCTGATCTCCAGCGCGATGTGGATCGACGGCGGCCACTGGCTGCCGTACGCCGTCCTCTACACCGTCTTCCACGCGCCGGCCGAGCGTTGGCTCGGCACCGCACGCTGGCTCGCGGTCTGCGGGGCCGCGCACGTGCTGGCCACCCTCGTCAGCGAGGGCGCGCTGCTGTGGGGGATCCGGCACGGGATGGCGCCCGAGTCGGCGGTCAACACCCTGGACATCGGGGTGAGTTACGCGCTGGCGGGGGTGGTGGCGGTGCTCGTTTACCGGATTCCGTGGCGGTGGCGGTCCGGGTACGCGTTGGTCGTGCTCGTCGTGTACGGGGTGCCGCTGGTGAGCGGGCGGACCTTCACCGACCTGGGGCACTTCGCCTCCGCTCTCATCGGATTCGGGTGCTATCCACTGGTCAGAGGCCGTCCGGGACGACGGAATCCGAAGGAGACAACAGCCGCTCCCCAGGGTTAACGTCCCGGCCATGAGCAGCTCGGAACGCGCTGTCGTGAACGGCGGCATCTCCTTCTGGTACGCGGACGACGGCCTGCCCGCGGTGCGTGAGCCCCTCGGCGGGGACGCCACCGCGGACGTCGTGATCGTCGGGGGCGGCTACACGGGCCTGTGGACCGCGTACTACCTGAAGAAGGCGGCCCCCTTCCTCAGGATCACCGTCCTGGAGCAGAAGTTCTGCGGCTACGGCGCCTCCGGCCGCAACGGCGGCTGGCTCTACAACGGCATCGCCGGACGCGACCGGTACGCGCGCGTGCACGGCCACGAGGCCGCCGTACGCCTCCAGCAGGCCATGAACGACACCGTCGACGAGGTCGTCCGCGCCGCCGGCGAGGAGGGCATCGAGGCCGACATCCACCAGGGCGGGGTGCTGGAAGTGGCTCGTACGCCCGCCCAGTTGGCGCGCCTGCGGGACTTCCACGCGCAGGAGCTGTCGTACGGCGAGAAGGACCGCCGACTGTACGACGCCCGGGAGACCGCCGAACGGATCCGCGTCGCCGACGCCGTGGGGTCCTCCTGGACACCGCACGGCGCGCGCGTGCACCCCGTGAAGCTGGTGAAGGGCCTCGCGGCGGCGGTCGAGGCGCTGGGGGTGTCGATCCACGAGCACACGCCGGTGACGGAGATCCGCCCGAAGCACGCGGTCACGCCGTACGGCACCGTCGGCGCGCCCTACGTCCTGCGCTGCACCGAGGGCTTCACCGCGAGCCTCAAGGGCCAGCGGCGCACCTGGCTGCCGATGAACTCCTCGATGGTGGTGACCGAGCCGCTGAGCGAGCGGCAGTGGGCCACGGTCGGCTGGGACGGGCGGGAGGCGCTCGGGGACATGGCGCACGCCTACATGTACGCCCAGCGGACCGGCGACGGGCGCATCGCGCTGGGCGGGCGCGGGGTGCCGTACCGCTTCGCGTCGAGGACGGACAACGACGGCCGCACCCAGCAGGCGACGATCGAGGCCCTGCGGGAGGTCCTCGTGGGCTTCTTCCCGTCGCTGGCCGGAGTGCGCATCGAACACGCCTGGTCGGGGGTGCTGGGGGTGCCCCGCGACTGGTGCGCGACGGTCACCCTGGACCGGACCACCGGGCTGGGCTGGGCCGGGGGGTACGTCGGTTCGGGCGTCGCGACGACGAACCTGGCCGCGCGCACGCTGCGGGACCTGGTGCTGCTGGACTCGGGGCAGGGCGGCAGGACCGAGCTGACCGACCTGCCGTGGGTCGGGCACAAGGTGCGCAAGTGGGAGCCGGAGCCGCTTCGGTGGCTGGGAGTGCAGGGCATGTACGCCACTTATCGGGCCGCGGATCGGCGGGAGGCGGCGTCGAACAGCGTGGGGTCGTCGCGGTTGGCGCGGGTTGCCGATCGGGTCGCCGGGCGCCACTGAGCCGTCGGCCAGAGGGTTTCGGCCGCCTCTGGAAACTCACGGGTTCACTGTCACACCCCTGTGCGACCATCGCCTCAACAATCGATGATCCAGGGGGGATCCATGTCCGACGACGACTCCTGTCCGCCTACGAGACGGAGACGGACGGCTGTGCTCGCGGCATCGGCCGCTGTCGTCTCGCTGCTGGCGTCCTTGCTGTCCTTGACCGCGGCGAGTCCGGCCGTCGCCGCGGAGGAGTGCGCGCCGCTGGCGCTCGCGCCGTTCGGCGACCCGGGCGGCGCGGTCGGTGAGGCGACCATCGGGCCCGACGCGAGCGTCTGCTACACCGTCACCGTCACGACACCGGGCCTGTATCTGGCACCGGCGAAGGACGCCTCCGGCAATGCCATGACCAGGCAGCTGCTCGCCGACGACGGCAGTGCGGTGGACTGCTACGGCGACGAGTACGCCACGCACGACATGTGCAGCGTGCCCGCGGCCGGCACCTACACGCTGAAGGTCCTCAACACCGGCTGGTCGGACACGACCGCCTCCGTCAGCTTCGTGCCGCTCGGCGGGACCGAGGGCTGCGCGGACCCCGTCGGCACCGGCTGGGACCAGCCGGATCTCACCCGGACGACCGTGAGCCGCGTGCAGGTCGACTGCCAGCCCTTCACGGGCGAGCCCGGCGACCGGGTCCGCCTCACCTACGGCTCGAAGACCTACGGCGACTCCCTCGCCTGGATCACCGACGCCACCGGAGCCCGGATCTGCGAGCGGTTCCCGGAGGACGACGAGGACAGCTGCGTCCTGCCCGGCGACGGCCCCTACCGGGTCATCTCCACGGTCTGGCGCGCGGAGAGCGGCTTCCCCGCCCAGTACGGCGTGAAGGTACGCCGGCTCAACGACCCGCGGGGTTGCACCACCGCCCCGCTCCGCCCGTTCGGCGCGCCGGAGCGGCAGGACCTCACCGCCAACCCCTGCTTCACCTTCACCGCGGCCGCGGCCGGTCCGTACACCGTGCACTCGGTGAGCGAGGACCGCGAGGTCGGGGTGGCCCGGGTGTACGACGCGGCCGGACTGAGCGTGTGCCGGTACGGGGCCGATCCGTGCCGGATCAAGGCACCGGGCACCTATACGGCCGTCCTCGACGGCACCTCCCCGTTCCGTGACACGCGTGCCGGGCTGATCGTCCTCGACCGCGCCTCGGACGCCGGGTGCGTGGCGACCGGGACCGGTCTGCACCAGGGCGAGTTGAGCGCGGTCGGGCAGTACGACTGCCTGGCGCTGGACGTCCCGCAGGGGGCGCGTGTCGCCGCGCTCACCTCGCTCTCCTCGGCCGGGCTGACGCCCGAGGTGGAGGTCCTGGACCGTACCGGTAGCGCCCAGTGCGACGAATCCGCGCTGCGCGGCGGCTACTGCGCACTCACCGGCGAGGCCCCCTACCGCGCCCTCGTGCACACCGAGGACAGCGGGGACTCGGCCACGGGCCCGTACGCGGTCGCCTTCCACCGCACCGACATCACCGAGGGCTGCCCCGTGCTGCCCGCCGGCAGCTTCGGCGCGGGTGGTGCGCAGGCCACGCTGACCACCGGCGGCGGCGTCTTCTCCCACTGCCTGGGCATCCCGGCGGACGCCCACTCGGCCGCCGAGGTCCTCCAACTGGTCACCACCTCCGGGACGGCGTCCGCGGCGTTCTCGGTGGTCGACTCCGACGGCAAGCGGGTCTGCGAGCGCTACGCCACCACCAACGGCTGGGTCCTGTGCTCCCTGACCCCCGGCAAGGCCCACACCGTGCTGGTCAACGGCCGGGACGAGACCGCCACATACTCCCTGACCCGGCGCGACGTCACCGCGAGCGCCTCCTCGGCGGGCTGCGCGAAGACCACGGCGGCCCCGGTCGGCGGCCCCTCCGTGCGCAGCGGCTACGCCGGTCCCGGCACGCTGAACTGCCACCAGGTCACCACCGCGGCGGCCGACGACGTCGTGCACGTCAACGTGCGGGACGCCCTCGGCACCGCCAACAGCGCGGTCATCGACGGGGACGGCCGGATGGAGTGCGCCTTCCGCAACACCTCCTGCGCCGTCACCGGGTCCACCACCCACCAGGTCCTCGTGCAGACGCCCGTCACGCTGAAGGCGGCGCCCGAGTACCGCCTGGACGCCCTGCGGATCGCGACCGCCGAAGGCCCCGCGCCGGAATGCGCCAAGGTGCCGTCGGTGGCGTACGGGTACGGGCCGGTCACCGGCACCCTGGACGAGTCCCGCACCGCCGTGTGCGCGGCGCTGCCGACCGCCGGGTTCGACCGCTTCGAGACCGCCATCAAGGACACCACCGGCGCCACCGCCACGGCGGTCCCGGTGCTGTACAACACGTCCACCTGGGCCAACGGCTGCACGCACTACATCCCGGAGGGCTACGACTGCGACGTGCTGGGCTCCTCCTCGAAGAGCACCCCGACGGTGTTCCTGCTGGGCCTGCCCGAGAAGGCGTCCCGCACGGCCTACAGCGCCGAGCTGACCTGTACGTCCCCGGTGTGCGGCACGGAGAAGACGGCCGTCACCGCTGTCAGCCCCGACACCGGCACGGCCGGCGGCAAGGTGAGGCTGACGGTCACCGGTACCGCGCTGGGCCCGGACGTCACCGTACGGCTCAGCCAGTCCGGGCGGACCCTGACGGCGGCGGCCGACTCGGTCTCCGCCGACAACCGGACGGTGACCGCGACGCTCGACCTGGCCGGCGCGGCCACCGGCACCTGGAACGTGAGCGTGCTCACGCGCGGCTGGGAGTTCCCGCGCGGCAGCTTCACCGTCACCCCGGCCACGCTGGAGAACACGGCCGCCCCCAAGGTGACCGGCACGGCCAAGGTGGGCGCCAAGGTCACGGCGGCGCCGGGGAGCTGGTCGGCGACCCCGTCCTCGTACACGTACCAGTGGTACGCGGACGGCAAGCCGATCTCCGGGGCGACGGCGAAGACGTACACCCTGCCCGCCTCGGTGGTCGGCAAGAAGCTCACCGTGACCGTGACCGCGGTCAAGGAGGGCTGGCAGAGCGGGACGGCCGGCTCGGGCGCGGTGACCGTGGCCAAGGGGAACGCGCCCAAGGCGAACAAGCTGCCGGTGATCAGCGGGACCGCGCAGGTCGGCAAGACGCTGAAGACGACCAAGGGCACCTGGAGCCCGGCGCCGACCACGTACTCCTACCAGTGGTACGCGAACGGCACGAAGATCAGCGGCGCCACCCGGTCCTCGCTCGTGCTGAAGTCGGCACAGCAGGGCAAGAAGATCACCATGAAGGTGATCGCGCACCGGACCGGCCACAAGGACGGGACGGCGGTGAGCAAGGCGACCAGGACGGTGGCGAAGTAGACCGTCGAGCCACTGCCGACAACACGAGAAGCCCAGGTCAGACCGAGATCTGACCTGGGCTTCTGCCGTCGAGAGCCCCCTGTCGGATTCGAACCGACGACCTACGCATTACAAGTGCGTTGCTCTGGCCAGCTGAGCTAAGGAGGCGTGCGTGCGTCTGCCGCGTACGCGCCCGTGCAGTGTACCCAGGTCCTCGGCACGCCCTGTCGAAAATTTCCGCGAAGTTCACAGAGGCTCAGGTACTGACATACGGGTGAACGCCAGGTACCGTCCCTCCCAGTTCACCTGCGTGGACTACACCACCACCTTCCTACAACGGATCGTCCGGCACGTTCCTGCCGGTAGAAGGGGGCCCTTCACCATGGCCACTGTCTCGTTCGACAAGGCGACCCGGATCTACCCGGGTTCCGAGAAGCCCGCCGTAGACGCGCTCGACATCCAGATCGAGGACGGGGAGTTCCTCGTTCTGGTCGGCCCGTCCGGCTGCGGCAAGTCCACCTCGCTCCGCATGCTGGCGGGGCTCGAGGACGTCAACGGCGGTGCGATCCGCATCGGTGACCGTGACGTCACGCACCTGCCGCCGAAGGACCGGGACATCGCCATGGTGTTCCAGAACTACGCGCTGTACCCGCACATGACGGTCGCCGACAACATGGGCTTCGCGCTCAAGATCGCCGGCGTGCCGAAGGCGGAGATCAAGCAGAAGGTCGAGGACGCGGCGAAGATCCTCGACCTCACCGAGTACCTGGGCCGCAAGCCGAAGGCGCTCTCCGGTGGTCAGCGTCAGCGTGTCGCCATGGGTCGCGCCATCGTGCGTGAGCCGCAGGTGTTCCTCATGGACGAGCCGCTGTCGAACCTCGACGCCAAGCTCCGTGTCTCCACCCGTACGCAGATCGCCTCGCTCCAGCGCCGCCTGGGCATCACCACCGTCTACGTCACCCACGACCAGGTCGAGGCCATGACGATGGGCGACCGGGTGGCGGTGCTGAAGGACGGTCTGCTGCAGCAGATCGACACTCCGCGCAACATGTACGACCGCCCGGCGAACCTGTTCGTCGCCGGCTTCATCGGCTCCCCCGCGATGAACCTGGTCGAGGTCCCGATCACCGACGGTGGCGTGAAGTTCGGCAAGAGCGTCGTGCCGGTGCAGCGTGACGCGGTCTCCGGCATCACCGACAAGACGGTGACCGTGGGTGTCCGTCCGGAGCATTTCGAGGTGGCGGGCCCGGAGGCGGACCTGGGTCTCGCGGTCACCGTGAACGTGGTCGAGGAGCTGGGCGCCGACGCGTACGTCTACGGCACCGCCCAGCTCGACGGCGACTCCAAGGACCTCGTCGTCCGTGTCAGCGGCCGTGACGTCCCGGAGAAGGGCAGCACGCTGCACGTCGTCCCGCGCTCGGGCGAGACCCACGTGTTCTCGACCTCCACGGGTGCGCGCCTGTCGGACTGACCCACAGGCGGAACATCCCGGGTGATGCGCCCAGGTTGACGAGGAGGGCCCCGCAGCGTTCTGCGGGGCCCTCCTCGTGTCCTGTCGGCCCTTGCGGAATACCCCGGCAGACCGGGCGTTTCGAGCAGTGTGCGTCAACGCCTTACCCAATTCGAGGCACCAATCCATCCCCCGAACCGGTGACTAAATGTCGCCAAATCATCACCCCGCGCTACCCTCACACGCGTGAAGCACTCCACTAACCAACAGACGCGACGCGGCCGGGGCCCCGCCCGCCGTATCGGCCGCACGCTCGCCCTTGTCCTGCCCGTCGTCCTGGTGCTCTCCGGGACCCTCGCGGTCACCCGAGTCGACTGGTCGGGAGATCCCTCGGCCTCGGTGCTCACCGCCTCCGACGTCTCGGCGGCCGGCGCCTCCTCGAAGGCCAGGGCGCGGGCACCCCACGAGGTCCTGCGGGACAAGCTCCTGGCGGAGCTCCAGGAGGAGAACCCGGGCGTGGCCCTCACCCACCTCCAGGAGGCCGTGAACGGCCGTCCGTCGCTCGCCAAGCACTGTGTGTCGATCGCCCGCGCGCTCGGCCGCGCGGCGGTGCGGGTCTACGGCCCGACGCGTGCGCAGTCGTACGCCCGGCCCGTGTGTGACACGTCCTTCGCGACGGGCGTGGCGGCCGCGCACAGCTGAGCCTCCCGGCACACCCGGCCAAGCACAGGAGGCTCCCGGCACCCCCGTCCGCCCGCGCACCGGCCTTCCCTCACCCGAGGGGAGGCCGTTTCCCGCGCCCGGAGGCGGCTTGGCCGGTCGGGGGCGGTCGCGGCCTCGCCGGTCCGGGGAGGGGGCGGCCTTGCCGGCCGGGGGCGGGATCGGTCCTGCCTGCCGGGGGCGGGGAGCAGCCCTCCCTGCCAGGCGCGGGCATCAACCCCACCCACCGGGCGCGCGCACCGCCCCTGCCAGCCAGGCGCGCGGATCGACCCCACCCACCGGCGGCGGTGACCGACCCCACCCCCCGGACGCCGTGACCGACCCCACCCACCAAAGCCCGGTGACCGGCTCAACCCGCCCCAGGAGCGGGCCGTAAAGTTTCGGTCATGACCGATCCGAATGCCGCGTCCCGCCCCGTGCAAGCCGTCGTCCTGGCCGGCGGCCAGGGATCCCGGCTGCGCCCCTACACCGATGACCGGCCCAAGCCGATGGTCGAGATCCCCGGTACGGGGACGCCGATCATCGGTCATCAGCTTGCCTGGCTGGCGGAGGAGGGTGTGACGGACGTGGTGATCAGCTGCGGCCATCTCGCCGACGTCCTGAAGTCGTGGCTGGACTCGGCCGATCTGCCGGTGAACGTGTCGACGGTGGTCGAGACGGAGCCGCTGGGCCGCGGTGGTGGTCTCCGGTACGCGGCGGCGCGGCTGCCGCACCCGGACCGGCCCTGGTACGCCACGAACGGCGACATCTGGACCCGGTTCTCGCTGCGCGAGATGGCGGACTTCCATGCCGAGCGCGACGCGGTGGCGACGCTGGCGCTGGCGCGGCCCCGGATTCCGTGGGGGGCGGTGAAGACGGACGGGTTCGGCCGGGTCACGGACTTCATCGAGGCGCCGCCGACGACGTACGAGATCAACGCGGGGGTGTACGTCTTCTCGCCGGAGTTCTCCGGGATGCTGCCGGAGCGTGGGGACCATGAGCGGACGACGTTCCCGCATCTGGCGCGGGAGCGGCGGCTGGCCGGCTTCCCGATCCCGCAGGGGGCGTACTGGCGGGCCATCGACACGGCGAAGGACCTGAGCGAGGCGGCCAAGGAGCTGGCGGCGCTGGGTCGTTGAGAGCGCATGACGCGAAGGGCCCCGCACGGAAACGTGCGGGGCCCTTCGCGTTGTCGTGGGGTCAGCCGGTGGGTGGTTACTGCCCGAGGATTCCGCCCACCGGCCCATCTACCCCAACAGGCCGCCTACCAGGCCCGGTTCGCCGGAGGAGCCTCCGGTGTCCGAGCCGCCTGTCGAGCCGCCGGTCGAGCCGCCGGTGGAGCCGGTGCCGCCGGTGGGTCCGGAGCTGGTGCTGGGGGCGCCGCCGGGGGGCGCGGACTGCTGGGGCGGGGCCTGGCCGGTGCCCTGCGTCTGGCTGGGGGCGGTGGTGCTGGTGTCGCGGGTGGCGCCCGGGGTGGTGGCGGCGCCGGAGGGGGTGGCCGTGCTGCCTGCCGTGGCGTCCCGGGTGGGCGTGGTGGAGGCGGACGGGGTCTTCTTGCGTTTGGCGGGGTCCTGGGGGAGCGGGGAGCCGGGCAGTTCGTTGCGGGGGGCCTCGCCGGGGCCGGGGACGATGATGCGGTCGGCGTCGCGGACGGCGCCGCCGAGCAGGGAGCCGATCAGCAGGGTGAGGCCGATGACGACGGCCGTGACGAGGGCGCCGCGGCGCAGGACGTAGCGGCGCAGTTCCCACAGGTCGGAGCGGGGTCCGAGGCGGCGCCAGGCGCTGCCGGCGAGGCGGCCGTCGATGGAGTAGACGGGGGCGCCGGCGATGATCAGCGGGGACCAGGCGGCGAGGTAGATGATGTCGGGCGCGTCGTAGGCGGGGACGCTCTTCCAGCTGACCGTGAGCAGGAGGGCCGCGGAGAGGGTGGCGCCCACGACGGCGGCGACGCGCTGCCAGCAGCCGAAGATCGTCAGGACGCCGACGATGACCTGGAGGAAGGCGATGACGAGGCCGGAGCCGACGGGGTGCTGGAGGGCGAACTGCCGTAGGGGTTCGGCGACTTCCCAGGGGTGCAGGGTGTTGAGCCACTTGACCATCGAGCCGCGCTTGCCGCCGTCGAAGTAGACGGGGTCGCAGAGCTTGCCCATGCCGGCGTAGATGGAGATGAAGCCGAGGAAGACGCGCAGCGGCAGGAGGACGACGCCGAGGTTCATGCGGCGGCCGGGGTAGTACGCGTGCCGCGCGGGGTCGACGCCTCGCCTGGGCTGCGCGCCGGTGCCGTCGGACCGGGCGGGCTCCTCGAACTGCTCGTCGTCGTAGGCGAGTTCGTCGTCGTAGGCGCTGCCGACGGTCCGCATCTCGGGCAGCAGACGGGGCTCGTCGCCGTCGTAGGTGCGCTGGGCGCCGACGACGGGGGTCTCGACCGTCTGGGCCAACTCGTCGTAGCCGGGGTCGTAGCCGGTGTCGACATCGACGCGGGGGATGACCTGGGTGGCTCCGGCGTCGGCGGCGGGGTCGGCGGCGCGGACGCCGCCTTCGCGCACGGCCTGGAGCAGGCGGTGGGCGCCCGTGTCGTCGGGGGCGGACCGGCCGCTCCAGACGACGGGGCGGCGGCGGGCCGCGCCGGTGGCCGTGGCGCCCACGGCGGGCATCCGGGCGGTGTCCTCGGCGGCGCTCACGTGCCGGGCGATCCGCGGGGTCTGGGCACGTCTCGTCGACGCGCCCAACTGCACGCGGAAGCTGGCGTGGTTGACGATGACCTGCGCCGGATCGCTCGGCACCTTCACCATGCTCAGCGCGGGAGCGTCGTCGAATCCGGAATCGAATCCCGACGAGCGGTCCCCCGTGGGTGTGCGGGGTGTTCTGGTGTCCACACTCATCTAACCGAGTGACGTGTGTTTAGGACACTGCTTTGACCGCCCGGATGTGTCCGGACTCCGTCAAGCTTGCCCGGGACGCCAGGATTACCCCGTACGGGTGACGGCGCGGACGCCTGTTCAGGCGCGTCGGCGGGCCGCTTCGTACAGCACGATGCCCGCCGCCACACCGGCGTTGAGCGATTCGGCGCCACCGGGCATCGGGATGCGGACGCGGAAGTCGCAGGTCTCTCCGACGAGTCGGGACAGGCCCTTGCCCTCGCTGCCGACCACGATCACGACCGGCCCGTCGAGGGCCGCCAGCTCGCCCACCTCGTGCTCGCCGTCCGCGGCGAGACCGACGACGGCGATGCCCGCCTTCTTGTACGCCTCCAGGGCGCGGGTGAGGTTGGTGGCGCGGGCGACGGGCGTGCGGGCAGCGGTGCCGGCGGAGGTCTTCCAGGCGCCGGCGGTCATGCCGGCGGCGCGCCGCTCGGGCACGAGGACGCCATGGCCGCCGAAGGCCGACACCGAACGGACGACGGCACCGAGGTTGCGGGGGTCGGTGACGCCGTCGAGGGCGACGACGAGGGGGTCCTCGCCGTGGTCGTAGGCGGCGTTGGCGAGGTCCTCGGGGTGGGCGTACTCGTAGGGCGGGACCTGGAGGACGAGGCCCTGGTGGTTGAGGCCGTTGGTCATGCGGTCGAGCTCGGGGCGGGGGGCCTCCATGAGGTTGATCCCACCGCGCTCGGCCGCGAGCTGGAGCGCCTCACGCACGCGCTCGTCGTTGTCGATGAACTGCTGGACGTAGAGCGTCGAGGCGGGCACGCCCTCGCGCAGCGCCTCGACGACGGGGTTGCGGCCGACGACCATCTCGGACGTGCCCTTGCCGCCGCGGCCACGCGGCGTGGGACGGCGCGCGGCCTGCTTCGCCTTGGCGTTGGCGATGCGGTTCGCCTTGTGCTTCTTGCGCATCTCGGCGGGCGGCGTGGGGCCCCTGCCCTCGAGACCCTTGCGTCGCTGGCCGCCACTGCCGACCTGCGCGCCCTTCTTGCCGGACATGCGGCGGTTGTTGGCGGCCATGACCTACCTGTTCTCTCGTGCGGTGAAATCCGTGCGGTGACAAGTGCGATGAATACGTACGTCTATGCAGTGTGCCGCCCGGAGGGCCGGGCGGCACAATCGATCATGGAAAGGGCTAGCGCGGGCCGAGGGTCCAGCGCGGTCCCTGGGGGCCGTCCTCGATGCTCAGGCCGGACTGGGTGAGCTGGTCGCGGATGGCGTCCGCGGTGGCCCAGTCCTTGCGGCCGCGGGCGGACTCGCGCTGGTCGAGGACGAGTCGTACGAGGCTGTCGACCACTCCGTGCAGGTCCTCGCCGCGGTCGGTCTCGCCGGCCCAGTGCGGGTCGAGCGGGTCGAGGCCGAGGACGCCGAGCATGGCGCGCACCTCGGCGAGGCGGGCCACGGCGGCTTCCTTGTCGTCGGCGGCGAGGGCCGAGTTCCCCTGCCGGACGGTGGTGTGGACGATGGCGAGGGCCTGGGGGACGCCGAGGTCGTCGTCCATGGCCTCGGCGAAGGCGGGCGGGACCTCGGCCGCCGGCTCGACGGTGCCGGCCTTCTCGACGACGCGCTGGACGAAGCCCTCGATGCGCGCGAACGCCGACTCGGCCTCGCGCAGGGCCTCCTCGCTGTACTCGATCATCGAGCGGTAGTGCGGGGTGCCGAGGTAGTAGCGCAGCACGATCGGGCGCCAGGTCTTGACCATCTCGGAGACCAGGACGCTGTTGCCGAGCGACTTCGACATCTTCTCGCCGCTCATGGTGACCCAGGCGTTGTGCACCCAGTACGAGGCGAAGTCGTCGCCGTAGGCCTGGGCCTGGGCGATCTCGTTCTCGTGGTGGGGGAAGATCAGGTCGAGGCCGCCGCCGTGGATGTCGAAGGCGGGGCCCAGGTACTTGTGGGCCATGGCCGAGCACTCCAGGTGCCAGCCGGGGCGGCCGCGGCCCCAGGGGGTCTCCCAGTCGGGCTCGCCGGGCTTGGTCGCCTTCCACAGGGCGAAGTCCCGCGGGTCGCGCTTGCCGGTCTCGCCGTCCCCGGCGGGCTGGAGCAGGTTGTCCAGCTCCTGGTTGGACAGCTGGAGGTAGCCCGGGAAGGAGCGCACGTCGAAGTAGACGTTGCCGTCGGCCTCGTAGGCGTGTCCGCGCTCGATGAGGCCGCGCATCATCTCGATCATCTCGGGGACGTGTCCGGTGGCGCGCGGCTCGTAGGTCGGCGGGAGGCAGCCGAGGGCGTGGTAGCCGTCGTTGAAGGCCCGCTCGTTCTCGTAGCCGATCGACCACCAGGGGCGGCCCTGGTCGTGCGACTTGACGATGATCTTGTCGTCGATGTCGGTGACGTTGCGGATGAACGTGACGTCGTAGCCGCGGTGCTCGAACCAGCGGCGCATGATGTCGAAGTTCAGCCCCGACCGGATGTGCCCGATGTGCGGTGCGGCCTGCACGGTGGCGCCACACAGGTAGATCGAGACACAGCCCGGCGTGAGCGGGGTGAAGTCACGGATCTGCCGGGCGCTGGTGTCGTACAGGCGAATAGTCACGGGTCCAGGGTAGTGGGCTGGTCCTAGTGCCTTGGACGGTTGTGGATAACAGTCAGTCGGCTGTTCGTACGACCAGTGCGGTGGCGATCGCCAGGAGGCCTTCGTCCCGGCCGGGGAACCCCAGTCCGTCGGTCGTGGCGCCCGACACCGTCACGGGCGCGCCCGCCGCTTCCGTGAGGATCTTCTGGGCCTCGTCGCGGCGCTTGCCGATCTTCGGGCGGGGGCCGACGACCTGCACGGCGACGTTGCCGATCCGGAAGCCCGCCTCGCGGACGATCCGGGCGGCCTCCGTCAGCAGGACGACGCCCGAGGCGCCGGACCACTCGGGCCGCCCGGTGCCGAAGTGCTGTCCGAGGTCGCCGAGCCCGGCCGCGGAGAAGAGCGCGTTGCACGCGGCGTGGGCGACGACGTCGGCGTCGGAGTGCCCGGCCAGTCCGGGGCCCTCGCCCTCCCACTTCAGGCCCGCGCACCACAGCTCGCGGCCCTCTTCGAAGGCGTGGATGTCGGTGCCGATGCCGACCTGGGGCAGGGGGTGCTGCTCAGAAGCCATCGTTGAGCCTCCTGCGCGCGAGGACCGCCTCGGCGAGGACGAGGTCGAGGGGGCGGGTGACCTTGAAGGCCTCTTCGTGGCCGGGGACGACCATGACCGTCTCGCCCAGCTGTTCGACCATGGTCGCGTCGTCGGTGACGTCGACGGTGACCGTCTCGTGGGCGCGGATCAGGGTCGCGCGGTCGAAGCCCTGGGGCGTCTGGACGGCACGCAGGCGGGCGCGGCGCGGGGTGGCGACGACCGGCTCGGGGTCACCGGCGACGGTGGCCGGCTCGACCTCCTTGACGGTGTCCGCGAGCGGCAGCGCGGGCACGACCGCGGTCGCTCCCTCGCGTACGGCCTCGATGACCGCGTCCACGGTGTCGACGGGGACGAGCGGGCGGGCGGCGTCGTGGACGAGGACGATGTCGTAGTCGGGCGGCAGGGCGTCCAGGCCGAGCCGGACGGAGTCCTGTCGTTCGGCGCCGCCGGGGACGACGAGGAAGTCGGTGCGCTCGGGCAGGGCGTGGGCGTCCAGCAGGCTCTTGACCTCGGCGGCGCCGTCGGGCGGGGCCACGACGACGACCAGGGAGACCGCGCGGGAGGCGGCCATCGCGCGGACCGCGTGGATCAGCATGGGGGTGCCGTTCAGCGCGCGGAGCGCCTTGGGGGCGCCCGGGCCGAGGCGTACGCCGCGGCCGGCGGCCGGGATCACGACGGCGGTACGGGCCTGCGTACGGCTTGTCGTGAGCGAGGGGCGCGAATCGTCAGACATCGGTTCCTGTCAGGTTTGTGTGCTCGGCCGAGGTGGGTACGACAGACAGCGTGCCGGGCGCGACGCCTTGACCGGACCCTTCCGTGACGCCGGTCGAGCCTGCGCCCGGGCCCGGCACACCAAGTATCCGGGGTCCCGCCCTCGTCCCGTCATGGGGACGGTGTCCGGGTACGGACATGCCGCAGCGCCCGGCGACAGAAATATGTCATCGGGCACCGCGGCACTTTGTTAAAGCGACACCACTTGTGCTGGGCCGAGCCTGGCGGCGGCAGCGTGCGTCAGGACGCGAGGACCTCGTCGAGAAGGGCCTCGGCCTTGTCCTCGTTCGTGTTCTCCGCGAGGGCGAGCTCGCTCACCAGGATCTGGCGGGCCTTGGCGAGCATGCGCTTCTCACCTGCGGAAAGTCCGCGCTCACGCTCACGACGCCACAGGTCGCGCACGACTTCCGCGACCTTGATGACATCGCCGGAGGCGAGCTTCTCCAGATTTGCCTTGTAACGACGCGACCAGTTCGTGGGCTCCTCGGCGTACGGCGCGCGCAGCACCTCGAAGACCCGGTCCAGTCCGTCCTGACCGACCACATCACGCACGCCGACGAACTCCGCATTGTCCGCTGGCACACGTACCGTCAGGTCACCCTGGGCGACCTTCAGCACCAAGTAGGTCTTGTCCACGCCTTTGATCTGGCGAGTTTCGATGGCCTCGATCAGCGCGGCCCCGTGATGGGGATAGACCACGGTGTCGCCAACCTTGAACGTCATGTGACAGGTACCCCTTCCGTGGCTATCCAGAGTAACACGGAAACTGCGGGTTCTGAATGGCGTTTTCGCAGGTCAGGGCATATCTCGGGGCTTGACAACAGCAACAGGAACGTGCTGCGCGGGCGGAGCGGAAGTCAGTATTCGCAGGTCGGAGCGGCTCTCCGGGGGAGGTGAAACGCGTACGTTACACGCATCCGGAGGCCCTCACAGGCGGCCGAACGTCCCCATATGTCTGGTTCCAAGTGTGCGACTTCCGCTACTCCGTTCGGTGCCGGGAGTCAGTTCCGCGTCGATTCCGGAATTGATCACGCCCAATCGCGTGAGCCACCGGATCACCTCGTGATCAATTCCGTGGGCGATCGCGCATTCCTTCACGGAAGATTTGCGAGCCGACGCGCGGGAGTCTTATGTGAATGGCGAACGGGTGCCGGGGCCAAAGTGCCTGGTGGGTCACTTGTGAAGTGAGCGACTTCCGGATGACCGGCGCCCGACGCGCGGGGTCGACACCGGGCGACCGCGCGGGGTCTGCGCCGGGGACCGCGCGGGTGACGTCCCAGGTGGCTTCCGGGGGATTTCCCAGGTGGCTCCCGGGTGACGACCCTGGTGGATTCCGGGTGACGTCCGCGGGGCGCCACCCCCTGGCGGGCGAAGCCGACCCGGCCGAGGGGAGGGTCGGGTGCGGCGACGCGGGAACGGCTCGGTAACCTAAGGCCGCTGACAGACACTTAGGGCGGCTTTATGCAGCCCCCCGTTCGAGTCAAGGAGTTGCCGCCGCCGTGAGCAGCAGCCTTCGACGCGGCGCACTCAGCGCCGCCGCCCTCGCGTTCTCGATCGCCTCGCTCGCCGCGTGCGGCGCCGGCAACAACGCCCAGACGCTGGAGATCAAGCCGGACAACGCGGCCACCACCGTCGGCGAGATCAAGATTCAGAACGCCGTGGTCATCACCCAGCCCGACCTGGAGTCCACCGGCCCGGCCGTGATCTCCGCGACCCTGTTCAACAGCGGCTCCACCGCCGAGACGCTGGACTCCGTCACCGTGGACGGCGCCGGCAAGACCGCCGAGCTCTCCCCCGCCAAGGGCAAGGGCAAGCTGACCATCCCGGCCGGCGGCTCCCTCGTCCTCGGCGGCAAGGGCAACGCCACCGCGGTCCTGCCCAGCAGCCGTGAGGCGATCAAGGACGGCAACGCCCAGAAGATCACCTTCACCTTCAGCAGGACCGGCGCGGTGAGCCTGAAGGCCTTCGTGGTGCCGGCCGAGAGCTACTTCGAGAAGTGGGGCCCGACCCAGGCCCCCGAGGCGCCGGGCACGGGCGAGAGCACGTCACCGTCCCCGTCCGGCTCCGCCACCGGCACGGCCTCGCCGTCGGCGACCCCGACCGACGAGGCGTCGGCGTCCGCGTCGGCGAGCGAGAGCGCCTCGCACGAGGCCGCCGGGCACTGACACAGCCGTACGACGAAGGGCGGGACCTCCTGGAGAGGTCCCGCCCTTCGTTCGTCGTACGGCTTACGGCTCGAACTTGTAGCCGAGGCCGCGGACCGTCACCAGGTACCGGGGCGCGCCCGGGTCCGGCTCGATCTTGGCGCGCAGGCGCTTGACGTGGACGTCGAGGGTCTTGGTGTCGCCGACGTAGTCGGCGCCCCAGACCCGGTCGATGAGCTGCATGCGGGTCAGGACGCGGCCGGCGTTGCGCAGCAGCATCTCCAGCAGGTCGAACTCCTTGAGGGGCAGGTCGACCTTGGAGCCGGAGACCGTGACCACGTGGCGGTCCACGTCCATGCGGACCGGACCGGCCTCCAGGGCCGCCGGGGTGACCTCCTCGGGCTCGCCGCGGCGGCGCAGGACGGCGCGGATGCGGGCGACCAGCTCGCGCGAGGAGAACGGCTTGGTGACATAGTCATCGGCTCCTATTTCCAGGCCGACGACCTTGTCGATCTCGCTGTCCTTGGCGGTCACCATGATGACGGGGACGTTGGAGCGGCCGCGCAGCTGCCGGCACACCTCCGTGCCGGGCAGGCCCGGCAGCATCAGGTCGAGGAGGACGAGGTCGGCGCCGTTGCGCTCGAACTCGTCGAGTCCGTCGGGGCCCGTGGTCGCGACCGCGACCTCGAAGCCCTCCTTGCGGAGCATGTACGACAGGGCGTCGGAGAAGGACTCCTCGTCCTCGACGACGAGCACTCGGGTCACGGAAGGACCTCCGGGGCGGGAAGCGGTTCGTACGGGGATGGGTCGGGGCCGTCCTCGTCGCCGAGGTCGGTGTTCTGTTGTGCGCGGTCGCGGGCAGCCCCCGCCTCCGGCAGCCGCAGGGTGAACGTGGAGCCCTGGCCTTCGGAGCTCCACACCGTGACCTCCCCCGCGTGGGAGGCGGCCACGTGCTTGACGATCGCGAGACCGAGGCCGGTGCCGCCCGTCTGGCGGGAGCGGGCCGGGTCGACGCGGTAGAAGCGCTCGAAGATGCGCTCCTTGTCCTTGTCGGAGATGCCGATGCCCTGGTCGGTCACGGCGATCTCGATGAGGTCCCCGCCGGGCGAGGTCACCCGGCGGGCGGCTATGCCGACGCGGGTGCGGGCCGGGGAGTAGTTCACGGCGTTCTCGACGAGGTTGCCGAGCGCGGCGGCGAGCTGGCCGCGGTTGCCCCAGATCCTGAGGTCCGCGGTGCCGCCGGCGGCCATGGTGATGTTCTTGGTGCCGGCCTGGTGGCGGCAGCGGTCGATCGCCTCGGCGACCAGCTCCTCGACGCGGACGGGCTCGGCGTCCTCCAGGGGGTCGTCGTTCTGGACCCGGGAGAGGTCGATCAGCTCCTGGACCAGGTTGGTCAGCCGGGTCGCCTCGATCTGCATGCGGCCGGCGAAGCGGGTGACCGCCTCGGGGTCGTCGTAGGCGTCCATGACGGCCTCGGACAGCAGGGACAGGGCGCCCACCGGGGTCTTGAGCTCGTGGCTGACGTTGGCGACGAAGTCGCGGCGGACCGCCTCGATCCGGCGGGCCTCGGTGAGGTCCTCGACGAGCAGGAGGACCAGCCGCGAGCCGAGAGGCGCGACACGGGCGGACACGGCGAGTGCCTCGCCCCGTCCCGTGCCGCGCCTCGGCAGGTCGAGTTCGACCTGTCGTATCTCTCCGTCTCTCCTGGTGTCGCGGGCCATCTGGAGCATGGGCTCGACGGCGAGCTTGCCGCCGCGGACCAGGCCGAGGGCGTAGGCGGCCGAGCTGGCCTTGACGACCCCGTCGGCCTCGTCCAGGACGACGGCGGAGGAGCGCAGGACGGACAGGACGGTGTCCACGCCCGGCGGGAGCACCGGGTCGGTGTGCAATGAGGTGCGGGTGGGGCGCTTCTGCTCCCGCTCGCTGAAGCGGAACGCCAGCATGGCGATCACGCCGGTCACTGCTCCGGCGATCGCTGCCACTGCGGCGACCGCCGCGTTCACGTCCATGCACCCAGGTTAGGCACGAGATCGCTCCTGGCCACAGCCATCCGGGTGCGAGCTCGAACACTCGTCGCCCAGAGTTCACCTTGGAGCCAGGGACGGTTCATTTGGGGTGACGGAATTCGACGCGTACGGGGCCGAACGTGGGAGCGTGGGGTTCACAGCGCCCGTCGTCCCGGAGTCTCGGGCGGCTGGTTCTGGCCCCCGGAACCCCCGAGGCAGACGTAAGAGAGGGACCCCTGATGCGGGACGCGTACCACGAGGAACTGGACTCGATCGGCGACGGTCTGGTCGAGATGGCCCGGCTGGTGGGCTCGGCGATCGGGCGCGCCACGACGTCCATCCTCGACTCCGACCTGAAGCTGGCCGAGAGCGTCATCGAGGCCGACCAGAGGGTCGACGACCTCCAGCACGAGCTGGAGGCCCGGGCCATAGCCCTGCTCGCCCGCCAGCAGCCGGTGGCGACGGACCTCCGTATCGTCGTGACGTCCCTGCGCATGTCGGCGGACCTGGAGCGCGCGGGCGACCTCGCCCAGCACGTGGCGAAGCTGGCGCGGCTGCGCTTCCCGGAGCGGGCGATCCCGCACGACCTGCACGCCACGATCCTGGAGATGGGCCAGCTCGCGCAGCGCCTGATGGCGAAGGCGGCGGAGGTCATCATCACCAAGGACGTCGATCTCGCGCTCCAACTGGAGCAGGACGACGACGAGATGGACCTGCTGCACCGCACGCTCTTCCAGCACCTGATGGACGACCGCTGGAAGCACGGCATCGAGACGGCGGTGGACGTGACCCTGCTGGGCCGCTACTACGAGCGGTTCGCGGACCACGCGGTGTCGGTGGCGAAGCGGGTGGTGTACCTGGTGACGGGTGAGCACGCGGACGAGTTGCAGTCGGACATCCAGCCGGCGACCGGCGTGGAAGAGGCCTGACCCGGCGGGACGGAGCCTGTTCGGGGCGCTCACGAGCCTCCGTGCGCCGTTGATGCGACCGCGTCGGCGGGCATGCAATGAGCACAGGGTCTGATGCGAGGTCCGGGAGTTCAGACCCTTGCCTCGAGGAGGACCCATGGCCGAATCCCCCAGCACCACGCCCGACCCGACGCAGGAGCGCGAGACCGAGCGGCCCGCCGAGACACGGAACCTGATGCTGATCGGCGCGTGCGGCTGCGGCTCGGGCTGCGGATGCGGGTGCCAGTCGGGCAACCCCTGCCAGTGCGGCTGACACCGCGCCTGACGTCGTACGACCGTGAAGGGCCCCGGTGATCACGCCGGGGCCCTTCCCGTCTGCGGTCGCCGCTCCGGCCCCTGGGGGCGCAGCATGGAGGGAGCGGCAAGTGCGAAGGAGGTGCGGGTCATGGCGCAGTTCATGGACGTACACCACGGAATGCAGGGCATCACGGCCGACCAGTTGCAGCAGGCGCACCAGGCCGACCTCGACATAGAGAACGAGGAGGGCGTCCACTTCCAGCGGGCGTGGGCGGACCCGGAGTCCGGGACGGTCTACTGCCTGTCCGAGGCGCCCTCGGCCGAGGCGGTGCAGCGCATCCACGAGCGCACGGGGCACAAGGCGGACGAGATCCACGCGGTACCGCTGTCGATCGCGTGACGCGCCCGGGCGCTCACGCCGCGACGCGCGCCGGGCGGCGACCGGTGGGGGCTGTGCGCCCGGCGTGGCGGCCGCACCGGTGTCCTGCCGCGGCGGCCGTTGCGCGGGCCCTGTGCGAGGGGTGGGCGCCCTCGGCCCCGGGCGCCCGGTTCCGCCTGGACCGCGCCGGCGGCTTCAGGCGCGTGCCCTGGGCGTCAGGCCGCCCTGTGCCGCGCCCCACGCTTGCGCGGGGCGGGCTCCTGTGCGTCCTCCGCCTCCTCGGGCCAGTACGGCTCGGTGTCCCCGAAGTCCGGGGACTGGAAGGGGTCCGTCGCCGGGGACGGCGATACCGCGGTGGAGCGACGGGGTTGCCCTTCGGGGGCGGAGAACAGCGACGTCGGTTCGATGAGAGGTCTGCCTTTCCTTACAGGTCCCGGGCGGGACCTGGTGTGCCGTGAGGGGGCACAGTGGCCCTACAGCTTGGTCATCTTGGCGTACGGGCTCAGGATCCGCATCTGCGCCGAGCCGAAGTCGACCAGCATCGCGATCCCTTCCTCGACGCCGATCACGGAGCCGAGGCCGTACACGTCGTGCGTGACCTGATCGCCCAGGTCGAAGTGCTTGGGAACCGGTGCGACCGGGGCCGGGAAGGGGCTGGTGGGCAGATGACGCTTGGGTGCCGCAGGTCTTGTCATGCTTCAGTATGCGCCCTCGCGAAACCCGCCCGCTGTGGCCGTGGGCACATCCCGGGGGCGACGGCCCGGTCCACGCAGGTCCGCGGATCCGCCCCGCGACCACGAAAAAGCCCCCCACCTGCACCGGAGCCGCAGGCGGGGGGTTGTTGGCGTCGTGTTACTTCTTCTTGCCCTGATTCTTTACCGCCTCGATCGCCGCCGCGGCCGCGTCGGGGTCGAGGTAGGTGCCGCCGGGGTTGAGGGGCTTGAAGTCGGCGTCCAGCTCGTAGGACAGCGGGATGCCGGTCGGGATGTTGAGGCCCGCGATGTCGGCGTCCGAGATGCCGTCGAGGTGCTTGACCAGGGCGCGCAGCGAGTTGCCGTGGGCGGCGACCAGGACCGTGCGGCCGGCGAGGAGGTCGGGGACAATGCCGTCGTACCAGTACGGGAGCATGCGGTGGACGACGTCCTTGAGGCACTCCGTGCGGGGGCGCAGCTCCGGGGGGATCGTCGCGTAGCGCGGGTCGGCCGACTGGGAGAACTCCGTGCCGTCCTCGAGCGGCGGCGGGGGCGTGTCGTAGGAGCGGCGCCAGAGCATGAACTGCTCCTCGCCGAACTCCGCGAGGGTCTGCGCCTTGTCCTTGCCCTGGAGGGCGCCGTAGTGACGCTCGTTCAGGCGCCATGAGCGGTGGACCGGGATCCAGTGGCGGTCCGCCGACTCCAGGGCCAGCTGCGCGGTACGGATGGCGCGCTTCTGGAGCGAGGTGTGGACCACGTCGGGCAGGAGATCGGCGTCCTTCAGGAGCTCGCCACCGCGGACCGCCTCCTTCTCGCCCTTCTCGTTCAGGTTGACGTCCACCCAGCCGGTGAACAGGTTCTTGGCGTTCCACTCGCTCTCGCCGTGGCGGAGGAGGATCAGCTTGTACGGTGCGTCGGCCATGCGTATGAGCGTAATCCACCTGTCTGATCCCTCGCGCGCCCCGCTCGGCAGGCGGACGGTTGACCCGATCTGTTAATTGAGTGGCCTCTCCCAGCACGCCACTTGTAAGTTGCTCACGCCGCCAGCAGCACTTACACCGCACCGGGGGATCCGCCATGTCACCAACCGCCGTGAGACGCGCCGTCCGTGAGTCCGTCTCCGGGCTCCCCCGCGAGTTCTGGTGGCTGTGGACCAGCACCCTCGTCAACCGGCTCGGCGCCTTCGTCGCCACCTTCATGGCGCTCTATCTGACCCTGGACCGCGGGTACTCCGCCGTCTACGCCGGCCTCGTCGCCTCCCTGCACGGGCTGGGCGGCGTCGTCTCCTCCGTCGGGGCCGGGGTGATGACCGACCGGCTCGGGCGGCGGCCCACGCTGCTGCTCGCCCAGGGGTCGACCGCCCTGTCCGTCGCCCTGCTCGGGTTCATGCACCACCCGGCCGCCATCGCCGCCGTCGCGTTCCTCGTCGGCATGACCTCCAACGCCTCGCGGCCCGCCGTGCAGGCGATGATGGCCGACATCGTGCGGCCCGAGGACCGGGTGCGCGCCTTCTCCCTCAACTACTGGGCGATCAACCTGGGATTCGCCGTGTCCTCCATGGGCGCCGGGTTCATCGCCGAGTTCAGCTATCTCGCCGGTTTCCTCATCGAGGCCGGCATGACCGCCGTCTGCGCGATCGTCGTCTTCCTGAAGCTGCCCGAGTCGCGGCCCGAGCGCACGGCCGCCGAGAAGGGGGCGGACGACGAGGTCGGTCTTCGCACCGTGCTCCGCGACGGGCGGTACATGGGTGTGGTCGGGCTGTCCTTCCTCATCGCCTTCGTCTTCCAGCAGGGCTCGGTCGGGCTCCCGGTCGCGATGGGCGAGGCCGGGTTCACGCCCGCCGACTACGGCATGGCCATCGCCGTCAACGGCATCCTCATCGTCGCGCTCCAGATCCCGGTCACCCGGTTCATCCAGCACCGCGACCCCCGCCGGCTGCTCGTCGTCTCGTCGCTGCTCGCCGGGTACGGCTTCGGACTGACCGCCTTCGCCGGCTCCATCGGCGTCTTCGCCCTGACGGTCTGCGTCTGGACCCTCGCCGAGATCGTCAACGCCCCCACCCAGACCAGCCTGGTCGTCCGCCTCTCCCCCACCCACGGCCGGGGCCGCTACCAGGGCATGTACACCCTGTCCTGGGCCGTCGCCTCCCTCGTGGCGCCGCTGATGTCCGGCCTGATCATCGACCACTACGGCGCACGGTGGCTGTGGGGTCTGTGCGCGGTCGTCGGCACGGTGGCCGGAGTCGGGTACGCCGTGCTGATGCGCGGCCTGCCCGCCGAGGACGCGTACGCCGCCGGCCTGGAGGGGGCTCCGACCGAGGGCCCGGACGGGACCCTGGTGAAGGTCCTGGACGAGGCCCTGGACGAGACGCTGGGCAAGGTCCCGGACGCGACCCCGGTCACGGTCCCCGCCCGCGACCGGCCGACCCCGTCGAGGAAGCGCGCCTGACGCCCCTCACGGATGCATCCGCGCCCCCTTCACCACCTTGTCGACCCCGTTCCGCGCCCCGTACACGGCGAGCCCCACCAGGTCGAGCTCCGCCGTCCCCACGGCGCGCACCGCCGCCCGGTTGTCGCGGTCGTTGCCCGTCGTGAAGAGGTCGCTCGTGAAGACCGAGCACGGCAACGCCCGGGACAGCGCACGCGCGTGCGCCGCCGTCAGCGTCTCCTTCGTGCCCTCGAAGACCATGACCGGCTGCCGGAACATCGGCAGATAGGCCACCCCGTCGCCGTCCTCGTACGGCTTCCCGACCACCTCGGGGACGGTCGTGCCGAGGCCGCTGACGAGGAACGCGGTGACGTTCAGGCGTTGCCAGGGCTCCAGGTCCGCCCGCAGCAGGACGGCGATCTTCGTGTCGAACCGGATGGGTGTGTCGTCGCTCATGCCCCGAGACTGCCGAACGTCGTCCGACCTCGTCTTGTACGTTCTTTGCATGGCCACCCGGCAGACCGTCTCCGCCTGGCGCCCCGCCGTCCCGGGCGTCGTGGAGGTCTTCCACGCGCACTTCACCGGGTACGCCTATCCGATGCACGTCCATGACGCGTGGACGCTGCTGATCGTGGACGACGGGGCCGTGCGGTACGACCTCGACCGGCACGAGCACGGCACCCCGCACGACACGGTGTCCCTGCTGCCGCCGCACGTCCCGCACAACGGCTCCCCCGCCTCCCCGGACGGCTTCCGCAAGCGGGTCGTCTATCTCGACACCTCGCTGCTCGCCGAGGAGCTCGTCGGCTCCGCCGTGGACACCCCCGACCTGCGCGACCCGCTGCTGCGACGGCGTGTGGGGCAGTTGCACCAAACCCTGGACCGTCCCGGCGACGAGCTGGAGGCCGCGAGCAGGCTGACGTTCATCGGGGAGCGGCTGACCGCCCGGCTGCGGCCGCGGCTCGTCACCGAGGTGCCGCGGGCCGACCCGGCGCTCGCCCGGCGGCTGCGCGAGCTCCTCGACGAGCGGGTGGTGGAGGGGATCGCCCTCGACGAGGCCGCCGCGCTGCTGCACGCGCATCCCGCGCATCTGGTACGGGCGTTCGGCACCGCCTACGGCATCGCGCCGCACCAGTACCTCACCTCCCGCCGCGTCGACCGCGCCCGGCGGCTCCTCCTCGACGGGGTGCGGCCGGGCGAGGTGGCCGCCGCCACCGGCTTCTTCGACCAGTCCCACCTCACCCGGCACTTCAGGAAGCTGGTGGGGGTCACCCCGGGGCGGTACACGAAGTCCCGGTAGGCGGGCCCCGCCGGAGCCCGGCCGACGTGCCTTCGGCGGAAGGCGCCCGTCCGGTGATCAACGCCGCTTAGCGTCGGTCCATGGACAACTCAGAGGACACCCAAGGCACTTCGCAGCCCCGCCGCACCGTGCGGGTCGGACGTTTCTCGACCGCCGTCGCCGGCGCGGCCGTCCTGGTCGTACTCAGCGTCGGCGCCGCCCTCGCGGCGACCTCGGACGAGGAGCCCACCGCCGAACCCTCCGTGGAGATCAGCGTCCCGGCGGACGGCGGCACGGGCGGTTCAGGCTCCGGCTCCGGCGGTGGCGGCACCGACGGCGGCACCACCGGCGGCGGCAACCCGAGCCCGACGTTCACGGAACCGGACCAGCCCACCGAGGAACCCACCGACGAACCGACCGAGGAACCCACCGACGGGCCGTCCGCGCCCAGCGAGCTGGACGAGCTCAACCGGCGTGTCGCGGAGCTCGACAAGAAGGTCGACGAGCTGCCCACCAAGAAGGAACTCGCGGACGCCCTGCGCGCGTTCGCCGACGAGCTCGACAAGAGCGACCCCACCGGCGAGCCCCGGCCGGACTCGTCCCTGCCGCCCGGCGACTCCTGAGGCGCCGGCCCGGGGTCAGCCGGACCGGTCCGGCCTCTCGGCCGGGCGCTGCGTCAGGTGGGCGAACGCGTCCAGGTTGCGCGTCGGCTCACCCCGGGCCACCCGCCACTCGTACTCCTTGCGGATGGCGGACGCGAAACCGAGTTCCAGCAGGGTGTTGAAGCTGCCGTCCGCCGCCTCCAGCGTCTGGCCGAGCAGGCGGTCGATCTCGTCGGGGGTCACGGCGGCCAGCGGGAGCTTGCCGGTGAGGTAGACGTCGCCATGCTGGTCGACGGCGTAACTCACGCCGTACAGCTTGAGGTTGCGCTCCAGGAGCCAGCGGTGGACGCCTTGTTCGTTCTCGTCGGGGTGGCGGATGACGAAGGCGTTCAGGGACAGGGAGTGCCGGCCGACCAGGAGGGAGAGTGTCGTCTTCAGCTTGCGGGTGCCGGGGAGCTGGACGACGTAGGTGCCGGCGGCGGGGCTCTCCCACTCCAGCTCGGCGTCCTTCAGGACGCCCTCGATGACCCGTGCCGCCTTCTCCGTCTCCGTGTCAGCCATGGTGGGAGCGTACGCGACGCCGGTGCGCCTGCATCGCGGCCGTGTAGACGTCCGCGGTCGCGGCGGCGGCGGTGTCCCAGCCGAAGGACTGGGCGTGCCGGGCGGCCTGCGCGCCCATGCGGGTCGCCGTCTGCGGGTCGTCGGCGAAGGCGCGCAGCACGCGCGCGTAGTCGGCGGGGTCGTGCCCTCGTACGAGGAATCCGGTACGGCCGTCCCGGACCGCGACCGGCAGTCCGCCGACCGCGGCCGCCAGGACGGGTGTGCCGGCCGCCTGGGCCTCTATGGCGACCAGGCCGAAGGACTCGCTGTACGACGGCATCACGAGGACGGACGCGGCGCGGAACCAGTCGGCGAGCTGTTCCTGGCCGACGGGCGGGCGGAACCGTACGACGTCGGCGATGCCGAGCCGGGCCGCCAGCTTCTGTAGCCCCTCGGGCTTGGCGAGACCGCTGCCGCTGGGGCCGCCGACGACGGGGACGACCAGGCGGGAGCGCAGTTCGGGGCGTTCGTCGAGCAGGACGGCGACGGCTCGCAGGAGGATGTCCGGGGCCTTCAGGGGCTGGATGCGGCCCGCGAAGAGCGGGATCAGCGCGTCCTGGGGCAGGCCGAGGCGGGCGCGGGCGGCGGCGCGGCCGTCGGCGGGGCGGAAGCGGTCGAGGTTGACGCCGGGGTGGACGACGGCGACCTTGCCGGGGTCGGCGCTGTAGTGGCGTACGAGCTCGTCGGCCTCCTCGGCGGTGTTGGCGATGAGGCGGTCGGCGGCGTCGACGATCTGGGTCTCGCCGATGACGCGGGCGGCGGGCTCGGGGGTGTCGCCGTCGGCGAGGTTGGCGTTCTTGACCTTGGCCATGGTGTGCATGGCGTGGACCAGGGGCACGCCCCAGCGCTGGGCGGCGAGCCAGCCGACGTGGCCGGAGAGCCAGTAGTGGGAGTGGACGAGGTCGTAGTGGCCGGGGCGGTGGCCGGCCCAGGCCTGCATCACGCCGTGGGTGAAGGCGCACAGCTGGGCGGGGAGCTCTTCCTTGGCGAGACCCTCGTAGGGGCCCGCGTCGACGTGCCGGACGAGGACGCCGGGGGCGAGCTGGACGGTGGGCTCCAGGGCGGCCGTCGTCGCGCGCGTGAAGATCTCGACCTCGATGTTGATCGCGGCCAGGCGCTGCGCGAGCTCGACGATGTAGACGTTCATGCCGCCCGCGTCGCCGGTGCCGGGCTGGTGGAGCGGGGAGGTGTGCACGGAGAGCATCGCGATACGGCGGGGGCGGCGGTGCAGCCGCAGGCGCGGGGGCGTGGCCGGGGAGCGACGCCCGAGCCTGCCGACGTACTGGCTCACGTGGCGGTCCTCCTCGCTGCGGGCATGCCGGACGGAGGGCGGGCCCTCCACGGGGGTGCAACATCGCAGGGGCGGGTTCCCATTCCGGGCGCGGGGAATTTTGCCTGGGTATTACCGGATGTCGCTCAACTGTTCGGGGTCTGGGTGCGTGGGGGGTGTGCTCGGGTGGGTGGGGCCGGGGTGTTCCGGGCGCATACCCTCGTAGGCATGACAGCCCGCGCAGCCCACCGCCCCGTGGGCACGGTCACGCGCGGGACGACCAACCCCAATCGGCTCCGGCGCATGGACCGCTGGATCGCCGCGACCCACGGGGCCGCGCTGCGTCGGGCCGGGGAACCCCTCGCCGTCGACCTGGGGTACGGGGCCGCCCCCTGGACCGCCGTCGAGCTGCTCGCACGGTTGCGGACCGTCGCTCCCCGCGCGCGGGTCGTGGGGGTGGAGATCGAACCGGCGCGCGTGGCGGCCGCGAAGCCGTACGAGCGCGAGGGGCTCGCGTTCCGGCACGGCGGGTTCGAGATCCCCGTGACCGGGCGGCCGCTGCTCGTCCGGGCCGCCAACGTGCTGCGGCAGTACGACGAGGGCGAGGTCGCCGAGGTCTGGGCGCGGCTGTGCGCACGGCTGGCGCCGGACGGGCTGCTCGTGGAGGGGACCTGCGACGAGATCGGGCGCCGGCACGTGTGGGTCGCGCTCGGGCCGGAGGGGCCGCGGACGGTCACCTTCGCCACCCGTCTGGGGTCACTGGAGCGGCCCTCCGACCTCGCCGAGCGGCTGCCGAAGGCGCTGATCCACCGGAACGTGCCCGGCGAGCCCGTGCACGCCTTCCTGCGGGACTTCGACCGCGCCTGGGCCGCCGCCGCGCCCTACGCCTCCTACGGCGCCCGGCAGCGCTGGACGCGCGCGGTGCGGGACCTGACGGCCGACTGGCCGGTCCTGGACCGGCCGGTGCGGTGGCGGCAGGGGGAAGTGACCGTGGCGTGGGGGGCGTTGGCACCGCGAGGGTGAACTCCCCCGCGCGCCCTGACCTGCGGGGAACGATCTCCGTGAGTCGTTCGTCACACAGGCGGGGAGATCGTCGTGCGGAGGCCGGAACGGGGGGAAGCACCATGTGAGCGGCCCGAAGCCGCACCGAGCACAGCCTCTGTCGCTTTGCGGCACGACATGGCACGATCCCCCAAGCGTCCGTAAGTTACTGACGGTAAATCAGGTTTGGGGGCAGGAGTATGGGTGCGGGCAAGCGCGGGCTGATCACAGCCGCCGTCACCGTGGTCTGCGCGGTCACCGTCCTGGCGGCACCGGGCACGGCGTTCGCCGCCCCGGGCCCGACGCCCTCGCCGTCCACCAGCCCGTCCGGCGCCCCGACCACCGGCGCGGGCAAGGACCTTGAGGCCGTACGCGCGAAGCTGGACGCCCTCTATCACGACGCCGCCGTGGCCACGGACGCGTACAACGCCGCCGAGGAGGCCGCCGACCAGCAGTCGGCCGCGATCGTGGCGCTGGCGAAGAAGATCGTCGAGGGCCAGGAGAGGCTGGCCGAGCTGAAGAAGCGCGCCGGCAGCGCGGCCGCCGCCCAGTACCGCAACGGCGGCCTGCCCGACGAGGCCCACCTGATGCTCAGCGACGACCCGCAGGAGTTCCTCGACGGCACCGGGCGCGTGCTCCAGGGCCAGCGCGCCACCAAGGGGCTCATCGCGGAAATGACCCGCACCCAGGAGGACTTGGAGCAGTACGCCAAGGACGCCTCCGCCCAGTGGGACAAACTGGAGGCCAACCGCAAGGCCAAGGCCGCCGCCAAGAAGAAGATCAAGAAGCAGATCGCGGCGGCCGAGGACCTCGAGTCCCAGCTGGAGAAGGAGGAGAAGGAGCGGCTGGCCCGGCTGGAGCAACAGGCCGCCTACCAGGCGCAGACCGCCTGGCTGGACTCCGGGATCCTCGACGAGATCAGCAGCAAGGCCTCCGTCCAGGGCAAAAAGGCCGTGGAGTACGCGACCGCCCAGATCGGCAAGCCGTACGAGTGGGGCGCCGAGGGTCCGGGGGCCTACGACTGCTCGGGCCTGACCTCACAGGCCTGGGCGAGCGCCGGGCAGGCGATCCCGCGGACCTCGCAGCAGCAGTGGAAGCAGCTCAAGCACGTGGACATCAAGGACATGCGGCCCGGCGACCTCGTCATCTACAACTCCGACGCCAGCCATGTCGCGATGTACATAGGCGACGGCGCGATCGTCCACGCCCCGCGTCCGGGGCGGACAGTGACGGTCGCGGGCGCGGGATCGATGCCGATCCTGGCGGTCGTACGGCCGGACGCCTGACCGCGGTGTGGGGCTCCGGAGCCCGGGCCCGGGGTCGTGCGGCCGGACGCCTGACGCCGTGCCAGGGGCGCCGGGGCCTGAGACCGGGGTCACGTGACGCAGGGCACCCGGGACGCCGGACAAACCCCTCGGCGACGTGACGTTCGTCATTCCCGCACCTCGGGCGGGGTGTCCAACTGCGGTGGAAAACGCGGCATATGACAGTGGCCCCGTGCCGAGACGGGTGCCGTACACCATTCCGTTGCGGCGCCGAGTACCGCTATGGTCCCCGTCGGTGGGTCGAGGTCCCTCGCCCCGCCATGCCCTCGGGGGGAGGGAAGGAACCCAAGACGATGCCCGTACCCGTACCGCGGCAGAGAGCGATCCCGGCCGTGGAAAGTGGTCAGGCGCCGGCCGCACCCGCACCTGGCGGCCCTTCCAGGGAAGAGGCCCCACGCACGGACGGCACGGCCGAGAAGCACAACGGCACCCAGCTGACGCTGCTGGTGATCGAGGACGATCCGGGCGGCTCCACGGTCGTGCCCGAGCTCCTCGACGCCGCCGGCAACCCGATCCGTGTCCGTACCGCCCGCAACCTCACCGAGGCCGAGCGGCTGCTCACCGACGACGTCCACTGCATCCTGCTGGACCTCGCCCTGCCCGCCCCCACGCGCGGCCCCGCCGACGACGAGCTCGCCGTGCTCAAGCACGTGCTGGAGCTCGCGCCCCGGCACGCGGTCCTCGTCCTCACCGCCTCCGGCGACGCCGAGCGCGGCGCCGAAGCGGTCCGGGTGGGCGCCCAGGACTACCTCTTCCGGGACGAGCTGGACAGCCGGCTGCTGAGCCGCGCGATCCGGTACGCCGTGGAGCGGAAGCGCTCCGACACGGCCGAGCGGCGACTGGCCGAGGGCCGGGTGCGGGCGCAGGAGAACCGGCGCCTGGAGCGCGGGCTGCTGCCCACGCCGCTGCTCGAGGGCTCCTCGCTGCGGTTCGCCGCGCGCTACCGCCCGGGCCGCTCACGCGCGCTGCTCGGCGGCGACTTCTACGACGTCGTCCGCACCCCCGACGGCACGGTCCACGCCATGATCGGCGACGTCTGCGGGCACGGCCCCGACGAGGCGGCGCTCGGCGTCGAGCTGCGGATCGCCTGGCGGGCCCTCACGCTCGCGGGACTGTGCGGGGACCAGCTGCTCGGCACCTTGCAGCAGGTCCTGGAGCACGAGCGGTCCGACGACGAGATCTTCGCGACGCTGTGCACGGTCGACATCGCGCCGGACGGGCGGCGGGCGGGCCTGTGCCTGGCCGGGCACCCCTCGCCGCTGGTCGCCCGCCCCGGACGGCCGGCCCAGCTGCTGCCGTACGACAACAACGGCCCCGCGCTCGGGCTGCTGCCCGGTGCGCGGTGGCCGCGGACGCAGGTGGAGCTGGGGCGCGAGTGGAGCCTGATGCTCTACACCGACGGTCTGATCGAGGGCCGGGTCGGGGTCGGCGGGGAGCGGCTCGGTCAGGACGGCATGGTGTCCATGGTCCGCAGGCAGCTCGCCGAGGGGCTGGCCGGCGAGGCGCTGCTGCGGGCGGCCGTCAGCGAGGTGCGGGAGCTGAACGGCGGCGAGCTGACGGACGACGTGGCGGTGCTGCTGCTGGACCGGACGGCGTGAGGCAGCCCGTCACGGGCCGCCCTCGCGTCTAACGGCCGCCGTTCCAGGGGCCGTACGGGCCGTCGCTGCTGCTGCCACCGCGGCCCCGGCCGCCGGAGACCTGGCGCAGGGCGGGGCGGACGTCCACGAGGAAGACGATCGAGGCGACCAGGCCCGCGAGCTGGAGGAAGAGCATCGGCACCAGCAGGTTCACCGCGACCGCGACGCCGAGGATGATCAGCCAGAACCCCTTGTTCTGCTTGCTGGCGGCCCGGTACGCGTCCTCACGGAACACGGCGGCCATCACGAAGGCCACGACCGCGAATCCCAGCATCGCGAGGTAGAGAATCCACATCAACCCCGCGAACCCCTGCATCAGCACAGCGTCCACCACCTGACTCGGCTCGTCGTTACGCGGTCACCGTACCCGGAGAACGGGCCGGGCACCCCAGGGGTGCCCGGCCCGTCCCAGAAGTGCCGCGGGTCTCGCTTACTTGGCGGGCGGCGTCGTCTTCTTGGCGGTGGTCTTCTTCGCCGGGGCCTTGCGGGCGGGGGCGGCGGGGGTCTTCTTCGCGGCAGCGGCGGTCGCGGCGGCGGGGGTGGTCACAGGCGCCGGGGCGGGCGTGGCCGCGGCGGGCTTCGGCTCGTCCTTGACCTCGACCGGCCGGGCGTTCGGCTCCACCGCGATGGCGAGCTCCTCGATCTCCTCGGCGGCCTCGCCACGCCAGGTGCGCACGGCCTGCTCGCCGTGCTCGGCGACCTTCTCGTAGGTCTCGCGGGCCTTCACGGCGTACTCGGCGGCGACGCCGACACCGCGCAGGGCGAGGTCCTGGGCGTTCTCGCCGATCTTCTTCAGGTCGGCGTCGAGGGTCGAGCCGAGCTTCTTGATGTCGCCGTCGAGGCTCGCGATGAACTCGCCGACCTTGGCCTGGAGGGACTCCTGGGCCTCCTTGGCCTTGGCACCGGCCTCCTTGGCGCGGGCGGCGGCCTTCTCCTGCACGGCCTTGGGGTCGGTGCCGCGCACGGCCTCGATCCGGGCCGGGGCCTCGGCGCGCAGCTGCTCGACGATGGCGGGCACCTTCTTGGCCTCCTGCAGGGCCAGGTCTCCGGCGCCGGCCAGGAAGTAGAGGGGCGTCGGGTCGGTGACGGCCTTGCGGATGTCGTCGGTGATGGCCATGGTGGTGGTCCTCCCGGGTCGCTTTCGCTTGAGGGTTTTGTATCCCGCGGTCAGCCGGTGCCGTGTCAACCGGCCGTCTGCCGCGGGTCGGCGTCGCCGCCGTCGGCCGTGCGGGGTGCCGTGGTCTTCTTGCGGGTACGGCGCTTGCCGGTGCCGCCCTGGGCGTCGTCGCCCGGCACGTCGGCGGCGGGGGTCTCGGGCTCCGGGGTGTCCTGCGCGTCGATCCCGAACCCGTTCTCCTTGCGGAAGGACTCGTAGATCTGGAGCAGCACCTGCTTCTGCCGCTCGTTGAGCGTGGGGTCGGCGATGATGACGGCGCGCGTCTCCACCTCGTCCCGGTCACGCTCGGCGTCGAGGATGCCGGCGCGGACGTACAGCGTCTCCGCGGAGATCCGCAGCGCCTTGGCGACCTGCTGCAACACCTCCGCGCTCGGCTTGCGCAGCCCGCGCTCGATCTGGCTCAGATACGGATTGGACACCCCGGCGGCGTCGGCGAGCTGCCTGAGCGAGAGCTGAGCGTTCCGCCGCTGCTCGCGCAGGTACTCACCGAGATTGCCGACGTTGAGCGATGCCATGCCCCCACTGTGCCCGACCCTTGCTAACTTTTGCAAGCGTCCGCTTGCAAAAGTGCTCCACACCACGCTTTCGGGGGACGCCGGGTGACCGGGCGGCTCCGCAATTGCCGTGCCCGTGGGTCCCCCGCCCCCCAGACTGGCCCCATGGCAGAAATCGAACCCAAGGACGTCCTCCGTCACTATCTCCGGTCCGCGCGTGACGCGCTGGTGTGGAAGTTGGACGGGCTCTCGGAGTACGACGTGCGGCGTCCGCTGACGCCGACCGGGACCAATCTGCTGGGGCTGGTGAAGCATGCGGCGGGGGTGGAGTTGGGGTATCTCGGGGACACCTTCGGGCGTCCGTCGGGCGAGCGGCTTCCCTGGCTGGAGGCCGGGGCCGAGCCCAACGGTGATATGTGGGCCACCGCCGAGGAGTCCCGCGAGGACATCGTGGGCCTGTACCGCAGGGCCTGGGCGCACGCGGACGCGACGCTCGCCGCGCTGCCCCTGGAGACGCTCGGCCATGTGCCGTGGTGGCCGGACGGCAAGGACGAGGTGACGCTGCATCACGCCCTGGTCCGGGTCATAGCCGACACCCACCGGCACGCCGGACACGCCGACATCCTCCGTGAACTCCTGGACGGAGCCGTCGGCATGAACGACGGCAACGACAGCATGGCCTCGCACGACCCGGCCTGGTGGCAGGCCTACCGGAACCGCCTGGAGGACGCGGCACGGGAGGCCGGGCAGAAGACCTGACCCCGCTCTATGTCCGCAGCCACCGCGCCACGGCCTCGACATCCGCGTCGGTGATCCCGCGGCGGTGATCGACGCGGTGCAGCAGGGCCGGTGCCCGGTGGTGGGCCTCCACCCACGTCCGGTCGGCGGCGCCGATCTCGTCGTCGACCCACACGAAGGGCCGGCCCGCCGCGCGGTCGACGAGGGGCCGCGTCTTCCAGTGCGGTCCGCCCTCTGGTCCGTCGGGCCGGTCCGGCCAGTCCACGGCGGGGAGCGGGGGCAGTCCGAGCCAGGGCGCGAGGAGGCCGTTGGCGTCCTCGGCCGGCCAGGTCGTGGCCCATACGAGTTCGCAGCGCAGTGCCGTGAGCCGCGCCCCCAGCGCGGGGTCGACGCGGTCGAGGAGGGGGTGGTGCGTCGTCACCGGACCCTCGTGGCGCGGATACGGGCGCGAGGACCCGAACGGCAGGATCGTCCCGTCGATGTCGAGGAAGAGAATCATCGTCGGCCAGCATGCACCGCGGCCGGCCCCGCGCACCCGCCGATATTCGGTGGCGCCCCGCACGAGCACGGGGCTACCGTCCCTCCCATGACTGCCGGGTTCGCGGCCACGCGCCGCGCGACGGTCGGGTGCCGGGCCTCCGCGTGAGGCCCGCGCGGGTCAGAGGCCCGCCGCTTTCTCCTCGCCTTCGCCCTCACCGACGTACGCGACGAAGAGAAGGACGAGAGAGAAGAGAATGACCGACCACCTCGACCACACGGTCATCGACGAGTTCCGTGCCCGCAACGGTCGCGTCGGCGGCCCGTTCGAGGGTGCCCGGCTGCTTCTGCTGACCACCACCGGCGCCCGCACCGGCACCCGGCACACCACTGCGCTCGGCTACCTCCCCGACGGCGGCGACCGGGTCCTGGTCATCGCCTCGGCGGGCGGCTCCCCCAGACATCCGGACTGGTACCTCAACCTCCTCGCGCAACCCCAAGTGACCGTGGAGAGAGGCCCGTTCACCTACGAGGCGCACGCCGTCCCCCTGGCGGGCGAGGAGCGCGACCGCTCCTTCGCGCGGGCCGTGGAGGCGGACCCCGGCTGGGCGCGGTACCAGGAGAAGGCCGGGGACCGGACCCTGCCCGTGGTCGCCCTGTACGAGAGCGCGGCACCCCCGGACACCCGGGCCGGTTCCACGGGCGAGGCGATCAGGCGCGTCCACGACGATCTCCGCCATGAACTCGCCCTGATCCGCGCGGAGATGGCGAGGAGCACCGGCCCGACCCTGGGCGCCCAGCTCCGCGTCAACTGCCTCACCTTCTGCCAGTGCCTGCACCAGCACACCGGCCAGGACACCGGCCTGTTCCCCCGTCTCGCCGACCGGCACCCCGTGGCCGCCCCCGCGCCGGCACGGCCGGACGGGGGGCAGCAGCGGATCGCCACGCTGGCGGACGAGCTGAAGCAGGCGGTGTGGACGGCCGCCGGGCCCGCCGAGGCGCGCGCCGAGTTCGAGCGGATCGCGTCCGAGCTGGAGGCTCATCTGACGTACGGGGAGGAGCAGGTGGTCCCCCTGCTCGACCGCTGGACCGACTGACCACGGGGGCGGCGGGACGCGCTCAGAACGGCAGCTCGCGCGCGTGCACCACCTCCAGCCCCGACACCGCCCGCGTCAGCACCACGTACAGCCGGTGCAGCCCCCGCTCCTCCGCCTCGGCGATCGCCGCGGGCTCGACGGCGACGACATGGTCGTACTCGAGCCCCTTGACCAGCGTCGCCGGCACGAGGGTCAGGCGGGCGCCGAGGTCGTCGGGGCCGGCCAACCTCAGCCCGGCGGCGTCCAGCGCCTCGCGGACCCGGGGCAGATCCGCGTCGGCGGCGATCACACCCACCGAACCCTCCCGCGCGAGGGCGTCGCGCACGGCGGCCACGACCGCGCCGGGCAGGTCGCCGCCGGCGTCCCGGATCCGCAGCTCGCCGTCCCGGCGCAGCGACCGCGCGGCCGGCACGTCCACGTCCAGCCGCTCCAGCAGCCGGTTGGCCAGGCCCACGACGGCCTCGGGCACCCGGAACCCGGTGGTCAGCGGGATGACGGCGGCCTCGGGCCGGCCGAGGTGCGTGAGCTGGGCGGCCCAGGTGCGCGCGGCCCACGGGGTGGTGCCCTGCGCCAGGTCGCCCAGCACGGTCAGCGAACCGAAGGCCGCCCGCCGGGCGATGGCCCGGCACTCCATCGGGGAGAGGTCCTGCGCCTCGTCGACGACGACATGGCCGTACCCCTCGGGATGCTCGATCAGCCCGGCGACCTCGTCGAGGAGCACGAGGTCGGCGGCCGACCAGCGCGCCGACCGCCACGACCGCGGCGGCCTGGCCCACAGCAGCGTCTTCCGCTCGTCGGCGGTGAGCACCCCCTGGGCGAACCGCTCCAACACCGCGGGCTCGGTGAGGAGTTCGGTGACCACCTCCTCGGGCCGCACGCGGGGCCACACGGCGTCGAGGAAGGCGCCGACCGCCCGCGCCCGCTCGATGCGCCGCACCCAGGAGTGCGGCACCGGCCCCTCCCGGCGTTCGGCCTGCGCCCGTACGCAGGCCACCACCCGCGCCCGTACCCGCTCCCGCCCGATCCCGTACGGCGGCTCCTCGGCCCGCACCCCCGCCACGATCCGCACCAGCTCGTCGGCCGGCACCCGCCATCGGTACGTCCCGTCGGGGATCGCCAGCGCCTCCACCCCGTCGGCGGACACGCGCGCGTACAGCGCCCGCCGCAGCACCTCGGCCATCCGCACGTCGTGCTTGACGGCGGCGGCCCGCTCCTCGTCCCGCCCCTGGACCGGGTGGAGCGCGATCTCCTCCTGGAGCGTCGACTGCCGTACGCCGGTCTCGCCGAGGGCGGGCAGCACCTGCGAGATGTACGTCAGGAACGTGCGGTTGGGGCCGAGGATCAGCATGCCGCCGCGGCGGATGCGCTGGGGGTGGGTGTAGAGCAGGTAGGCGGCCCGGTGCAGTCCGACAGCGGTCTTGCCGGTGCCCGGGGCGCCCTGCACGCACAAGGACATCCGCAGCTCACCTCGTACGAGGTCGTCCTGCTCGGGCTGGATGGTCGCGGCGATGTCCCGCATCGGTCCGAGGCGGGGCCGCTCGATCTCGCGCAGCACGATGCCGCTGGCCCGGTCCTCGCCCTCCATGAGGTGCTCGTCCTCCAGCCCGGTGAGGTCGGCGGAGTCCCCCTTGCTGCCCGGCGCCCACCCGAACCGCCGACGCACGGCGACGCCCTGCGGGTCGCGGGCGCCGGCCTGGTAGAAGGCGCGGGAGACGGGTGCCCGCCAGTCGACGACGAGGGGCGGGGCGGCGGGCTGCTCGCTGATCCGCAGCCGCCCGATGTACAGCCGCCGTCCGTCCACCGCCGAGTCCAGCCGGCCGAAGAACAGCGGGCCCTCGGGCAACTCCCGCATCTCCTTGGCCCGGCTGCGCAACCGGTACCCGAGCACTTCGGCGTCGGCCCCGGAGGCGGAGACGTCCTCACCGGTGACGACGTGCTCCTGGGCGCCCTCGACCATGGCGGCGAGGGCGGCACGGCAGGTGTCGTGGTGGGCGCGTTCGAGGCGGAGGGCGTGGTGGAGGTCGTGGGGGCGGGGTGACGTCATGGAGTGAAGGGTACCCGCATAACGTTACCGAGTTACATTTCTTACCGAGGCTCGTCCGTGCGGGCCGGCTGCGGCAGCCCGCCCTCCAGCAGGTCGAAGGCCCGCCCGGCCGCGACCACGGCCTCCGCCCGGACGACGTCCACGTCCTCGCCGCCGGTGATCCGCCGCCAGTTCTCCTGGGCCAGCACCCGCCGCACCGCCACGATCTGGCCCGCGGCCAGCCGCGCGTCCAGATCACCGCCGAGCGCGTCGGCGAGCGCGGCCTCCGACCGCTCCAGGTGCGTGTACATCCGGGCGACCAGGGCGGGGGTGCCGTAGAGCAGGTCGTAGAAGGCCAGCACGGCCGGATGGTCGCTGACCCCGGTGATCGGGTCCCCCCGCTCGATCGCCGCGACGAAGTCCCGCCGCAGCGCGACCAGCGGCGCCTCCCGCGGGGCCTCCCGCACCACCCGGGCGGCCTCGTCCTCGTGATCGGCGATCCGGTGCAGGACGAGGTCCTCCTTCGCCGGGAAGTACCGGAAGAGCGTCGGCTTCGAGATCTCCGCGGCGGCGGCGATCTCCGCGACGGACACCGCGTCGTAGCCCTTCTCCAGGAAGAGCCGGATGGCGATCTCGGAGACGGTCTCGTAGGTCCGCCGCTTCTTGCGTTCTCTCAGGCCGGGGCTGGTCATGGGGTGAGGGTACGAGGTGAGCCGCGGTCCCGGGTCCGCCAGACGGACGGCTAGGAGCCGGCGCCCACCGGAGCGGACGGACTACGCGAAAGCCCTGGCGAGGTCCGGCGTCGACCGTACGGGCAGCCCGAGGGAGGCGGTCGCGGCCGCCAGGGTCATCGCGTAGGAGTCCACGGCGCGGCGGACGTTGGGAGCGTCCAGACTCGCGCCCGTCACCAGGCGGTCCAGGTCCACGTAGGCGGAGCGCACGATCTCGATCCAGCGGTAGACGCCCCAGTCGCGGCGCCAGTCGGCGGTGTGCTCGGCGGGCAGCAGACGCTCCCAGCGGCCGAACATGCGCTCACGGATCTCCGGCCGCGTCGGCGTGAGATGCATGTGCCGGACCAGGTCGTACAGCGGGTCGCCGACGACGGCCATCTCCCAGTCGATGATGGTCAGGGGGGCCTTCCGGTCGGAGCGGCGCACGAGATTCCACGGGTTCAGGTCGCCGTGCAGCAGGCCGGGCCTGCGCCGCGTCACCTGGTGCCGGGCCAGGATCTCCTTGAGCCGGAGAGCGTCGGGCAGCCCCAGGAGCCGGGCCACCTGCTGGGATCCCCTCGGCAACTCGGCGACCAGCTGGACGAGTTGCTCGCTGAGCCAGGTGTAGAAGCACCCCACGCCCGCCGCCGGGTCGAGCCGTTCGTAGCCCACCTCGGTCAGGGCGAGGAGCTGGTCGACGAGGCCGTCCGCCTCGTGCGGCAGCAGTCCCCGCACGGGATGGCTGGGCGGCTGGTCCATGTCGGGCGGACCCACGTAGGTGTGAACGGCGAAAGGTTCCTCTCGGTAGCTCGTCCCCAGCGCCAGGAACCTCGGCGCCCGCACGGCGGCCCCGGACTCCTCGATGGCACGCAGGACGGCGTGCTCGCTGAGGAAGCCGCGCTCACGCCTGCGGACGTTCGCCACCTTGCGCCGCACCACGACGGGAAAGTCGACGCCGGGCACGCGCACCACCGTGTTCAGGTGACCGGTGCCCTTGAAGACCCGCCCGGCCGGCGCCGCCCCCTCCGCGCGCAGCGCCGCGTCCACGGCCCGGCGGGGAAAGGCGGTGTGCTCGGGGAACCGCTGGTCCGGGACCCAGTCGCTGACCTCCGCGTGCAGGGCACGCCCCCCGGCTCTGGCGGCCCGCCACCGGAACAGGATCCGCTCGATCTCCTGCTCGTCGGGGACACTGCCGAGCCCGAGGGGCGGCGCCGCGGCCTCCAGCGCCCGGCGCACCTGCCCTGTCGCCTCGTCCAGGGTCTCCTGGTCGGTCGATCCCTGGAGTTGCCGCGCGGCCCGCATCACCTCGGAGAAGACGGATCGCGCCTCCTCGAAGGCGAGGTGGTGCCGCAGGTCCCGGTGCAGGTTGTTGCCGGCGGGGGGACGGACCCGCTGCACGGCGGCCGCCCAGGCGTCGACGACCTCCTGCCGCTGGTGGAGCGGGTAGCGCGTGCGTACGACGTGGTTGGCGAGGTCGTACAACGGATCGCCGTAGCTCGCCAGTTGCCAGTCGATCAGAACGACCCGCGTGACGTCGTCGTCCTGAACGACGATCACGTTCTCCCGGTGCAGGTCGCCGTGGAGCAGGCCGAAGGGGCGCCTGGACATCGCCGGAACCCGCTCCGCCAGCCGGAGCATGGCGTCGTACCGGATCCCCAGGGCGGCGAACAGCCCACCGAACGCGGGCCAGTTGGGGTGCACGATCTGCTGGTGCGCGGCGACCGCCATCGTCCGCAGAAAGCCCTGGCTGTCCGAGTGGTTGCCGGGCCAGTGGGAGGGCAGGGCCGGCAGTGCTCCCCGGCGCACCTGGGTCAGGTCGGCGAGCACCCCGGTCAGCGCCTCGACGTACCGGGCGTCGACGGGCTTGCCCTCGCCGCCGCACAGCGCGGAGAGGGAGGGTCCGTCGACATGGCTGTGCAGGGCGAAGCCGTCGCCCGCGACGAGGCAGTCCGGGACCCCGGGCAGCACGTCCTTGACGGCACGGAGGACCGCCGTCTCGTCCTGCCAGGTCCTGGTCGCCAGGGAGAGCGCGTCGACCCGCGGGATCCGCACGGTCACGGGCGTGCCCGCCGCGCGCCCCACCAGGGGGGCCACCTCGTCCGACAGGGGCAGCAGATAGCCGCGGTGGCGGTGTCCGCCGGTCTCCTGGCCCTGCCGTCGAGCCAGGCTCACGAAGGCCCGGAGGGCGTCATGCCTGACGCGTTCCCCCGGGTGCGGACCGGGGCGAGGTGCTGATGGGCCCACGGGCCACTCCGGATCGATCGCGCGAGAGACAGAAGGTGGGGCAACACTAAATGCCGGTTTTATCAACCACGACCGGAGTCAAGCTTGAATAGCCCTGGCGGGTGAATGGCCACGCTTCTTCGCCAAGTCGTTCGAGATGGCTGGTCGCCCTCTCATACGCACAGAACAGAGCGGTTGCTCAGTGGCGGTGCGGGGGATCCTAGCGCACCGGCTCCGGCTCCTCGGCCCCTACGGGACGAGACGTTGCCGAACCGCATCCCACCAGGCGCGCGGCGGCCTGGTGTGCGTGGCTCCGACGACTCAGGCCTGGTCCAGGAGCGCGTTTCGGATCTGGTCCAGGGAGCTGACCGTCACCTTGACCCCGGCGCCGCGCAGGAGCTTCTCCTTGCGTTCGTTACGCGCGTAGCCGAGGAACGGGACCCCGGCACTGCGCGCGGCGAGGAAGTCGTAGTCGGCGTCGCCGATCATCAGCGCCCTCGCAGGGTCCACGCCCATCGCCGTGAGGGCGCGGTTGAGGCAGTGGGGGTGGGGTTTGAGGTGTTCCAGGCGCTGGGTGCGGCCGTAGATGTGCGGGGCGAAGCAGGAGTCCAGGCCGCGGCCGGCCAGGTAACTCGACGCCGCGCGAGGTGAGTTGTTGGTCGTGACGGCGAGACGGGCACCGACCGCCGTCCAGGTGCGGATCAGGGTGTCGGCGTGCGGAGTCGGCATGGCCGAGGCCGCGGCCTGGAGTTCCTCACTGGTGAGACGTTCCTCCAGTGCCTCGACGAGGTCGCTGTCGGGGCGCCGGCGGTTGACGGCACCCAGGATGATCTGGGGGTTGAGGGTGTCGCGTTCGTCCTCTGTCACCAGGCCGCGCAGGCCTCTCGCCTCCAGCCAGTCGATCAGCCGGACCGCGACATCCTGGGCGGAGTGACGCGCGAACAAGCGGCAGATCGGGCCGTCGAAGTCCCACAGGACCACGCGGGCGCCGGTGATCAGTTCGCGGAGTTCCTCGAGTTCTGCTGTCACCGCTTCAGTCTGCGTCGTATCAGAAGTCACTAGGAGAGTGTCAGGTCCGTCGTGATGGTTTCCCAGAGGGCGTCGAACCACTTCTGGGATTCCTCGACGAAGGCCGCGTCCCGTTGTCCCGCCGACTTCAGGAAGGAGAACAGCACGGACCGGGAGCCCAGGACGTCGTACATCTCCAGGGTCTGGCTCTCGTACTCCTCCTCGCGCCGTTCGAGCATGTAGTAACCGAGCAGCACCTCCTCGCCGTTGAGCAGGTACAGCTTCACGGGCGGGGTGAACGGCAGGGCGCGGAAGGCCACATGGACGTCGATGCCGTGGGTGGAGCGGACCGCGTTGAGGTTGTACTTCAGGACGTGGGCCTGGGCGTTGCGCATCTCCAGCCAGCGCTGGTGGACCGGGTCGTCCTCGGTGTCGCGGTCGATCAGGACCGGGAAGGCGAGGTTGATGTCCCGGGAGGGCAGCAGGACGCGGAAGTCGATCGACCGGGGGCGGATCCGGCCCTCGTGGATGCGGCGGAGCGAGTCACCGAGGGCGAGCATGAGGGTCTCGGAGGTGTGGCTGACCACGTCGACGCGGACGTGGTCCGCCGTGAACGCCTCCGTCAGACGGGGCGCGAGTCCGACCATGGTCGGCTGGGGCGCGCCCCGGACGGGTGCCGGTTCGGCGATCCGCGGCGGGCTTCCCTTGCTGACGTTGGTGAGGAGTCCGTCCTCCTGGAGGGCGCGCAGCGCCTGGCGGACGGCGCCGCGCTCGACGCCGAACTCCTCGGCCAGTTCGGCCTGGGTCGGCAGGCGGTCGCCCGCCTTGAGGTCTCCGACGCGAATGCGTTCCCGCAGGATGTCGGAGATCTCCTGGGGCGAGAGCCTTCTGCTGCCGTTCACTGCCACGTTCTCCTGAGTCACGACCAAACGCTACAACTGCACTCCATCTTTGGGGAGTTGCCTGGAAGTTGTTTCAGACTCGGTGCCAAGTGGGGACATCTAACACTGAGATGGTTGCCAACTTCTCCAAGTTGGCGGAAGTTTTGCTTCCTTGTCTGCCTCCTTGCCGCCCAACGCCCGAAGGGGGAACCACCATGGCCGCTGCTCTCTACCTCCTCGTCGCCGTCTTCGTCGTCGGCGTCGAGCAGACCCTCCAGTGGAAGTACGGCGCCGCCGGGGTCATCGCCCTGCTGCTGCTCACCATCGGCGTCAAGGCCAAGAGCCCGGCCTTCAGCTCCGTCGGCGCCGTCATGCTCGCCCTGCTGGTCGCCCGCCCCGCGCTGTGACGCGGCGCCACCAGACGGGCTCCGACGCTACGACGCGAAGGTCAGGGGCGAACTGATCGTCTCCCACAGGGCGTTGAACCACAGATGGGACTGCTCGACGAAGGTCGTGTCCCGCGTGCCGGCCCCCTGATCGAAGGCGAACAGCATCGACTGGGTCCCCTCGGCGTCGTACATCTGAAGAAACTCGTGGTCGACCTGCTCCTCGCGCAGGTAGAGGGTGTAGTAGGCGAAGAGGGCCTCGGCGTCGTTGAGCAGGTACAGCTTCACCGGGGGCGTGAAGGGCAGCGCCCGGAAGGTGACCTGGACGTCGATGCCGTGGGTGGCGCGCAACGCCAGCAGGTTGTGCTTGAGCACCTGGCCCTGGGCGTTGCGCTGGGCCAGCCAGCGACGCTGGAGGCGGCCGTCCACGGAAGGGTCCACGGGGGTGGGGAAGGCCAGGTCGATCTCGCGGCTCGGCAGCAGGACCCGGACGTCGACCTTGGCCGGTTTCAGCTCTCCGGCGTGAATCCGACGCAGCGGCTCGCCGAGGGCGAGGTTGAGGGAGACCGAGGTCAGACAGAGGGCGTCGATCTCGACGTGCGGCACCGCGAAGGCCTCGGCGATCCGCGGCGCGAGGGCCACCATCGTGGGCAGCGGTGGCGCTCCGGGGCCGGTCAGCGCCCTGCCGAGGTCGGGGGCGACGGTCGCGGGGCTCCCCTTGGACACGTTGGTCAGCAGATGCTCGGACTGGAGGATGCGCAGGGCCTGCCGTACGGCACCACGCTCCACTCCGAACTCGTCGGCCAGCCTGGCCTGGGTGGGCATGCGCTGACCCGGCCGCAGCTCACCGGACCGGATCCGGGAACGCAGCGCGTCGGCCACCTCACGATGCGACGTGTGTGACCGCTGCGACCTCTCCCGTCCATTGACGGAGGCGTGTTTCGGGTCCACAACCAAACACTACAACTTCCCGCCATCTTTGGGCAGTTCAGAGGAAGGTGGTTATGAGTCGCATCCAAACGGAGATAAGTACAGTGAAGTTGGTAGCCAACTTACCCAACATGGTCACGATTCCAGGGGGTTGGCGCCGCCAAGCCGAACGACTCGACTTGCTTCGTCCAGGGGGGATCGTCATGCCGCTCGCCATCGCCATCGCCGCCCTTGCCATTGGGTTCGAGCAGCTCGTCCAGTGGAAGTGGGGGCCGATGGGCATCATCGCCTTCGTCCTCCTCACCGTCGGCATCAAGGCGAGGAACACCATGGTCGGCGGCATCGGAGCGGCGATCCTCGTGATGCTGCTCGCCCAGTCCGGCTGATCGGACCGCCCACGTCCGCGCAGTCGGCCGATCGGGCTCTCTTCCGGAGGGGAGCCGAGAGCCCGGTCGGTCAGCACAGCCACAACTGAACACCGACAACCGAACACCGCCGCGCACAGCCACAACTGAACAGCTACGGATCGACACCAAGAGCACGCGACATCGGCGCGAGGAGGCTCAGAACATGTCCGGGCACCAAGGCCGCCCGGGCGTACGCAGCAGGGCGTCGGCCATCCGGCCGGCGCCCGCTCGTTCTTCCCGGACCCGGCCGAGCGCGATCAGCCGCGCGGCGGACTCGTCACCGAGCCAGAGCCTCGCCAGGTCGCCGACGTCGAGCGTGAGGTCGGCCGCTCGCGTGGTCGCCGTGCAGGACGCCCCGTCCGCCCCGGCCTCCAGCAGGTAACGCCCGCCGGCCGGCCCGGCCCGGTCGGTGATCTCCAGCACCAGCGCCCCCTCCCCGTCGTACGTACGCGCCTGAAGAGCCCGTACGACGTCCAGGATCCGCACCCACAGCCAGTCCGCCTGCGTGGTGATCCGCGCGGCGCGCGGGTCGGGGAGGAAGAGCGGAAGCAGGTCCTCGGGGCCGCGCCAGCCGCTGCGCACCTTGGTGACCCAGTCGATCGAGCAGAGGTGGAGCCACAGGGCGCGCTCGGCGGCCGGTGTCGTGGCGATCAGCCACCGCACCGTGGCCGTCTCGGCGGGCTGCTTGTCCTCCCAGACCTCGTCGCACCGGTACGCCGCCATGCCCTCCACCTCACCGGTGGCCGAGCGGTACACGGCGTAGAAAGGCTCGACCCAGGGGGCGCGGTCCAGGTGCACGGCCCCCGTCTCGATCTGCCACCACCGCTCGGTACGGCTGACCGCGCCGGGCAGGCGGCGCCGCAGCCGCTCGTGCAGCTCGGGGCCGAGCTTGGTGACGTCCTCGCGGTCCACGAGGTCGACGCGGCCGCCGTCCTCCGGTCCCGCCCAGCGCGGGTCGAGACCGGCGCGCGGCACGTCCACCGTCCACTCGGTCATCGTGGTGGCCGGGCCGAAGCCGTAGCGGCCGTAGATCGGGTACTCCGCGGCGATCAGCGTGGCGACGACGTCCCCGCGCTCCTTCGCCGCACCGAGGTCCGCGGCCATCATGCGGGTGAGGATGCCGCGCCGGCGGTGCGTGGCCGTGACGGTGACGTTGGTGACGGCGTCGGCGGGGACGTCGGCTCCCCCGACGACCGTGAGCCGCTGATCGAAGGACCGGAACGTCCCCACGCACCGGCCGCCCTCGAAGGCGCCGAGCGTACGCGCCGGTTCGAGATAGGAGCTCCGGTCCGCGACCTCGTCCTCGGACACCCCGGGACTGCGCAGGAAGCCGGTGTTCAGGGCGCGGATCCACTCGGGGATCTCGGCCTCGCCGATCGGACGGACGTCGATGTCGGGGCGCGGTCGGCTCATGGGATCACCGTAGGCCCGCGCCGGTGAGGGTGTCGCGGCGTTTTCCACGGGCCCGCCGCGCCTGCCCCACGCAACCCGAGGCATCGCCTCACATCAGCAGGTCGTCCACCTGTGCCTCCCCCTCGCGGTACCGCCGCGCGATCTCCGCGCTGCAGTCGTCCGCGGTGCGCTGGAGGCGCTGGCGGCGTCGGGAGACCTGCTGTTCGTACCGCACGAGACGGGCCATCGCGGTGTGGAGCTCGAGGTCGGTGCGGGCCCGGAGGTCGGAGAGCTCGACCTCGGCGAGCATGTCGGCGGCCAGCCGGCCGAACTCCTCGCCGTGCGGCGTGCCCAGCGTCACATGACGGGCGGACGAGCGCTGGCGGGCCGGGGCGTCGGTGAGAATCTCGGAGAGGCGCTCCACCACCGAGCCCTCCCCGGCGGGCGAGCGACGGGCCAACTCCGCGCGCAGGATGTCGATACGGCCCTGGAGCAGCCGCCGGACATAGCTGAGGTCGGCCTCGTCGCGCTGGGCGTCCCGGCGCAGGGTGCGCAGCTCGGGCAGGCTCAGCGGGGCCAGGTCGCGCTCGGGCGGGCCCGCGGGCGGCCGCGGCTCCAACGCGCGCTGCACGGGCGGCCGGACAGCAGCCCCGGGCTGCTGTCCGGTACTCGGTGTGCTCATGTGCCTCAACCGTCCCCTCGACCGGGCGTGTGTGGTCATCGTGCCACCCCAAGTGGCCGCTATGTGACCGAGTGCCCCCGATCGGCCCCACATGGGGGGTTAAGGAGCAAAAACAATCCCGAGGAAAGGTCACTTCATCTGGCCCGGCATGATGGGTCCATGCGCGCAGTGGTACAGAGAGTGGACGGCGCGAGCGTCGTCGTCGAGGGTGAGACCGTCGGGGAGATCACCGGGGAAGGGCTGTGCGTCCTCGTCGGCGTCACCCACGAGGACACCAAGGAGAAGGCGGCCCAACTCGCCCGCAAACTCTGGTCGGTCCGCATGCTCCACGACGAGAAGTCGTGCAGCGACATCGACGCCCCGCTCCTCGTCATCAGCCAGTTCACCCTCTACGGCGACGCCCGCAAGGGCCGCCGCCCCACCTGGAACGCCGCCGCCCCCGGCGACGTCGCCGAGCCCCTCGTCGAGGAGGTCGTCGCCCAACTGCGGGCGCTGGGCGCGACGGTGGCGACCGGCAGGTTCGGCGCGCAGATGCGTGTGTCCCTGACGAACGACGGCCCGTTCACGGTGCTGCTGGAGATCTAGCGGGCCGCCGGTCCTGCTGGGCCTAGGGCTCCACGACCACTTCCTGAGCAGCGGCCGTGGAGTCCGCCATCAGCCGCGCGTCCACAGGGACGTTCCGCTTGACCAGGGCGAGGGCGACCGGGCCGAGCTCGTGGTGGCGTACGGAGGTGGTGACGAAGCCGACCTTGCGGCCGTCGGGGCCGTCGTCCGCGAGGCGGATCTCGGTGCCGGCCGGCGGCAGGTGGACCTCGCTGCCGTCGAGGTGCAGGAAGACCAGGCGGCGCGGGGGCTTGCCCAGGTTCTGGACGCGGGCCACCGTCTCCTGGCCGCGGTAGCAGCCCTTCTGGAGGTGGACCGCGGAGCCGATCCAGCCCAGCTCGTGCGGGATGGTGCGGTGGTCGGTCTCGAAGCCGAGCCGGGGGCGGTGCTGTTCGACGCGGAGGGCCTCGTAGGCCAGGAGGCCGGCCGGAGGGCCCGCCTTCTCGGCGTAGGACTCCAGGTCCGCCCGGGGCAGGAAGAGATCACGGCCGTACGCCGTCTCCCGGACGACGACGCCCTCGGGGACCTCGGCGATCGAGCCGGCCGGGAGGTGGACGACCGCGGTGTCGGCGGTGCGGTCGGCGACCTCGACCCGGTAGAAGAACTTCATCGACTCCAGGTACGCCAGCAGCGCCTCCTGGGTGCCGGGCTCCACATGGGCCCAGACCGTCGTGCCGTCGTCGACCAGGTACAGGGCGTGCTCGATGTGGCCGTTGGCGGAGAGGATCAGCGCCTCGGTGGCCTCGCCCGTGGGCAGCTCGGCGACATGCTGGGTGAGCAGCAGATGCAGCCAGCTCAGCCGGTCCTCGCCGGTGACGGCGAGGACGCCGCGGTGCGAGAGGTCCACGAACCCGGCGCCCTCGGCGAGGGTGCGCTGCTCGCGGAACAGGTCGCCGTAGTGGGCGGCGACGCCTTCGTCCACGCCTTCGGCGGGTACGGCGCCGGGCAGGGACAGCAGAGGGCTCTTCATATGCACAAGCCTACGACTCGGTAGTTGAAGCCTTCAAAGAACAGTCCTTGCAGCGGCCGAAGATCGCGAAGTGCTTCAGGTCCGTCTCGAACCCGAAGGTCGAGCGCAGCTTCGCGGTGAACTCCGCCGCCACCTCGGTGTCCGCCTCGATGACGTTGTCGCAGTCGCGGCACACCAGGTGGATGTGATGGTGGCGGTCGGCCAGGTGGTACGTCGGCGCCCCGTGCCCCAGATGGGCATGGCTGACCAGCCCCAGCTCCTCCAGGAGCTCCAGGGTGCGGTAGACCGTGGAAATGTTGACCCCCGACGCCGTCTTCCTCACCTCGATGAGGATCTCGTCGGGGGTCGCGTGCTCCAGGGTGTCCACGGCTTCGAGCACGAGTTGCCGCTGCGGCGTCAGCCGGTAGCCGCGCTGCCTGAGGTCGCTCTTCCAGTCGGTGCTCACCACACCGACGAGTCTAGGCCTACGTCAGCCACCCCGGACCGTCGTCCCGGGGTTTGCAGCTCAGGGCATCGATGGCTTCGACGAGACCGGCCGCGTCCAGCTCTCACGACACAAGGGTGAGAGCAGGGGCCACTGACCTGGCCCCGCAGACCCACACCCACCACCCACGAGAGGCGATGTTGTGGGACGCATTGAGGTCGGCGTGCTCAACGAAGCCGCAGAACCTGCAGGCGAACACGGCCTGTGACAGCCGATTGCGCTTGTCGATGTGGTGACAGCGGGAGCATTCCCGGCTCGAGCAGGCCGGATTCACGGACACCACCGGAACTCCGGCACGCTTGGCCTTGTATGCGATGAACTCGCCGAGCTGGTGGAACGCCCACGAGTGCAAGGTGACGCGTTGGGGCTTCTTGAGCCGTGCCCGCTCGCGAATACCACCCAGGTCTTCCAGGGCGATTCCGCGACCGGTGCGTTGAGCCTCCGCCACGATGCATTTGCTGATCTTGTGGTTGATGTCGCGAGCCCGGCGGGCTTCTCTGCCCGCGTGTCTCTTCAACCGTCGCTTGGCCGACTTCGTACCCCTGCGCTGCAGCTTCGCGCGCAGCCTTCGATCCTGTTCGCGGCGGCGGTTCAGGTGACGCCCGCTGTGCCGCCGACCGGTGGACGTGGAGGCGATGTTCACGATCCCCAGGTCCACCCCCACGAACCCGCCCGGCCTGCTGTTCTCCTCGGCCTCGGGGACCTCGCAGGTCGCGATCAGATACCACTGCCCGTTCCGGTTCAGCAGATCCGACTCGCCTCGTCGGTAGCGGGACAGCAGCTTCAACTGCTCCGGATGCCCGGTAAAGGCGATGTTCTTCAGGCGTCCGCCGGTGGTCCAGATCGATACGGTGGTGGCGCCCATCTGCCAGGACAGGCAGCGGTCATCGAACGGCTGTGCCGCCCCCGCACGAAACATGATCGGCTTGGAGGTGGCCCTCGCACGCCGTTTCGAGCCCGGCCTGCCCAGGTTCCCCACCCGCACACTCGCCTTCAAGGCGGTGTAGGCGTCTGCGACCTTCCGCAGCACATGCAGTGCAGGCTGCGCCGACAGCCCCCGCGCCCGCAGGTCGGCGTACGCAAGAGCCTGCAGCCCCGCGCGCGAGGTCACCTGCCGGGCGAACGCCTCAGTCGAGAGCCAGTTCGCTGCCTCGTTGCAGGAACGCAGGGTCATCTCAAGTGCCGCCGCCTGATCGGGCGTCGGCAGGAGCTTGACCCGTACCACCAGCTTCACGATGACGAAGCTAGACGGTGTCCCCTGCCGTTCCTCGCCAAACCACACGGTTCATCCGAACAGGTGACCACCACAGGGAATTACTTGAAGAAGGCGATGCCGTCGTCCGGCATGTCGTCGGGGAGGGCCTTGGCCCAGCGCTCGACGTCCTCCGGGGTGACGACCTTCTTCAGGTGTGCGGACATGTAGGGGCGCAGCTCGACCTCGGGGGTCTGCTTCTCGCCGACCCACATCAGGTCGCTGTTGACGTAGCCGTACAGCCGCTTGCCGCCGGTGTAGGGGCCGGAGGCCGCGGTCCGCGCCACCGCGTCCGTGACCAGGTCGATCTGGGGCTTCTGCTTGGCCAGCTCGCCGTACCAGATCTCCACGACGCCGTCGTCACGGACCATCGTGATCTCGACCTTGCGGTCGGCGTCGACGCGCCAGAAGCCGTGCTCGGACTCCAGCGGACGGACCTTGTTCCCGTCGTTGTCCAGGACCCAGGTGTGGGACTGGTACTCCAGGAAGTCGCGGCCGTCGTGGCTGAAGGTGACCTCCTGCCCGAAGTTGCACTTCTCGGAGCCGGGGAAGTCGTGCACGCCCGCGCCGGCCCAGTTGCCGAGCAGGAAGACGAGCGGGACGAGGTCCTTGTGGAGGTCGGACGGGATCTCGATCATGAGAGCAGTTCCTAGATCTGGGTCAGCGCTGGCCCTGGTACAGCTTCTTCACCGTCAGCCCGGCGAAGGCGACGACGCCGACGCAGACCAGGGCGAGCAGGACTTCGAAGACAACCTCAAGCACGTGGTGCTCCTACGGTGAGCGAGGGTGGGCGGTACACAGGCCGGGCCCCAGCTTAGTCGGCCGGGGCCCCGCCTTCTCCGCGAGGTACGCCTCAGCCGAGGAGCTGGCTCTGGAGCACCACCGTCTGCTGGAACGGCACCGCCGCCGCGCCGCCCTTGCGGGACTGCACGACCAGGGCGAGGACGTCACCCGCGACGAGATAGGCCTGCCGGACGTGCTCGGCGCCGAAGGGCTTGGCCTCGTCGTAGACGTACCGCTGGACGTTGTCCACCTCGACCTTCATCGGGAACGCCTCGTCCAGCCCGACGTCCTCCGCGTCGCGCAAGGCGTAGGGCGGTGCGAGGGAGCTGGTGAACTGGTCCTGCGCGAGGGAGTCGGCGACCGCGGCGGTGTCGAACTGCAGGAGGTAGATCCGGGTCCGCGTGCCGTCCGGTGCGGTCCAGCCGCGGGCGGCGATGTGCCGCAGCCCGTGGTCGGTCAGCAGGTCGTGGACCGTCCCCTGCTCCTCCTTCGACGCGTACGCCGCCAGGAAGTCCTTCGTGGCCAGCCAGCCGTCCTTCCCGTCGAGCGCCGTGTCCGCCTTGCCGCCCTCGGGTGCGGGCAGCAGGAGTTCGCGCAGGTCGGCGTGGTGCGAGCCGGCCGTGTTCTCCTCGGCGAAGGGGCTCGGGCTGCCGGAGGGCAGCGGCGGCCTGACGATCTGCGGGTACTCCCAGCGGCCGTCCGACTCGGTCGCGAGTCCGGGTACGTCCGTCCGCTCCATGCGGGTGATGCCGTACGCCGTCCCCGCGCCGACCACGGCGAAGACCGCGACGGCCGCGGTCCAGCGCAGTACGGCCCGCAGGACCCGGCGGTCCTTCGGTGCCGCCGGGGTCACCGGCTGCGGGGGCGCCTCGGGCAGGGGCGGCACCACGAGGGGCTCCTGCTCGGTCTGCTCGGTCATACCGCCTCCCCGGGCTCCGCGATGCGGTCGAGCTGCTCGGCGAGGAGCAGCGCGATCGACTTGGTGTCGAGTGACTTGACGCCGTCGGCGGTGGCGCTGATCAGGATGTCGCCCTGGTAGGCGGAGCAGAACATCATGTCGAGGTCGTCGTCGGCGTCCTTGGGTGGCAGGAAGCACTTGGCGTCCTTGAAGCCCTTGATCTTCGGGCCCGCGCGGAAGATGTCCAGGGAGTCCAGGAAGGCGTTCTGGGACGTCGAGATGTCCTTGGCGGCGGCCCGCTTCTCCATCCGGGACAGCGTGATGCTGACCGCGGTGGAGCCGTTGCCGCCGGCGTTGCTGCCCGTGGTGCTGACGTAGCTGCGCATCGCCATGCCCGTGACGCGCTGCCTGTCCATCTCCTTCTCCAGCTGCCGGCGCTGGGTGCGGGGCAGGCCGCTCAGCGACTCCTTGCGCAGGGCGGTCGCCTGGGCGCCGCTGAGTGCGGCGTCGGAGCCGAACTCGGCGAGGTCCGGGCCGCGGGTCCAGCCGTCGGTCCCGAAGGGCACGAGCACCCCGGCGAGCCCCTGGGCGTCGGCCGCCTTCTTCGCGTCCGCGTCCACCTCGGCCTGCGGGAACTTCCAGCGCGGCGCACCGGCGTCCCGGTCGGCGCCGTTCACGGTCACGGCGGTGAGACCGACGCCGGCCACGACGGCGCCGACCAGCAGGACGGACCCGCCGATCGCGGCGACACGACCACGGCGGAGGGGCTTCCTGGCGGGCCGGGCCGGAACCTCGTCGGGGACGGGAATCGGGACGGGGTTCTGGAGGACCTCGGGAGTCTCACGGACCTCGGCGCTCTCGGAGATCTCGCCGCTCCCGCCGCTCCCGGCGCTCTCAGCTCTCTCGGGGATCTCGCTCACAACCGCCCCATCTGCCGCTCGGCCAGGTCCATGATCCTCTTCTTGGTGATCGGCTTGGTGTCGTAGACCCAGACCTCCACGGCGATGTCACCGCGCCACGCGTGCGCCTCCGCGCTGTAGAGCGGCAGATAACCGGCTTCGGTCTCGGGCTGGTTGTGGACGTACGCCATCCCGTCCGCGGTGCCGGGCACGACCCAGCTGTCGGTGTCGTCCTCGTCCTCCGCCCAGTACTGGGCGTCGCCCGCGGCACGGTCGGCCGCGACGTACTCCTCCTGCCGGAACTGGATCAGCCGGATCGACACCGAGAGGTGGCCGGACTCCCAGCCGGTGACGGCGGCGCGGCGGAACTCGTCGTGGACGAGGTCGGCGTAGGCGCCGGCCGGCTTCTCGAAGGAGTCGGCGTAGGCGGCCAGGCTCATCCAGCCGTCGTCGTCGCCCAGCCAGTCGCCGGCCGCCTTCGCCCCGCGCGGCTTCTTCAGCAGCAGCTTGCGCAGGTCGCCGTCGGTCCGCACCCTCCGGTCCTGCGCGGCGGCCAGCGGCTCGACCTCGCCCTTGGCCTGTCCGACGACGGGCTGCGAGAGCGGCGGGAGCTCGGTGGGCTCGCGGTCGGCCTGCACGACGAGGCCGGTGCAGGTGCCCGCGACCACGCCGAGCACGGCGGCCGCGGCGACGAGGAGCGCGGTGCGCCCGCGCCGACGCCGACGGGGCACTTCCGGCGCCTCCGGCACTACAGGATCTTCGTGTGTTCCCGGTACTTCCAAGACGTCCCCCCACAGAACGTGAAGTGCGCATTCCGTATGCGCGCACAGGAGACTCGCCGCCGATGACCTGGGTTGTAGGGGCGTTGATTACGATTCAGGCATGGCGAAGAAGCTCGTGATCAAGGTGACGGCGGGGGCCGATGCCCCCGAGCGCTGCTCGCAGGCGTTCACGGTGGCGGCGGTGGCCGTGGCCAGTGGCGTGGAGGTCTCCCTGTGGCTGACCGGGGAGTCCGCGTGGTTCGCGCTGCCAGGCCGTGCCGCCGAGTTCGAGCTGCCGCACGCGGCCCCGCTGCCCGACCTGATCGACTCGGTCCTGGCGGGCGGAAAACTCACGCTGTGCACGCAGTGCGCGGCCCGCCGGGACATCACGGAGAAGGACGTCATCGAGGGCGTACGGATCGCGGGCGCACAGGTGTTCGTGCAGGAGTCCCTCGCCGACGACACCCAGGCGCTCGTGTACTGAGCCGCGGCGCCGGGGTCCACGGCCCCGGGGACAGAAGCCCGGCCGGGTCCTACCGCGGGCGCTTCTTGCCGTCCAGTTCGTCCCACCAGTCGTCCGACGTGGGGTCGCCGGAGGGGTCGTCCCACCAGCGGTCGTCGGGGCCGCGTCGGTTGGCGACCATCGCGGCGACCGGCGGGATCAGCATGGCGACCACGCACATGCCGACGGCCACGGGGACCGACCACAGGCGTACGACGCCCCAGGCCAGGACGAAGAGTCCGATGCAGGTCCCCATCATGGCGAAGTACACGTGCCGCCGCCGTGCGTACATACCTCCAGCGTAGGTCCGCGCACGCTGAAGGGCCGCACCCCGAGCGTCCAACCCGGGGGTGCGGCCCTTCAGCCGTTCAGGGGTGCCTCAGACGGCGATCGCGACCTCGGCGAGGCCGCCCTGCTGGGCGACGACCGTGCGGTCGGCGGTGGCGCCGGGGACCAGGGCGCGGACGGTCCAGGTGCCCTCGGCCGCGTAGAAGCGGAACTGGCCCGTGGCGGAGGTGGGGACCTCGGCGGTGAACTCGCCGGTCGAGTCCAGCAGGCGGACGTAGCCGACGACGGGCTCGCCGTCCTTGGTCACCTGGCCCTGGATCGTGGTCTCACCGGGCTTGATCGTCGAGGCGTCGGGGCCGCCGGCCTTCGCTCCACACATGTCGTTCTCCAAGAGGGGTCTGACCGGAGGAAGGCCGGTCGGGATCTGCGGGGTGGGTTCGCTTGCCGCGAGGGTTACTTGTTGGCGCCGAGCTCGATCGGGACGCCGACGAGGCTGCCGTACTCGGTCCAGGAGCCGTCGTAGTTCTTGACGTTCTCCACGCCCAGCAGCTCGTGCAGGACGAACCAGGTCAGCGCGGAGCGCTCACCGATGCGGCAGTAGGCGATGGTGTCCTTGGCCAGGTCGACCTGCTCCTCGGCGTAGAGGGCCTTGAGCTCCTCGTCCGACTTGAAGGTGCCGTCGTCGTTGGCGTTCTTCGACCACGGGATGTTGCGGGCGCTGGGCACGTGGCCCGGGCGCTGCGACTGCTCCTGCGGCAGGTGGGCCGGGGCGAGCAGCTTGCCGGAGAACTCGTCGGGGGAGCGCACGTCGACCAGGTTCTGCGAGCCGATCGCGGCGACGACGTCGTCGCGGAAGGCACGGATCGAGGTGTCCTGGGGCTTGGCCTTGTAGTCGGTCGTGGGGCGCTCGGGCACCTCTTCGACCAGCTCGCGGGCGTCCAGCTCCCACTTCTTGCGGCCGCCGTCGAGGAGCTTGACGTTCTCGTGGCCGTAGAGCTTGAAGTACCAGTAGGCGTAGGAGGCGAACCAGTTGTTGTTGCCGCCGTAGAGGATCACCTGGGTGTCGTTGGCGATGCCCTTCGCCGACAGGAGCTTCTCGAAGCCCTCCTGGTCGATGAAGTCACGGCGGACCGGGTCCTGGAGGTCCTGCGTCCAGTCGATCCGGATCGCGTTCCTGATGTGGTTCTTCTCGTAGGCGGACGTGTCTTCGTCCACCTCCACGATCGCGATGTTCGGGTTGTCGAGGTTGGCCTCGACCCAGTCGGCGTCGACCAGGACGTCGCTGCGGCTCATGCTCTTTCTCCTCCGGGGCAGTTGCGGCGGGGCGCGCGAGTGCGAAAGGGGTGCGCGGGGGCGCACCGATGCCTTGGACAGGCAGGGTGATGCGGAAGGCGTGGCTTCCGCTCAGAAGGTGCGACAGAGCATGGCGGCAACGCGGCACAGGTCCACTGCCCGCCGCTTCGTGAGATCCGCCTGTCGCTTCATGCCGTCGATCGTAGGGACGGACAGCCGGGCATGTCACCGGCGTGTCGTATTTTGAGACGCGATCGTCCGGGATGTGGGATGGAAGCGGCGTCCTGGCCGTGTTCACCGCGGTTCCGGGCGCGGGTGTCCGTCATCACACCTGCCGTACGGACCATCCGTCTCGCCCCTCGGACAGCGCTGCCCGCCGTACGCGGTCCTACCCGGCCAGCTTGACGTTCGAACCCTTCACCGTGACCTCGACACCGTCCGCCGCCGCCTCGACCTTGTCGAGCTCGATGCCGCCCGGCAGGTCGTCGATCTTCTGCTGGAAGTCGGTGATCGAGCGGACCTTGCCCTCCGCGACCTCGACGACCAGGTTCGGCAGGTTGTCGGCGTGCACCCGCACGGTGTCGCCGTCGACGGTGACCGTGCTGAGCACCGGGTACGTCGAGGACCTGCCCAGGGCCGTGACCTTGACGTTCACCTTGATCTTGCCGTTGCCGCCGTCCGCGAGGCCGACGACCTCGGCGGTCGCCCCGGGGAAGATCTGCGTCGGTTCGGACCGGGCGGCCTTGAGCAGCTCGGCGTAGGAGATCGTCGCCGTGCCGTCGGCGGTGGCGGCGGTCGCGGAGCTGTAGTCGCCGGAGAAGGCCACGCTCTTGAAGTTCGCGCGGATGTCGTCGATGCGGATCTTGTCGCCGTCGGTGCCGGCGGCGGCCTCGTAGTCCTTGATGCCGACCTCGGTGTCGTCGAGCTCGCCGGAGACGACCTGGGTGAGGAAGGGGAAGCCCTTGATCGACACGTCAGGGGTGACGGCGAGGTTCTCGGTGGTCTTCAGCTTGTCCGCCACCTCGCCCTCCGCGAGGTGGACCGCGACACGGTCGGCGATCACGAAGAGGCCGCCCAGAATGACGACGACGATCAGAAGTATTCGCAGTGCGCGCATTCTTTGGTGTTCCCCCACCTAGGCGGTCTACGTCCGGAAGTCACCGTAACTCCGGTGGGGGCGCCGACCTGCGGATTGTCGATCACCTGTGACAAGCGGGGGCAGGGCTTCACCCGAGCGCCCGTCCCAGCAGGTACACCGCCGGGGCGGCCGCGGCCAGCGGCAGCGCCACGCCCGCGGTGAAGTGCACGAAACGGGAGGGGTAGTCGTAGCTCGCGACGCGGTGGCCGATCAGCGCGCACACCCCGGCGCCCGCTCCCAGCAGCGCGCCCCCGGAGCCCAGGTCCGTCATCCCGCCGACCGCGATGCCCGCGCCCGCCGCGGCGAGCAGGGCGACCACCACGGAGGCCGGAGTCGGCAGCGGCAGCGCGCGGGCCGGCACGGCGACCGCGACCGAGGCCGCGCCGACCGTCACCGCGTCGGCGGCGGCCGCGAGGTAGCCGGACGCCACGATCGCCAGCGCCGCCGAGGCGACGGTGGCCATCAGGCCGTACATCCGGGTGTCGGGGTCGGCGTGCGAGCGGAGCTGGAGGACCAGGGAGAGCAGGACCCAGACGCCGAGCGTGCCGAGGATCGCGGCCGGCGCGCGGTCGGCGGCGAGCAGCGCGACGTCCGCGACCACCGCGCCGAGGAACGCCAGCGCGATGCCCTGCCGGGCCGGCCACATGCCGTTCAGCCGGAACCAGCCGGCCGCCGTCACGGCCTGAAGGACGACGAGCGGGACGAGCAGCGCGTACGACCCGACGGCCGCCGCCGCGGCGAGGAGCAGGCCGAGGAGGGCGGTGAGCGCGGCGGGCTGCATGCCGGGCTCGATGATCGGGGAACGGCCCTCCAGGCGGGCGCGCTGGGCGTCCGTGACGCGGGCGTTGCCGCCGAGGGTGGCGGGGCCGTAGTCGGAGGAGGCGGGGGCCGCGGGCCGGGGCTCGGGGGCGGGCGCGGCGGCCGGTTCGGTGTACGCCGGCTGCGCGTAGCCCTGCTGCGGCAGGTACGACGTCTCCGCGGCCGGCGCGACGGGCGCCTGCACCTGGGTCTCCCAGGTCTGCCCCTGCCACTGCTGGGTGTACTGCTGGGCGGCGTGCGGGTCGTCGTGGCCCTGCTGCTGCCCGGGCCACGCCTGGTGCTGGGGCTGCTGGTGCTGGGGCTGCTGGTGCTGGGGCTGCTGGTGCTGCCAGTACGGGTCGTACCCCTGCTGGTACTGCTGCCCCTCATACGGCTGGTCGGTCATCGTCACCCTCCTGCGAACGGCGGGAGCACCTCGACCGTGCCGCCGTCGGCCAGCCGTACCGTCTCATGTCCGCGGGTGCCCACGGGGTCGCCGTCGATGAGGAACGAGCATCGCAGCAGGACGCGCGTGAGCTCGCCGGGGTGTCGTCCGCGCACGGCGTCGAGCGCCTCGGCGAGCGTGTCCGCGTCGTACGCCTCCTCGGCGACGCCGGCCGCGGCCTTCGCGGCGGCCCAGTAGCGCACGGTGACCTTCGGCATCCGGTCCCTCGATCGATCGGCTGTGTACACGGTCAGGCTAGCCGCCCTGGGCGGCGGCCCAGTCCCCGATCCGGGCCAGCAGCTCGTCGGGGGCCGCGTTCTCCGCGTGGCCCATGCCGGGCTCCAGCCAGAGTTCGCCGTGGTCACCGGCGGCTTCGGCGAGCATGCGGGGGTGGTCCAGGGGGAAGTAGCCGTCGCGGTCGCCGTGGACGATCAGCAGGGGCGTCGGCGCGATGCCCGGGACCGCCTCCACCGGGGAGAGCGGGACCGGGTCCCAGTCGCGGTGGTGGATGCGCGTACGGAGTCCGTAGCGGCCCAGCAGACGGCCCTCGGGGCGGGTGATCAGCCAGTGGACCCTGCGCATGGGGGCGGTGCCGCGGTAGTACCAGCGGGCCGGCGCACTCACCGAGACCACGGCGTCGGTGCGCGCTTCCGTGCGCCCTTCGCGCTCCGGCCCGTGCAGCGCCGCGTGCCGCAGCACCACGGAACCACCCATCGAGAACCCCACGGTCACCACGCGCGCGTGGCCGAACGACCGCGCCCACCGCACCGCGGCGGCCAGATCCAGCACCTCCCGGTCGCCGACCGTCGAGCGCCCGCCGGAGGCGCCGTGGCCCCTGAAGGAGAAGGTGACCACGGCCCCGTACTGCGCGAACGCCGCCGCCACCCTCCGAACATGAGGCCGGTCCACGTGGCCCGTGAAACCGTGCGCGACCACGAACACGAGGTCACGCGCGGGTGGCGTGGAGGCGTCGTATACGAAGGCCGGCGAGTCGTATACGGAATCGATCGACACACCATCGTCGGTGTGCAGAAACGTCCGGATAGGTGCGTGTCTGTTCGTCTCAGAGTTCGGACTCACCGTGGAACGCACCACACGACCTGCCGGATCAACGCTCATGTGGGCTATTCTCCAGGGAAGAGGACTCGGGCGACGCAGCCCCCGGGTCCTTTTGTGCTTTCGGTACCCCTTGTATACGAAAGCCGCGACCTCGCGGGACCGAGGAGGAACCAGACGTATGAGTTCTCTGCTGCTCCTGACCAACGCCCTCCAGCCGTCGACGGAGGTGCTTCCGGCCCTCGGCCTGCTCCTGCACAACGTGCGCGTGGCACCGGCCGAAGGCCCCGCACTCGTCGACACCCCCGGCGCCGACGTCATCCTCATCGACGGCCGCCGCGACCTCCCGCAGGTCCGCAGCCTGTGCCAGCTGCTGCGCTCCACGGGACCCGGCTGTCCGCTCATCCTGGTCGTCACCGAGGGCGGCCTCGCCGCCGTCACCGCCGACTGGGGCATCGACGACGTCCTGCTGGACACCGCGGGTCCCGCCGAGGTCGAGGCGCGGCTGCGTCTCGCCATGGGCCGGCAGCAGATCGTCAACGACGACTCCCCCATGGAGATCCGCAACGGCGACCTCTCGGTCGACGAGGCGACCTACAGCGCCAAGCTCAAGGGCCGGGTCCTGGACCTGACCTTCAAGGAGTTCGAGCTCCTCAAGTACCTCGCCCAGCACCCGGGCCGCGTCTTCACCCGCGCGCAGCTGCTCCAGGAGGTCTGGGGCTACGACTACTTCGGCGGCACCCGGACCGTGGACGTGCACGTACGGCGGCTGCGCGCCAAGCTCGGCCCCGAGCACGAGTCGCTGATCGGGACCGTCCGGAACGTCGGTTATCGATTCGTTACGCCCGAGAAGGGTGGGGCGGCCCCGGACGAGGCACAGTCCAAGAACGACCGGCAAAAGGCGGAGGATGCGGACGAGACGGCCGCTCTGGACGCCGCCGAGGTCAAAGCCGACGTCTAGCCCGTCCCGGAAACGCTCGGGCGGGGCACGGACAAGCTCCTTCTCGCCCTGCCCAGAGCGGGTCCATCCGCGTAGACTCCGCGCGTGGCCAAGGTAACCAGGGATGACGTGGCGCGACTGGCGGGGACGTCCACGGCCGTCGTCAGCTATGTCATCAACAACGGACCCCGGCCGGTCGCCCCGGCCACGCGCGAGCGTGTCCTCGCCGCGATCAAGGAACTGGGCTATCGCCCCGACCGGGTCGCCCAGGCCATGGCGTCCCGCCGCACCGATCTCATAGGCCTGATCATCCCCGACGCCCGTCAGCCGTTCTTCGGCGAGATGGCGCACGCGGTCGAACAGGCCGCCTCCGAGCGCGGCAAGATGGTGCTGGTCGGCAACACCGACTACGTCGGCGAGCGCGAGGTCCACTATCTGCGGGCGTTCCTCGGGATGCGGGTCTCCGGCCTGATCCTGGTCTCCCACGCGCTGAACGACCTGGCCGCCGCCGAGATCGAGGCCTGGGACGCCCGGGTCGTCCTCCTCCACGAACGCCCCGAGGCCATCGACGACGTCGCCGTCGTCACGGACGACCTCGGCGGCGCCGAACTCGCCGTCCGCCATCTGCTGGACCACGGCCACCCCTACGTCGCCTGCATGGGCGGCACCGCCGACACGCCCTCCGTCGGCGACCCGGTCTCCGACCACGTCGAGGGCTGGCGGCGGGTGATGGACGAGGCGGGGATCTCCACCGAGGGGCGGCTGTTCGAGGCGCCGTACAACCGCTATGACGCGTACCAGGTGGCGCTGGGGGTGCTGTCGGGCCCGGAGCGTCCGCCCGCGATCTTCTGCTCCACCGACGACCAGGCGATCGGCGTGCTGCGCGCGGCGCGCGAGCTGCGGATCGACGTGCCGGGCGAGCTGGCGGTGATCGGGTTCGACGACATCAAGGAAGCGCCGCTCGCGGACCCGCCGATGACAACGATCGCATCGGACCGGCCGGCGATGGCGCGGGCGGCGGTGGATCTCGTCCTGGACGACGGTCTGCGCGTGGCGGGTTCGCGCCGCGAGCGCCTGAAGGTGTTCCCGTCGAGGCTTGTCGTCCGGCGCTCCTGCGGCTGCGCGTAGGTCCGGCTGCCGTTCCTCCGCGAGGGGCCCGTGGCCGGTCGCGCGTGGGCCTTCATGAGGCCCGTCTGAGAAGGTCCCGCTCGCCCCCTGGTGCGGCTTTACATCGGGCGAACGAGGTTCTCGCGGCGTTCTCAGGGAGCACTCAGCAAGCTCTCATGGTCGGGCGACAAGCTCGTTGTCATGACCGAGAGCTTCCGCCGCGACGGCGAGTACGAGCAGCAGTACGCGAACCCCCACCAGGGCGCCCAGCAGCACGCCTCCGCCTCCCCCGTGAACCCGGAGTGGCCGCCCCCGCCGGCGCAGCCCCCCGGCGACGGCGGCGGTACGGCCCTCCTGACCGCGCCCCCCGCCGCACCGGAGCCGCGGAAGAAGCGCACCCGGGGTCCGATCGCCCTCCTGGCGGCCGTGGCGATCGTCGCCGCCGCGATCGGCGGCGGTACGGCGTACGGCATCCAGGAACTCACCGGCAACGACACGGTCGCCTCCAGCAGCACCAGCACCACCGTCGTGCCGTCCGCCGACAAGGGCACGGTCTCCGGGGTCGCGAAGGCGGTCAGCCCGAGCATCGTCGAGATCAACGCGACGCTCGGCAACGGCTCGTCCACCGGCTCCGGCGTGATCATCACCGGTGACGGCGAGATCATCACCAACAACCACGTCATCTCCGGCGCCACCTCGATCAAGGTCTCCACGAGCGACGGCAAGGAGTACACGGCCAAGGTCGTCGGTACCGACAGCGCCAAGGACCTCGCCCTGATCAAGCTGGAGAACGCCTCCGGCCTCACCCCCGCGACGCTCGGCAACTCCGACGGCGTCCAGGTCGGCGACCAGGTCGTCGCGATCGGCTCCCCCGAGGGCCTCACCGGCACCGTCACCAGCGGCATCGTCTCCGCGCTCAACCGGGACGTGACCGTCTCGACCGACGAGGGCGGGCAACAGCAGCAGCAGGGCGGCAACGGGCAGTGGCCGTTCGAGTTCGGCGGTCAGCAGTTCAACGGCGACACCGGCTCGTCCACGACGACGTACAAGGCGCTCCAGACCGACGCCTCCCTGAACCCCGGGAACTCCGGCGGCGCGCTGATCGACATGAACGGCAACATCATCGGCATCAACTCGGCGATGTACTCGGCCGCCGCGGACTCCTCCTCGTCCGACACCGGCAGCGTGGGCCTCGGCTTCGCCATCCCGATCAACACCGTCAAGGCCGACCTCGCCGAGTTGCGGGCCGGCGGCAGCGACAACTGACCCTCACCGGACCCGGGAGCACGTCATGATCAAGCAGGTTTCCCACACCGTGGCCGGCCACGACCCGGCCGGCACCGCCCTGGCACTGGACGTGGCGTACGAGCTGAACGCGCCGACCGTCGCCGTGCGGGCACCCGAGGTCGCCGCCCCGACCACCGGCCGGAGGGCCCGCCGGAGCAGGGTCCGCGCCTGACCCTGCCTGCCTTGGCCCGACAGCCCGCAACCATGCGAGGCTGAGAGCACCCCGTCCCACCGCACCCCCGAGGAACCACGAGCGATGAGCCCCGCCGACGGCGACCGTGACCCCCAGCGCATCCTGATCGTCGACGACGAGCCGGCCGTGCGGGAAGCACTCCAGCGCAGCCTCGCCTTCGAGGGGTACGACACCGAGGTGGCGGTCGACGGCGCGGACGCGCTGGAGAAGACGACGGCCTACCAGCCGGACCTGGTGGTCCTCGACATCCAGATGCCGCGCATGGACGGGCTGACCGCCGCGCGCCGGATGCGGGGCGCGGGCACGACCACGCCGATCCTGATGCTCACGGCCCGGGACACGGTGGGTGACCGGGTGACGGGACTGGACGCCGGCGCCGACGACTACCTGGTCAAGCCGTTCGAACTGGACGAACTGTTCGCGCGGGTCCGTGCGTTGCTGCGGCGCAGCTCCTACGCGGCGGCCGCGAGCGCGGGCGCGGTGCCCGAGGACGAGGCGCTGATCTTCGCGGATCTGCGGATGGACCTGGCCACGCGGGAGGTGACGCGGGCGGGGCGGTCGGTGGAGCTGACCCGTACCGAGTTCACGCTGCTGGAGATGTTCCTGGCGCATCCGCGTCAGGTGCTGACCCGGGAGCAGATCCTGAAGGCGGTGTGGGGCTTCGACTTCGAGCCGTCGTCGAACTCGCTGGACGTGTACGTGATGTACCTGCGGCGCAAGACGGAGGCGGGCGGCGAGCCGCGGCTCGTGCACACCGTGCGGGGCGTGGGATACGTGTTGCGGCAGGGCGGGGCGGAGTGAACAGGGTGGTGCGCCGGTTCCGCGCGCTTCCCATCCGGGCGCGGTTGTCGCTGCTGGTCGCCGCAGCGGTGGCGTTCGCGGTGGCGGCGGTCTCGGTGACGTGCTGGTTCATCGTGCAGGGCAAGCTGTACCAGCAGGTCAACGACGAGCTGGAGCAGATGGCGCGCCGGCCCGGCACGGTCAACACGCTCCTTCAGAAGTGCACGCAGTCCCCCCAGGGGAACACCCAGCTGTTCCCCGGTCGCAACGACTACGTCCAGGCGATCAAGGAGACCGGCTCGCCCTGCGTCGCCCCGGACTCCCCGGCCACCATCGAGGTCACCGACTCCGACAAGGAAGTGATCAAGGAGGCGAAAACCCTCCAGGGCGGCTTCCGTGACGGCACCGACGAGGAGGGCAACGCCGTACGGGTGCTGACCCTGTACCTGGGGGTCGACCAGAACGACTCTCAGGGCGTCGCCGTGCAGCTCGCCGTCCCCCTCAAGGCCACCCGGTCCACCCTCAACGAGCTCGCCCTCATCCTTCTCCTCGTCTCCGGCGTCGGAGTGCTCGGGGCCGGTGCCGCCGGTCTCGCGGTGGCCCGCGCCGGTCTCCGTCCCGTCGACAAGCTGACCGAGGCCGTCGAGCACGTGGCCAGGACCGAGGACCTGAACGTCCGCATCCCGGTGGAGGACGGCGCCGAGGACGAAGTGGCCCGGCTCTCCCGGTCGTTCAACTCCATGACCTCCTCCCTGGCCAGCTCCCGCGACCTTCAGCAGCAGCTGATCGCGGACGCCGGGCACGAGTTGCGCACCCCCCTCACCTCCCTGCGCACCAACATCGAGCTCCTCACCCGCAGCGAGGAGACGGGACGGCCCCTCCCCGAGGCCGACCGCAAGGCGCTCCTGGCGTCGGTGAAGGCACAGATGACGGAACTGGCGTCGCTGATCGGTGACTTGCAGGAGCTGTCCCGGTCCGAGGGCCAGCGCGGTGAGCGGGTCCAGGTGGTCTCGCTGGAGGACACCGTGGAAGCGGCGCTGCGTCGCGCGCGGCTGCGGGGGCCCGAGCTGACCATCGACGCCGACCTCCAGCCCTGGTACGTCCGCGCGGAGCCCGCCGCGTTGGAGCGCGCGGTCGTCAACGTGCTGGACAACGCGGTGAAGTTCAGCCCCGAGGGCGCCGCGGTCGAGGTGCGGCTCGCCGGCGGTGTGCTCACCGTCCGCGACCACGGGCCCGGCGTCGCCGAGGACGAACTCCCGTACGTCTTCGACCGGTTCTGGCGTTCCCCGAGCGCCCGCGCCCTGCCGGGCTCGGGCCTGGGCCTGTCGATCGTCGCGCGCACGGTGGAGCAGGCGGGCGGCACGGTGACGCTGACCCGCGCGGACGGCGGCGGCACGGTGGCGACCGTACGGCTGCCGGGGGCGCCCACACCACCCCCGGAGACTCCGTAGGAAGGTCCCGCGGCGGTGCGGGCGCCCCCGGCAACCTTTTCCCCGGCGGCTCCGACAGTCAGGTGACGTGCAGCCCTCCCCACCTGACCTGATCGGAAGCAGCCCGTGACTGAACCCCGCAGCAGGGCCCCTCGGCACCGCAGGCGCAACACCGCGCTGGTGGCCGGTGTCCCCCTGGCCCTGATCTCAGCCGGCGTGCTCGCCTACGGCCCGCTCTTCGGTGACGACGCCCTGTCCAAGGCGTCCGCCGCGACCCCCGCCGCCCCCGCCTGGGCGACCGCCACCGCCGACGGCTTCGCCTCCGTCGACGCCCTCGGCCAGAACGGCACGTACGGCGGCCGGGGCGGACAGATCGTCACCGTCACCACCCTCGCCGACCTCGAGAGGTACGCGACCGCCGCCGAGCCCTACGTCATCGTCGTCGCCGGGACGATCACCATGAACCCGGTCGGCAAGGAGATCAAGGTCCACAGCGACAAGACCATCGTCGGGTCCGGGACCTCCGGGCACATCGTGGGCGGCGGCTTCTTCCTCGGGGCCGGTGTCCACAACGTGATCATCCGGAACCTGACCATCAGGGACGCCTACCAGGGCATCTGGAACGACAAGGACCACGACTTCGACGCCATCCAGATGGACGGCGCCCACCACGTCTGGATCGACCACAACGACCTGCGGCACATGGCCGACGGGCTCATCGACGTCCGCAAGGACAGCACCTATGTGACGGTGTCCTGGAACAAGCTCGGCCAGGACAACAAGGCCTTCGGCATCGGGTGGACCGAGAACGTCGTCACCGACATCACCATCCACCACAACTGGATACGCGAGACCGAGCAGCGCAACCCCTCCACCGACAACGCCGCCCACGCGCACCTCTACAACAACTTCCTGGAGGACGTGGCCGGCACCGACATCAAGTCGTCGTACGGGAACTACTCGCGCGGCGCCACCAGGATGGTGCTGGAGAACTCCTACTTCCAGGGCGTCAACAACCCCGTCATCAAGGACGCCACCGCGACCCTCGTGCAGAAGGGCAACACCTTCGTCGGCACGAGCGGGCGCAACGAGAGCGGGGGCAGCGCCTTCGACCCGAAGAGCTTCTACCCGTACACCCTCGACGCGACGGCCGACGTGCCCGCGCTGCTCAAGTCCGGTGCCGGGCCGCGGGGTTCGATCGGTTCGACGGCGCGCACCACCGCCGCGGCCGCCGCCACGACCCTCACCGTCGCCAAGGACGGCAGCGGGCAGTACACCACCGTGCAGGCCGCGGTGAACGCCGTGCCCGCGAACAACCCCTCGCGCGTGGTCATCAACGTCAAGCCGGGGACGTACCGCGAGCTGGTGAAGGTCCCCGCCAACAAGCCGCACGTCACCATCCAGGGCACGGGGGCCGGCCGGGGCGACACGGTGATCGTCTACAACAACGCCTCCGGCACCCCGAAGCCGGACGGGTCGGGCACCTACGGGACGGGCGGCAGCGCCAGCGTCGCCGTGGAGGCCGACGACTTCCAGGCGCGCAACCTGACGATCTCCAACGACTTCGACGAGAAGGCCAACCAGAGCCTCAGCGGACACCAGGCGGTCGCCCTGCGGACCGCCGCCGACAAGGTGTTCCTCGACGGGGTCATCGTCACCGGCGACCAGGACACGCTGCTCGTGGACACCGCGGCCAAGGACCGGCTGGGCCGGGTCTACATGCGGAACTCCTACGTCGTCGGCAACGTCGACTTCATCTTCGGCCGCGCCACCGCCGTGATCGACAAGTCCGTCATCACGCTGAAGAAGCGCTGGGACGGCAGCTCGGCCGGCTATGTCACCGCGCCCAGCACCGCCGCGAACCGCAAGGGCATCCTGATCGCCAACTCGGCGGTCAACGGTGACGTGTCCGCCGCGAGCTTCTACCTGGGCCGCCCCTGGCACGCCGGCGGCGACGCGACCCTCGACCCGCAGACCACGGTCCGCAACACCACGCTCAGCGCGGCGATCAAGTCCACCCCGTGGACCGACATGAGCGGGTTCTCCTGGAAGGACGACCGGTTCGCCGAGTACAAGAACACCGGCGCCGGTTCCGGAACGGCGAGCGGCAACCGGCCCATGCTGACCGACTCCCAGGCCGCCTCCCAGGAGGTCGCGGACTGGCTCGGCGACTGGACCCCGACCGCCTCCTGACCGGGGCGCGGCCGACGGGCCCGCGTTGCCCGGTGGGGTCGGGCTACACGCTCAGGAGTCCGGTGGGGTCCCCGGCCGGGAGGGTGTGGGCGGCGGCCAGCCGTGCGTAGGTGCCGCCGAGCGCGATGAGTTCGTCGTGGGTGCCGGTCTCCACCAGGCGTCCGCCGTCCACGACGAGCACGCGGTCGGCGTCCGGGGCGAGGCTCAGATCATGGGTGATCATGATCGTCGTACGGCCGGACATCAGACGGCGCAGCGGGCGCACGATGCGGCGGGCGGCCACCGCGTCGAGGCCCGCGGTGGGTTCGTCGAGGATCAGCACGGGTGCGGCGCGCAGCATCGCGCGGGCGATCGCGATCCGCTTGAGCTGGCCGCCGGAGAGGGCGGCGGTACCGGGGGCGATGACGGTGTCGTAGCCCTCGGGCAGCTCGGCGACGAACTCGTGCGCGGCGGCCGCCCGCGCGGCGCGCTCGATGTCCTCCTCGCTCGCGCCGGGCCGCCCGCACGCGATGTTCTCGCGGATCGTGCCGTGCAGCACGAGCGTCTCCTGCGGGAGCAGCGCCACGTTCTCGCGCAGGAACTCCAGCGGTACGTCCGTCAGGGGCACGCCGTCCAGGCAGAGCACGCCGGTTGCGGGGTCGTAGAAGCGGAGCAGCAGTTTGGCGAGGGTGGACTTGCCGGCGCCGCTCGGGCCGGTGACGACGACAAGTTCGCCGGGGGCGGCCCGGAGGGTGACGTCGGTCAGGGAGTCCCTGGTGGCGCCCGGGTAGCGGAAGCCGGCGCCATGGACGCTGACCCAGCCGCGCACCGGCCACGGGCGGACGGGGTCGGCGGGGTCGGTGACGGCCGGTTCGGCGTCGAGGATCTCGTTCAGGCGCTGGGCGCCCGCGGTCGCGGCGGTGAGGGTGAGGCCGAGCCGGCCGAGGTCGCGGACCGGTGGATAGAGGTAGCCGATGAACGCGGCGAACGCGAGGAGCCGGCCGAGGGTCATGCGGTCGGCGGAGATCTCCCAGACGCCGAGTCCGATGACGGCGAGCACGCAGAGCGTCTCGACGACCTCGACGAACTGCTCGTACATCTCGCTCAGCCGGGCCCCGCGCACCGACGCGCGCATCCACGCCCGGGCCTCGCGGTCGAGCCGCTTCTCCTCGTCGGCGCGGCGGTTGTAGGCCTGGGTGAGGACGACGTTGCCGAGGGACTCCTCGACCACCGAGGTGATCGCGCCGTCGGCGACCCGCTCGTCCTGGGCGGTGCTCTTGATCCGGCCGGCGAAACGGCGGGCGGCCAGCAGGAACACGGGCGCGAGGACGAACGTGGCGAGGGCCAGGTCCCAGCGCAGGTAGAGGGCCGCGCAGGAGTAGAAGACGGTGGAGAACACGGCGGCGACGGTGCCGACGACCCCGGAGACCACCATCTGCTCGATGGCCTCGACGTCCCCGGTGAGCCGCTCGACCAGGTCGCCCTGGCGGTGCCGGTGGAAGAAGTGCGGGGGCAGTCCCTGGACGTGCCGGAACACCGTGGCCCGCAGGCGCAGGACGAATCTCTCCGCGGTCCAGGTGGCCAGCGAGTTGCCGAGGTAGCCGACCAGCGCGCCGAGCGCGGCGACGGCCAGCCAGGCACCGGCCGGACCCCAGAACGCGGCGAGCGAACCGGCCTTCAGCGCGGTGTCGGTCAGCTGCGCGAACAGCAGGATCGAGGCGGTCTCGGTGAGCGCGGACACCACCACGCACGCGACGATCGCCACCAGCCACCCGCGGTCACCGCGGGTCAGCGGCCAGAAGCGGCGGAAGGCCTCGCGGACTTCCCTCATGGTTGCTCCCTCGAAGTACGGGCGGACATGCCCGAGGCGGGGCCACCGAGTCCCTGTCGGTGGCCCCGCCTCGCGGTTCGGCGTCAGCAGCCCTTGCGGGACACCGGACGGGGCTTCGCGGCCTTCTTCGGCGCGGCCTTCTGCTGCCGGCCGTTCGGCGCCGGGGCGGCAGGCTTGGTGTTCTTCTTGGCGACGGGGAAAATCTTGTGGAAGCTCATGGGAATTACCTTTCCGGTGATCAGGTGCAGGCTGTGCGGGCCGTTGCGCGGGGCTTGTTTCAGTTCTTATGGGAGACCGGGCGCCGACGCGGAGTCACCTTCTTCACCTGGGCCTTCTTCTTGGGGGCCGGGGCGGGCTTGGGAGCCTTCTTGGCGACGGGGGCGACCTTGTGGAAGCTCATTTCCTTCTCCTTCGTGCTGTTCCGGTGTCGTTCGCTTTCGACATGGAAAACACTACGGGACCGCAAACCCGGAAAAGACCAATTCCGCTTAGACCTCGATGAATTGCAGCTGAGACCATTTTTCAGGTGCCAGCCGGAACCAATTCGGGCCTCACACAGCTTTTAATACGCGAGAAGGCGGCCGCGTCGGGTGACGCGGCCGCCTTCTCGGTGAGGTGTGTGCTACTTGACGATCGTGATCCGGTTCGCCGCCGGGGGCGCGATCGGGCTGGTGGCCGAGGAGTTGGCCAGCAGGTACTGCTCGAGCGCCGCCAGGTCGTCCGTGCCGACGACGTCGTTGGTGCCCTGTCCCAGCGTGGTGATGCCGTCGCCGCCGCCCGCGAGGAAGCTGTTGGTCGCGACGCGGTAGGTGGCCGCCGGGTCGATGGCCGCGCCGTTGAGCCGGACGGAGTCGGCGACGATCCGCTCGGCGCCGGTCTTCGTCAGGTCCAGCGTGTACGTCAGACCGGACGACGGCTGGAGGATCTTCGGCGAGGCCGCGTTCGCCCCGCTCACCTGCTCCTTCAGGACCTGGAGCAGCTGGGCGCCGGTGAAGTCCTGGAGGTTCACGGTGTTGGAGAACGGCTGCACGGTGAAGCCCTCGGCGTAGGTCACCACACCGTCGCCCTCGGTGCCCTTGGCCGCGTAGGTGAGGCCCGCGCGCACGCCGCCCGGGTTCATCAGCGCGAGGTCGGTCTCCGGGTCGAGCTGCTTGCCGTAGACGAGCTGCGCGTCGGCGATCAGGTCACCCATCGGGGACTCGGTGCCGGTGCTCGGGATGTCGGCGGAGATGTAGCCGATCGCCCGGTTGCCGATGGGGGCCGCGAGGGTGCTCCACCTACTGATCAGCTCGGTCATGTCCGGCGCCTTGGCGACGGTCCGGGTGACCACGTGGTTCGCGGACTTCACGGCCGTACGGGCGATGTCACCCGTCCAACGGTCGTACGTGAGCGTGGTGTCCGTGTACAGGCGGCCGAAGGACGCGGCCGAGGTGACCGTGCGCGGGTTGCCCGCCGGGTCGTTGATGGTGCACGCGTAGGCCGCGTGGGTGTGTCCCGTCACCAGCGCGTCGACCTGCGGGGTGACGTTCTTGGCGATGTCCACGATCGGGCCGGAGATGCCGTCGCCCGCGCCCGGGGCGTCGCAGTCGTAGTTGTAGGACCCGGAGGCCGGGGCCCCGCCCTCGTGGATGAGGGCCACGATCGACTTCACGCCCTGGCGCTGGAGCTCCTTGGCGTACTTGTTGATCGTCTCGACCTCGTCCTTGAACTTCAGGCCCTTGACGCCCTCGGCGGAGACGACGCCCGGGGTGTCCTCCAGGGTCACGCCGATGAAGCCGACCTTGACGTCCTTCTTCTTCCACACCCAGTAGGGCTTGAGGATCGGCCTGCCGGTCTTCTCGTTCAGCACGTTGGCCGCGAGGTAGGGGAAGTCCGCGCCCTCGAACTCCTCGTCCGTGTAGCAGCCGGCGGTCGGGTGACAGCCGCCCTTCTGCAGACGGGCCAGTTCCCTGGCGCCCTCGTCGAACTCGTGGTTGCCCACCGACGTGACGTCCAGGTCCAGCTTGTTGAGCGCCTCGATGGTCGGCTCGTCGTGGAACAGGCCCGAGATCAGCGGGGACGCGCCGACCATGTCACCACCGGCGGCGGTGATGGAGTACTTGTTGCCCGCACGCGCCTCCCGCAGGTGCGTGGCGAGGTACTCGACACCACCGGCGTCGATCGTCTTGGTCGTGCCGTCCGCCTGGAGCTCGGTGACGCGGCCGGAGGAACCCGACGGCGGCTCCAGGTTGCCGTGCAGGTCGTTGAAGGACAGCAGCTGCACGTCCTGGTAGCGACCGGGCCCGGGATGACGGGAGGTGTGCGTCTCGCCCGCGGCGGCCGTCGAGGGCATCGCGGCGGCGAGCGCTCCGACGGTCACGAGACCGGCGGTCGCGGCAAGGAGACGGACGGTCCGTCTGCGGCGGTGCGGCTGGGATATGGCTGGCATGCGCCCCCCTGTGGGATGTCTGGAAACACGTGGGCCCCGTCCGGCGCAGCCTAAAGTCAACGCGCGTAGCGCGACAGGGGTTTCCCGGTTACATCCTGGTTTCCCTTTGCCCCTGCCTTTGCCGCCACTTTGCGGGCGCTCCCCCGTACCCTCGTACGCATGACCAGCGACGACACCGCACGCCGTGGCACCTCCCGCTCGATCGACACCTATCCGGCACTCACCCCGGACCGCACCGAAGCGGTGCTGGCGCTCCTCGCGGAGGCCGCGCACGAGGACGGCCGGCAGGCGGTGTCGGAGCAGGGACGGCTCCAGCTGCGCGGCGGCGCCCGCGAGGGCGTCTCCCATCTGCTGCTGTCCGTCGACGACGAACTCGTCGGCTACGCCCAGCTGGAGGACACCGACCCGGTGGAGGCACCGGCCGCGGAACTGGTCGTGCACCCCGCCCACCGCGGCCACGGTCATGGCCGGGCGCTGGGCGCCGCCCTCCTCGCCGCCTCCGGCAAGCGGCTGCGGGTGTGGGCCCACGGCGGCCACTCCGCGGCCCGGCACCTCGCCCAGGTCCTCGGGCTGACGCTCTTTCGCGAGCTGCGCCAGATGCGGCGCCCGCTCACCGGCCTCGAACTGCCCGACCCGGTGCTCCCCGACGGCGTGACCGTCCGCGCCTTCGTCCCCGGTCAGGACGACGCCGACTGGCTCGCGGTCAACGCCGCCGCCTTCGCCCACCACCCCGAGCAGGGCTCCCTGGTCCAGCGCGACCTCGACGCCCGCATGGGCGAGCCCTGGTTCGACCCGGCCGGCTTCTTCCTCGCCTTCCGCGGCGCCGAACTGATCGGCTTCCACTGGACCAAGGTCCACGCGGAGGAGCGGCTGGGCGAGGTGTACGTCCTGGGCGTGAAGCCGGGCGCGCAGGGCGGCGGCCTCGGCAAGTCCCTCACCACGATCGGCCTGCGGCACCTCGCGGCACAGGGACTGCCGACGGCGATGCTGTACGTCGACGCGGACAACACCGCGGCGGTGTCGGTGTACGAACGGCTGGGGTTCGCGACGTACGAGACGGATCTGATGTATCGGACGGAGACGTGAGGCTGGGGCGGGCCTGAGGGGTTGTGGGGCGGGTGCGCTGGGTGCGTTGAGCTGTGGGAGACGGGTGCACTGGGTGCGCTGGGTGCGCTGAGCTGTCGGGGGGCGGGGGTGGGTGCGCTGAGCGGTGGGGGCGGGTGCACTGGGTGCGTTGAGCGGTCGGGGATGGGGTCGGTGCGCTGGGTGGGATGGGTTCCGGCGGTGACCGGTTGGTCCCTGTCCTCAACCGCTGGACGAGCGGGGAATCCCCGACCGGCGTCCCAAGCGTTCCGGTCCGCACGCCGCCCACACCACCGCCGCTCCCACCAGCACCCACATCCACCGGTCGTGTGACGCCGCCCACCGCTCATCGGTGGTCCCCACGAACATCGCCCACCGTCCCGGCAGCAGCAGCGGTACCACCACCGCCGAGGTGAGGACCGCCGCGGCCACCGCCTGGCCCGGTTCGGGGGCCCCGGTGAAGCGGACCGCGACGGCGGCCACCGCCAGCGCGAGGGCGAAGGCACCCGCCGCCTCCAGGGTGACGTCGCCCACCGGCGGACGTATCTCCCGCGGCACGAGCAGGACCGCCGCCGTCCAGGCAAGCGCCAGGAACGGGGTGACGAGCAGGGCCCGCAGGGCCTGACGGACCGGGCGCCGGGTCGGTACCGGCTCGGTGGTGTGCCGGGCCGGGTCGTCCAGCACGAACGCCAGGCCCAGCGCGAAGGCCAGCGCGGCGGCCCGCAACAGGTTGAGGGCCAGCCACGCATCGCCGTCGACCGCCCACCGAGCCATCCCCGCGAGCAGCATCCCTACGCCGCCGGCGGCCCCCAGCGCCCGCCACGGCAACGTCCGCACCACGGGCACCGGCAACGCCCGCACCACCGCCGCGCTCCGCGCCATCGCCGCCCTCCTCATCGCACCCCGCCGCCCCACTACCGTCCGCCCGGACATCCGGCCACCTCCGCCACTCCCCGCACCTGGCCCGAGCGCCATCCCCGTATCCCTCATCCCGTCCTGAACCTCGACAACCGACCCACCTGGGTCCCGAGCGCGGCCTGGACCCGCGGACCCCGGGCGCACTCGCCCCGGCCCGACCCCACCGGGGTCCCGAACGTCGCCTGGACCCGCGGACCCCGAGCGCACCCGCCCCGGCCCGGCCCCGCACCCGACCCCACCGGGGTCCCGAACGTCGCCTGGACCCGCGGACCCCCAGCGCACCCGCCCCCGCCAGACCCCGCACCCGACCCCACCGGGGTCCCGAACGCGGCCTGGACCCGCGGACCCAGACGGCACCCGCCCCCGCTCCTCACGCCCGCCTCACTCACACGAGTCCGCCTTCACCTTCGCCTGCACCCCGAGCAGTTCCGCCACCCGCTCGGTGGTCACCTTCGGCGAGGTCAGCTCCGCCCACCGGGACTTCACCTTGGCCTCGACCTCGGCGCGGGGCCGCTCCAGCAGCTCCCGTACGACCGTGGTCTGTCCTTCCGTCATCGGCAGCGGCTCCGTCGGTGACAGCACGATCGCCGCGCCGGTGACGCTGTCGTCGAGGCGGACGTGCCTCAGCTGGGTGAGCGGGTCGGACTCCCAGGCCAGGGCCAGCCACATGACGGTGACCACGCGGCCGTCGCACAGTTCGGAGGCAGCGGTCTCGTCACCCGCGACCAGCACCCCGGCGACGGCGGCCGAGAACTCGGGGACGCGGTTGCCACCCCAGGACGTGCCGACCGTCACCTGACCGGCGGCGCGCGACGGGGGTATCGCGGAGTCGCCCTCGAGGCCGTATCTGGCGTCCACCCGCTGCCGTACGAGAACCCGCTGGTCGTGTGCCTGGCCGCCGGCCAGGGAGCGCACCTGCTCCACGACCGAGGCCCAGTCCGCGGTCCGGGCCCGCCACTCCGGGAAGGCGCAGTACCGCGACCCGCCCCGCTCCACGCAGGTCTGCACCTGCTCGGGGTGGGCGGTGGCCCGCTCGCGCGCCGCCGTCGTCGCCGCGGAGACCCCCTGGCCCTGGGCGACCCCGCCCAGGACCGTCAGCGCGACTGTCACGACGAACAGGGTGCGCACGGTCCACGCGCGGCTTCCGCCCAGGAGGACCGCCAACAGCGCCAGGCTCAGTGCCAGGGCGGCGAGATAGAGCGCGTGCCAGGCCGCGGGGCGGTCTATCAGGTCAGAGGGCAAGACGTTGGAGCTCGCTTCGGACACCGACGGGGACAGCCAGCGCGTCCCGCCGCCGACCGCCGCCGCGCCGAGCACGAACAGGAAGAGGAAGACCACGATCAGCAGCGGCGCCGCGAAGGCCGAGCCCACCAGCCGGGCCAGCAGAACGCCGACCGCGCCGAACAGCAGCACCGTCAGCGGGCCCACCAGCAGCTCACCGACCGAACCGTGCCCGACCGCGGTGGACTTGAGCGCCTGTGCGCCGAACTGCGCCGCCACGCACATCGCGGTGAGCAGCACCGCCGGGAGGAGGGACAGCACATGTGCGACGGTCCGCCGGTCCCTTCCCATGACGAGCACGCCGAAGTGCCCTTCGGTGCCGCGCCGTCGGGATCTCAGCACCGCCTGGTTCACCGCCAGCAGCACCGCGAGACCGACCAGCAGGGGCCCGGACTGGGTGGCGCGGTCGGCGTCCTGGAGGGCCGGGTAGCCGTCCGCGTAGTCCTGGGCGCGCCACACGACCCAGGCGATGTACACCACGAAGCCGACGATCACCGTGACGCTCGTCAGCAGTCGGCGCGCCTCGAAGGCGGCGAGCGCGCACACCGCCGCCCACGACTCGCGCGGCTCGGTCCGCTCGGCGGGCGGTGCCGCCACCGTCAGCGTGCCGCTCATGCCGCCACCTCCGCGACCGCGCCGTCGAGGGTGAGCAGGTAGCCGTCCTCCAGGGTGGGTTCGACGAGTTCGGCACCGGGCGGCGGATCGCCCACGTTCCGGAAGGCGCCCGTGCCCGTGCGCCACCCCGCCATCGCCCCCGGGTCGCGTCCGGTACTGCTCCACACCCGCCCGGCGGCCCGCGCGGTCAGCTCGGCCGGGGTGCCGTCGAACCGCACCCGGCCGCCCGCCATGACCACCACCCGGTGACAGAGCATCGCCACGTCCTCCGTCTGGTGGGTGGAGAGCAGGACGGTGCGCCCCTCGCCAGCCCGCGCTATCAACTCGCGGAACCGCATGCGCTGTTCGGGATCCAGGCCGACCGTCGGCTCGTCCAGGACGAGGAAGCCCGGGTCGCCGACGAGCGCGGCGGCCAGCGCGACCCGCTGCCGCATCCCTCCGGAGAGCTTCTTGATGCGTTTCGCGCGGACCTCGCCCAGGTCGACCTCGTCCAGCACCCGGCGCACCTCGCGGTGGCGGGCGGCGCGGTCGGTGAGCTCCTTCAGGATCGCCACGTAGTCGACGAACTCGAAGGCCGTGAAGTCCGGGTGGAACCCGGGGGTCTGGGGCAGATAGCCGAGCCGGCGCCGCACGTCCTGCCGGCCGCGCGTGGTGCCCGGGTCGTGCCCGAGCACCGTGAAGGCGCCCCGGTCGGCGGGCACGGCGGTGGCCATCACCCGCAACAGCGTGGTCTTTCCGGCCCCGTTGGGACCGAGCAGCCCGGTGACGCCGCGTGTCAGCCGCAGCGACACGTCGTCCAGGGCGCGGGTGCCGCCGTAGTGGAGGCTGAGCCCCGAGGCGGAGACGGTGGGTGTCATACGGCACTCCTGTGGGAGACGTCGAAGCGGTCACGGGCGAGAAGGAGCAGACCGCCCGCGAGGGCGGCGACGGCGGCGGAGGCGCTCTGGCCCACCGCCGTGAACGGCACGAGCGGGCCGTCGCCGCTCGCGTCGGCGACGACCAGCAGCGCGACCCACACCCCGCCGACGAGGGACGGCGCGAGCACCGGGCCCAGCCGGGGGGTCAGGGCGAGCCCGGTCGCGGTGAGGGCCAGCGCGGGCAGCAGCCAGGCCAGAGCGCGCAGGCCGTAGCCGGGGAGCGCCAGGGTCGCCAGGCCGTCGAGGCCCAGGACGGTGGTGAGCACGGTGACCGTACGGATCATCAGCAGCCGGAACCCGTGCACCGGGCTGACCACCGCCATCTCGTACGTCGGGTCCAGCGCGGGCCCGTACGCCAGGGCCACTCCCGCGAGCGGCAGCAGCGGGGCGAGGGCGAGGAACAGCGTCGGCGAGTCCGCCGTGTACACCGCGCCCACCGTCGTCATCAGCACGAAGACCACCGCCGCCAGCCACGAGCGGCGCAGCACCGGTGTCGCCGCGAGCAGCCGCGCGGTGTGGTCCGCGACGCTGAGCCGCAGCAGCAGCCCCTCGAACAGTCCCCGCCTGGGCACGTCGAGTTCGGCGTCCAGCCGGTCCCAGCCGGCGTCCAGGGCGACCGGGTCGCTCACGGAGGCGAGCACCTCGCGGCACCGCCCGCAGGTGACGAGGTGGGTGTCGGCGGACCACAGCATCGGTGGTGCCAACCCGCCCTGGGCGTAGGCCCGTAGATCCTCTTCGGCCACATGCCAGGTCATGCCGGCACCTCCCGTGTCCCGATGTGTGCCGTCATGCCAGCGCCTCCCGCAGTTGCTTCCGGGCCCGCATCGCCCGTGTCTTGACCGTCCCCGGCGGGATCCCCAGGACGACGGCCGCCTCGCGGGTGGTCAGCCCGTCGATGACCGTCGCCTGTAGAACCGCCCGGAGCTCGGGCGAGAGCCGGACGAGGGCGCCCGCGAGGTCTCCGTGCTCCACCCCCGCGAGCACGCGCTCCTCCGCGGACGCCTCGTCGCGGTGCCGCAGCCGGGCCAGCGCCTGCCGCAGCCTGCCGCGCGCCCCGTCGCCGCGCAGCGCGTCGACCAGCCGCCGGGAGCCGATGCGCCACAGCCAGCCGGCCACGTCACCCTCCTCGCGGTAGCGGGCCCTGCCCCGCCAGATCGCCAGGAACGTCTCCTGCACGACGTCGTCGACGACGCCCGCGTCGGCGCACCGGCCGCGCAGCCTGGCCGTCAGCCACGGCGCGAACCGCCGGTACAGCTCCTCGAAGGCGCGCCGGTCCCCGTCCGCCGCGGCCCGCAGCAGCTCCCCGTCGCTTCTCGTCTCGCTCACATCTCCCTCATCGCACGAGCCCCACCGATCGGTTCACGCAACGGCACCCGGCTTCTCCGACCTGCGGGTTCCTCCAGCGCCCTCCGGGACCGCCGCGTACCTCCAGATCGTCCAGCAGACCAGGCAGGCCCTCCGCCCGGGCCGTCTGGAGCCGGGCCGCGGGTCTCGCCGTCACGATGCCGGTGCGGTGGGCATGCGCCGCTCGCGGGCGCGTCTCCGAGCCGTACGCCCCGCCCCTCCTCGCCCTCGCCGTTCCGTCGGCGCGCTCGCGGGCCTGCTCCTGGGTCGGGCCTTGCCCTCGTGACGGAGTCGGCCGCCCACAGACGCCTCGTGACGGAGTCGGCCGCCCACAGACGCCTCGTGACGGAGTCGGCCGCCCACAGACGCCTCGTGACGGAGTCGGCCGCCCACAGACACCTCCCCGAGGTCCCGACGCCCACAGACACCCCCGCAAGGGGGCGGACGCCCCGCATCCGCCCCCCGGTGTCCCACACGCCATGTCTCCGTAACCAATGGTTCAGACAGACTTGCGAGGCTCGGCGAATGCAGCCCGCCGTGCCAGAGCCTTCGCCGCCCCGGGAGGGGCCCGCGCGGAACGGAAGTGCCACCGCGCTCCCGACCGCGCTGTCCGACGCGCCTGTCTCGCCCCTGGCACGGAAGAATGGATCCATGAGCCAGCCCGACACCCAGGCAGCACAGGTCCAGCACGCGCAGCCCTCCGTGGGCTCCATCGCCGCGCACCGCCCGCACACGATCGCCGCGGCCGTCTCCGACCTGGAACCCGACATCGACGCCGACCTCGACGCGTACGAGGAGGCACCGTACGACGGCGCCCAACTGCCGCAGGGTCGTTTCCTCGACCGGGAGCGCAGCTGGCTCGCCTTCAACGAACGCGTGCTCGAACTCGCCGAGGACCCGAGCACGCCCCTCCTGGAGCGCGCGAACTTCCTCGCGATCTTCGCCAGCAACCTGGACGAGTTCTTCATGGTCCGGGTGGCCGGTCTGAAGCGCCGTATCGCCACCGGCGTCGCCACCCGCTCCGCCTCCGGCCTCCAGCCGCGCGAGGTGCTGGAGATGATCTGGGCCCGCTCCCGCGAGCTGATGGCCCGGCACGCCGCCTGCTACCACGAGGACGTCGCCCCCGCACTCGCGGAGGAGGGCATCCACCTGGTCCGCTGGAACGAGCTCCAGGAGAAGGAGCAGGCCCGCCTGTTCACCCTGTTCCGGCATCAGATCTTCCCGGTGCTGACCCCGCTGGCGGTCGACCCGGCGCACCCCTTCCCGTACATCTCGGGCCTTTCCCTGAACCTCGCGGTCGTCGTGCGCAACCCCGTCACCGGCCACCGCCACTTCGCCCGCGTCAAGGTCCCGCCGCTGCTGTCCCGCTTCCTGGAGAGCTCCCCCGGCCGTTACGTCCCCATCGAGGACGTCATCGCCGCGCATCTGGAGGAGCTGTTCCCGGGCATGGAGGTGCTGGAGCACCACGCCTTCCGGCTGACCAGGAACGAGGACCTGGAGGTCGAGGAGGACGACGCCGAGAACCTGCTCCAGGCCCTGGAGAGGGAGCTCATGCGGCGCCGCTTCGGGCCGCCGGTGCGCCTGGAGGTGGAGGAGTCCATCGACCGGGAGGTCCTGGACCTGCTGGTGCGCGAGCTGAAGATCTCCGAGGCGGAGGTGTACCCGCTGCCGGGCCCCCTGGACCTCACGGGCCTCTTCCGCATCGCCTCGCTCGACCGGCCCGAACTGAAGTACAAGAAGTTCATCGCCGGCGTCCACCGCGATCTCGCCGAGGTCGAGTCGGCGTCCGCGCCGGACATCTTCGCGGCCCTGCGCGCCCGTGACGTGCTGCTGCACCACCCGTACGACAGCTTCTCGACCTCCGTGCAGGCCTTCCTCCAGCAGGCGGCCGACGACCCGGACGTCCTCGCCATCAAGCAGACCCTGTACCGGACCTCGGGCGACTCCCCCATAGTCGACGCGCTCATCGACGCCGCCGAGGCCGGCAAGCAGGTCCTCGTCCTGGTCGAGATCAAGGCCCGCTTCGACGAGCACGCCAACATCAAGTGGGCGCGCAAGCTGGAGGAGGCGGGCTGCCATGTCGTCTACGGCCTGGTGGGGCTGAAAACCCACTGCAAGCTGTCGCTGGTGGTCCGCCAGGAGGGCGAGACGCTACGGCGCTACAGCCACGTCGGCACCGGCAACTACCACCCGAAGACGGCCCGCCTCTACGAGGACCTGGGTCTGCTCACCGCGGACCCGCAGGTCGGCGCGGACCTCTCGGACCTGTTCAACCGCCTCTCCGGCTACTCGCGCCGGGAGACCTACCGCCGCCTGCTGGTGGCCCCCAAGTCCCTCAGGGACGGTCTGATCTCGCGGGTCAACAAGGAGGTCCAGCACCACCGGGCCGGTCGCCCCGCGTTCATCCGCATCAAGGTCAACTCGATGGTGGACGAGGCGCTCATCGACTCGCTCTACCGCGCCTCCCAGGCCGGTGTGCCGGTCGACGTGTGGGTGCGCGGCATCTGCGCGATCCGCCCCGGTGTCCCCGGCCTGTCGGAGAACATCCGGGTGCGCTCGATCCTCGGCCGTTTCCTGGAGCACTCCCGGGTCTTCGGCTTCGGCAACGGCGGCGAGCCCGAGGTGTGGATCGGCAGCGCCGACATGATGCACCGCAACCTCGACCGCCGTATCGAGGCGCTGGTCAGGGTGACCGACCCGGCCCACCGCGCGGCCCTGAACCGCCTTCTGGAGACGGGCATGTCCGACGCCACCGCCTCCTGGCACCTGGGTCCGGACGGCGAGTGGGTACGGCACGCCACCGACGCGGACGGCCAGCCCCTGCGCAACGTCCAGGAGATGCTCATAGACGCCCGGAGGCGCCGGCGTGGCACAGCAACACCTTGACCCGACGGGTCCGCAGTCCAGGCACGTCGGGCCGCTGACGGGGGACGCCCTAGCGCGCTATCTCCGGGCCCAGGCCACGGAGTTCCTCCGCGCCCTGCGGCTGTACCGCGAAGGCGGTACGGCGGCGCCGAGCGGCGCGCAGGCCCCCGTCGACGCGGCCCGGGCGCTGCGCCGCTCGGCCCGCCGCATCAGCGGCAGCCTGCACACCTTCCGGCCGCTCCTCGACGCGGACTGGTCGGAGCGGATGCGGCCCGAACTGGCCTGGGTGTCGGGCACCCTGGCCTCGGAGCACGCCTGCGAGGCCCGGCTGGAGCGGCTGCTGCTGGCGCTGCACCGGCTGTCGGGGGCGGCGGTGCTGCCCGCCCAGACCGTGGGCACCGCCCCGGTGCCCACGACGGCCCCGGCCGCCCCCGCCGGCGCCCCCGACCGGGGCAACCTCACCGTCGGCGCGGCCAAGGCGGGCGCCCTCCTGGACCGCCAGCTCACCCTGGCCCGGACCCGGGCCCACAGCACCGCCCTGCAGTCGCTCGGCTCCTCCCGCTTCCACGCGGTCGCCGACAACATCGCCGTACTGGCCAGTGAGGTCCCCCTGGTGCAGTCGGCCGCGACCACGGACCTGCGCCCGCTCGCCCGAGCCGCCGAGGACCGACTCGGGGACGCCGTCGCCGCGCTCCCCCTCCTCACCGCGGGCCACCCCTACAACGCGGAGGCCCTCGTCCACGGCCTCTCCCCGGACCCGGCCCCGCACCCCCAGGACGCCCCCTGGCACCAGGTCCGCCTGCTGCTGCGCCTGCACCGGTACGCCCTCGAGGTCCTCGCCGACGACACGGGCGACACGGTCGACGTGCGGCTGCTCGCGGCGGGCGAGGCGCTCGACCGGCACCGGGACGCCTCGGAGGCGGCGGCCGCGGCGGCGCAGGCGGCCCGTACGCCCCGGATCGCGCCGGCGACGGCGTACGCCCTCGGTGTGCTCCACGCCGACCAGCGCCACGAGGTGGAGGCGGCCAGGTTCGCCTTCCAGCGTTCGTGGCAGCGGGAAACCGTCAGCACCTCGTAGTCGACCCGGAGGCGGTGGACCTCGATGACCTCTTTCGACCCCGGCACGGTCCAGGCCGCGGGCTGCGTCCTGTGGCGCCGCTCGCCCGTCGACGGCGGGCTGGAGGTGTGCCTGGTCCACCGGCCGAAATACGACGACTGGTCGCACCCCAAGGGCAAGCTGAAGCGCGGCGAGGCCCCTCTCGCGGGCGCCCTGCGCGAGGTGGCCGAGGAGACGGGCTACGAGGCCCGCCCCGGCACCCCGCTCCCCACCGTGCGCTACCTGACCAACGGCCGCCCCAAGCAGGTCCACTACTGGGCCGCGGAGGCGACAGCGGGCACCTTCACCCCGAACCCCGAGGTCGACCACATCCTCTGGCTCTCCCCGAACGCGGCCCGCACCCACCTGACCCACCCCCACGACCGCACGCTGGTAGACGCCCTACTGACCTCCCTGCACCGCACCTAGGGGCGCGGGGAACTGCGCGACAAGCCACAACGAACCCGCACCCGGCAACGCCCCGCACCCCCCACCCCGCACACCGCACCGCGCCACCCAATGGAATGCCCCCGTGTTCTCGACGTGAGCCTTCCGTGACCTAACCACCCCTTCCGCAGGGGTTCACCCCCCGTTCATGTACGCCAGTCGGCGCCTTCACCTGTTCTGCCTAATTTCGGCCTTACGCGGTGCGGACCGCTTCTCGGCAGATCACCTGTTGGACGCGTCCGCATCACCCAGTCTTCGCACGCCGCCGGATTCAGGACGGCGGCTCTCGGAAGGAACTCCCTCAAGTGACGCTTCAGCGCAAGAACCGGCGGGCTCTCGCTCTCGGCGCGATCGCCGTCTCCGGCGCCCTGGCCCTCACGGCGTGCGGCTCCGACGACACCGGCAACTCGGACGGCTCGAGCAACGCCACCGCCGCCAACAGCTCCATCAAGTGCGACGACGCCAAGGGCCAGCTGCTCGCTGACGGCTCGTCCGCGCAGAAGAACGCGATCGACGCCTGGGTGAAGTCCTTCACGGGCGCCTGCTCGGGCGTGCAGATCAACTACAAGGGTTCCGGCTCCGGCGCCGGCGTCACCGCCTTCACCCAGGGTCAGGTGGCCTTCGCCGGTTCCGACTCCGCGCTGAAGCCCGAAGAGGTCACCGCCTCCAAGTCGGTCTGCAAGGGCGGCCAGGGCATCGACCTGCCGATGGTCGGCGGTCCGATCGCGGTCGGCTTCAACGTCCCGGGCGTCGACAAGCTCGTCCTGAACGCCGAGACCCTCGCCAAGATCTTCGACAGCAAGATCACCAACTGGAACGACGCGGCGATCAAGAAGCTCAACCCCGACGCCAAGCTGCCCGACCTGAAGATCCAGGCGTTCCACCGCTCGGACGAGTCCGGCACCACGGACAACTTCACCAAGTACCTGATCGCCGCCTCCCCGGCGAACTGGAAGTACTCCGGCGGCAAGGCCTGGCAGGCCAAGGGCGGCCAGTCGGCCTCCGGCTCCTCCGGTGTCGCCCAGCAGGTCAAGCAGACCTCCGGCGCCATCTCCTACATGGAGCTGTCGTACGCCAAGGACGGCATCGTCCCGGTCACCATCGACACCGGCGCCTCCGCCCCGGTCGAGGCCACCGTCGACAACGCCACCAAGGCGATCGCGGCCGCCAAGGTCGTCGGCACCGGCAAGGACCTGTCCCTGAAGCTGGACTACGCCACCAAGGCCGACGGCGCCTACCCGATCACCCTGGTGACGTACGAGATCGTCTGCGACAAGGGCAACAAGGCCGACACCCTGCCCACCACGAAGGCGTTCCTGCGCTACATCGCCTCCGAGGACGGCCAGGGCCAGCTGGCGGACGCCGGCTACGCCCCGATCCCCGACGACATCATCGCCAAGGTCCGCACCACCATCGAGGGCCTGAGCTGAGCTGAGTGTGCGGTCCGGCCCGGGGACGGAAGTGCCCCGGACCGGACCGCACCGTCCGGTGCACCGCCGCCAGGAGTCGTACGCCCGTACGACTCCGCAGACCGGAGAACCCGATGGACACCACACTGACAACCGACGCCCCGCCTCCCACCCCACAGCCCAGCCCGACCGAGCAGAAGCGCGTGGCGCACGGCGCCACCCGCCCCGGCGACCGCGTCTTCCTCGCGCTGTCCCGCGGCTCGGGCATCTTCCTGCTGGTGGTCATGGCCGCGATCGCGGTCTTCCTGACCTACCGCGCGTCCCTCGCGATCAGCAAGGACGACGGCAACTTCCTGACCACCTTCGAGTGGAACACCAGCCTCAACCCGCCGGTCTTCGGCATCGCGGTGCTCGCCTTCGGCACGGTCGTCTCCTCGATCGTCGCCATGGTCATCGCGGTCCCGATCGCGGTCGCCATCGCGCTGTTCCTCACGCACTACGCCCCGCGCAGGCTGAGCGGCCCGATCGCCTACGTGATCGACCTGCTCGCCGCCGTACCGTCCATCGTGTACGGCCTGTGGGGCGCCCTGGTGCTGGTGCCGAACATGACCGGCCTGTTCGCCTGGCTGGACGACTACCTCGGCTGGACCGGCATCTTCTCCTGGCAGGGCGGCGCGCCCCGCTCGATGCTGACCGTCGGCATCCTGCTCGCGATCATGATCCTGCCGATCATCACCAACGTCAGCCGTGAGGTCTTCCGGCAGACGCCCCGGATGAACGAGGAGGCGGCCCTGGCGCTCGGCGCCACCCGCTGGGAGGTCATCCGCATGGCGGTGATCCCCTTCGGCCGCTCCGGTGTGATCTCGGCCTCGATGCTCGGTCTGGGCCGCGCGCTCGGCGAGACGATGGCCGTGGCCACCGTGCTCTCCCCGACCTTCGACATCCAGGCCAGCCTGCTCGACCCGGGCGGCGGCACCTTCGCCCAGAACATCGCCAGCAAGTTCGGTGAGGCGACCGAGTTCGGCCGGGACGCGCTGATCGCCTCCGGTCTGGTCCTGTTCGTCATCACCCTGCTGGTCAACGGCGCGGCCCGCGCGATCATCGCCCGCCGCAAGGAGTACTCGGGGGCCAACGCATGAGCACCGCAACCGTCAGCACCCTGCGCGGCGCCCGGCTGCCCAAGTGGTCCCCGTACGCCATCGCGGCCGGCTCGCTCGCTCTCGCGGTCGGCATCGGCCTGGCCGCCGGCCTCGACAGCGAGGCCCAGTGGGGCCTGATCGCGGCACTGCTGTTCCTCCTCGGGACCTACGGCATCGCCGCCCGGGTGGAGGGCCGCCGCCAGGCCAAGGACCGGATCGCCACCTCGCTGGTCTGGGTCGCCTTCCTGCTCGCCGTCGTCCCGCTGGTCTCCCTGGTCTGGGTGACCGTCTCGCGCGGTGTGAAGGTCCTCGACGTCTACTTCCTGACCCACTCGATGGGCGTGGTCGCCGACACCGAGCCCGGCGGCGGCATCTACCACGCCATCCTCGGCAGCCTGGAGCAGGTCGGCCTCGCCGCCCTGATAGCGGCCCCGATCGGCGTGCTCACCGCGGTCTACCTGGTGGAGTACGGGCGCGGGAACCTCTCCCGGGCCATCACGTTCTTCGTGGACGTCATGACGGGCATCCCGTCGATCGTCGCGGGCCTGTTCATCCTCAGCCTGATGCTCCAGTTCGAGATGCAGCCCTTCGGTTTCGCCGGCTCGCTGGCCCTGGCCATCCTGATGATGCCGGTGGTCGTCCGCTCCACCGAGGAGATGCTCAAGCTCGTCCCGAACGAGCTGCGCGAGGCCTCCCTGGCCCTCGGCGTCCCGAAGTGGCGCACGATCCTGAAGGTGGTCCTGCCGACCTCGCTCGGCGGCATCACGACCGGCATCATGCTGTCCGTCGCCCGTATCGCGGGTGAGACGGCCCCGGTCCTGCTGCTCGTCTTCGGTAACCCGTTCATCAACACCAACCCCTTCGAGGGCGCGCAGGCCTCGCTGCCGCTGTACATCTACCAGCAGTACGCGAACAGCGCGGGTTCCGGAGCGGCCTACGACCGGGCCTGGGCGGCGTCGCTGACGCTGATCGCCTTCGTGATGATCCTCAACCTGGTGGCCCGCGGGATCGCCCGCTGGAAGGCCCCGAAGACCGGTCGCTGACGCGGCCTCTCGGCGACTGAATCTCTGGAAGTGACGTAATCATGGCCAAGCGAATCGACGTAAGCGGGCTCACCGCCTACTACGGCGCCCACAAGGCGATCGACGACATCTCGATGACCGTCGAGCCCCGCTCGGTGACGGCCTTCATCGGCCCCTCCGGCTGCGGCAAGTCGACGTTCCTGCGCACCCTGAACCGCATGCACGAGGTCACCCCCGGCGGCCGCGTCGAGGGCAAGGTGCTCCTGGACGACGAGGACCTGTACGGCACCGGCATCGACCCGGTGTCGGTGCGCCGCGAGGTCGGCATGGTCTTCCAGCGCCCTAACCCGTTCCCCACCATGTCGATCTTCGACAACGTGGCGGCGGGCCTGCGGCTGAACGGCTCGTACAAGAAGTCCGAGCTCGCCGACGTCGTCGAGAAGTCCCTCAAGGGCGCCAACCTCTGGAACGAGGTCAAGGACCGCCTGAACAAGCCCGGCTCCGGCCTCTCCGGCGGTCAGCAGCAGCGTCTGTGCATCGCCCGCGCGATCGCGGTGGAGCCGAAGGTCCTCCTCATGGACGAGCCCTGCTCGGCCCTGGACCCCATCTCCACCCTCGCCATCGAGGACCTGATCGGCGAGCTGAAGGAGCGCTTCACGATCGTCATCGTGACGCACAACATGCAGCAGGCGGCCCGTGTCTCGGACCGCACGGCGTTCTTCAACCTCGCCGCCGTCGGCCAGCCCGGCAAGCTGGTGGAGATCGACGACACCGAGCGCATCTTCTCCAACCCGTCGGTCCAGGCCACGGAGGACTACATCTCGGGCCGCTTCGGCTAGGGCCTGTTGCGAAAGTGGCCTCTGCCGCGCGACGCCCGGCACGCACTCTCGCCGCACCGCCCGAAAGCCCGAGTACGCCCAGTACGAGGGCTTCCGGGCGGCACGCCGAGAGCACGCACCGAACGCCGCGCGGCCGCCCTCCGGGCGACGAGGCCACTTTCACAACACGCCCTAGACCGCGGCGACGTGAAGACCCCTCGCGGTGCTGCATGGCGGTGCCGCCGCGAGGACGAGAAGGGCCCGCCCCCCGGCTCATCGGGGGGCGGGCCCGTTTCGTGTGTCCGGCGGTCAGACGACGCCGTCGGCGCGGGCCGTCCGCTCGACCGTGCTCACAGGAACGCCAGGTTCACGACACCGAACACACTCGCCGCGACCAGCGCCGCCGCCGGCATGGTGATGAACCAGCCCAGGATGATGTTCTTCGCGACGCCCCACCGCACGGCGTTGACCCGCTTGGTGGCGCCCACGCCCATGATCGCCGAGGTGATGACATGGGTCGTCGAGATCGGCGCGTGGAACATGAACGCGGTGGTGAACATGATCCCCGCGCCCGTGGTCTCCGCGGCGAAGCCCTGCGGCGGGTCCAGCTCGATGATCTTCCGCCCGAGGGTCCGCATGATCCGCCAACCGCCCGCGTAGGTGCCGAGCGACAGCATGACCGCACAGGCGATCTTGACCCACGCCGGGATCGGGTCGCCGGCCTGTTCGACATCGGCGATGACGAGCGCCATCACCACGATGCCCATCGTCTTCTGCGCGTCCTGGAGGCCGTGCCCGAGGGCCATGCCCGCCGCCGAGACGGTCTGCGCGATCCGGAAACCGCGCTTGGCCTTGTGCGGGTTGGATTTCCGGAACATCCACATGATCGCGACCATCACCAGATAGCCGGTGACGATGCCGACGATCGGCGACAGGAACATCGGGATGACGATCTTCTCGAGCACCCCGGACCAGATCACGTCGATCCCGCCCGCGAGTGCCGCTCCCACCATGCCGCCGAACAACGCGTGCGACGACGACGAGGGCAGGCCGAAGTACCAGGTGACCAGGTTCCAGACGATCGCGCCGACCAGGGCGGAGAAGAGGATCCACATCCCCCGGTTGCCGTGCGGGGTCTCGATCAGGCCCTCGCTCACGGTCTTGGCGATCCCGCTGCCGAGGAACGCGCCCGCGAGGTTCATCACGGCCGCCATCGCGAGCGCCGCCCGCGGGGTCAGCGCCCGGGTGGAGACGGAGGTCGCGATCGCGTTGGCCGAGTCGTGGAAGCCGTTGGTGTAGGTGAAGCCGAGCGCGACACCGATGGTCACGATCAGAGCGAAGGTGTCCACGTGGTTCAGGACTCCTTGACCGCGATGGTCTCCACGGTGTTGGCGACGTGCTCGAACGCGTCGGCCGCCTCTTCCAGCACGTCCACGATCTGCTTGAGCTTCAGCACCTCGATGGCCTCGTACTTGCCGTTGAAGAGCATGGCGAGCAGCTTGCGGTGGATCTGGTCGGCCTGGTTCTCCAGCCGGTTGACCTCGATCCAGTACTCGGTGAGGTTGTCCATGGTCCGCAGGTTCGGCATGGCCTCGGCGGTGAGCTCGGCGGCCCTGGCGAGGACCTCGATCTGCTGCTCGACGCCCTTGGGAAGCTCCTCGACGTTGTAGAGGACGACGAGGTCGACGGCCTCCTCCATGAAGTCCATGATGTCGTCGAGGGAGGACGCCAGGTTGTAGATGTCCTCGCGGTCGAACGGCGTGATGAACGAGGAGTTCAGCTGGTGGAAGATCGCGTGCGTGGCGTCGTCACCGGCGTGTTCCGCGGCCCGCATACGCTCTGCGATCTCGGCCCGGCCGGCGGTGTCCGCCCCGAGCAGTTCCATGAGGAGCTTCGAGCCTGTGACGATGTTGTCCGCGGATGCGGCGAACATGTCGTAGAAGCTCGTCTCCCTGGGGGTCAGACGGAAGCGCACAAGGGGTCCTCGGGGTGCATCGGTTTCGGTCAGGCTGATGCTAAGTGCATCATCCGGCCACGGCTAATGGGCCGTCCCCCAGTGTCGCCCATCAGGCACAGTGGTCAGCACGGGGGCCTTCCGCAGGCCCTATACCCGTCAAAGTTGGGTACGATATACCCAGTAGGGGTATATACCTGCCCGCAGATGTGGAGGACGCGATGACGACCACCGAGGCTGGCGCGACAGCGCCCTCTGAGAACATCACGCACGGGTACCACCAGCAGAAGGACGAACACCTCAAGCGCCTGCGCCGCATCGAGGGCCAGATCCGCGGCCTGCAACGCATGGTCGACGAGGACGTCTACTGCATCGACATACTCACGCAGGTCTCCGCCTCCACCAAGGCCCTCCAGTCCTTCGCCCTCCAGCTGCTGGAGGAGCACCTGCGCCACTGCGTGGCGGACGCGGCCGTCAAGGGCGGCGACGAGATCGACGCGAAGGTGGAAGAGGCGACCAAGGCGATCGGCCGGCTGCTGCGCACCTGACGGCCCCGGTGGCAGGTGCGGCGGGCCGCCCCCGGCTCACTCGCCGGAGACGGCCTCGCGCTCCTGGGCCACTTTCAGCACCTCGTCGATGCTCTCCAGGCTGAGCCGGTCCTCGTGGGCCGCCGAGGCCGCGATGATCAGGTCGCCGCACAGCTCGATCTCGGCGAGGGCCACGTGGTCCTGAACTGCCGTACCGCCGACCGGAGCCACGTGCATCACCTCTTCTCTGCCGTCACCGCTTCCTAGAGTAGGGAGCGGCCTACGCACCGCGCATGGCACGGACGGGCTAGTTCTTGACGCCCGTCAGCACCGCCGCCCCGGCTCAGTCCGCGGCGATCTTCCCGGCGTAGATGTCGTCGCGGTCCGGCAACGTCACGTCGACGGCGACCCCGAAGTCGTGCAGCGAGGTCGTCGAGGTGACCGCGACGGTCCCCTCCCGCTGTCCGTTGACGAAGCTGAAGCGGTGGCGGACCTTGCGGATCCGCCCCTGCTCGTCGAGGTACACGTCGAACGGCACCCGGGCCGTGGCGAAGCCCTTCGCCGCCGCCCCCAGCGCCGCCCTGTTCTCGGCGGAGGCGTCCCGCGCGGCGACGGTCAGATCCGCGGTCCCCCGGTAGTGCCGTACGACGGTGCCCGCCACCTCGCCACGACCGACGTAGGTCGCGGAGAGCGCCCCGCGCAGCAACTCGGCGGCGGCGTAGGGGTCGGTGGCGCCGCCGGTGACGAGATTGCCGTCCGACAGCGCGGCGGTCTCGACCCGCACCCACTTGTCGTCGGGCACCCCGGCGCCCCGGTTCTTCATGAACAGCGCCCCGGGGGCGAGCAGTTCGGTGATGGGCCGGTGCTCGCTCGTGCCCGCGGGGTCCTGCGGGAGCAGCACCTGCAACTCCCCGACCCGGCGCCGGTAGTCGTAGACCCCCTCGCCCCGGATGGTGACGCGGGTCCCGCCGGTGGCCATCTCCATGGAGGTGCGGGCCTTGGAACTCCCGGTCCGCGCCAGCCGGTCGGCGGCCTGCCGCACCGTGGCGACGGGATCGCCGCCCCGCCCGTCCTCGGCGGCGGCCCCGCTCCCGGAACACCCCGCGGTCCCGGCACAGACGACGGCCACGAGCCCCGCCACCACACCGACCCCGCCCGTCCGCCTCTGCTGCCGCTGCGCCATCGCCTGCCTCCGTCACGGACCCCCTGACGTCCGGCTAACGACGACCGGGCGGAGCCCGTCACGCGGATACGAGCCCTTTACCGAAGGCGGCTAACGTTGTCGGTGTGCCCCAGCAGGACATACCCCCCGCGCCGCCGGAACACCGCACCACCACGGTCGAACAGGGCCGCTTCTGCACAGCCCGCTGTGTCTGCGGCTGGCGCGGCCCGGCCAGACGCGCCAGAAGCCAGGCGAGAACGGACGCGGAACTCCACACCGCCCCCTTCGGAGCCTGAGGAGTTCGCGCCGGGTACCCCCTCACCCAGCCGGTGAGGGAACCCCCGCCCCCACCACCCCGTCTCGTTCCACGAACCCACAGGAGGCGACATGGAACGGCGTACGTTCATCGGCGGCGGCATCGCGACGATCGCCACGACCACCACGGCCGCGTGCACCGGCGACGACCGGGCCGACGCGACCAGGACGGCGACCACCGCCAGGTCCGCGCGCACGTCCGCCAGAACCGGCGCCGCCGCCCCCGCCGACTGGACCGCCCTCGCCCGTGACCTCGACGGCAGCCTCGTCCGCCCGGGCGACACCGACTGGCCGGCCGCCCACCAGCTCTACAACACCCGCTTCGACTCCCTGAAGCCCGCCGCGGTCGCCTACATCGCGCACGCGCAGGACATCCGCACCGCCCTGGCCTACGCCCGCGCGCACGGGCTCCACGTGGCGATCCGCAACGGCGGCCACTCCTACGCCGGCTGGTCCTCCGGCAACGGCCGCCTGATCGTCGACGTCTCCAAGCTCAACAAGGTCCGCAGCAGCGGCCGTACGGCGGTCGTCGGCGCCGGCTCCAAGCTCATCGACGTCTACCGCGCCCTCGCCGCGAAGGGCGTCACCATCCCGGCCGGCTCCTGCCCGACCGTCGGCGTCTCCGGCCTCACGCTCGGCGGCGGCCACGGGGTGGTCTCCCGCGCCTACGGCCTGACCTGCGACAGCCTCACCCAGGCGACCCTGGTCACGGCGGACGGCAGGCAGCTCACCGCGAACGCCACGACCAACAAGGACCTCTTCTGGGCCCTGCGCGGCGCGGGCAACGGCAACTTCGGCGTGGTCACCGAGCTGCACTTCACGACGCACCCCGCCCCGCAGGCCGTCACCGCCTACCTCTCCTGGCCGTGGGCGAGGGCCGCCGCGGTGGTGAAGGCGTGGCAGGAGTGGGGTCCCTCCCAGCCGGACGAGATCTGGTCGTCCCTGCATCTGGCGGGCACCCCCGGCGGCCGCACGACCGTCTCCGTCGCCGCCTTCTCCCTCGGCACCTACGGCGAGCTCCAGAACGCCGTGGACCGCCTCGCCGACAAGGTGGGCGCGAACGCCACCAGCGTCTCCCTCAAGCGCCGTTCCTACGAGGACGCGATGGAGGTCTACGCCGGCTGCTCCTCCTTCGCCACGGACGCCCAGTGCCATCTGCCCGGCAAGACCCCGGGCCGCTCCCCGCAGGGCGCGCTCGGCCGGGAGACGTACGCCGCGAAGTCGGACTTCTTCGACCGTTCCCTGTCGACGGCCGGCATCCGCGCGATGCTGAAGCAGATCGAGTCGGTCCGCGGCGGCGCCGGGGACATCGCGTTGACCGCGCTGGGCGGCGCGGTCAATCGCGTCTCGCCGACGGCCACGGCGTTCGTCCACCGCCGCTCCCGGATGCTGGCCCAGTACATCGCCGCGTGGAAGGCCGGCACGAGCGGCACCACCGCCCAGTCCTGGCTGACCCGGGCGCACGACGCGATGAAGCCGTACGCGTCCGGGGCGGCCTACCAGAACTACACCGACCCGGCGCTGACGAACTGGCGCCAGGCGTACTACGGCGACGCGGCGAGCAGGCTCACGGCCCTGAAGAAGCAGTACGACCCGGACGGCTTCTTCACCTTCCCGCAGGCCCTGTAGCCGCCCAGGGCCTTCAGGCCGCCAGGTCACGCTCCTCGGCGCCCGCTTCCTTCCGGGCGCCGGGGAGCACCGCGTCCCGGCCCTCGTACGAGGTCCCGCGGGCCCGGATCAGCCATCCCGCGCGCGGTGAGCGCCCGATCGCCTTGGTCAGCGGGGTGAGCAGGGCCATGGCCAGCGGGGAGAGGAGCAGGGCGACGGCGGTGCCGAGGGCGAAACCGCCGATGACGTCGGTGGGGTAGTGCACGCCCATGTAGACGCGGCAGAAGCCCTCCAGGAGGGCGAGCGCGATACCGAAGAACCCGAACGTGCGGTTGGCCACGAACAGTCCGACCGCCATGGCCATGGTGATGGTGGCGTGGTCGCTCACGAAGGAGTAGTCGGTCTTGCCGCTGACGAGGACCTCCAGGCCCTCGTGCTGCAGGAACGGCCGGGGCCGCTCCACGAACCCGCGGATCGGCACGTTGACCAGCACGGCGACACCGGCCGCGAGCGGCGCCCAGACCAGCGCGGCCACCGACGCGGGCGCGTCCTCGCCGCCCCGCCTGCGCACGGACAGCCAGCACCCCAGCACGAGCAGCACGGTGGCGAGCAGGATGCCGTACTCACCGACGTACTCCATGACCCGGTCGAACCACGCGGGTGCGTCCTTGGCCAGGCCGTTGATGTCATAGAGCAGGTCGACGTCGGGGTTCGACCCGGATGCGGCGAGTCCAGCCATGGCGCTGTGGCCCCTTCGTCGTCTCTCCCGGCGCGCACCGATTCGCGCGCCGCTTTTCCACCCCCGTGGCTGTAGATCCGATACGCGCTCGGCTACGACAACAGGAACGCACGGTCCCCGTTAATACGTTCCACACTCCACTGAATGATCACGCAGACGTTATCGAAGAGAGATACATCGCCGCAGCTCAGGGGATGGGTTCACGCTCGGTTCAGGCCGCTGTGGGGAGCGCTTTCGCGCCATCTTCGGTGACCCGGGTGGCCCCGAAGTAGTCGGGGGTGTCGATCGGGTCGAAACGGATCACAGCACCCGTTCTCGGGGCGTCGATCATGTATCCGCCGCCCACATAAATTCCCACATGACGGATGGTCCGGGAGTTGGTGAGGTCGTCCGAGAAGAACACGAGATCGCCGGGGAGCAGCTCGTCCCTGGCCGGATGCGGACCCGCGTTCCACTGGTCGTTGGCGACCCGCGGCAGCGTGATGCCGACACTGTCGTACGCGGCCTGCGTCAGCCCCGAGCAGTCGAAGCGCCCACCGTCCTGAGCTGTACCTTCACCGCCCCAGAGGTAGGGCGTGCCGAGCTTCTTCTGCGCGTAGTAGATGGCCCCGGCGGCCTGCTCCGAGGGGTCCACCCGGGTCACGGGGGCGGCGAAGCTCTCCTCCAGCGTCGTGATCGTCTTCACATAGTTCTGGGTCTCCCGGTACGGCGGCACACCCCCGTACTTGATCACCGCGTAGGCCCCCGCGTTGTAGGACGCGAGCATGTTCCTCGTCGGGTCGCCGGGGACGTCCTTCACGTACGAGGCGAGGGTGCAGTCGTACTTCGCGGCCGACGGAATCGCGTCATTGGGGTCCCAGACGTCACGGTCGCCGTCACCGTCACCGTCGATCCCGTGCGTGGCCCAGGTCCCGGGGATGAACTGCGCTATCCCCTGCGCGGCCGCCGGGCTCTGCGCCTTGGGGTTGAACCCGCTCTCCTGGTACAGCTGCGCGGCCAGCAGCGCCGGGTTGATCGCCGTGCACAGGTTGCCCCACTTCTGCACGAGGGCCTGGTACGCGGCCGGCACGGACCCCTTCGCCAGCGCCTTGGTGGCCCCGCCGACCCCGCCCGCCAGGTTCCCGGCGACGACGTACACGCCGACGACGAGCAGCATCACGAAGCTGAGCCCCGCCCCGAGGACGGCACCCCCCACGAGCCATGCCTTACGCACCGTCAATCGCCCTTCGCCGCCCCGGAGTCCGACGCCCACGTCAGTTTAGGGGTGCCTCCGTCGTTCTGGGGTGATCATGCGGAAGGAGAACGGACCGCGTCCCGGCACGGCCGCGCGGCCCGCCGCCCGAGCCGTGCGCGCACCGCGCGCGGATGGTCAAGGCGACGCCATCCGCCGACCATCCCCCCGCCATTGATCGGTAACCCGGCAACCCCCTTCGGTATGGCGGAAGTCAGGATTCCACCGCCCACCTTGTTGTCACGTACTCAACAAGGGGATGGTCGTCGCGGGCCGCCGCCCCCACCGGGAACCTCACCGGTGGCACCCCCACCGCAGGCCTCTGCACCCCCCTCACAGGAGGCTTTACGTTGCGTACCAACGCCCCCCACATATCCGGCAGATGGCACCGGATCGGCACGGCCGCCGCGGCCGGCGCCGCCCTGCTGGTCACCGGCCTGAGCACCGCCGCCCACGCCGACCCCGCACCGCACAAGGTGAGCGCCCGCACCCTCGCCGCGGCCGTCGCCAAGGCGCACGTGCGTTACGAGAGCGCGTGCGGCACCACCCCCAAGAAGGGCTACGCCGCCTGCGACGCCCTGCGCGTCACCAGCGGCACCACCGCCTACCTGGAGAAGCAGGCCGCACTCAAGGGCGTCGCGCCCCGGACCATCCGGCCGGACGCCGCCTCGGCCACCCCCACCGGCTACGGCCCGAGCGACCTCCGCTCGGCCTACGGCCTGACCTCCGCCTCCTCCTCCGGCGGCTCCGGACAGACCATCGCGATCGTCGACGCCTACGACGACCCCAACGCCGAGGCGGACCTGGCCACTTACCGCTCCTACTACGGCCTGTCGGCGTGCACCACCGCCAACGGCTGCTTCAAGAAGGTCAGCCAGACCGGCTCCACCACCTCCCTGCCCGCCGCCGACAGCGGCTGGGCGGGCGAGATCTCCCTCGACCTCGACATGGTCTCCGCCATCGCCCCCAACGCGCACATCCTCCTGGTCGAGGCGAAGTCGTCGAGCATGGCCAACCTGGGCACGGCCGTGAACGAGGCGGTCAAGCTGGGCGCCAGGTTCGTCTCCAACTCCTACGGCGGCTCGGAGTCCTCCTCGGACACCTCGTACGACTCCTCGTACTTCAACCACCCCGGCGTCGCCATCACCGTCTCCGCCGGCGACGAGGCCTACGGCGCCGAGTACCCGGCCGCCTCCCGGTACGTCACCGCGGTCGGCGGCACCAGGCTCTCCACCTCCTCCACCAGCCGCGGCTGGACCGAATCGGTCTGGAAGACCAGCAGCACCGAGGGCACCGGCTCCGGCTGCTCCGCCTACGACGCCAAGCCGAGCTGGCAGACCGACACGGGCTGCTCCAAGCGCATGATCGCCGACGTCTCCGCCGTCGCCGACCCGGCCACCGGAGTCTCCGTCTACGACACCTACGGCGCCGACGGCACCGGCTGGAACACCTACGGCGGCACCAGCGCCTCCGCCCCGATCATCGCCGCCGTCTACGCCCTCGCCGGCACCCCGGGCAGCAGCGACTACCCGGCCCAGTACCCCTACCGGCACACCTCGGCCCTCAACGACGTCACCACCGGCAACAACGGCAGCTGCTCCACCGGCTACTTCTGCACCGCGGCCACGGGCTACGACGGCCCGACCGGCTGGGGCACCCCGGCGGGAGTGAGCGCCTTCACAGGTTGACGCTCAGTCACCATCGGGACGGGCCACGGCATCCAGCCGTGGCCCGTCCGTCGTGCCCCGGCAGCACGGAGATAGCCTTCACCCGCAGAACATGGGTGCCACCAGCACCACGGATGCCAAGAAGAGGTCAACGACGGAACCACACGAAGGTTCCGCTCCGGCCTCATTGCCCGGGGTGACCTGCCGTGATACACAGAGTGACCGGGCAGTGCATTCGTACGAAACCCGCCAATCAATGACGCCAAGTCGACATACGACGGTGGAATTGTCAGCGAGAATGAGGCCTGACCTCTGCGCACCGCAGGGGAAGCGGAACTACCCACCAGGGGCGGTGACTTACATGCTCTTTGCGGCCGACAAGGGAGACATCAACACCATCATCGGCGGGATCGCTCCGGACTGGGGCCCCTTCGGGGCGCTGGGCACGGAAGCGAAGACGATGATCCAGGTCGTCATGGCGGTCGCCATCCTGCTCTGCCTCGGCATCGCCATCTGGGGCGCCGCGAAGCAGCGCATCGGCGCGACGGCCCTGCGGGACACCTTCAGCGCGGAACAGGGCAAGGGCCTGATCATCGCCGGCCTCACCGGCGTCTTCATCATCGGCTCGCTCGGCACGCTCTTCACCATCGTGTACGGCATGGCCGTCTAGCAGGCATTCCTCCGGTCACCGGGCGCGCCCGGCCATCACCTCCCATCCCACCCGCCCGTCGTGCCCACCGGCTGAGGTTGCGTCTCCCTGATGTCGAGTCACCACACCGCGCCCGCGCGGGAACCAGCACGGCTACCGTCGTACTCCTACGTGTTTCCGTACGACGTCGAGGGGGCGTACGCGGCATGAGTCCCGGTGACGAACACGAGGCCTCCGGCGGTTACGGCGGCTACGGCGGCTCCGGTCAGACCCGCACGCGTCTGCCGGAGGACGAGTACGGGGGCGGGCGTCCCCGCGCCCGCTCCTCGTCCCGCAGCCTGGTCACGGTGGTCGGCGTCGTGGTCGTCCTCATCGCCGCGATCGCCTTCGCGAACCGCGGAGGCGACGATTCCGCCTCACCGAGCGGGGCAAACGGCGGCGCGAAGCCGGAGGCGGCGACGACCGCGGCCACCGGGACCAAGCCGGTCCAGTCGGGCTTCGCCCGGGACGAACAGGGGGCGCAGAGCGCGGCGGCTAACTATGCGGTGGCGCTGGGGTCGGCGGAGATGTTCAACAAGACCAAGCGGGACAGCATCCTGCAGGCCATCATCACGCCTTCCCGGACCTCGCAGTTCGAGGCGACCCTGGACAAGGCCTACACGCCTGCCTTCAACAAGGCCGTGGGCCTGAACGAGGACGGCTCCACCCCGTCGGGCTACACCTTCGTCTCGCGTACGACACCGATCGGCACCAAGGTCACCCAGGGCTCCGCCGACAAGGCGACCGTCGAGGTCTGGTGCAGCGGCCTCCTCGGCCTCGCCGGCGACAACTCCACCAACCCGGTCACCAGCACCTGGTTCACCATCACCATGCAACTCCAGTGGACCGATGGTGACTGGAAGATCGTGACGCACTCCCAGAAGGCCGGCCCAACGCCCGTCCCGGGCGACGACAGGGCCTCCAGCGCCGACGAGATGGCCAAGGCCGTCGAAGAGTACGGAGGGTTCACGTATGCCCGGTAGCCGACGCGCAGTCAAGCTCGCCGCTGTCGTCACGGCCGTACAGACCACAGCCGTCCTCATGGCCACCCGTGCCTTCGCCGCGCCCACCCCCAGCCCCACGCCGTCGCCGACCGGCAGTAACAACCCCTGCGACCTGATCCACGGCCCCGCCAAGGACTACTGCGAACGCGGTGACCGCAGCGGTTCCGGCCGTTCGTCCCTCACCGACCCCACCTCCACCGCCGACCCCCTCTCCTCCCTGGCGAAGGGCTGCGCCGAGGCCGCTGCCTGGACCGTGGGCAAGCTCAGTGAGGCCGTGAAGGACACCGCGAACGTCGACTTCACCAACCCCAAGTTCCTCCAGCAGTACGCCGTCGTCTTCGCGGCCTCGACGATCCTCACGCTTCTGCTCTGGGTGCTCGCCGTGGCCAAGCGGGCCGTGCGCGGGGTGCCGCTCAGTACCGCCCTGTCCGAGGCGATCGGCTTCCTCTGGCTCACCGTGCTCGCGTCCGCGTTCACCCCGCTGATCCTCTACACCGTCGTCTCCGCCACCGACGGCGTCACCGAGGTCCTCGCGAAAGCCACCGGCGATCAGACCGACACGTTCTTCGGCACCTTCTCCGGCGCCCTGGAGAAGGGCGAGGACATCGGCGGCGGCCCGATCATGCTGATCGTGGTCTCCCTGGTCTCCATCCTCGCCGCCGGCGTGCTGTGGCTGGAGCTGGTCATCCGGGCCGCGCTGCTCTACGTCGGCGCCCTCCTCGGCACCGTCGTCTACGCGGGCCTGGTCGACAAGAACCTGTGGGGCCACGTCCGCCGCTGGGCGGGCATCATGATCGCCGTCATTCTCGTCAAGCCGGTCATCGTGATCGTCCTCGGGCTGGCCGGCGCGCTGTCCGCCGACGACGGCCCCGACGCGTTCTCCGCCGTGGTCTCCGGCCTCGCCATCATCCTGCTCGCCATCTTCGCCAGCGCGATGATCTACCGCTTCGTCCCCGGCTTCGGCGACGAGATCGCCGGCTCCCGCAACAACCGCATCATGCAGGGCGCGGAAGGAAAGGCGGCCGCCGTCATCAGCTCCCCGGCGACCCTCGTCGCCCAGGGCATCAAGACCCACAGCACCCGCGCCGACAACAACGGCGGCCCGTCCGCCGGCAGCGGCCCCCGCCCCTCCAACCCCGCCTCCGGCGGCGTGGCCGCCCACAGCACCCGCGGCTCAGGTGGCGGCGGCGGATCTGTCCCCTCCGCCGCACCCCAGCCCCGTTCGAGCAGCGCGGTGAACACCCCGCACGCCAGCAACAACCGCAACAACCGCACAGGAGGTGACGGGCGTTGACGGCTGATTCCCACGCAGCCCATATGTCCCACGCGGTCACACCCCGCCGTACCTATCTCATCGGCCGCGCCCGGCCGAACGCGATCGTCGGCCGCAACCGTGAGACCGGCGAGATCGCGCTCATCATCGTCGGCGCGTTCCTCGGCATGATGTGCGGGCTCCTCGTCCCCTTCCTGGCCCTGCGCATCGTGCTCCTCATGGGCTTCCCGCTGATCGCCCTGATGGCGGTCTACGTGCCCTACAAGCACCGCACGTTCTACAAGTGGTTCGAGATCAACCGCAGTTACAAGCGGTCCCTGCGCCGCGGCGCCACCTACCGCTCCAGCGTCATGGAGGCCGGCATCCGTGTCGACGGCCGCGAGGTCGAGGTCGGCCCGCCCCCGGGCATCGGCCGGATCACCTGGCTCGCCGCGCCCTTCGGCCCGGACGAGATCGCCGTACTGCTGCACGCGGACCGCAGGACCGTCACCGCCGCCATCGAGATCGAGGGCCCCGGCGTCGGCCTGCGCGACTCCGAGGACCAGGAAGCCCTCGTCGACCGCTTCGGCACGCTGCTCAAGCACGTGGCCAACGGCGACGGCTTCGTCACCCGCCTCCAGATGCTCGCCCGCACCCTGCCCGCCGACCCCGACGCCCACGCCAAGGACGTCGCCGTCCGCGGGGACGACAAGGCACCGGGCTGGTTGCAGCAGTCGTACGACCAGTTGCAGTCCATGGTGTCGACGAGCAGCGAGCAGCACCGCGCGTACCTCGTCGCCTGTATGCACTTCACCCGCGAGCTGTCCGCCGAGGCGCACGCCATGGCCCGCGCGGCCCGCCCCACGGCCGGCCGCAAGCTGGACCGGGACGCGGGGCTCGCGGTCGTGATGGCGCGTGAGCTGACCGACATCTGCTCGCGCCTTCAGGAGGCCGACATCCGCGTGCGCCAGCCGCTCGGTCAGGGCCGGCTCGCCTCGCTCATCCACTCCATGTACGACCCGGACCACCCCATCGACCACATCCAGGCGATGACCCGGCGCAACGCCTGGCCGGCCGAGCTGGACGCGATGGAGCCGACGTACCTCCAGGCCAAGACCCGCGAGTCCTCGACCCGCGCGCCCTGGTGCCACGCCACCGCGTGGGTGAAGGAGTGGCCGATGACCCCCGTCGGTGTCAACTTCCTGGCTCCCCTGCTGGTCCACACGCCGGACGTGATCCGTACGGTCGCCGTGACGATGGACCTCGAACCCACCGAGGTCGCCATCGAGCGCATGCTGACCGAGAAGACCAACGACGAGGCGGAGGCGTCCCGCGCCGCCAAGATGAACCGCACCGTCGACCCCCGTGACGTCGCCTCCCACAACCGTCTGGACCAGCGCGGTGAGGACCTGGCCAGCGGCGCGGCAGGGGTCAACCTCGTCGGCTACATCACCGTCTCCTCCCGCAACCCCGAGGCCCTGGCCCGCGACAAGCGGACCATCCGGGCCTCGGCCGGAAAGTCGTACCTGAAGCTGGAGTGGTGCGACCGCGAGCACCACCGCGCCTTCGTGAACACACTGCCGTTCGCCACCGGAATCCGAAGGTAGGGGCTGAGTCGCTGATGCGGGATCCGCTGTCCGTCCTCACCGACGCCTTCACGTCCTTCCTGTTCGGCAAGGTCGAGACCACCCGCCTGCCCGTCCGCACCTCCACCGGCCAGGCCCAGGCGGTCTACCTGCCCACGGCCGCCCCGGGGCTGGGCGACTCGGGCGTCATCATCGGCCGCGAGGTGTACTCCGGCAAGGGCTACATCTACGACCCCTTCCAGCTCTACGGCCAACAGCTCCCCGCACCCCACTGGCTGGTCCTCGGCGAGTCCGGCAACGGCAAGTCGGCGCTGGAGAAGACGTACGTCCTGCGGCAGTTGCGGTTCCGCGACCGCCAGGTCGTCGTCCTCGACGCCCAGGGCGAGGACGGCGTCGGCGAATGGAACCTCATCGCGCAGGAGTTGGGGATAACTCCCATCCGCCTGGACCCGATGGCCGCCCTGGACATGGGCATCCGGCTCAACCCGCTCGACCCGGCGATCACCACGACCGGGCAGTTGGCCCTGCTCCGGACCATCATCGAGGTCGCCCTCGGCCACGGCCTCGACGAGCGCTCCGGCTTCGCCCTGAAGGTCGCGCACGCCTACGTCAACGAGACCATCGTCGAACGCCAGCCGATCCTCACGGACATCGTCGAGCAACTGCGCCACCCCGAGCCGGAGTCGGCCGAGGCGATGAACGTCGACATAGAGGACGTGCGGGCCTGGGGCCTCGATGTCGCCCTGGTCCTGGACCGGTTGGTCGACGGTGACCTGCGCGGCATGTTCGACGGCCCGACGACGGTCGGCATCGACCTGGACGCCCCGCTGATCGTCTTCGACCTGTCACACATCGACCGCAACTCCATCGCCATGCCCATCCTGATGGCGATCGTCGGCGTGTGGCTGGAGCACACCTGGATCCGCCCCGACCGGAAGAAGCGCATCTTCCTGGTCGAGGAGGCCTGGCACATCATCAACAGCCCCTTCGTGGCCCAGCTGTTCCAGCGGCTGCTGAAGTTCGGCCGCCGGCTCGGCCTGTCCTTCGTGGCGGTCGTCCACCACCTGTCCGACGTGGTGGACGGGGCGGCGGCCAAGGAGGCGGCGGCGATCCTGAAGATGGCCTCCACCCGGACGATCTACGCCCAGAAGGCGGACGAGGCGAGGATGACGGGCCGGGTGCTCGGCCTGCCCCGCTGGGCGGTGGAGATCATCCCGTCGCTGACCCCCGGCATCGCCGTCTGGGACGTCAACGGCAACGTCCAGGTGGTCAAGCACCTCATCACCGAGACCGAACGCCCGCTGGTCTTCACCGACCGTGCGATGACCGAGTCCTCCAGCGACCTCGCGGACGACGCCCTGCGCGCCGCCGAGCTGGAGGCGGAGGAGCGGGCGGCGGCCTTCGTGGAGCAGCACATGGGCGACTCCGAGTCGACGGTGGCGTAGGCGGGGAGGACGGGTAATGGTGAGACCGGACGACCACCGGCACGAGGGCCAGGGCGGCATCCCCGACGGGCTGTTGGTCGGGATACTCGCCTTCCTCATCGGCATGACCGGTCTGGTCTGGTCGGCCACGGGCCTCGCAGGCGTGTTCGCCCACGGCCACTGGCCCCCGGGCGTCACCTTCACCCGTACGCCCCTGGCCATGCGCCACCTCGTCGTGCAACCGCGCGACATTCAGGGCGCCTGGCCCGAGACCCCGGCGGACACCCTGTCCGGGTACGGGCTGTTCTGGGGGCTGTTCATCGGCCAGCTGCTGGTGCTGATCGTCCTCGCCGTGTTCGTCCTCGGCACCTGGGCCCGCTGGAAGGCGGTCCGACGGGCCCGGAGGGCGGCACCGACCCTCCAGGAAACCCCGACCCTCCAGGCGACGCCGGTCGCGGAGCAGTCGCCGGTCGCACAGCAGCCCCCGCTCGTGACGCGGGCCCCCGCACCCCCGGAGCCGGTCACCGAGACGGTCGCGCTGCACGAGGTGCCCGTCCCCAGGGTGGAACCGGAGCCCCCGTTGCCGGAACCGGCGCTGCCCGCACGGGTGGAGAAGGTCCTGGTCGCCCCGCGGGACCGCCGTCAGGCCACCGCCACCCAGGCGGTACGCGACGCCGAGGGCGCCATCCTCGTCGTCACCTCGAACCCGGCCGTCTGGTCCGACACCAAGGACCCCCGCAGCAAGCTGGGCCCGGTCCACCTCTACGACCCCGCCCACCTGTGCGACACCCCGGCCCGCCTCCACTGGTCCCCCACCGCGGGCTGCGAGGACAAGGGGACGGCGGCCGCGAGGGCGGGCGCCCTGCTCTCCCCGGTCCGGCCCACCGCGAAGATCGACCAGGCCGTGGCCGACGTGGCCGAAACGCTCCTGCGCAGCTGCCTGCACGCCGCCGCCGTCGACGGCCGCACCATCCGCCACGTCCACCGCTGGGCCCAGGGCACCCAGATCCAGGACGCGGTCCGCATCCTGCGCACCAACCCCAAGGCGGCCCCCGGTTCGGCCGGAGAGCTCGAGGCCGCGCTCACCGCGCACCCCGAACGCCGGGACATCGCCCAGGAACTGACCGGACGAGCGCTCGCCGCCCTCTTCACGGTCAACATCCGTGAGGCGTGCACTCCCAACCGAACTGATGCCCTTGCCTTGGATTCCTTCGTCCACGAAGGGGGCACGCTTTACGTCGTGGGGGAATCCATCGAGGACCCCAGGACAAACCCGGGCGCCATGCCCCTCCTGACGGCCCTCGTCGCCAGCGTGGTCGAGCGTGGCCGGCACATGGCCGAACGGTCATCCTCCGGTCGCCTCGACCCACCACTGACGCTCGTCCTCGACGACGTCGCCGCCGTGGCCCCGCTCCCCCAGCTCCCGGAGCTGCTGGCCACCGGAGCGGACCGGGGCCTGCCGACCCTGGCACTGCTCCGGTCAAGGGAACAGGCAAGGGCCCGCTGGCCGCACGACGAACTCCCGGTCTGACAGGACCCGCTTGCCGCTCAGCCCCGCTCCAGCAGGAACTCCAGCTCCGTCTCCTCGTCCAACGGCACGACCTTCCCGCTCGGCACGAACCCCGCCTTGCGGTAGAACGCCTGGGCGCGCGGATTGCGCTCGTGCACGATGAGCCGCACCACCTCGACGCCGCGCCCCCACGCCCACTGCAGGGCGGCCGCGAAGAGATCCCGGCTCACCCCGCCGCCCCGCCACTCGGGCCGTACGAACACCCCGACCAGATGCCCCTGGTCCCGCTCGACGGGAAACCCGGCCCAGTCCTTCGTGCCGGCCTCCTCGATCAGCACGGTCACGGACCCGACCCAGCTCCCGTCCGCGGCCTCGGCCACGAACTGCCGTACCCCACCGGTGTCCTCGGCCGCCCCCGCGGCCCGCTCCCGCCAGAAGGACTCCGGATGGGTCAGCGCCTTCTCGTACGTCTCCAGGAAGGCGACCGGCGCGGCCGGGTCCTGGAGCGCGACGAGCCGCAGCTCCTTCACGGCGGGCCACTCGTCGGCACGTATGGGCCGGACGACGTACGGGAGGGGGTTCGAGTCACTCATACCGATCACGGTAGTACCCGGGTACCGACCCCCTCACCTCATATAACCCCGCGGCCGGATGCCCGGCCCCTGCGCAGTCTGTGGTGGGCCATCCCCCTGAAATAGAAAAAGCCCCGTACCGGATACCCGGTACGGGGCTTTTCTTAATATTTGTTCGGCGGTGTCCTACTCTCCCACAGGGTCCCCCCTGCAGTACCATCGGCGCTGTGAGGCTTAGCTTCCGGGTTCGGAATGTAACCGGGCGTTTCCCTCACGCTATGACCACCGAAACACTATGAAACTGTTTCAGCCGCACCACACCCGTGACCATGGGCATGGGGCTGTT